>JBBRSE010000008.1:0-113797 GCA_038245655.1 Mycobacteriales bacterium | reverse complement strand
CGCTTAAGCGGCAAGGCGCAACGATCGACCTGATCAGCATTGGCGACGCGACCTACCATCGTCATCCCGCACACCCGCTTGCGCTGGCGACGTGCAGACAGTCAGGCAGGGCGACGACCTCACCGACCTTGACGCTCCAACCGGCACACCGGGCTGCGCTGGTTAGCGCTAGTCGGCCGGCGCTAAACCGGCTCTCCCGCCGCGACCTTCTTGGCCCACGGGTAGTCCGGCTTACCCGATGGCGAACGCTGCACCGCGCCGACCACGTGCAGCTCGCGCGGCACCTTGTAGCCCGAGACCTTGGTACGGCAGTGGCCCTGGACCGACTCGAGCAGGATTTCCACCTCCGGCGAGACGCCATCGCGCAACTGGACGACGACCGCCACCCGCTGGCCCCACTTCTCGTCCGGGACACCAACCACGACCGCGTCGTAGACGTCTGGATGTGACTTGACGGCTGCCTCGACCTCTTCAGGATAGATCTTCTCGCCGCCGGAGTTGATGGACTGCGATCCGCGGCCGAGCAGCGTGATCGACCCGTCGGCCTCAACGGTGGCGAAGTCTCCGGGTACGACGTAACGCGAGCCGCCAAACTCCAGGAAGGTCTCCGCCGTCTTCACCGGGTCGTTGTAGTAGCCCTTCGGGATCCACCCGGTACGCGCGACCTTGCCGACGACGCCCGATCCGGGCTCGACGCGTTCGCCGTCGTCGGTGATGACGACGGTGCCGGAGATGGGCGTGACGGTGGGGCCACTCTTCATCCCCGTCTCGCCCTTCTTGACCTTGAGGATGCCGTTGGCGCCGGACTCAGACGCACCGATCGAGTCGGTCATGATCAGGTTGGGAAAGTGTTCCAGGAACTCATCTTTCACCGACGGCGAGAAGACGGCAGCCGTCGAGGAGAGCGAGAAAAGTGAGGACAGGTCGTACGAGCGGCTCGGTTCTTCCTGCAGCGCCTCGACCAGCGGGCGGCCCATCGCGTCACCGGTGATCATGACGGCGTTGACCTTCTCGTCCTGCACAAGCCGCCACACCTCGTGCGGGTCGAACTTCGGCACCAGCACGACCCGGTTGCCGGTGAAGCTCTGGCCCATGACCGCCCACTGGCTAGCGCCGTGCATCAGGGGGGCGATCGGCAGGAAGGTCAGCTGCATCCCGCCCATGGCGTGGCCCTTGGCAGCCAGCTCTTCCGGCTTCTCGATGGGGACGCCGGTCATCATGTCGAGCCCGCCGCCGAGCGCGAAAAGCACATCTTCGTGCCGCCAGACGACGCCCTTCGGCATGCCGGTCGTGCCGCCGGTGAACAGGATGTAGACGTCGTCGGACGAGCGTGGCCCGAAGTCACGCTCGGGTGATTGGGCAGCGAGCGCCGCTTCGTAGTCGGCGCCGTAGGCGAGGCGGTGCGTCAGATTGGGCAGCGTCCCTCTCACCCCGTCAACCCGGGCCGTGTACTCCGGGTCATGCAGCAGGGCCTTCAGATCCGCATTCGCAAACAGGTACGCCAGCTCGTCCTCGACGTACCGGTAATTGATGTTGATCCAGACGGCCCGCAGCTTGAAGGTCGCCCAGACCGTCTCCACCCATTCGATCGAGTTCAGGCCGTAGATGCCCACGTGGTCGCCCGCGCCGACGCCCTGCGCAGCAAGGTGGTGAGCGAGCCGGTTGGCCCGCTCCTCCAGCTCTCCATAGGTACGCCGCCGGCCGCCGACAACCAGATATTCACGATCCGCGAACTGGTCGACGGCGTGCTCGAACAGATCCGCCAGGTTGAACTCCACTGCAGCTTCCCGTCCCTCTCAGCTCACCCGTACGGGCAGGTGCTTGATGCCATTGATGAAGCTGGAGCGCAGCCGCTGCACATCGCCGTTCAGCTCGATGCTCTGCGTGCGCTCGATCAGCGCCTCGAACATAAGCCGGATCTCCAGGCGGGCGAGATGCGACCCCAGGCAGAAGTGCGGCCCGCCGCCTCCGAAGGAGATGTGCGGGTTGGGCGAGCGGGTCACGTCAAAGCGGTAAGGGTCGGCGAAGACGGTCTCGTCGTAGTTCGCGGACGCGTACGAGAGCACGACGGCGTCGCCTTGCGGAATCGTCACCCCGTGCAGTTGCACCTCGCGGGTTGCGGTACGCCGGAAGTTCGACACCGGGGTCGACCAGCGCAGGATCTCCTCGACGGCGGTATCCATGACGGCCGGCCCACCCTCACGTAGCCGCCGCATCTGCTCGGGATTGTTCATCAGTGCCAGCAGTCCATGGGACATCGCGTTACGGGTCGTCTCGCTTCCCGCGACGGCCAGCGTGAGGATGAACAGGTCGAACTCGTGGTCGCCCAGCTTGTCGTCGTCGCCGTCCACCACCGTGATCAGCTTCGTGACGATGTCGTCCTTCGGCTTCTCGCGACGCTCCGCCGCGAGGTCCTGCGCGTACTGGTAGAGCTCGAAAGCCGCGCCGACCCGCGCCTCCTGGCCCCGGTCGTACTCCGGATCGGTGCCGCCTACGAGCCGGTTGGCCCACTCGAAGACCTTGTGACGGTCCTCGTACGGGATGCCGAGCAGCTCGGTGATGGCGACGAGGGGAAGCTCCGCGGCGACGTCCACGACGAAATCGAACTGACCCTTAGGCAGCGCGCGGTCGAAGATCTCGCGGGTGACCTCGCGCAGGTGCTCCTCGTACGAGGCGATCACCCGCGGCATGAATCCCCGGTTGACGAGCTTGCGCAGCCGGCTGTGGGTCGGCGGGTCGGTGTCGATGATCGTCCGGAAGTCGCTCGAGACCTCCGCCGGCGGGTCGTTGAGCAGGCTGCCGGGCATGGCCGAGGAGTACGTCTCCCAGTCACGGTTGGCGGCCTGCACGTCAGCGTGACGGGTCAACACCCAGAAATGATCCGGCATGTCGACCTCGGTGCCGCGGTGCCAGAAGACCGGCGCCTTGTGGCGAAGCAGCGCCAACTGCTCATGCGGTACGCCGGCGACCCACACCTCATGAGAGGCGATGTCGACGTCGGAAAGGCTGAGCTCGGTTGCCGTGGCAGTCATGGGCGCTACCCCCTATTCGCCGCCGAGCGCGTTGAGCCGCTCGACCGCATCCGCGTACTCGGTGACCAGATCCGAGATGAGCTCCCGGCTGCTGCGAACCTTGTTCATCGAACCGACGATTTGACCGACCGGGTTGAACATCACGTCCCTGGACTGATCCGCGTAACGGCTGCTGCGGGCGACGCACTCGCCGCTGACCATGTACTGCAGTGGCATTCCCAGCGGCTTCGGGTTTTCGGGTGCTTCCCACGCCTCGGTCCAGGCGCTTTTGAGCATGCGCGCCGGCTTGCCGGTGAACGAGCGCGAGCGAACGGTGTCGCTGCTTTTCGCGTCGAGCAACTGCTGGGTCTTGGCGGGCGGTGAATCGGCCTCGGCGACCGTCAGCCAGATCGAGCCGGTCCAGACGCCCTCGGCGCCCATGGCGAGCGCGGAGGCGACCTGGCGGCCGTTGCCGATGCCTCCCGCGGCGAGGACCGGGACGGGCGCGACCGCGTCGATGACCTCGGGCCAGAGCACGACGCTACCGATCTCGCCGGTGTGACCGCCGGCCTCGCCGCCCTGGGCGATGATGATGTCGATGCCGGCGTCAGCATGTTTACGCGCCTGGCGGGCCGAGCCACACAGCGCAGCGACGAGGCGCCCGCTGTCGTGGACCTGCTTGACGACATCCTCCGGCGGGGTTCCCAGCGCGTTGGCGATCAGGCGCACCTTGTCGTGCTTCAGCGCACATTCGACCTGCGGAGCGGCCGTCGCGGCGGTCCAGCCGAGCAGCTGCCCGCTGCCGGATTCGCCCTCCGGCAGCTCTGGCACGCCGTGGTCGGCCAGCAGCTTCTTGGCGAAGTCGTAGTGACCTTGCGGCACCATGTCGCGCAGTGATTGCGCGAGCTTCTCGGCGTCCATCTCGCCGATGCCCTCATACTTGCCGGGGATGACGATGTCGACCCCGTACGGGTGGTCGCCGACGTGCTCGTCGATCCAGTCCAGCTCGATCGCCAGCTGCTCGGCGCTGAAGCCGACCGCGCCCAACACGCCGAACCCGCCGGCCCGACTCACGGCGGCGACCACGTCACGACAATGGGTGAAGGCAAAGATCGGGAATTCAATGCCGAGCTGGTCACACAGCGATGTGCGCATGGAGCTTCCTCTCAGTACTTCGTACTAGACCGCGGGCTGGTAGGGAAAGTGAGGCTTCACAAGGCGTCTGCTCGCGAAAGAGCCGCGTCGAAGAGGGCATTGAGCCCGGCTAGCGCGGTCGCGTCGGTGACCGCCTCGGGGTCGAGCCGGCGCTGCATGTCGAGGCCGATGAGCAGCGCGAAGACCTGTGACGCGAGGTCGGCCCCGACCTCGCAAGACACTCCCCGCTCGCGGAAGCCCATGGACATCGACGCGCGAACCTCGGCGTAACGATTGCGCAGTCCGGCGCCAACTTCCGGATCGCGTACGGCCCGCAGCCACAGTTCGTGCTCGAGCAGCAGCCACTGCTCGCCGAGCTCGTCCGGCGGATGCGAGACGTTGCGCCACAAAGCCGCCATCCGAGCCGCGCGGTCCGGCGAGACGGCGAACTCCGCCGCCACGACAGCTGCCGTGGTCTCTTGCCACGACTCGAGGAGCGCCCGGAGCAGGCCCTGCTTGCTGCCGAAGTGCGCATAGACCGCCCCCGAGCTGCGATCGGCCGCCGCCGCCACCTCGTCCACGGAGACGGCGTCGTAGCCCTGGCTCGCGAAAAGCTCGGCCGCGGCACTCAGGAGCCGGCGACGGGTATCCGCGCGCCGATCCGCCTGGGTACGCCGGGGCACGCTACCTCCGCCTGAGCGACAACATGAAGACCGATCGCCACTTTTATAACGTTCGTTCGACAAGAACGCAACGGGTGCACCTGGAGGGGCCAAGAAAGCCGATCCGCGCACTAGCGCACGAGGCGGAAGAAGGCCCGCACCTCACTGATGAACGTCTCGGGCTGCTCCAGCGCCGCGAAATGGCCGCCGTGCTCGAGTTCGTTCCAGTAACGGATGTCCGTGAAGCGCTTCGAGGCCCACCTCCGGGACATGCGGATGAGCTCCTTCGGGAAGATCGACATGCCGGTGGGCACCGCAATCTCGCCCATGTCGGTGCCGCTGAAGCTCTCCCAGTAGAGCCTGGCCGAACTGGCGGCAGTGTCCGACAGCCAGTAGACGAGAACGTTGTCGAGCAACGCGTCGCGCGCGACGGCGTTTTCGGGATGGCCGTGGCAGTCGGTCCACTCGTAGAACTTCTCGACGATCCACGCGCACTGTCCGGCCGGGGAGTCGGCGAGGCCGTAACCAAGCGTCTGAGGCTTGGTCGACTGCTGCTTGGAGTAGCCGGTGCCGTCCTTGCGGTGGCGGGCGAGATCAGCGAGCGATTGCTGCTCGAAGGGGGTGAGGTCGCCGAACGTTTCGGGGTCGGGCGCGGCCACGGGCATGTTGAGGTGGATCCCGGCGACGTGATCGGGATCCTGACGCCCGATGCTGGCCGTCACCAACGACCCCCAATCGCCGCCCTGCGCGCCGTAGCGGTCGTACCCGAGACGTGCCGTCAACGCCATCCAGGCCCGTGCGATGCGGTCGACGCCCCACCCGGTCTCGGTCGGCTTGCCGCTGAATCCGTAGCCCGGCAGCGACGGGCAGACCACATGGAACGCGTCAGCGGGGTCGCCGCCGTACGCCGCCGGATCGGTGAGCGGGCGGATGACCTCGAGGAACTCGACGTACGAACCCGGCCACCCGTGAGTCAGGACGAGCGGCAGCGCATCGGGCTGCGGTGCGCGCACGTGGACGAAATGCACTTCCACGCCGTCGATCTCGGTCAGGAACTGGGCATGACTGTTCAGCCGGGCCTGGGCGGCCGTGAAGTCGTAGTCCGACTGCCAGTACCGGCAGAGCTCCTGGGTGTACGCGAGGGGCATGCCCTGTGACCAGTCGGTCACCGGCTCGGCATTGGGCCAGCGGGTACGTGCCAGCCGCTCGCGCAGGTCCGTCAGCTCGGCGGCAGAGATGTCGACGGCGAAAGGGCGAGTCTGCTCACTCATGCGGACATCCTGACCGCACGCCTGCAACGCATCCGCGACGGGTACAGCTACCGCCGGCTAGCGACCCTGCCAGACCGTCTTAGCTCCGCTCTCACCGGTCTTGAAGCAGTAGTAGGCCAGCACCAGCGCGGCGGCGACGGTGAGGAGGCCCAAGATGGGCTCGGCCCTACGCAACAGCTCCGTATTTTCCCGCAGGCGCCTGGGGATGAGCCGTCCGACGTAGCGCTCGAGTCGCGTGATGGTCGCCGCCGACCCGGTCGCGGGAGCGTGGACCGCCAACGCGACGCCGCCCGACGGGGCCCGGGGGGAGGGCTCTTCGAGCGGCGCCGCAGCCTGGGGAGCCCCGGAAGCTGCGCCCGAAAGGACCGACATCGGCGGGCCCAGCCGACGGGCCAGATCGACGACCATGACTAGCGCGACGAGCACGAAGACCGTGGCCGTCCAGGGAAGCATGTTGGACGCGTAGTGCTGGTGTTGGCGTACCAGCTGCTGGGCGCCGAGCCGGTCGCGGAACTGCTGCCCGCTCGACGTGGCCACGGGCACCACGACCAGTGCGACGAAAGCGCCGGCGAGCACGAGCAGACCCAGGTGGCGCCGCATCGCCGGCCATACGGAGATTCCGATCGCGCCCAGCACCGCGAGCGGCACCAGGACAACTACGGCATGCACGACCAGCGGGTGTAGGGGCAGCCCGTTGACGGTGGCCGGGAGCGGCAGCGTAGCGATCACGCGAGTACCACCTGCCCGGAGACGACCTTCACGGCCACCGCGGCCAGCGCCGTGGGCGCGGGCCCCTGCGTCACCTGCCCGAGGAGCGTGTACGTCGACCCGTGGCAGGGGCACGCCAGGTGATCCTGCGCAACGCCCACGGTGCACGCCATGTGAGTGCAGGTCGCGTCCAGCGCGGTCAGCTTGCCGCCGCTCTGGGTAATCAGCAGCGTGCGGCCGTCGGCCTTGACCGAAACGGCCGAATCCGTCGGCACCTGGGACAGGGCGATGATGCCGGCGGCCGTGGATCCGCCGCCCGGCGAGGTAGCCGTCGAACTCTTGCTGGAGCTGGCACATCCGGCGGCGGCAAGCGCGACCCCGCCCACCCCTGCGCCCAGCAGTAGCTGTCGGCGGGCGCAGGTGAATGTGGCGGGGGCGGTGCTATCCGTGATGGCGGTGCTATCTGACATGACGACCTCCGGCTAAGCGATAGGACGGGGGCGGGCGGGACGGCTCGTGGGGTCAACGCTTTTCGATCGGCGGACGATCCGCTATTCGCTCATGGTCGTACGACCCCAGGACCATGGCGAACTGCCACTCCGGAGGCCATCCTGGCAAGAGGCGCGATGTGAGGCGGTCCGGTTAGCGAACCAACTCAACACCCTGCGGCGGATCGGGCGCGCGGCGGCGGGCAGGATGGGCCTCATGACGATCGACGCGAAGCACTTCCGGCGCGTTCTCGGACATTTCCCGACCGGCGTCGCCGTCATCAGCGGTCTGGACCCGGAGGGCAAACCTGCCGGGATGGCCATCGGTTCGTTCACGTCGGTGTCGCTCGACCCGCCGCTGGTGGCTTTCCTGCCCGACAAGTCCTCGAGCAGCTGGCCGAAGATCGCGCCTTCCGGGAAGTTCTGCGTCAATATCCTCGCGTCCGAGCAGGAATCGGTCTGCCGGACGTTCGCGGTCAAGGGCGGCGACAAGTTCGCGGAGCTGAGCTGGACCCCGGCGCCGGCCACCGGTTCCCCGCGGCTGGACGACGTCGTCGCGTGGATCGACTGCGAGGTCGAAGTCGTTCACGACACGGGTGACCACTACATCGTCATCGGGCGGGTACTCGAGCTGGATGTCGCCAATCCCTCGCTCCCGTTGCTCTTCTTCCAGGGCGGTTACGGTCGCTTCACCGCCCTGTCGCTGGCCGCCTGGGAAGGCGATCTGCAGCTGCAGCTCGCGTCGGCAGATGCGGCCCGTCCTGAGATGGAGGCGCTCGCCGAAGACCTCGACGTGGAGTGCGTGGCGAGCGCGGTCGTCGGCGACGACATGGTCCTGATCGCCAATGCCGGCACCCCCCGCTCGCAGGCGTTGCCGACGCGGGTCGGCCAGCGCATCCCGTTCCGGCCGCCGCTCGGGACGGCTTTCGTTGCCTGGGCCAGCGAGCCGGCCCGCGCTGCGTGGCTCGCCATGGCCGCCCCCGAGGAGCGTGCGGCGCTCGAGCAGACCCTCGATGACGTCCGCAAGGCCGGCTTCTCGGTCGGGCGCGGCGCATCGTGGCACCGCGAGGTCGGTACGGTCCTGGCGCGCTCGCGCGGGGCGCTGACCCCGGAGACGTCCGTGACGATCTCACGGCTGATCACGTCGCTGCCAGCCGACTACGAGTCCCCCGCGTCGGGTGCCGGCGACCGCAGCGAGATCCGGTCGGTCTCGGTCCCGGTCAGCGCGCCGGACGGGACGACCGTGCTAGTCCTCACCCTGATGGTGATGTCCAAGCGCGCGCTCGCCGCCGCGGTCGAGGATCACGCGGCGCGGTTGACGCAGGCGGCGCTGGCCGTCGCTGCCGCCATCGCCGACTAACCATCGCGAACCTAATAGCGGACCAGCAGAACACCCACGCAGAACGGAGCTGACGGATGTCGACGCAGGTGCAGGGCGTCATCTCGCGCGCCAAAGGTGAACCCGTCGAATTGACCGACATCGTGGTGCCCGATCCGGGGCCGGGCGAGGCGACCGTCTCGGTCAAGGCGTGCGGGGTCTGCCACACCGACCTGCACTACCGCGACGGCGGCATCAACGACGACTACCCGTTCCTGCTGGGGCATGAGGCGGCGGGAACGGTCGACGCCGTCGGCGCGGGCGTCACCGAGGTCAGTCCCGGCGACTTCGTCGTCCTCAACTGGCGCGCGGTCTGCGGCGAGTGCCGGGCCTGCCGGCGCGGGCGGCCCTGGTACTGCTTCACCACCCACAACGCGGCCCAGAAGATGACGCTGGTCGACGGCACCCCGCTCTCGCCGGCGTTGGGCATCGGCGCGTTTGCCGAGAAGACGCTCGTGGCGGCGGGGCAATGCACGACGGTCGATCCGGCGGCACCTGCGACGACAGTCGGCCTGCTCGGCTGCGGCGTCATGGCCGGCTTCGGCGCGGCCCTCAATACGGGCGGGGTGACCCGCGGCGACACGGTGGCCGTGATCGGCTGCGGCGGCGTGGGATGCGCCGCCATCGCCGGCGCGCGGCTCGCTGGAGCGCGCACGATCGTGGCCGTCGACATCGACGACCGCAAGCTGGAGTGGGCCCGCTCGCTCGGAGCCACCCACGTGGTCAACAGCAAATCGCGTAACCCCGTCGACGCGATCCAGGAGATCTGCGGCGGGGTGGGCGCTGACATCGTGATCGAGGCCGTCGGCCGGCCGGAGACGTACGAGCAGGCGTTCTACGCCCGTGACTTGGCCGGCACGGTGGTGCTGGTCGGCGTACCGACGCCCGACATGCGTATCGACCTACCGCTGATTGACGTCTTCGGCCGCGGCGGGGCGCTCAAGTCGTCCTGGTACGGCGATTGCCTGCCCTCACGCGACTTCCCGATGCTGGTCGACCTGTACCTGCAGGGACGTCTCGACCTCGACAAGTTCGTGAGCGAGACCATCGGCCTCGGCGACATCGAGGCAGCTTTCGAGAAGATGCACCGCGGCGAGGTCCTGCGCTCCGTGGTGGTGCTGTGAGGATCGACCACGTCGAGACGTCGGGCACCTTCAGCCTCGACGGCGGCACCTGGGATGTCGACAACAACGTCTGGCTGATCGGTGACTTCGACGAGGTCGTCATCATCGACGCGGCCCACGACGTCGACGCGATCGTTCGTGCCGTCGACGGGCGCCGGGTCGTCGCAATCGTGGCGACCCACGCGCACGACGACCACATCAACGTCGCGCCCGCGCTGGCCGACGCGACCGGCGGCCCGATCCTGCTGCACCCCGCCGACTACGGGCTCTGGCGCCTGACCCACCCGAACCGTGATCCGGACGCAGAGCTCGCCGACACCCAGCTGATCGAGGTCGCGGGGGTGCCGCTGTCGATGCTCCACACGCCGGGCCACGCGCCGGGCTCCGTGTGTGTCCACGTCCCCGACCTGCAGACCGTCTTCAGCGGCGACACCCTCTTCAAGGGTGGTCCAGGCGCGACGGGACGCAGCTTCAGCGACTTCCCGACCATCGTCGAGTCGATCCGCGACCGGCTTCTGGTGCTGCCTGCGGGCACCGTCGTACGCACCGGTCACGGACCCACAACGACCATCGGCGACGAGGCTCCCGATCTGCCGGGGTGGATCGCGCGAGGGCACTGAGCGGCGGTCGCTGGGGTCGAGGCAGAATGACGACGTGACCCAGATCAAGGACATTTCCCTCAGCACCCTGTCCGGCGACGCCACGACGTTCGGCGAGCTCACCGGCGGCAAGGCAGCCCTCGTTGTCAACGTCGCGAGCCGCTGCGGCCTCACCCCCCAGTACGAGGGCCTGGAGAAGCTGCACGAGGAGCTTTCCGGCCGCGGCTTCACGGTGCTCGGCGTGCCGTGCAACCAGTTCTTGGGCCAGGAACCCGGCACCTCCGAGGACATCGCCGAGTTCTGCTCCGCGACCTACGGCGTGACCTTCCCGATGACCGGGAAGGTCGAGGTCAACGGCGAGGGTCGCCACCCGCTCTATAACGTGTTGACCGCTACCAGCGACGGCAAGGGCGAAGCCGGCGACATCCAGTGGAACTTCGAGAAGTTCCTGGTGTCACCTGATGGAGCGGTCGTCGGCCGCTTTCGGCCGCAGACCGACCCGCACGACGACGAGCTGGTCAAGGCGATCGACGGGGTCCTCGCGGGCTGACGCCCAGCCCGGCGGCTGGTGCTAGCCGAATAGCCGCCGGAGCTCGTCCTTGCGCACTTTGCCGGTGGCGGTGCGGGGCAGCTCCTCGACAAACGTGAAGCTGCGCGGCGTCTTGAAGCCCGCCAGGCGCGCCCGGCATCCGGCGACCAGATCGTCGGACGTCGGCGGCGCCTGCGGGTCGGCGACCACGACCGCACAGATGCGCTCGCCCCACCGGTCGTCATTGACCCCGATGACGGCGACATCGCGTACACCCGCAAGCTCGCGCAACGTGTCCTCCACCTCGCGGCTGGCGACGTTCTCGCCGCCGGTCACGATGATGTCCTTGATCCGGTCAACCACGGCAAGCCGACCGTCCGTACCGAGGATCCCGAGGTCGCCGGTGTGAAACCAGCCGCCCGCCATGGCATCAGCCGAGGCCGCTGGGTCGTCGTGGTAGCCGGCGCAGACCTGCTCGCCGCGGACCACGATCTCGCCCGCGACTCCGGGCGGCGCAAGGCCTCCGTCGGAGTCCATGATCGCCAGCCGCGCCAGCGGGCCAGGCGTACCGGCTGATGCGAGGAGGGCCGGCTCTCCGGAGATCGCCGCCCGATGTTCGCCGGCACCGAGCGCCGTGACGTTGCCGCAGAGCTCCGTCATGCCATAGCCCTGGTTCAGCTCGCAACCGAGCACGTCGGTGATCCGGCGAATGAGCGGCGCCGGCATCGGCGCGGAACCGTAGCCGACGACCCGCAGCCGCTCGCGTACGAGAGCCAGCCCTTCCGGATCCGACCGCAGGTGCTCAAGCAGGAGATCGAGCATGGTCGGGGCGAGCGAGCAGGTCGTCACCCCGTGATCGCGTACGGCGGCGACAAAGTCTGCGGCGTCGAAGCGGCGCAGGATCACCGCGGGCCGGCGCCGCATGTGCGCGGTGATCACCTGGTAGCCCGCGACGTGACACATCGGGAAGGCGGTCAGGAAGACGTCAGCGTCGGTCATCGGACGCAGGAGGGTGCTGTGGCGCACGCCGGCCAGCAGGCTCCGGTGCGGCAGCAGCACGCCCTTGGGCCGGCCGGTCGTGCCGCTGGTGAACATCAGCCACGCCGGGTCATTCGGATTTGGGCCCGGCAACTGTGCCTCGCCAGCTACGCCTTCCTCGAGCAGGCGTCCGAACGCCAGGTCATCCGGCGCCGGTTCCTCCAGCACGACGATCGTGCGTACCGAATCCGGGATCGCGAGCGTCGAGCGAAACTTCTCGAGGTGCTCGCGGTCCACGAGCAGCACCGTCGCGCGGGCCCGTTCGAGCTGGCTGGCCCACTCGCGCGGATGCAGCCGCTGGTTCAGCGGAAGGAGCACACGGCCGGCCTTGGGCACGCCGTAATACGCCAGCGGGTAGCCGTAACAGTTCTGCGCCAGCAGGGCGATCGTGTCGCCCTGGTCGCTGATTCCGGCGACGCCGCGAGCCAGCGCCGCGACATCGCGCTGGACCTCGCGGAAGGTATGCGTCGCGCCGTCGACGATCAGCGCGGGGTGCTCCCGGATCGCAGGATCGGAGGCCGACTCGTCGAGAACTTCGTGGAGCAACACCCAGTCATCCTGCCCAATGCCCGGTCACTCGTCGCCCACCGGCCAAGATGGGCACATGACAACCCCCGCCGGATCGACCTCGCCCGACGACGAAAGCGTGGCGGCCGACCTCGCGACCCGGGCCGGTGCCCTCCTGCTCCAGTTGCGCGAGGAGTTCGGCTTCGAGGACCCGCCGGGGCTGCGTCACGCCGGGGACAACCGTTCGCAGGACCTGCTCGCGGCGGCCCTGCTCGAGCTGCGCCCGGATGACGCGGTGCTGTCCGAGGAAGCCGAGGACGATGCCGTACGCCTGCAGGCGGACCGCGTCTGGATCATCGACCCGCTCGACGGCACGCGCGAGTATGCGGAGCCCGGCCGCGACGACTGGGCCGTTCACGTCGCCCTCTGGGAGCGCCGCGCGGGCGGCCTCACCGCTGGTGCCGTCGCCCTCCCAGCGCAGCACGTCACGCTGACGACAGGCGGCAACGCACCCAGCCGTGGCGGCGCCCCGAGCGCTCCCCGGCTGGTCGTGAGCCGTAGCCGGGCGCCCGCGTTCGTGACGGCGGTGGCCGGCCGGCTTGGCGGCGAGCTCGTACCCATGGGCTCCGCCGGCGCCAAGGCGATGTCCATCCTGCAGGGCAAGGCCGACGTCTACGTCCACGCAGGCGGCATGCACGAGTGGGACGCGGCTGCCCCCGTGGCGGTGGCGGCGGCGGCCGGGCTGCACGTCAGCCGGTTCGATGGCCGGCCGCTCGCGTTCAACACCCCTGAGGCGCTCAGCACCGAACTGGTGATCTGTCTGCCGGAGCTGGCCGAGCAGGTCCTGGCTGCCGTGGCCGCCTCGCTCTGACCCGCCCCCTCCTCCCGCTGCGTCAGAAACCCCGAGTTGGTCGCCAAGAAGCAGTCTTAGCGACCAACTCGGGGTTTCTCGCAACGGGGGACGAGAGCGGCGGGGCTAACGGACGGCGAGCGCGTCCAGCATCTGTTCGGTGAAGACGGCGAAGCGCTGGACGGGCCAGCTGTCCGGCTCGTCGAGCACCATGCGCGCGGCGCCTTCGGCGAGGCCGACGAGCATCCGGGCGAAGAGCTCGACGTCGACCCGGGGCGTCAGGACCGATGTCAGCCCGGCGGTATCCACGCGCGGCACGTCCCGGCGGCGGGCAGCGATCCCCCAGGTCAGCAGCCGGCTGATCTGATGCAGCGAGTCCGTACGCGAGGCCGCGACCGCCGCCTGCAACTCGGGCGGTGCCCCCTCGGCCGGGAACAGGACGAGACGCCAGGTGTCCGGCGACTCGCGGACGGCCGTCAGGTAGGCGCGGATGCCCGCGACGAGGAGCGCATCAGGGTCGACCTCGTTGTCCGGGCCGGGCACCGGCGGCAGGACCGGAGCCAGCGCGGCCTGGGCGCGCCCGGTCTCGCGTTCGAGCAACGCTGCCAGCAGCGCGCCGCGGTCGGGGAACAGCCCGTAGACCACCGGGCGCGTCACCCCCGCCGCGCGCGCGACGCGATCCATCGTCACAGCGGCAAATCCCTGGTCGACGGCGATGCGCAGCGCCGCGTCCAGCAGCTGCGTCCGACGCTCCTGCGCCGGCATCCGGGCGGCGTACGGCCGGCGACCCGTGAGCTGACTCACGTTCGGTCCCACCTCGACATCAGCACAAATCGTATGCTACAACGGTGTTGCTTCACTACCGTAGCAATCGGTTGCAGCAACCTGACGGGAGCTTCGAATGGCCGCTGGAGTGCAGGGCAAGGTCGTCGCCGTGACGGGAGCCGCACGTGGCCTCGGAGCCTCGCTGGCCCGCCAGCTGACCGAGCGCGGAGCTCAGGTGGCGCTGCTCGGCCTGGAGCCCGAGGAGCTGGCGAAGGTCAGCGCTACGTGCGCAGGTTCCCGGTGGTGGGAGCTCGATGTCACGGATGCGATCGAGCTGGCGAGCATTGTTGCCGAGGTCAAGGCGCACTTCGGCCGGGTTGACGTGTTGGTGATCAACGCCGGAGTCGCGAGCGGCGGCCCGTTCCTCTACACGGAGGCGGAAGCGTTCGAGCGGACCATCGAGGTCAACCTCATGGGCAGCATCCGAACGCTCCGGGCGTTCCTGCCGACCCTCGTGGAGAGTAGGGGTTATTCGCTGCAGATCGCATCGCTGGCAGCGCTCGCGCCGGCCCCGATGATGGCCGCGTACTGCGCCAGCAAGTCGGGTGTCGAGGCCTTCACCGAGTCGGTACGCACCGAGATCGCCGGCCACGGGGTCGACCTGGGCACCGCCTACCTCTCCTGGACCGACACCGACATGGTCCGCGGCGCCGACGAGCACCGTGACCTGCGCGAAACCCGCGCCGGAATGCCCGGGGTGCTCGGCAGGACCTATCCGGTGGAGCCGACGGTCGCCGCCTTGTGTGACGGCATCGAGCGCCGGGCGGCCCACGTCTACGGCCAGCACTGGGTCCGGTTCGTACGCCCGCTGCGTGGCCTGATTGCGGGCCTCACCTACGTCGCCGGCAAGCGCGACATCGCCAAAGCGGAGAAGTCCTTCCTCGCGGAAGGCGTGGGCGCCGGCAGCCTGGTCGGCGCCGGCGGCCGGGCAGACACCGCCCACCACGAGGTCAGGACTTCGCGATGACCGCCGCTTCCACACCGACCGATCCCACGCCGACCAAGCTGGGTGACCGCGGCAATCACGCGCGGGGGGCCAGCGGGCCCCTGCCCACCGAGGTTCGGATTGCCGTCATCGGCGCCGGCTTCGGCGGCCTTGGCACGGCGATCCGGCTCAAGCAGGCCGGCATCCACGACTTCGTCGTCCTCGAGCGCGGTGACGACGTCGGCGGCACCTGGCGGGACAACTCCTATCCCGGCTGCGCGTGTGACGTGCCGAGCCACCTCTACTCGTTCTCATTTGCGCCCAATCCCGACTGGAGCCGAGCCTTCTCGGGCCAGCCCGAGATCTTCGCGTACCTGCAGCGCTGCGCCGACGAGTTCGGCCTGCGCCCGCACCTCTACCTCGGGGCCAACGTCAACGAGGCGCGCTGGGACGACGAGCGCAAGCGTTGGCGGGTACGGACCGCACGGGGCGAGCTCAGCTGCCAGGTGCTCGTCGCCGCGCAAGGACCCCTCTCGGACCCGGCCCTCCCAGCGATCGCCGGCCTCGCGAACTTCGCCGGAGAAACCTTCCATTCGGCCACCTGGAACCACGACTACGACATGGCCGGCAAACGGGTGGCCGTCGTGGGCACCGGCGCGTCGGCGATCCAGTTCGTGCCGTACGTGCAGAAGAACGCCTCGCGGATGAAGCTTTTCCAGCGCACCGCCCCGTGGGTGATGCCGCGCCACGACCGCGTCATCAACGGCTGGGAGAAGAAGCTCTACCGCCGCCTCCCCCCGGCGCAGCGCGCGCTGCGGGCAGGCATCTACTGGGGCCGTGAGGTCATGGTTCTTCCCCTGACCGGCAACGACCGCATGCTGTCCATCGGCGAGAAGATGGCGCGCAAGTTCCTGGCGCACCAGGTGCCGGATCCCTTGTTACGCGCCAAGCTCACCCCCCACTTCCGGCTGGGCTGTAAGCGGGTGCTGCTGAGCAACGACTACTACCCGGCGCTCACCCAGCCCAACGTTGACGTGGTCACCGACGGCATCGTCGAGGCCGTCCCGGAGGGTCTGGTGACGCGGGGAGCTGACGGCCAGCGGGTCGTCCACGAGGTGGACGCGATCATCTTCGGCACCGGGTTTCACGTCACCGACGATCCGATCGCTGCAAATATCATCGGCAAGGGCGGCCGGACGCTGCGCGAACGCTGGCAAGAGACCGGGATGTCGGCCCTGCACGGCGCGACGGTCAGCGGCTTCCCCAACCTGTTCCTGCTGGTAGGTCCCAACACCGGGCTCGGCCACAACTCGATCATCTTCATGATCGAGGCGCAGTTGAACTACCTGCTCGGAGCGCTGGCAGCCATGGACAGCCTCGGGGCAGCCGCGCTCGAGCCCCGTCCCGACGTGCAGCGCGCGTACAACACCCGAATCCAAGAGCAGCTGGCCGGCACTGTGTGGAACACCGGCGGTTGCGCCAGCTGGTACCTGGACCCGCAGGGACGCAACACGACGCTCTGGCCCACCTTCACGTTTCGGTTTCGCCAGCTCGTACGCCGGTTCAACCCGGCGGACTACGAGATCGTCCCAGCCGGCGTCGAGCCAGGCGGAATAGGCTCCGGGCGAGAGCTGACGACGACCGGAGCGGTTACTGGCGGCGGCCCCGGCGGCGCACCGTTTCGGCCATCCGCGACGGCATAGCTCCAACCGGTTGGTCCACTGATAGAGCAGGAGCAGGTCATGGCAGTCGATCCGCAGATTCAGGGCATGCTCGACCTTCTCGAGCACCTCGCCGCGCCTGCGCTTTCGAGCCTGCCGCACCAGGAGGCGCGCGACGGCTTCGAGCAGATGACGGTGGGCATGCGGGCAGTGGGGATGCTGACGCCGGTTTCGAGCACTCGCGACATCGCTATTCCCGGACCCATCGGGGCGATGAAGGCGCGGGTCTACCGGCCCGAGGTGCTGGGCACCGAGCCCCTGCCGACCGTGCTCTTCGTTCACGGCGGGGGCTTCGTCGTCGGCAGCGTCGAGACGCATGACAACCAGGCGCGTGGGATCTGCAAGGCGACCAACTCGGTGGTCGTGTCCATCGACTACCAGCTGGCCCCGGAGTCGCGCTGGCCGGTCCCGGTGGACGAGACGTACGCGGCGCTGCGCTGGGTGGCTGACCACATCGACGAGTTCGGCAACGACCCGGCGCACCTCGCGATCGCCGGTGACAGCGCAGGCGGCAACCTGGCTGCCGTCGCCGCCCAGCTCGCCGCGAAGGATGGCCCGCCGGTGTGCGCGCAGTTCCTCATTTACCCGGCGACCGACTTCGATCCTGACGCCGATTACCCCTCCCGCGTCGAGAACGCGACCGGCTACTTCCTGACCACCGAGGACATGACGTGGTTCTCCGGGCACTACGTGCCTGAAGGGAGCGACCTGGACGACCCGCGACTGTCACCGCTGCGCTCTCCCGACCTCGCCGACCTGCCGCCGACCATCGTGCTCACCGCCGAGTACGACCCGCTGCGCGACGAGGGCGAGGCCTACGCTGCTGCGTTGGAGAAGGCCGGCGTCGACGTGCAGCTGATGCGCTCCGACGGGTTGATTCACGGCTTCTTCGATCTCGGGATGCTCTCCGCCGGAGCCGCCAAGGCCGTCGACATCGGCTGCGCCGCCTTTTCCGACCTGCTACACCGTTCCCCCGCCGCCTAGGCGTACTGAACCGGGGGCCTCAGGCCGGCTGGTTCGCGCGGAAGGTGGCGATCACTTCCCGCGGCGGACCGACGAGCAGCAGCTGCTCGCCCGCGGAAAGCCGCGTGTAGCGGGTCGGGCGCGGCACGATCTCGCCGCCGGACACGAGCGCGACGACCCGCACCTGCGGCGTCAACTCCGACAGCAGCACCCCGTCCAGCGCGGCGCCTGGGGCCACCGACAGTCGCGCGACGAGGAACGGCTGACGCTCGGTGTAAAACGTGCTCACCACGTCGTAGCCGAGCGCCGCGCCGACGAACCACGGGGCGGCCAGCGCCGACGTGCTGCGTACCGCATGGATCGAGAAGCGCCGCTCCACCTGGTCGGCCAGCGCCGTATCGAAAACCCGGACCACGACCCGCAGCGGCTGCTCGCGGTCATGCTTTCCCGACATCGACCGGGAGACCAGCGCCGTCTCCACGTTGGCCAGATCGCTGCTCGTCATAGCGGCGATCGCCGTCGCGTGGGGCAGGCCGGCCTGCATGAGCACGGTGCGCGTCGTCGCATCACCGACAACCACCGGCACGCCGAGGTCGCGCGCGCGGGCCATGTAGCGACCGCCCTGGTCGCGCTCGACGACGACCACGTCACGTCCGACGGCCAGCAATCCCTCGACGACTCGCAGCCCCATAGCCCCCAGCCCTACGACGATCACGTGGCCACGCGCCTTCGTGGCGCGCTGCTGGCCGAACGCCTGCTCCAGGCGGCTGGTGACAATGAAGTTGGTGACAAGCGCGTACAAGGTGGCTACGGCAGCGGCGCCGACGAAGATCAGGAAGATGCCGTAGGCGGTCAGCCAGCCGGGCTCCTGGGCAAAGCTGTAATCGCCGAATCCGACGGTCGCGACGATCGTCGACGTGAAGTACAACGCCTGCAGCCATCCGAACTGGGCGGGATGGCCGTCAGAGGCGACCACTGCGTGATTGCGATAGGCGAACCGCAGCAGGATCGTGCTGAACAGGATGATGCTGAACACGATCGCGGCCATCAGGCGCACCGGCCGGTCCGCAGCGGCGGCGAAGGCTTGCAGCCAGTTGCGCGCCCGCCGAATCGGTCCGTAGCGGGAGCCCACGGTCTTGACCGCCAGCTCACCTGCCGTGAGCGCGATCAGCGACTCCGCCTCTGCCTCATCACGCTCGAGGCGCCCGACGGCCTGGTAGTCGTCCGGCCGGCCGATCAGCGTGATCCGATCCCCCTCGGCCAGCTCGTAGTCGCGCGGAGGACAGACCACGAGCGGGCCACCGTCGGCAGGGCGCAGCGCGAGCGGGGTCAGATCGCCGAAGGCCTGCCGCAGGGTGGTGTGGGTGCCGCGGGCCGCCTGCACGTCGACGACCTCCATCCGTTCCGCCGCGAACGAAAACGCGTGAACCAGCGCCGACTGCACGCATCCTTCGACGAAGCTGGAACCCGCCTTCTCCGGCAGCGACAGGACGACGGCTTTCGGGAGCGCACTGGTGAGCTGCTCGGCCAGGCGTGGGTTGGCAAGCCGCACGACGAGCCGTACCTCCTGCTCCTGCTCGGTCAAGTCGGCGATGAGCAGCGCGGTTTCCAGGTTCGCGAGGTCCGCGTCGTGCGCCGCGATGACCGCCGCCGCCTGGCCGATCCCCGCCTGCGCGAGGCTCGCCGTCGAACGGCTGGTCTCGCGTACCACCGGCACGGTCCAGCGGCGCAGTTGCTGCCAGGCCGCCGGCTCGCCGCCGTCGTCGACGACCACACACGCCACCGCAGCGTCGTGCAACTGCTCCGCGATGCGCAGGCCCAGGTTCGACAGCCCGCACACGATGACGTGGCCGGTGTGGATGGATCCGGCGCCGGTCGGGTGCTTCGCCGGGCCGCTGTCCGGCGGGTCGTGTAGGCCCAACATGTCCTGCAAGTGTGCCTGACTCGTATTGCCGGCAGGTGGCGCTTGTGAATAAAGCGCCTGTAACGCCGTGCCCGTGCGACGATCACGCTGACGGTCATGGCTAAGGGGTGGGCTGACGTGAGTGAAAACCCGTGGGCGGGCCAGCAGCCCTATGGCGGCAACCCGGGGCAGGGTTATGGCCAACAGCAGCCTCCGTACGGCGGCCAGCCTGGCTACGGCGGCCAGCCGGGTCAGGGCTACGGCCAGCAACCCGGCTACGGGGGCCAGCAGGGCTACGGGCAGCAGCCGTACGGACCCGGCTACCCGGACCCGTATTCGCAGGGCTATGGGCAGCCGAACAAGCCCTGGTACACCCGCTGGTGGCTCTGGCTGATCACGGTCGTGGTGATCGCGGGTGTAGTCGTCGCCGTCATCCTGGTGGCCGGTTCGCCGAAGTTCTCGCTGGACAAGAAGCTCACGCAGGCGATCCAGCGCAACGGTGACACCGTGTCCCAGCTGTCGTGCCCGTCAGGGATCCAGGCGTCCTCGGGTCACGCGTACACCTGCAGCGCCGAAGTGAACGGCATCCCGGTCTCGCTGCGAGTGACTTTCACCGGGAAGAACAAGTTCGTCGCCACGTACCTGCGGTAGCCGTAGCCGACGAGCCGCCAGCGGCGTCAAGCGGCCTTGCGCGGGGCCGCCATAAGTGCACGGACGAGTGGCTCGAAATGCTCGACCGGCAAGGTGTCGTACGCCGGATCGAACGCGACCTGATCGAATTCCGCGCAGAACTCGGCCGTGAGTTCATACAGCGGATGGCCCGCGTACTGGTCGCGGACGTGGCGGTCCTGACCCAGGTGGTGAAAGAAGTAGTACCCCTGGAACTGACCGTGCTTCTCCAC
This sequence comes from Mycobacteriales bacterium, assembly GCA_038245655.1. GTDB lineage: Bacteria > Actinomycetota > Actinomycetes > Frankiales > Frankiaceae > DATAZK01. The sequence continues at coordinate 93,259 of JBBRSE010000008.1, read as the reverse complement.
CATCCAGTGCAGGTCAGGGTGCACGTACGACTTCAGGATCGCGGCGGCGATCTCGGAGTGTCCGTACGGACCGAGCGTGTCGCCGATGTCGTGAATCAGGGCGCACAGCACGTACTCATCAGGGCGCCCGGCCCGCTCCGCTCGGGTCGCGGTCTGCAGGCTGTGGGTCAGCCGGTCGACCGCGAAGCCGCCGGACTCGGCCCCGAGCAGTTGCAGATGCGCGAGTACGCGCTCGGGGAGCCGGGAGCCGAAATCCACCGTGTGGTCGGCGATGATCTGCCAGTCCTCGGCGGTCGACTCGCTCATCGCATGGAAGGCCGCCCGCCGCGGGGGTGCCACTGCCAGGTCAGACAGGTCAGAGCTCACGCCAGTAAGCGTAGGTCAGGCGTTGAGCGACCGCACTACGGCCGGGCCATCGGAATACCAATCGATGGTGGTCAGCGAGCACAACTCGAGATGTATCCGGTAGAGCGCGCTCAGCGGGGCTCCCAGCGCGCGGCACGCCAGCAGCTTGATGGGCGTCACATGAGAGACGACGAGGAGCCGGGCTCCGCCGTAGCGCTCCTGCAACTGCTCCAGCGCGGCGCCGACCCGCAGATCGGTCTCGGTGAAGGACTCGCCGCCCGGCGGCCCGACCGTGGGGTCGGCGAGCCAGGCCGCCAATTCGTCCTTCCACTGGCGCCCGACCTCGCTGAAGGTCAGACCCTCCCACTTGCCGAAGTCGGTCTCGCGTAACCCCTGCTCGACGACGATCTCGCGACCGGGAGCGGCGATGCGCGCGGTCTGCACTGCACGCCGCAACGGACTGCTGATCACCGCGTCGAACTCCTGGCCGGCGAGCCGCTTCCCGGCGGCGCTCGCCTGATCACGGCCTTCGGCGGTCAGCTCCGGGTCGCTGCCGACCCCGCTGAACCGGTGTTCGATCGACAGCGGGGTCTGCCCGTGGCGCAGCAGCACCGTCGTCGTCGGCACTCCGGACGGGCGTCCCCAGCCCGACCCGAGGGCACTGACCGCCGCGAGCAGGCCGGAGGGCTTCGGTTCGCGAGACGCCACGGTGGCGGCAGTGTCGGCGTCGAGCGGCACGTCAGCGTTCCTGGCCGCCCGCGCCTTGCCCGCGGCGGCGGCATCCATGGCGGCGTTAGCGAGCGCGTCGGCGGCAGAGTTCTGCGCGCGGGGGATCCAGGTGAAGCTGACGCGCGGGAACTGGGCCACCAGTTGAGCGGCCTCGCTGGCGAGCACCCGCATGTCGGAGTGCTTGATCTTCCACCGGCCGCTCATCTGCTCGACGACGAGCTTGGAATCCATCCGCACCTCGACCTCAGCGGACAGGTCCACGTCGAGTGCCGCTTGCAAGCCGGCGATGAGCCCGCGGTATTCGGCGACGTTGTTGGTGGCGGTGCCGATCGCCGCCGCACGCTCGGCGATCACCAGGCCACCCTCGCGTACCAACGCGCCATATCCAGCCGGCCCCGGATTGCCGCGCGAGCCGCCGTCCGCCTCGACGACCAGCCGTGTCACAGGCCGCTTTCTTCGGTACGGATGAGGATCCGGCGGCATTCCTCGCAGCGCAGCACCTGCGACGGGGGCGCCTCGGCGACATCGTTGAAGTCGCTGCCGGACAGTTCCAGGTGGCAGCCCTCGCAGCGGCGCCGGAAGAGCCGCGCGGCGCCGACACCTCCGGAATTGCCGCGCAGGTGCTCGTACAACGTCACCAGATCCACCGGCAGCTCGGCCGCCAATGTCGTACGCGCCTGCTTCAGCCGGGTCGTTTCCTCGTCGATGGCCGCCCACTCGCCATCGCGACGCGACGTCGCTGCGGCCCGGTCGGCCTGCAGCCGGTCGCGCTCTGCGGTGAGCGCATCCGCCCGGCGAGCGGCGTTTTCGGCCTCCTCCATGAGCTCGAGCAACTCGTCCTCGAGCGTGTCCCGCCGCCGGCCGAGCGATGCGATCTCCGACTGCAGATTCTCCAGCTCGCGCGGCGAGGTGTTCGCGCCGGAATCAAGGCGCCCCTGATCACGGACGGCGCGAGCGCGGACATTGTCGACGTCGGCCTCCAACCTGGTCTGCGCACGTGCGCTCTCGTGCCTGGCAGACTCCGCCGTCTCCAAGAGCCCGGCGAGCTCGCGCAGTCGCGCCGACAGCCGTTCGATATCGGCGATCTCCGCCAGCGTGCGCCGCCGGACCGCGAGTCGATCGACCGAGCTGTCCAGCGCCTGTAGGTCTAGCAGTTGCAGCTGAACCTGCGGGTCGGCTTCCACAGGCCCTCCCTTTCGTACGGTCCGCGACGATCCCGTCAGCAGCTGTGCAGCCGCCACGGATCCGTCACCAGCTCCGACACGCTGGTCGTCAGGCTCCCCACCGTAGCGGGCAACCCGTCCCGCAAGAGAATGGCTGCCCGCGCCAGCCAGGGATGCTCGGTCGCCCAGTGCGCCGCGTCGACGATCGCGATGTCGTCCGCGGCCGCGCTATCGAGGGTGTGATGGTGGCGGGCGTCGGCTGTCAGCAGTGCGTCGGCGCCCATCCGAGCCGCTGCGCCCGCCAACTCGCCCCCCGAACCTCCGCAGACGGCGACCCGCCGGACCAGGCGCGCCCCGTCGCCGATGGCCCGCACTCCCCAGGCGGTACGCGGCAGCACCGCAGCCACCCGCTCAACGAACGCGTCCAGCCTGATCGGCTCCGCGAGGTCGCCGGTCCTCCCGAGCCCGCGAGCGTCGGCCGGCGACACCGGTAGCGCGGCAAGCTCGATGACGTCAAACGCGGGCTCCTCGTACGGATGCGCCGCTCGCAGCGCCTCCAGCACGGCGCCTCGCAGGCCGCGCGGAACGACCATCTCCAGCCGGTCCTCGGCAACCTCCTCCACCTGACCGACGGTCCCGATCGCCGGCGTCGCGCCCGGCAATGGGCGAAAGCTGCCCGTCCCCGGGACCCACCAGCTGCAACGGTCGTAGTCGCCGACGCCGCCGGCCCCTGCTGCGGCGAGGGCGGCTGCCAGCCCGGCGCGATCGGCAATCGGCACGAAGACGACAAGCTTGTCCAGCGCTCCGCCCGGCTGCTGCGCGGCGGGCAGGGGAGCGACCGGGACCGTGTCTGTGAGGCCAAGCACGTCTGCCAGCGCGTCGCTGACGCCCGGACGCGCGACGTCAGCATTCGTGTGGGCGGTGTAGAGCGCGCACCCGGCGCGTACCAGGGTCGCGATGACCCGCCCGCCCGCTGACGTTTCCGCGACCCCATGCACCCCGCGCAGAAACAGCGGGTGGTGCGTGACCAGCAGCTGCGCTCCCCCGGCGACCGCCTCGGCCGCCACCTCCGGGGTCGGATCGACCGCGAAATGCACATGGTCTACGCGAGCGGCCGGGTCCCCAGCCGCCAGCCCGACGGCGTCCCACTCCTCGGCCCACGCCGGGTCGTACGCCGCCTCGATCACGTCGATGCAGTCGCCCACCGTGCACCCGCTGCCCTGCGTCACCATGCCCGCATTCTCACCACCTCCCATGATCAACGCTGCAATGATCATGAGTTGAGGGCCGAATCGGCGACGAAGTCATGATCATTGAAGCGTTGATCTTGAAGCGGGCGCGGGTGGCTGGCTAGCCTCGCGGACATGGACCTGCGCATCTTCACCGAACCGCAGTTCGGCGCCTCGTACGACCAGCAGCTGCGACTCGCCCGGGCCAGCGAAGACGCGGGCTTCGACGCGTACTTCCGCAGCGACCACCTGCTCAGCTTCCTGGGCGACGGCCAGCCCGGGCCGACCGATACCTGGACGACGCTCGCCGGCTTGGCCCGCGAGACGAGTCGGATCCGGCTGGGCACGCTGGTGACGTCGATGACCTTCCGCCACCCCGGGATGCTGGCGCTTTCGGTGACGCAGGTCGATGACATGAGCGCCGGAAGGGTCGAGCTCGGCCTCGGCGCCGGGTGGTTCGACCGCGAGCACGAGGCCTTCGGGGTGCCGTTCCCGCCGACGAAGGAGCGGTTCGAACGCCTCGAGGAACAGTTGGAGATCCTGACCGGCCTCTGGACCACGCCGCCGGGGCAGGTCTTCGACTGGAGCGGTCGCCATTACCAGCTGTCCGCCAACCCCGCACTGCCCCGACCGACCCAGGATCCCCATCCCCCACTCATCGTGGGCGGCGTCGGCGCGAAAACGACCCCGCGGCTGGCGGCCCGCTTCGCCTCCGAGTTCAACGTGCCCTTTGCCCCGCTTGCTGACGTACGCACGATCAACGAACGGGTCGACGAGGCCTGCGCCGCCATCGGCCGCGATCCGGCGACGCTGCGACGCTCGGTCGCCTACACCGTCTGCTGTGGTCGCGACGAAGCCGAGGTCGAGCGTCGGGCGGCGGCGATCGGCCAGCCGCGCAAGCAGCTTCGCGACCAGCTCGCCGGCACCCCCGACGAGCTGGTGGAACGCCTCGGGGCCATCGGCGAACTCGGGCTGACCCGGGTCTACCTGCAAACGCTCGACATCGGCGACCTCGACCACGTCGAGCTCATTGCTGAGCGGGTCATGCCGCAGGTGTCGTGAGCCGCCGCTAGTCGTGCAAGAAGAGCGCTCGACGCGGGCAGCCGGCGACCGCGCGGCGGGCGGCGCTACGGTCGTGGCCGCCAAGCGACCCACTGGGCACGAGCGGGAATCCCCACGGGTCGAGTCCGATCAGGGCAGGCGCCAGGTGGGCACACATGCCAACGCCGTCGCAGGCCACCGGGTCGAGGCGCAGCCTCGTCGGAGCGGGCTGCGCGTCGCCCCTCGAAAGCCATCCCATCTCAGCCCACCTCCTCGGCCATCGCAGCAGCGGCGGCGCACGGCCGCCCTGCTGCGTGGCGGTTCACGTCAGCAGCGAAGGTGTGCAGGGCGCTCGTCACCATTCGCACGGCACCATCCGGGTGATGGCAGCCGCCGCGACCCGAGACGAGCCGGGTAAGTTCCCCGAGGCGGGCGACGTCGCCCCGCCGGATGCTGCCGTCCGCCAGCGCCTCCAGCCGCTCCGCCAGGGCGGGCAGCCCGAAGGTGCACGGACCGCATTGGCGGGCGCCGGCATCAGCGAGGAAGGCCGCCAGCCCGGCGGTACGCCTGATGCCGCATTCCCCGTCGCCGAGCGGCAGCACGACGCCGGCGCCAAGGCCCGCGCCGGCTTTGCGCAGGTCGCTGTCCCGCAGGCGTACGCCCCGCGCCGCCTGCCAGCCGAGCCAGCTGCCGCCGTAACCACCGACAAGGACGGCTTGCGGATCCGCACCGAGCCAGCCGCCGTCGCGTACGGCGTCGCCCAGTGTCGCGGTATCGCTCAGCTCGAGAACCGTGCGCCCGCCAGGCGACGTCACCGTGACGAGCGCGGTCGATCGGTGGCCCCGGACTCCGGTGCGCGCCAGCAGCCCGATGCGGGCGAGCGTCTCCACGTTGTGAACGACCGCAGGCCCGCCCCGGTAGCCGTCCACCGCCGCCGGACGGCGGGTGAACGCCGGCAGCGCAGGGCCGCCTGCGAGCACGCGCAAGATCGCGCTGGACTCGCCGCTCAGGTAGCGGGCCGGGGCGAGCTCCTGACGCACGGGCAGCTCAGCCAGCCCTTGCGCCCGTCGCTCGGCGATCGCCAGCGCCACAGCCCGGCGGGCGTCGTGCGCGTCCTCGTGCAGCCAGAGGACGGCCTCGGTCGAACCGAGCACCTCCGCAGCGCAGGCCAGCCCGTCGAGAACCAGATGCGGAACCGCGGTGAGCAGGGCGCGGTCCTTGGCGCTCGCGGGCTCGCTCTCGGCGCCGTTGGCGACGAGGATTCCGCCGCCGCCGCTGCGCAGCGCGCTGCGCCATTTACGAGCGACTGGGAAGTGACCGCCGCCGGCGCCCGAAAGTCCGATCTCGTCGAGAATCCCGAGCAGCATGCCGCCGCTCGTGCCGGTCGCGGCCGGCCGGTCGCCGAACCTGGTCACGTGAGCCGCCAGACCCTCCACGGATTCGTCGCCGAGTGCCGGCTCGCGCCCGCGCGGCAGCAGCGGGTAGCGGTAGTACGGCACCGGAAGCAATCCGGCCCGGGCGCCCGTCACGGACGCGGCAAGGTGGGCAATGTGCAGTCCGCGGGTCATCGGTGCGACCCCGACCGGTTCTCGTGCGCCAGCAGCCGCTCGACCTCATCGACGCGGGTCCGCGCCGTGTATCGGCTGATGGCGAGCGTGACCACCAGGCCTCCCGTCGCGACGTACATGGTGAGCAGGGCAGGCGTATCGCTGCCAGCCAGGACCCCGTGCAGCCACACCAGGAGCAGGCTGACGATCGCAACCTTGTGGATTGGCCACCACACGCGGCCGGCGAACCGGCCCGCGGCGGCTGCCGTGATCCCGGCGAGCAGCCCGGCGTAGAGCCCGATGACGCCGAGCGTGACGGGCAGCGGCCGGTAGGCGGCGAGCCCGGGTACGAGCGCGCCCCGCCAGCCGACCCCGGCGTAGCGGTCCGAGATGAGCGCCGCGATGTGCAGCACGGTGAAGACCAGTGTGAAGACGGCGAGGCTGACGTGAACCCGTAGTCGAAAGGCCGGTCCGGGCCGTCGTACGCGAGCCGCCGCCGGATGCGACAGGAACAACCCGAAGCAGACCAGCGCCACGATCAAGAGGTACGAGCTCACCCCGGCGGCTCGGGCCAGGAGCCAGGGCGCCATCTTGTCCGAGGCGATCGAGGAAACGGCAGCACCGACGAGCCACGCGCTGAGGGCCGAGCTCGCCGCCGTTGCGACAACCATGATTGCGGTACGCGTGACCGTCCCGCGCACTCGTACCGGCGGCGCTCCCGCGAGAGTGGGGCGCCGGAATTCGGTCAGTTCAGCCACCATCGGACGCCCGCCAGAGCAGTGCGCTGCCAAGGGCCGTGCTGACCGCCATAGCCCCGTGCACGTCGACCCAGAGGGCCGGCAGCCCCAGCGCCTGCGCGGCGGCGGCAATTCCGGTTCGACCGGCGAGGAAGAGCGTCTTGCTCCACACCTCAGCGGCCGCCGGATCAGGGTCGAGAACCGTGACCGAGAGCAGCCCTTCCCCGCCTGGTTCGCCGGTGAGCGGATCGAGCAGGTGGTGGACCGGGCGGCCGTTCACCCGCCACGAACGCAGCCGGATCGATGACGTCGCGCATCCGCGCCCGGTGACGTCCAGGACGGCGATCGGATCCGGCCCGCCGCGTGGATCCTCGACGGAGGCGTGCCATCCGTCCCGGGTCGGTCCGGGGCCAGCGGTGATCAGATCGCCGCCGGCTTCGACGAGGTAGGACTCCGCGGAGCCGCGCAGCACCTCAGCGGCCCAGCGCACCGCGAGTCCCTTGCCGATCCCGCCGAGGTCGACCGGGACTGGGCCGATCCGCACGGCGGAGTTGGCGGGGTCGAAACCGGGTCGCCATGGCGGCCGGAGGCGCAACGTTCGGCCGCTGCCTGATGCGTTCGTACGCGGGCCGAGATCGAGCGGGCCGGAACCGAAAGGCAGCGAACGGTCGTAGCCGAGAGCCGTCAGCTCCCGAAGGACACGGGGATCGAAACGGCCGTTGGTGCGCCGGTGGGCACGTTCGGCCTCGACCAGAGCGTCGTAGCAGACCGGGGGGACCTCACACCACGCTTCGCCGGACGCGTTTGCTCGCATCAGCGCGCTGGTGGGGTCAAAGCGGGTGCACGCCGTTTCGACACGGCGAAAGACGTCCTGCGCCCGGTCCGCAGCGACCTGGGCATTGCCGGCCGGATAGCTCAGCTCGACGGTGACGTCGACCGCCATGCACCGAAACCGATGCACGAGAGCGGTGGAACGCATCGTTTCGTCGGCGAGCGCGGTCATTTCGGAGCTCCCGACGCACCGGTGGTCGTGTGCACCGGGGGGGGCGGCGGGGCCGGCGCCGGCTGCTGCACCACGGGGGCTGGCGCAGGGGCCGGCGCCGGGGTCACCGGGCGGCTCACCGAGGTGGCTGCGGGCACGTAGGCCGGGGGGGCGACGTAGGCGGGCGCGGGGACGTAGGCGGGGGCGGCCTGGCCGGCCGGGGCCGCGTACGACCCCGAGCCTGCCGGGCCGACTGTCGCCGCCGTCCCGGTCCCACCCGCAGCCGCGGGCGAACTTGCGGACGGCGCAGGGGCAGCGGCCTGCAGGCGCAGGGCGGCCAGCGTGCGTTGGAGCTTCGCCATCCGAGCCGCGTCACGATGCACGGAGCCGCGCATGGCGATCACCGCCGGGTCCACGACCGGGTGACGAACGGCCGGCGCGGCCGGCGCGGCCGCCGCCTTGGCCCCACTGGTGTTGCTGACGGTGGATGCGGGCGGATGGTGCAGCGTCCAGACCGTTGCGCCGGTGAACAGCGCCGCCGCCGTGGGTGCCAGCAACGCTGCCGCCGACCAGCGCGTTTGCGATCCGCGGGCCTCAGTCATCGTGGCCACCGTCTTCCGGCTCAGCACCCGGCGCGGCACCGGACGCACCGGTCGTCGTGTGGGCCGGCGGAGGCGGCGGCGGGGCGACGACGGGTGGGGCGGCAACGACCACTGGCGCCGCAGCCGCAGCCGGTGCCGCTACGTAGGTGGGCGCCGGCTGCGGGGCGTACTGCACCGCTGCCGGCGCGGACCACGCAGGCGCAGGCGCGGGCGCGGCTGCGACGACCGGTTGGGCCACCGGAACAGCCGCTGCGGCCGCAGCGAAGCGACGCGCATCGCGCAGGCGCCTTTGAGTAGCGGCGATATCGCGGTCCAGGCGCAGCATGCGCTGGCGGAGCGCCGCCGACTGGCGGCTCAGCGCGGCTCGCTCCGGCGCGCTGACTGCCGGAGTCCGTACCGGAGCGGCGGGCGCGGCCGAAACGGGGGAACCGCCGGCTGCCGAGGTAGCCACCGAGGCGACCGTTACCGCCGCGCCGCCGAGGGCGCCGGTCGTGGCTGCGAGTGTGAGCGCTATCCGGGACACACGTTTCATGAGGACATCCGAAGGGTTGCAGGGGCGGACCCTCGTACATCGCTGGCGCCGCACCGAGCGTTATCAGCCCCGGACGCTGACCACCCGATCGGCGTACGGGCCACAGAAACTTCGGGAATGCTGATGCTGCTGTTCATGTCGGCCCGTCGGCTATCGATAGAAGGGGGATGGACGTCCCCAGCGAGGAGCTGACTTCTCTCGCCCTCTCGGCCCAGCAGGGCGACGAGGGCAGTCGGGAGGCGCTGATCCGCCTGATTCGTCCCGCAATCCTGCGGTACGTGCTGGCCCGCGGCCTATCGGATCACGATGCCGACGACGTGACCCAGGACGTGTGCGTGGCCGTTCTGGCCGCCGTCGACCGCTGGCGCGACGAGGGCCGACCGGTATGGGCCGTCGTGTTCGCCATCACCCGAAACAAGCTCGCCGATCGCAGCCGGCAGCGGGCGCGCCGCCGCGAGGCCCTCTGCAACGACATGTCCGCCCACGACCAGCCGCGCCGCGAAACCCCAGCCGAGTTGGTCGAGCAGGACGAATCAGCCGCCGAGGTCAGCGATCTGCTGGACGTCCTGCCTGCAAGCCAGCGCGACGTCTTGCTGCTACGGGTGATCGTGGGACTGTCGTGCGGTGAGACAGCCGAGGCCCTCGGTCTGACCGTCGGAAGCGTTCGGGTGATCCAGTACCGCGGAATGACGGCGTTACGCCAGCGGATGAGCAGCGAAACTGCGGTGGCGTCATGACTACTTCGCACTTCCCGGATGACAGCGCCCTGGCCGAGATCCTGGATCTGGACCAGGACATCGAGCTGCTGCGGCTGGGTGTTGGATCAGCCGCCGACCCGGCGCTCCAAATTCTCGTCGATCTGCGTGACGACGTCGACCGGCGCACCGCCGCCCTGCTCGGCTGGCGCGACCTGGACGACTCTGCGAGCCTGCTCGGCGACCCCAACGACCCCGACGACCCCGACGACACCAGCCTGCCTGCAACGACGGCGATTTCTCCGCGTCGGTGGAATCATCGCCGGCTCGCGGTGCTTCCGGTCGCCGGGGCGCTGGTTCTAGCCTCGACCGGAGCGGCCGCCGCACTCTCCAGCTCCCGGCAATCCCCGCTCTTTCCGCTCCACCAGTTGATCTTCGGGCCGGCCCCGACGTCCGACGGCCAGATCACGCGCGACCTGGTGGCCGCCAACGGGCTGCTCGCCCGGGCGGACGCGCAACCGTACTCGAGCCGTGGGTTGCAGCTCAACCAGGCCCGGTTCCTGCTGCTCTCAGCAAACGGTCTGCTGCCCCAGGCGAGCTCCAGCGCGGCCCGCAGCCGCTTCGCGGGACAGATCGCCGCGGCCACGGCACACATCAAACGGCTGGCTGCCCAGCCCGCTCCCCCGGCTCCCGCGACCCACCGGGTGCCGCCGGTCGGCGTCGCGCCGAGCCCCGCGGCGGCCGCAACGGCCGAGCCGGCTGAAACGGGTTTCGACGGCGGGGCCGAAAGCCTGTCCACTCCAGCGTCGAGCAGCGAGATCGAAACCGAGTCGCAGGCCCCGGCGCCGGCGCCGGCAGAGCGCGTAACCGCGCCGGCAACGGAATCGGAGACCGCGCCCGCCACCGATCCGGGCTGGGCACCGGGGCCGTCGGCGGCTCCGGAACGAGCAGAGTCCGAGCCCTCGGGCAGCTGACCCCGCTGCCGGCCACGCTCACCGCGAGATCAGCCGCCGGCCCAAGGCTTTCGCACGGTGGGCGTGGCAGGTGTCGAACCTGCGACCCTTCGCTTGTAAGGCGAATGCTCTCCCGCTGAGCTACACGCCCGCGCGCAGCGAGCCTACTGGGCCTCGCCGAGCACGCGGTCGAGCGCGGCCCGCACCTCGGCAGCTAGCCGCTCGTCCGGATCCGGTACGCCCGTGGCTGAACTCGCAGCATCACCGGTCCACCCGCACGCTGAGCAGCGCAGCACGCCGAGCGTCTTCGACAGTCGCAGGCTGTCGCAGCCGGGGCAGTGGTCAAGGCCGGTGCGCCAGCCGGCGTCCTGCTGGCAAGTCGGGCAGACGAGGATCTGCTCCCCCGCGCTGACTGCGCGCTTCCAGGGGCTCGGACCGCGGGCCGGGTCGCCCTGGCGAGCACCGCAACGCTGGCACGGCATGGCTCCTCCTCCGGCGACTCGACAACGGCTACGGGATGGCTACAGGTCGGCCAGCACCTTGGCGTACTCGGAATGGTCGCGTGCGTCCGGAATCGCGTTGACGACAGCCCAGCGCACGGCGCCCTCCTTGTCGATCACGAACGTCCCACGGGTGGCCCGACCGACCACATCGTTGAAGACTCCGTACGCCTGCGCAACCGCTCCGTGCGGCCAGAAGTCGGACAGGATCGGGAAGCTGAATCCCTCCTGCTCGGCCCACACCTTGTGGGAAAACGGCGAGTCGACCGAGACGGCGAGCACCTGCACCTTGTCGTTCTGAAAGGTGGCCAGGTCGTCCTGCACCGCTCGCAGCTCGCCGCGGCAGACCCCGGTGAAAGTGGCCGGGTAGAACAGCAGTACAATCGCCTGCTTGCCCTTGAACGACGCGAGCGTGACCTCGCCGTTGTGCTGGTCCTTGAGGGTGAAATCCGGGGCGCTGCCGCCGACCTCGAGGCTCACGGATCATCCTTCCGAACGGTTGCCGCACAAGGTGCAAGTGGGGACAAGACGGACGCGCATTACAAGCGGTAATAGAGTTGGCCCGGCGGCGGCGTGGTAAGCCCTGAGCATGCCATCCGCCAACCCGTTCGCCGAACTCGGCGCCATCGCCCATGGCCGCGCCGAGATTCGCGAGCGAGTGGTAGGTGCCTGGGACGACTTTCTGCGGGTCGCAGAGCGGGTCGACCTGAACGCCAAGAGCCGACTCCCCGGCTGGCGGGCCCAGGAGATCTGCGTTCACCTCGGCGCCTGGGATGACTACCAGCCGGTCAACGGCGTGATCGTCGCCGCCCGCGAGGCCAAGAACGGCCGTCGCCCGGAGCATCCACCGGACCCCGACGAGGGCAATGCCTGGATCGTCGAAGCCCATCGGGAGGCGAGCCGCGACGACGTGATCGGAGCGCTCACCCGGGCCCGTGACCAGGCGGCGGCGTACCTGAAGTCGGATGAGCCGCAGGAATTCGACCACGTCCTGGTGGTCTCCACGGTCGGGCCGCTCCCCGCGCTCACGATCCTGCACGCGCAGATTTATGAGCTGGCCGTTCACAGCCTTGATCTCGTCTCCTGCGGCGCCCCGGCACCCGCCGGATCGCTCTTGGATGCCGGGCTGGCCGCCCTCACCGACGCCGTCGGCGCGCTCGCCGCCCGGGTCGGGATCGAAAGCACCGCAGGCATTCGCAGCGAGGTTGGCTCGTGGGCGTTTCGCTCGCTCGGCACCGGCTGGCAGATCGGGCGCTGGGGCCAGCACGAACTCTTTAACGGAAAGCTGCCGGTACGTATCGAGTCCAGCGCGGTGACGCTGCTCGAGGCCTCGGCCGGCCGCGTCAATCCGCTGAAAGCCGTGGCCACGCGCCGACTCAAGGTCCATGGCCTACCCGGCCTGCTCGGGCTCGCCCCCATCGTGGAAACGGTGCCCGGAATCCCCGGCGGCCCCGCGCTTCGGATGGCCGCCAAGGGGCTTGCCGGGGCCGGCGGCGCGCTGAATCGGCTCACGCGCCGCTGAACGGGTCCAGTTGGTTACGAGAGCTCCCGCGTGTCACGCACCAAACGGCGAGCTCAGCGGGTCTTGGCCTGCCCGCGCCGACCGGCGAGCCGAATCCCGGTCCACTCTGAGGCCATGCTCGTAGTGCTCGTCTGGACGAGGCCGGCGGTCGGGACTGCTTCGAGGACGTCGCTCGGCTCGACGTGACCCTCGCGACCCGCTTTTGGCGTCAGCAGCCAGAGCACGCCATCGTCGGAAAGTTGGCGACGGGCATCGACGAGGGCGTCGACGAGATCGCCGTCGTCGTCGCGCCACCAGAGCAGGACGACATCAACGACGTCGTCGGAATCCTCGGGAACGAGTTCGGTTCCCGACAGTGCGGTCACCTCATCGAGCAGGTCCACCGCGACGTCGTCGTCTTCGTTGAGCGACTGGACAAGGCTGCCGGAATCGACACCCAGCCGATGGGCACGACCCTGAGCACTACTTGCTGACTCGGGGCGGCCCCCCGCGTTGGCCGCGGTCGGACTCAACGGTCACTCCTTCACTAGCTCGATGTCTGATCTCTTGATCGAAGGCTGCTGCCGGTAGTCCACCCGAGCAGCCCTAAGAGTGCAAGCCGAACGGCCGAGAATCTGCAACTGATGATCGCCGGGGAGCTAAGAAACGGGGCCAACCGCCCACGCCGCCCATCAGCTAGCCGGAGATGAAGCTCAACCGGACCGATCGGGAGGGGTTGTCGATGTTCAGATCGACCAGCGCGATGGACTGCCACGTCCCGAGCGTGAGCCGGCCGTCGAGGACCGGGATCACGACGGACGGTGCGATGAACGCCGGCATCACGTGGGAGCGACCGTGACCAACGGACCCGTGGGCATGCCGGTAGCGGTCCTCGACCGGAAGCAGGTCATCGAGTGCAGCCAGCAGATCGTCGTCGCTGCCGGATCCGAGTTCGAGCACGGCGACACCCGCGGTGGCGTGCGGGACGAACACCGCCAGCAGGCCGCTGACGTCGTCGCCGAGGGTGCGTACGAAATCGGCCGCGTCGCGAGTGAGGTCGACAACGGCGGGGCGCGAACCGGTACGCACCGAAAGCTCTCGCGTCTGCACCCGGCCTCCTGCCTCTGGCCGACGCCGAAGCCGCCGTCCACGACCCGGTGCGTCAACGCCCGCCTGCCCGCCTTTTAGCCGGCTCAATCATCGGGCGGCTTCGCGCGACACGACTCTGTCGCCTGCCGGTGGCAGCATGGGGGTCGTCCCCGCGCGGGAGGCGGAGCCGGCGCAGGCAGCCCCGCCGCAGCGACAGATTGAGGTGCCGTGGCCCAGCAAGACGGTCGATCCAACCGCTACTCCGTCATTACCGATGGGCTGCCGAGCCAGCTGCCCGACGTAGATCCCGGCGAGACCCGAGAGTGGATCGAGAGTCTCGACGCCGTCATCGACGCCGAGGGTCGCGGCCGGGCCCGCTTCCTGCTCCTGAAGCTGCTCGAACGCGCCCGCGAGCAGTCGATCGGCGTGCCGGCGCTGCGCAGCACCGACTTCATAAACACGATCCCGCCGGAGCGCGAGCCGTGGTTCCCGGGCGAGGAACACGTCGAGCGGCGCATTCGCGCCTACGTGCGCTGGAACGCCGCGATCATGGTCAGCCGGGCCAACCGCGAGGGGCTCGGGGTCGGCGGCCACATCGCCACCTACGCGAGCGCCGCCAGCCTGTACGAGGTCGGCTTCAACCACTTCTTCCGCGGCAAGGACCACGGCGAGAGCGGTGACCAGGTCTTCTTCCAGGGCCACGCCTCCCCCGGCATCTACGCCCGGGCGTATCTCGAGGGACGGCTCGGCGAACACCAGCTGGACGGCTTCCGGCAGGAGATCAGCGCCGCAGGCCTGCCGGCCTACCCCCACCCGCGGCTCATGCCGGACTTCTGGGAGTTCCCGACGGTCTCGATGGGCCTCGGCCCCATCAACGCGATCTACCAGGCCCGCTTCAACCACTATTTGCTGAACCGCCAGCTGCACGACACCAGCCGCAGCCGGGTGTGGGCGTTCCTCGGCGACGGCGAGATGGACGAGCCGGAGGCCTTGGGCGCCATCGGGGTCGCGGCCCGCGAGGAGCTCGACAACTTGATCTTCGTCGTTAACTGCAACCTGCAACGCCTCGACGGCCCGGTGCGCGGCAACGGAAAGATCATGCAGGAGTTGGAGTCGTACTTCCGCGGCGCCGGCTGGAACGTCATCAAGGTCGTCTGGGGGCGCGACTGGGATCCGCTGCTCGCCCAGGACGTCGACGGCGCGCTGGTCCACCGGATGAACACCACGCCCGACGGCCAGTTCCAGACCTACAGCACCTCGACCGGCGAATACATCCGCGAACACTTCTTCGGCGGCGACCCGCGGCTGCGCCGGATGGTCAAGGGCCTCTCCGACGACGATCTGCGCAAGCTCTCACGCGGCGGTCACGACTACCACAAGCTCTACGCCGCCTACAAAGCCGCGGTCGAACACGAGGGCCAGCCGACGGTCATCCTGGCCCACACGATCAAGGGCTGGACGCTCGGCGCCGACTTCGAGGCCCGCAACGCCACCCACCAGATGAAAAAGCTGACGAAGGCGGAGCTGAAAGACTTCCGCGACCGGCTGTACCTGCCCATCCGCGACGCCGATCTCGAGGGCGACCTGCCGCCGTACTACCACCCGGGGCCGGACTCCGACGAGATCGATTACATGCGCGAGCGCCGAGCCGCTCTGGGCGGTTCGCTTCCGTCGCGGCTGGTGCGCAGCAAGCCGCTGAAGCAGCCGCCGGAGACGACGTTCGACGTGTTGAAGGGCGGCTCCGGCAAGCAGGCCGTGGCCACCACGATGGCGTTCGTCCGCCTGCTCAAGGAGCTCATGAAGGACCCGGAGCTCGGCAAGCGCTTCGTGCCGATCGTGCCTGACGAAGCGCGCACGTTCGGCATGGATTCGCTCTTCCCGACGGCCAAGATCTACTCCCCGCACGGCCAGAAGTACGAGGCCGTCGACCGCGAACTGCTGCTCTCCTACCAGGAGTCGACCACGGGCGTCATCCTGCACGAGGGGATCAGCGAGGCCGGCGCGATGGGCAGCACGATCGCCGCCGGGACGTCGTACGCGACCCACAGCACGCCAATGATCCCGATCTACGTCTTCTACTCGATGTTCGGGTTCCAGCGCACCGGCGACCAGATGTGGTCCTTCGGCGATCAGCTCGGCAAGGGATTCCTGCTCGGCGCCACCGCCGGGCGCACCACGCTCAACGGTGAGGGCCTGCAACACCAAGACGGTCACTCGCTCCTGCTCGCCGCCTCCAATCCGTTCTGTGTCGCCTACGACCCCGCTTTCGCGTACGAGCTGCGCCACATCTTCCGCGAGGCCCTCGACCGGATGTATGGCGAGCGCGGCGAGGCCGTCTTCTACTACCTGACGCTCTACAACGAGGCGTTTCCGCAGCCGGCGGAGCCCGAGGGCATCGACGTCGACGGCGTGCTGCGCGGGCTCTATCGCTTCCGGGCTGCGCCTGACGCGCAGGGGGCAGCGCGTCCGTCGGTCTCGCTGCTGGCCAGCGGATCAGCCATGCTCGCCGCCCGGCGCGCTCAAGAGTTGCTGGCCGACGACTGGGGCGTCGCGGCCGATCTGTGGTCGGCGACGTCGTGGAACGAGCTGCACCGCGACGGGATCGCCTGCGAGCAGCACAACCTGCTGCACCCGGACGAGCCGGCTCACGTGCCGTTCGTGACGACCGCGCTTCGTGACAGCGGACCGGTCGTCGCGGTGAGCGACTTCCAGCGGGCCATACCCGACCTGATCTCACGCTGGGTCCCGGCCGACTGGACGTCGCTCGGCACTGATGGCTACGGGCGTTCAGACACCCGGGCCGCGCTGCGACGCTGGTTTCGCGTCGACGCGCCGTCCATCACGATCGCCGCGCTGCAATCGCTGGCACGCCGGGGTGAGATCGCGGCGGGAACCGTCAAGGAGGCCGTGGAGCGCTACGCCTTCGAGACGACGCGGCCGGATACCGGCTCGGCCGTCGAAGATGACGCCGCACCGGTCAGCGGCTAGCGTCGTCCGACGCAGAAACGCACCGGTTCTGACCTGCCACGGGTCAGAACCGGCGCGGTTCAAGAGCTGGTCAGCTGGCCCACTTCATGAGGTCGATGCGGACGCCGTAGCCGTGCAGGGTGCCGCCGTCGCCGACCCATTCCCAGTGCCACGCCTCGTTGACGCCGCCGGGGTGGTTCCAGCCGTACTGACCGGCGTGAGCGACCATCCACTTGTAACCGGGCGAGTTCCAGGTGAGGCTGCCGTGCTGGTCACGCAGGTCGACGGCCTTGCCCCACCCGTGGTTGCTGTAGCCCGGGGTCGCGGCGTTGGCGCAGATGTCTTGAGCACACCACCACTTGCGCCAGTAGATTTGGCCCGCGTAGTCGCGGTAGCACTCCGCCGGCTGCAGGTCGACGCCGTCGCGGTGAGCCGCGGCAATCATCGCGCTGAAGCTGCCGACGGTGGGGCGGTAGAGGGTGCAGTTACCGTTGTAGACGTAGAGCTGAGACGACGGCAGCTGGCCGTTGCTGTAGCCGGCGACCGCCGTCGGCCGGTTGGCCGGGCTGATCGGCGAGCTCGCCACGCTGAAGCCGATCTGGCAGCTGGTGATGGCCAGAGCGCCGGTCAGGAGGGTGACGAGCAACAGCAGGAGTCGAGCGAGGCCGGGCTTCTTACGTGACGCAGGCGCTTTTTGGGCGCGCTCAAGTACATCGACCGACATGATTTCCTCCACGACGCCTGCGGGTTCAGCTGCCGGATCGGCACGACTGAAAGAGCGCCCGTCCGGATCTACGTCCGAGCCGCTTCGCCCTCCGGTCGGCGCCTGAAGGCGTCACTGAGAGGGGTGAATCTCCGCCCCTGCCCAGGGCTAAGGTCGAGGCACACCAGGGTTGGGCAGGACTAGGCAGGTCCCTGGCGCGGCCCCTTTCAGGGGCACCTCCGTTGCATCGGATGGCCTAACGGCGACCTAAACCCCTAATCTTGCGACGGCCCGAATTCGCGTGCCTTTACGGCCATCCAGGCCGCCCCTCATCAGTACCCGGAGCAGGCAAGATAGGGATACGCGCGACACCTGGGTGAAAGATATGAAGCTGGCGGTCCGGTGAATCGTTCGGGGGTGGGCGGCGACGCGCGATGAGTGAGCGGCCATCGGCCCTGCTCGAAGACTGCCGCTGGATGCGGCGAGTTGGGTCGACCGAACCCCGCCTCGGCGCCTCGGTACGCCCCACGGCGCATCCGCCGGGAACCCCGGGCGCCTACGAACTGCGCCGACCATCGATCTGGCGCCGGGTGACGGCGATCTGTTCGTCCTCGGCGGCCGGGCAGGCCGACTGGCTGCACGGCATTCCACCTGTGCCCGGCCTGCACGCCGGGCGCATCTCTGCGCAGTGGCGGTGGACCTCGCGCACCGGCCCGCCCGAGCGCGGCCCCAGCTACCGCACCCCGCGGAACTACTCGCGCTAGTTGCCCCGCTGGTGACGGCCGGTCCAGACGAGCAGGTCGTCCACCGCCCAGGTGTTGACGATCGTCGCGACGTCGACCCCGCAAGCGGCCGCCCGCTCGCACCCGTACGGCTGCCATTCCAGCTGCCCGGGGGCATGCGCGTCGGTGTTGATGCTGATGCGGCAGCCGGCCTCAATCGCCAGCCGCAGCAACCGTTTGGGCGGGTCCAGGCGCTCCGGTCGGGAGTTGACCTCGACGGCGACGCCGAACCTCTCGCAGGCGGCGAACACGATCTCGGCGTCGAACTCCGACTCCGGGCGTCCCTTGCCCACCACGATGCGTCCCGTGCAGTGGCCGAGGACGTCGACGTGGGGGTTGGCGATCGCCCGCACCATTCGCGGGGTCATCTCAGCAGCTGACATGCGCAGCTTCGAATGCACGGACGCCACCACGACGTCGAGCGCGGCCAGCAAGTCCGGCTCCTGGTCCAGCGAACCGTCCTCCAGGATGTCGACCTCGATTCCGGTCAGCAGCCGAAACGGCGCCAGGTCGGCATTGACCTCGGCGACAACTTCGAGCTGGCGCCGCAGCCGTTCCGGAGTCAGACCATTCGCGACCTTCAGACGCGGCGAGTGGTCGGTCAGCACCATGTATTCGTGCCCCAGCGCCGCTCCTGCGCGAGCCATCTCCTCGATGGGTGAACCGCCATCCGACCAGTCGGAATGGGTGTGCAGATCGCCTCTGAGGGCCGCGCGCAGCTTTTTGCCACCTTCGGCGACCGGCTCGCCCGCGGTCGCCTCCAACCGCCGCAGGTAGACCGGCGTCTCGCCGGCCAGCGCCTCGGTGACGGTCCGCGCGATGACGTCGCCGACCCCCGCGAGCTCGGTCAGCGACCCCGCTTCTGCACGGCGCAGCAGCTCGGCGGGATCAAGCTGCTCGATGGTCTCGGCGCCGCGGCGGAAGGCGCGCACCCGAAAGGTGGGCTCGTGGGCGCGTTCCAGCAGGTATGCGATGCGGCGAAGGACCTCGGCGACGCGTTCAACAGGCTCCGCAGGCACCCCGCCAGCCTGCCACTTCTAGGCGCTGCGGTCAGGCGTCGTACTCGCCCAGCAGCACGGTGAGCTCGGAATCCAGGTCGAGGAAGTCCGGCTCGCAACCGAGTGGCACGCGGGCATAGGTGCGCAGCAGGAATTCGGTGGTGCCGGCGAGCGGCAGCACGAACGTCGCCGAGCCGTGGGGGCTGCTCGTACGCAGGTACAGCACGGCGGCACCGTCACGCTCGCCCGGCCAGAGCTGGACGTCACCGTCGCCGGAGGGTGCGTTGAGACCCTCTTCCAGAAGGCCGCGCGCAAAGGTCCAAGTGACCCACTCGCCGCCTTCGACGAGGAAGTTCAACGTGATCGCGAACGGGTCTTCGGTGCGGAATCCGAAGCGGGCCGTCACCGGCACCGGAGCGTCTCCCGGCATCAACAGATCCAGGACCAACTCGGTGCTGACGTAGGTCGTGGCATCCATCGACGTCTGCTCTCTCTGTTCCGGCACCGGACAGCTCCGGCGACCCACTGACAAACCCTGAACCCGCTTTCTACCTGGAAAGTGACGCCCCATGTAGACCCGGGTCAGGGAAGTCACCCAATCGGACGGCGATCGCGCCTCGACACGCCGGTAAACCGGTTGCTGCGTGGCTTTTGTCCGGGAAGGGAAAACCCGTAACGCACGTCACACCTACCTCGTTGGAACTCTCGTGCCGACGCCCTTGACCGCGATCGCCGGCGCCGCAATCCTTGCCGCGGGCGGATTCGGCATCGGCAGTACCGTGCTGGGCGAAGGGGGAGCCTCCCAAGCCCCGGCCGCCAATACGCCCCTCCTGGCTGCGGATCCCACAGGTCGCCCGGACCACTCGCGTTACATCTACAACGCCCCGGGAACCGTGCAGTCCGTCGTTCCGAACCTGCCCCCGGTCGGCGGGCAGGCGCCGGTCGGCGGAGGGGTACCGAGCGGCGGAGAGGGCTACGTCCCGCACGGCCAACCACGCGCGCCGCTCGGCCGGCTCCCCGCCGCCGCTTCCGCGCCCGTAGCCACCAATTGGCAGCTCTACCTTTCCGGTGGCGATCTGCTCCAGCCTGACCGCGGCACGGCCGATGGCACCGATCAGAGCGTCGGACCGTCGCTCGGCGGAGCCTGCGGCAACGGGATGGCCGGCCGCTGGACCGCCCCGGTCACGGCGACGTTTCCGTTCCACGGCACGTGGCCCGGTCTGCTTCACGTGGCGGCCTCGGGCACGGTGCCGCTCACGATCAGCGTGACGCGCTCGGTCTACGGCGGAGCCTGCTCGGTGTTGACCTCGACCACGGCCACCGCGACCGGCACCGGCACGGTGTCCTTCGCCCTCCCAAGGGTGGACGTCAACATTCCGCAGGGCGAGAACCTCAGCCTGGTGATCGCAGCGGCGGGATCGGCCCGGATCCTCAGCACCAGTTCAGCTCCGAGCTACGTCATCGCCCCGACGTCTCCTCAGTAACTCAGCCGGCAGCTGGCGCCGGCCAGAGTCCGGCGCGCTGGTAAATCCGTCGCGCGGGGGCGGCGTCGAGCAGGCCCATCGCCTCGAAATCGGCGATCACCTTGCGCGCTGCCCAGGCCTTTGTCTCCCGCCATTTCGGGTTTGCGGCGGCCACTGCCTTTGCGGCGCCGATATCGAGGCCTACCGCACCGTAAGCGCGCGGATGAATCAACCGCTGCGACGCGGTGACACAAGCGATCGCGAGCCGGATCGAGCTCACGAATTTTCGGGGGCCCTTCACCTCGGCCCATTGGCGGGCGAGTTCTTCCGAGGCGTAGCGCATGTGACGCGCCTCCTCGGCCACGTGAATGTGCATGACTTCGCGGACGAACGGCTGCACGTCGTCGTCCTTCACGGCTTCGCGCTGCAGTGCGTCGAGCACCTCCTCGACGAACAGGGCGCCGGCGAAGATCTCCGTCGGGCTCGCCGTCGCACGGAAGAACTTCCCCAGCGCGTGCGCCTTGCGGCCCGGGCCGTAGGCCGGAGCGCCGAGCTTGTCGATCATCATGCCGAACATGATCGAGTGCCGGCACTCGTCAGCGATCTCCGTCAGTGCGTACTGAACATGCTGGGTCTTCGCGTCCTGCTCATAGATATGGCGAGTGAGCATGGTGATCAGGATCAGCTCGAACCAGATGCCGACACTGGCGATGCTCGCGGCCTCGTGTCGCGTCAGCTCCGCGCGCTGGGCGTCGTCAGCGACTCCCACATCGCCGTGCAGTAGAGCGAGCAGCGCCGCCAGGGCAGGCCCGGTCGCGCCGGATCGGCGGGAGTGTCCCAATCCACCTCAACGAGCGGATCGAAGCTCGCTTTGGCGGACGAGCGCAGCAAACGAGCGGCGAGCTGCTCGCGCGAGACGAACTGCCTGCCGACCTCCGTGACTGTCATACATTAAGGATGTGACATCATGCAGGAGGCGCAGCTTCCCGTCCGGCAACAGGCGAACGATGCCGCCCTCGACCAGCTGGACCACCAGCGACGGATCGGGCTTGACCCCGGCTCTGGCGGCCAGCGCCGCAGCGTCGATCTCCTCCTCGGCCTCCGGGCGCCAGGGATCGCGAACCGTCCGCAGCATCGCCAGCGCCAGGCTCGCCGTGCAAGCATCGGCGGCGAGGACCCGCTCGACTGCCGCCAGGGTCAAGCCCTCCTCCAGCAGGTCGCGGACCAGGCTGAGCTGCTCGACGTGCTCGGTGGCGTAGTAGCCGGTACGGCCGATCAGCCGCGGGGGGCCAGCAGCCCGCGAGCGGCGTACGCGCGGACGTTGCGAACCGTCATACCGACCGCGCGGGCAAGCTCGTCAATTGTCAGCTCGTCCGCTTCCCTGGGCATCGGGGCAGGCTATCGCCCGAGCCGAGCAGATCGCCGAAATCAAAACGCTGTCGCCTAGCAGACTTCCAGCGGGCAAGCCAGCCGCAGTGGCACAGTATGGCGCACATCATGAAAACGACACGCATTCCTTCGCAGGTCTCCCGTCGCGTGCGGCCGGCCGGCCTCCCGCCGGCCGGCGACTGGATCGTGGAAACCAGCAGGTCCAGCATCTCCTTCAGCGGGCGCGCTTCGCGAATCGCCCCAACCGTCAAGGCGCAGTTCGGCGAGGTGCGCGGCGGTCTGCATCTAGCCGCGGATCCGAACGGATCCCGGGTCGGCGTCTGCGTCGACGTGCGGACCATCACGACCGGCAACACCATCTGGGACGACATGCTGCGCATCGCCGACCCGTTCCGGGTCCACCGGCACCCGCTCGCCCACTACGCCAGCACCGTGGTGCGCTGGACCGGAGCCGGGTTCGACGTGGAAGGCCTGCTCGAGATCGCCGGCGCGGCGACCCCGCTGACGCTGAAGGCTGCGGTCGCCGAGAACGCCGATTCGTCCGTGACGCTCAACGCGCAGGGCACGATCGATCCGCGGTCGGCTGGAGTGCAGCTGAACCTGCCAGGCGCCCGACTGCTCATGCCGCGAGCGATGCAGTTGATGATCGCGGTCACCGCGACCCGCACCGGGCCAAGTGCGCGCTCGGCCAAGCGCTTCGCTCTCGCCTCCTGATCACCTGCCGAGTACGGCAGCAACGTGACAAGGTCAGGCGACACCGAGTCGATGGGGCACCCGAGCCGTCACCCGTTAGCGTGATTCACGCCACGCTGCATCACGCAGCGTCAGCCGAGCCGGTTTAGCGCTCAGCTTCGGGCGGTCTATCGACTTGGCGGACGGGGGCCGCCCGAGGCCCCAACATCGCAAGAACGGCGCTGTTGGCGCAACAAGGAGTGACCACCTGTTTACGGGAACCACTTGCTTACGAGCTGTAACGAGCGTTAGCTAAGCGTGAGCCGGGCTCGACGAGGATTCCGCCAAGTACCCATCGTCGGCCCGGCTATTCGACTATAAGTCACTTAGGTCACGTCTAGTGACCTCATTTGGCGCACTAATTGACTGAGAGTGACATTCCGCGCACCCATTGGCGCCATTTTCTACAGGCCGGCCACTTTGAGTTAGCGTTCAGCCACCCTAAGTAGCGAACCGCCTTCAGCCCTTGGCCGGCCCGCTCTGAGCGATGATGTCGACCACGATGGCCAGCGCGGTCTTGGTGCCGGTGGACGTCCGCGCCGGGGTCACGATGAGGGCCCGGCTACCGATCGGCACCCCGATGAGCCCGTCGAACGGACTCGACTGTCCGGCGGTGCCCACCCCGGTGGCCTGCGGCTGACCACGCAGGAACGTGGAATCCGCCTCCTGGCCGTTGTAGTAGATGGCCTCGTACTGCAAGACGACGAAGCCGGCCTTGGTGGCCGCGCCGGTCGACTTAGCCAACACCGTGACCTTCGCGGCGGCCGGGAACGCGGCGCCCTTGGCGACCTTGATCGTCGGACGGGCGCCCGGCGCGCCTGTCACGGTGACCGGAGCGGTCACGACCTTCTGCAGGGCCGCCTTGGTGTCACCCGTGGCCGTCTTGGAGTACGCCGACACGATGTCGATCACGAACGCCAGCGTGTCGGTGCCTTTGATGCCAGCCCCGGGGCTGCCGGCTTTTCCGTAACCGTCGGCGGGCGGGATGACGAGCAGCACCCGGTCGCCGACATGCTTGCCGACCAGGCCCGTATCCCACCCCTTGGGGACGGCACCGGTACCGATCGGAGTCGCGATCGGCTGCTTGCGGTCATAGGAATTGTCGAAAACCTTGCCGCGCCAGATCTCGCCGAGATAGTCCGCGATCAGCAGCTGGCCCCTGGCCACCACCGGCCCGCTCCCCTGCGACAGGACCTTGACCTGCAGGGTCGAGGTCGGATTCGCGTTGGGGAACGTGAGCGTCGGCTTGGCGCCGTAGCTGCCCTTGACCGCGGGGAAGGCGGCCGTGCCCTTCGGGGCACCGGAAGCGGAACCCTTGGACGGCGAGCTCGAACTGCTGCAGGCGGTCAGGGTCAGGGCTAGGGCACCGAGGATCGCGGTAGCAGCGCGGGCACCTCGGCGGGTGGTGGCGGCAAGGCGCACGGTCATCCCTCTTCTGGATCGCGGAAAGTCGCCCGCGGGAGCAGTGCGGCGACGCGAAAGTGTGCGAAGTCGGACAAGTGCGCGGCAACCGCGCGCCGAGGCTGACGGCCAGCCTAGGCGGCAAATCTGGGAACGCGCTGCACGCGTACCCACGCCGGACCTGTCAGGCTGCCTTTTCAAGCGCGGCGAACTCGTGGGGAGACAGCTGGATGCCGCCCGCCTTCATGTTTTCCTCGAGGTGCGCCACCTGGCTGGTGCCGGGAATCGGCAGCATCACCGGCGAGCGCTGCAGCACCCACGCGAGCGCGAGCTGCGCAGGGGCGACGCCGTGCCGCTCCGCCGCCGTGGCAAGCGATCCACCTGCAGCGGCAAGCTTCCCGGTCGCCAGCGGGAACCACGGGATGAAGGCGATCCCCGCCTCCGTGCAGTAGTCGACGACAGCTTCATGGTGGCGATCGGCAAGGTTGTACAGGTTCTGCACGGAGGCGATATCCACGAGGGCACGACATTGCTCGATCTCTGCCACCGACACCTCGGAGATGCCGATCAGCCGGATCTTGCCTTCGTCGCGCATCGCGGCCAGCTCCCCGAGGGAATCCTCGACGGGCACCTGGGGGTCGATCCGGTGCAGCTGGTAGAGGTCGATGCGCTCGAGCTTGAGCCGTCGCAACGACATCTCTACCTCCTGCCGCAGATACTCGGGCCGAGCGCACGGAGGCCACTGGTTCGGCCCGACGCGAAGCAGCCCGCCCTTGGTCCCGATGACGAGGTCTTCCGGGTAAGGGTGCAGCGCCTCAGCGATGATCTCCTCGCTGACGGACGGGCCGTAGGAGTCGGCGGTGTCGATGAAGGTCACGCCGAGCTCGACCGCTCGGCGCACAACGCGAAGGCACTCGTCACGGTCGGACGGCGGACCCCAGATTCCCTTACCGGTGAGCTGCATGGCGCCGTAGCCAAGAGCGGCGACAGTGAGTTCGCCGCCCAGGATGACTGTCGCGGCAGTGGAGTCAGGCAGGGCCGAAGGGGCGGAGCTCATGTTTTCACCCTATGGGGAGGCGGGGATGGCAGCAGGCGGCTGATCGGTGGTCGGTACGGGCTTGCTACCCGCCAACTCGCCGCCGTCAACCAGAAACTCGGCGCCCGTGCAATACGAACTGGCGGCGGAAGCGAGGAACGCGACGAGCGCCGCCACCTCGTCCGGCCGGCCGATCCGCGGGACGGGAAGTCCCTGGAAGTACGCGCCGCGGTCGACGTTCGCAAACTCGGGCCCGTTCACCATGTCGGTGTCGACCGCGCCCGGGTGGACCGAGTTGACCCGGATCCCGTACTGGCCGAGTTCCAGCGCCGCGGCCTTCGTCATCCCGCGGATGGCCCACTTCGACGCGACGTAGCCCATCACGCCCGGGACGCCCTTGAGGCCCGCCACCGAGGAGATATTGACGATCGAACCCCCGCCGGCCGCCCGCAGCGGCGCGATCACCGCCTGCATGCCGAGAAAGCACCCGACCTGATTCACCGCCACGACCGCCTGGTAGTCCTCGAGCGTCATCTGCTCAAGAGGGGCCCTTCGGATGATCCCGGCATTGTTGACCAACACGTCGAGCCCGCCGAGTTCCTCCACTGCCCTATTGATGACCGCCGCCCAACCGTCTGCACTGGTGACGTCCAGATGAGCGAAGATCGCTGCCGAACCGAGCTCGGCGGCCAGCCGTGCGCCCTGCTCATCGAGCACGTCGGCGATCAGCACCCGCGCGCCTCGCTCCACAAAGAGTCGAGCCGCAGCGGCCCCCTGTCCTCGCGCAGCGCCGGTGATCAGCGCCCGCCTGCCACTCAGATCAGCCATGTCTTCTGCGGCTCCTGCCCTCTGTGCTCCGTGACGCGGTACGGGCGAAAGATTTGGGTTCGCGGTGTCGGGAATGGAACGGCCTGGGCGACGGTCAAGATGAAAGACCCGTTGGCGTTTTGCGCCCTTTCCACCGCGGGTTCACATTGTTAACCAGCCCGTTCACCAGCCCGTCACCCGCTGCATACGCAACCGATTCGGTGGTGCTCTCTTGACCGCGCAGGACCAGGCCACGACCCCGCACAGCCCAAACCAAGCCTTGCGCCGCGACCAGCCGGAGCCCTCCAACGCGATCGTGCTTGCCCTCGTGTGCCTGGCCCAGTTCATGGTGGTGCTGGACGTCTCGATCGTGAACGTGGCGCTGCCGGCGATCGGCCGCGATCTGCACTACAGCCCCACCGGGCTGCAGTGGGTGGTCAACGGTTACGTGTTGACGTTCGCCGGCTTCCTGCTGCTCGGCGGCCGGCTGGCCGACATCTTCGGCCAGCGGCGCATCTTCCTTGCCGGCCTCGCGCTCTTCTCATTGGCGAGCCTGATCGGCGGGCTCGCCCAGACCTCGGGTGAGCTCACGGCGGCCCGCGCGCTGCAGGGCCTCGGCGGCGCGGTGCTTTCGCCCGCCACCTTGACGATCATCACCACCACCTATACCGACGGCCGGGAACGCACCCGCGCCATCGGGGTCTGGAGTTCGGTCGCGGGGGCCGGCGGCGCCTTCGGAGCGCTCGCCGGAGGCGTGTTGACGACGTACCTGTCATGGCGATGGGTGCTCTTCGTCAATGTGCCCATCGGCGCAGCCGCTGGCTTCGGAGCGATGGCGCTGCTACGCGAGCGTCGCGGAGAGGCCGGCAAGCGCGACCTCGATGTCGCCGGCTCGATCACCGGCACAGCGGGGCTCGCCGTCCTGGTCTACGCAATCGTCAGCACCGACACCCACCCGTGGGGCTCAGTAGACACGCTGGTGACCCTGGCGATCGCCATCACCTTGCTCGCGACCTTCCTGCTGATCCAGGGTCGGCTGGCGCGCTCCCCGCTGATGCCGCTTTCGCTCTTTCGCTCCCGCGCGCTGTCCGGTGCGAACGGCGTGATGCTGCTGGTCGGCATCACCTTCTTCGCCATGTGGTATTTCCTGTCGCTCTACATGCAGGAGGTGCTGGGCTTCGGGCCACTTCGCACGGGGCTGCTCTTCCTTCCCACCACGGCAGCGATCATCGTCGCGAGCCAGCTGAGCTCGCGCCTGGTCAGTCGCTACGGTCCACGCCCGGTGCTGGTCGCCGGGATGGCCTTCGTTGCGGCCGGCTTCCTGTGGATGGCACAGCTCGCAGCGACGAGCACCTACCTGAACGGGGTGCTCGGCGGCGCCGTACTCACCACCTTCGGAGTGGGCTTGTCCTTCACTCCACTTGCTACGGCAGCGACCTCCGGCGTCCCCTGGCAGCAGGCGGGTCTTGCGTCGGGCGTGCTCAACACGTCACGCCAGGTCGGCGGTTCGATCGGCTTGGCGGCGCTAGCGACGCTGGCCACCGCGCGTACCCACGCCCTGACGGCCGGCGGAAGCCCCCGGACGGTCGCTCTGACCTCCGGCTACGACCGGGCGTTCCTGGTCAGTGCCGTCATCGCGCTGATCGCCGGTGGGGTGGCGGCGGCATCCATCCCCAAACTGGTACGCGCCAGGCCGGCAGCCGGCCTCGAGAACGCAATGCAGAGCTGACGCATGAACGTCACGCTGACGCGGGCACCGACATCCTCGAGGGGCACGCGAGCCGGGCCGCCGGTGGGGTGCCGGACGAAAGGCTCACCGGAGACGTACGACGGGGGTCGACGCGGCGGTGGACTGCTACGGCGCGTTCGTCGTGGGCACTCCCCCGCCGAGCTTTCCGCTGGCCATCGAACCGCTGGTCGGCCTGACCCCGCAGCTCGGATGCCCGCTGCTGGGCATGTTCGGCAACGAGGACCAGTACCCGTCACCGCCGCACGTCAACGAGTTGGAAGCCGCGCTCAAAGCGGCTGGGAAGACGTACGAACTCCATCGCTACGACGGGCCGCCGGGGGTCAGGTGGCGAGCAGCTCCGGATTGCGCACCTGCACCATCCGCTGGATCCCGACCTTCCAGGTGATCTCGGTCGGCTCCCCCACCAGCTGGCGAAGTCGCGTGACGTCCGCCGGGGTGCCCTCGATGGCGGTCGGGTCGACGGTGAACTCGGGTGTACGGCCGGTCAGCTCGCCGAGGTAGCCGACCCACTCCCGGATGGTCACGCGCTCCGAGCCCGCCCAGTTGACGATGACCGCCGGCACCGAAGCCGCCGCGAGCAGCGCGGGCAGCGTGCGCACGATGTCGTCTTCGTGGATCAGGTGGTAGGCGCCTTCGTCGGCCGGCACGGGGATGGCCATCCCGTGCGACAGCATCAGCAGGTGATACCAGGGCCAGCCGCCGTTGTCGCCGTAAGGGACGTTGAGCCGGCAGATGATGGTCGGCAGGTTCAGCGTGCGGGCATACGTGCGGGCGACTGCCTCCGCGGCAACTTTCGACAGGATGTAGTTCGGCATCATCTGCGTGTGGTTGTTGTCGCCGAGCGGGCTGTCCTCGGTAAGTCCCGGCCCGTCGCCCGGCGCGTAGACGGCGGTCGACGAGCAGTGCAGAAATGCCTTGGCCGAGCTGTAGCGGGACATGAGGAGCCCGACGGACTCGGCATTGGCGGTCAGGTCGGCATCGCTGTCCTTCGTCTTCGCCACCGCGAAGTTCAGCACGTAGTCCGCCTGCTCAGGCAGGTCGTCCAGCCCCTCGCCGCTGCCGAGGTCAGCCGTGACGCAGTGGACGCCCACCTCCTCCAGCGCCTCGCGGGCCTGCGGGTTCGAGAAACGCGCCGGCGCCCACACGTCGTGGGATGCGGCGAGAGCCCGGGCCACCGGAAGCCCGACCTGCCCGGTCGCGCCGGTGACGACGAACGTGGATCGTTCGGCGAGGGGGCTGCTGCTTGCGGGGTTGTCAGGCACCCGCCCATCTTGCGACACCCCGAGGCGCGCCTGACAAGCGGGTGCCTGACGCGACGTCGTGCGAAGGCGACGTTTGCGTTGCTCGGAGGAAGCCATCAAGCAGAGCGGGCTATCTTTTCGTTGTGCACGATCCTGAGACGACGCGGGAGCGCAGACTCGGCCTGGACCGCTGGGCGGCCGACCTGGAGCGTCGCGAGCAGCGGCTGCTAGCGGGTGGGTCGCTGACCGCAGCTGCGCTCGATGACATCGCGGATGAGTGGGACGCCTTGGGCGACGAGCGGGATCGTTACGCCCAGGTGCTCGATGCCGACGCTGCTGAACGTGACGCCGCCGCCGAGGAGGCCGACACCGTTGCGAGTAGCCGGAACCGAGACTCGCCGAAGGAGGAGGGCAGGCGGGCGATAGACCGGTATGTCGCCGGGGTGGATCGCGACCGGTCTGCGGGTGATCGACTCGGCGCTAAGGAAGACCGCCACAATGCTGCTGACGACCGGCAGCGCGCCGCCCGCGATCGTGCCCGTGCCACCGAAGCCAGACACCTCGCAGCAAAGATCCGCGACGAAGGTAGCCGCGACGCCTAGAGGGCCCGGGCGGGGCGATCCCCGCTGCCGCGATCCGCCGACCAGCCGACCAGCCGGGCCGGCGGGTTCGGCGCGTCAGCGCTTGAGGAGCTTCAGGGCTCGCTTGGGGCAGGCGGCGACCGCCTCGTCCGCGGCGCCGAGCAGCTCCCGCGGCACCGCGGCGCCGCGGGGGGTGCGCAACACCGGATAGCCCCACTCGTCACGATCGAGCAGCTCCGGCAGCAGCTCTATGCACAGGCCGCGGCCGTCGCACACCGTCCAGTCGATGTGCAGCTTGACGCCCGTCGCTGCCCCGCTGCGGGCCGAAACCATGCTCATGATCGACCCCTCGTTCCGCGCGCAATGCAGCTACCGCCACGGTGCGCCTCGACGTCAGATGCGAATGTCTGCAGCGCGCTTCGGGCCAGCCGCACGGTGCCGTCAGGGTGGTGGCAGGCGCCCCGGCCCTCGACGAGTCCGGCCAGCCGGCGCACCTCTTGCAACGCACCGCGCGCTGACTGGCGCCCGGGCACGCCAACGAGCCGGGCGAATTCCTCCGCCAGCCGCGGCAGCCCGTTAAGGCACGGGCCGCACTGCCCCGCGCTCTGATCGGCCAGGTAATCCAGGATCTTGCTGGTCTGCTCCAGCCCACACATGGCCGCCGGCAGCGCTGCGATGACACCGGCTCCCGGCGAGGCTCCGTAGGGCTGCAGCCCGGCCCGCGATACGGGCACCTGGGCGGCCGCCGGATAGGGCACCCACGATCCGTGGTAGCCGCCGATCAGCACCGCGTGGAGCGGGGCCGACGGACCGCCGGCGGCCCCCAGCAGCTGGCCGAGCGGTACGCCGTACCCGAGCTCGTACACCCCGGGGCGCACGACCGCGCCACTGAACGTCGCCAGGAAGCTGCCGGGCTCAGCGGGCGTACCCACGGAGCGGAACCAGGCCGCACCGCCCCGGGCCGCCAGGGCGAGCTGCGCCAACGTTTCGACGTTGTGCACGAGGGTCGGCCGGCCGCGAACCCCGGCAGTGACGACCATCCGTGCCTTGTCGCGGGGAATGGCGGCGCCGCCGGAGACCCGAGAGACGACGGCCGTCTCCTCGCCGGAGATGAAGGCATCCGGAGCGGCGACGAGCTGGACAGTGATCCGGTCGATACCACGCCGCTCGGCGAGGGCCATCGAGATCGGACCGCATAGATCGTCGGGCACGTAGGCGTACGCCTCTGCCGCGGACGTCGCCTCGGCCACCAGTTGCAGACCGTCCAGCACCAGATGCGGAACCCGGGTCAGCAGCATGCGGTCCTTGGACGACAGCGGCTCTCCCTCGGCGCCATTGGCTACGACGACGGCGCGCTTGCCGGCAGCCACGGCCGACAGCTTGCGCGCCGACGGGAAGCCGGCGCCGCCGCGGCCGGTCAGGCCGGCGTCTTCGAGCAGCTGGATGAGCCGGCCGGGACCGCCCATCCAGGGCAGCGGACCGTAATGACGCTGATGCGTGGCGAGGTCCGGTGCCGCCGCGGCCAGCAGCCGGCGCGGGTCTCCCGCAGCGGTCAACACTCCTCCAGCCAGTTCTTGCTCGAATGCCGGTTCACCGGCGGTGCCAAGGGTCGCTGTCGGGCTCATCGGGTCCGTCCTAGGGCTGCCGGCGGGCGCCGGGTCAGGGGTCGGCGCACATCGCTGTGCTCGGTGAAGTGAGGTGCCAGCCGCCAGGCAATGGCGGCAGCGACGGCCCCCGCGCAGGCTCCGGCAATGGCGCGCATCCATCCAGATCCGCTGTCCGTGCCGGTGCCCAGGCCATGGGCGAACGCCACCGGCCAGCACGCGTAAGCCAGCCAGTGAATGCTGCGCCACAGCCGTTCGGGAAGCCGGTTGCGCGCCAAGCTCGTCACGATCAGGGCGACGAGTAACTCCAGCGCGAAAGTCCCGAGGCCTTGCCAGAACGGCCGGTAGGCGCCGATGAACGGAACCAGGACGTCGCTGAGATGAACCTTGGCCTTCACGTCCAGCAGAAGCGTCGTCACGTGAATGACCAGCATGGTGACCGCCAGCAGGCTGGCGTTGCGATGCACGGCGGCCACGGCGAATCTCGGCAGGCCGCCGAACTGCCGTCCGGAGCGGCTGGCGATGCCCAGTGCCACCACGATGGTGAGCAGCACGAGCGACACGACGCCTGTGGCGCGCGCGGTGTACCAGAGCGCGGAGTTGGTCACAGCTGCTCTCCTCGCGGGAATCCGGCGATGCAGACGACTTCGGCGACGTCGCCTTCGCAGACCAGCCGGGCGGCCTCGCCCTGATCGCGTAGCCAGGCTGGGGCGGTACGGCCGAGGATCAGTGCGGCGGTGCTCAGCGTGTTGGCCCGCACACAGCTGCTGGCGGCGACGGTGGCCGTCCGCCAGACCCGCTCGGCGGGCCGGCAGTTACGCGGGTCGAGAATGTGGTGCATCGACTCTCCGCCGGACCGCCAGCGACGGCTCTGCGTGCTGCTCGTCGCGATGGCCCCGCCGGCCGGCAGGAGCACGGTCACCGCCGGATCGCCCGGCAGGTCCTGAACCAACACGTTCCATCCACCGGCGGGCAGCGGCCCGGCAGTAGCAATGTCGCCCCCGAGCGCTACCAGCACGCCGATGGGCAGCCGGGCCACGATCTCGGCGGCGATGAGATCCGCCGTCAGCGCTTTGCCGGTCGCCCCGAGGTCGAGCTGGACTCCGGCCGGAATCGTCAGCAAGTCTGCGTCGAGCTGAACCTGACGCCAGCTCGGCGCGGTCCGCATCCGCACCGACCCGCCGGCGCGAATACGTACCCCGCCGGCCAGGTCCGCCCAGTCGCGGTCGTAGCCGAGGGCCGACATCGCGTTACCGACGGTCGGGCTGACCAGCCCGCCAGTGCTCTCGGCGGCGGCCAGGGCGGCCCGCACGAGCGTCGCCAGCATGGGGCTGATCCGTACCGGAACGGCGGTGGGGAGCAGCATGAGCTCGGAATCAGCTCGAAAGCGGCTGCAGGCCAGGTCGACCGCGGCGATCATCTGCTGCGCGATCGCCTGTGCTTCGCGCACGTACTCAGGGTCGGTCACGACGAGCCGCGCCGTGGTGCTCCACACCGACCACTGAGCGGTCGCGGGGCTCAGCGGCAGCGTCTCCAGGAGAGGCATCGGATCACGACCCTGCCGAGGTGGCGACCGGCGCCGAGGTGGTGCTCGAAGTGGTGGGGGTGGTCGTGGTGCTGGAGGAGCTCGTGGATGAGCTCGATCCCGACGTACCGCTACTGGAACTGGTGCTCGGAGTGGAGGTAGTTGTTGTCGTCGTCGGCGTGCTGACGGTGGTCGACGACTGCGCCGCCACCGTGTCGTTGCGAGCCAGCACGACGACGGAGCTGGTGCCTACGGCTGCGATCGCAGCAAGACCCACCGTTGTCATGGCGGCCCGGCGACGTCCGCTTTCTCTGATGCTCACGTTGTCTCCCTCATATAGAGCGGTGATCCCGCCGCCGCCACGTCGAGTGGCTGGTGCGGCTTTCCGCCTCCCCTACGAGAATCGACAGGGATTCTGTGCATGCCCTGTGCTCCACCCGAGGAGTTGCTTTGCCTGCGCCGCCAGAAATGCCCAACGTGTGGAGGATGTGTGGAGAAGGTTGGAGCATGCGTTGGCGCCAGAAAATCGCACAGGCAAATCACAGATGGTGCACAGCGCGGCGGCATGCATGAGGGTTCATCCTGAAGAACATGATGAGGACCGAGATGCACACCTCCAGCGCACAGCCTGAGCTCCAGCGTCCCGGCGGCGGCCCGGTTCGCGCGCTGGTGGTCGATGATGAGGCCACCTTGGCCGAACTGCTCTCGATGGCGCTTCGTTACGAGAACTGGGACGTACGCACCGCCGGCGACGGGCTCACCGCGCTGCGGATCGCCCGCGAATTCAAGCCGGACGTCGTCGTTCTCGACGTCATGCTCCCCGACCTCGACGGCCTCGAGGTCCTGCGCCGGCTGCACGCCGACTTCCCGTCCCTTCCGGTGCTCTTCCTGACCGCAAAGGACGCCGTAGAGGACCGCATCGCCGGCCTCACCGCGGGCGGTGACGACTACGTCACCAAGCCCTTCAGCTTGGAAGAGGTCGTGGCGCGTGTCCGCGGTCTCCTGCGCCGGGCCGCGGTCGCGAGCAAGCCGGAGTCGGTGCTCACCGTCGGCGATCTCGTCATGGACGAGGACAGTCGCGAGGTCGAGCGCTCCGGTGACCTCGTGACGCTCACGACGACCGAGTTCGAGCTGCTGCGCTTCTTCATGCGCAACCCCCGGCGCGTGCTCTCCAAGGCCCAGATCCTCGACCGGGTGTGGCAGTACGACTTCGGTGGCCAGGCAAATGTCGTCGAGCTGTACGTGTCCTACCTGCGCAAGAAGATCGACGCGGGCCGCGAGCCCATGATCCACACTGTTCGCGGCGCGGGCTACGTCCTGAAACCGGCCCGTTGACCACACGGTTACGTGCGCTGCGGCCGCGGCGCTGGACGCTTCGCGGCCGGCTGATCGCTGCACTGCTCCTGCTGCTGGCCTTGGTGAGCGCCGTCCTCGGCGTCGTCAGCGTCACGACCCTGAACAAGCAGGTGCTGAGCCAGCTCGACCGCCAGGTCCTGGCGGCGAGCGCCCGCTCGGGCAACGCGGCGGGCGGTCCTGACCAACGGCCGCCGGGCGACGACATCGGCGGCGGGCTCTTAAACGTGCTCGGACAGCCGGCCGGAACGCTCACTGCCCAGTTCTCAGACGGCAAGATCGCTACTGCCGGGATTCTGCGCGGCGGCTCCGACGAGCCGACACCCATTCCAGCGGCCGACACCGCCACGCTGGCGGCAGTACCGGCGGACAATCGCC
This sequence comes from Mycobacteriales bacterium, assembly GCA_038245655.1. Taxonomy (GTDB): domain Bacteria; phylum Actinomycetota; class Actinomycetes; order Frankiales; family Frankiaceae; genus DATAZK01. The sequence continues at coordinate 58,904 of JBBRSE010000008.1, read as the reverse complement.
CGCACAGCATCACGCTGAGCGGCTTCGGCGACTACCGCGCCGTTGCCGCCCCAGACCCGGACGGCGACGGCAGCGTTCTGGTCACCGGCCTGCCGCTGAAGGACGCCACCTCGACGGTTACCCACCTCACGCTGGTGATCCTGATCGTGAGCCTCGCCGGCCTGCTGGGCGCGGCGATCCTCGGCACGATCATCGTGCGGTTCGCACTACGGCCGCTTCGCCGGGTCGCCGACACCGCCACCCGCGTATCCAAGCTCCCGCTGGACCGCGGCGAGGTCGCCCTGAGCGAGCGAGTGCCCGAAAAGGACACCGACGCGCGTACTGAGGTCGGTCAGATGGGAGCAGCACTCAACAGCCTGCTCGGCCACGTTGCCACCGCGCTGACGGCCCGGCAGGCAAGCGAGATGCGCGTACGCCAGTTCGTGGCCGACGCCAGCCATGAGCTACGTACGCCGCTCGCCTCGATCCGTGGCTATGCGGAACTCACCCGCCGAACCGGCGACGACCTGCCGCCCGACATCACCTACGCCATGGACCGGGTCGAGTCCGAGGCCAGGCGGATGACCGGGCTCGTGGAGGACCTGCTGCTGCTCGCAAGGCTAGACGCCGGCCGCCCGGTCGATCATGTGTCGGTCGATTTGAGCGCTTTGGTGATCGATGCGGTGAGCGATGCGCATGCCGCCGGGCCTGAACACCCGGTGCGCCTGAACCTGCCGGACGAGCCCATTGAGGTCGTCGGCGATCCCGCCCGCCTGCACCAGGTGCTCACCAACCTGTTGACCAACGCGCGTACCCACACCGCCCCCGGAACCCGCGTCGACGTGACCCTGCGGCGGGATCTGCACCGTCCAGGAATGGTCAGCGTGGAAATCGCTGACGAGGGTCCGGGCATCGCTGCGGACCTGCTCCCCCACATCTTCGAGCGGTTCGCCCGGGCCGACAGCTCGCGATCGCGCATCGCCGGAAGTACCGGACTCGGCCTGGCGATCGTCTCGGCCGTCGTGACCGCTCACCAAGGCACGGTCGAAGTGGCGACCCGGCCCGGCCGGACCGCGTTCACGGTGCACCTGCCGGTCCAGCAGCCCGCCGTGAAAGAACTCGCGCCTAGTCGCCGCTAACTGCCGACTTTCGGCAGATTGGATGGACAACTCCGGCCTAGATTCGTCCTTTTGCTGCCGGGCATCTGCGGAAAGAATGGTTACGACGGGTCGGTGACCACTCCCAACCCGTCGCCAACGTCATCCGGCAAGACCCGAATCGCAAGCGAGGGATACATGAACAAGATCTACCACCGGCCAGCAGACTCCTCCGAGCAGAACGGCTCACCGGCCGCCCCGCAGATCGCCACCTACCGGCGTCCCCGGATCACGCTACGGCCGTCCGCCGTGTTCGGCTGGCTGCTGGTCACGTTCATCCTGGCTTCCGGACCCCTGCAATACGCGGTGGCCGACCAGAGCGGGTCCGCCTACTTCTCGGCCGGGGCCCTGGGCGCTCTCGCCGTGATGGGCGCGCTCCTCTGCGCCGAGCTGCGCCGGGCACGCCAGCTGATCCGGGCCGGCGTCGAGGTCGACCGGGTCGAGCTCGGCCTGCTGCGGGCTCGTGCGGTCACCGCCGGCGAGGTCACGTCGGCGGCCGGACTGCGCCGGGTGAGTTGGGCCGGACCCCTCACGCTCGGAGCGGGCGCCGCGGCACTCGCCGTCGCGGGCGGCCTCCTGACCATCGCATCCGGGGCCGGATTCAGCCTGCTCGCGGCTACCGCTCTGTTCACCGCCATCGGCATCGCGACGCTCGCGCTCCTGGAGCTGATCCCGGCACCCGGGTCGCCCGGTAGCCAGCTCGTGTTCGCGCGGGCCTGGCGACGCAGCGGCCAGCGCGACGCTGCGATCCTCTCTGCCGCTCGAGCTGGTGTCGTCAGCGGCTGGCTGCTGATCGCCGCCGGCATAGCGCTCGCTGTCTTCGTCTCCTTCGCCGGCATCTGGCTGGCCTTCATCGGAGGGATCGCGATCACAGGCTCACGCCTGACGCTCGCCGGCGCCCGCGCCCGCCAGCGGCTCGCGGGGCTGCGAGCCAGCGACGTCATGTCCCCGCCACCGCCCGTGGTGTCCTCCTTCGCCACCGCCGGCAATGCCTTCACCGATGTCGCGCTGCCGAGCCGGGCCGCCCTGCTCATCGTCCGTGACCCGGACGGAAGCTTCGCAGGCGTCGTCGCGACCAAGACCCTGGCAGCCGTGCCGGGAGATGACCGCGAGACGCTGCGCGTACGGCGGCTGGCGATGCCCGCCAGTGCCGTACCGACCGCTACCCCCGACGAGCCCATCGAGCAGGTCTTGGAATCGCTGGCCAGAAACCCGCTTTCCGGGCTGGTGGCCGTGCTTTCCGAGGCTGGCGATGGTGCGGTCGGTGAGGTCGTCGGCATCATCACGCCGGCGGATGTGGCCCGCACGATCGAACTGATGGATGCGGCGCACCCCGCGGGCCGGCGATCGCCGACCAAGTTTTTTCCGTTCGGCTAGAAGGCCGTGGCCATAGCTGCCGCGCTACGCAGAACCTCGCTTTGACCCCCTCGATCGGCCGGTGCCTCCGGCCATCCGACCGACCTGACGGGATGGACCACTGATGCATGTCTCCACCTGGGCCTGGGCGGGCTTCGCCGCCTTCGTCACCGCCGCCCTGTTCCTCGATCTCTACAAGCACCGCAGCGCACGCACCGTCGAATTCAGCGAGGCGCTGCGCTGGTCGGCCTTCTGGCTGGCGATCGGGTTCGGCTTCGCCGGCCTGATGTGGGCCGGTTACGGCAGCACCGCCGGCGCCGAATACACGTCGGCCTACCTGCTCGAGAAGAGCCTCGCGGTCGACAACCTCTTCGTCTTCGCCTTGATCTTCAGCTACTTCAAGGTGCCGAGGGAGTATCAGCACCGGGTGCTGTTTCTCGGCGTCCTCGGCGCCCTGGTCTTTCGCGGCATCTTCCTCGCCGCTGGGGTCGCGGTCGTCAGCGCTTTCGAGTGGATCTTCTTCATCTTCGGCGCGTTCCTCGTCTACACGGCGCTGAAGCTGGCCAGGAACGGCGAGGACCCGGACATCGACCCGGGCAAGAGCTTCGCGGTACGCCTGCTTCGCAAGGTGCTCCCGGTCGCCGACGACTACGACGGCCAGCGCATGCTGGTGCGCCGAGCCGGCGTGCTCACCGCGACCCCGCTCCTCGCTGTCGTGGTCGCCATCGAGGCCGCCGACATCCTCTTTGCCGTCGACAGCGTCCCGGCGGTCCTCGCGGTGAGCGACAACCTGTTTGTGATCTACACGTCCAACGCCTTCGCCATCCTGGGCCTTCGGGCGCTGTACTTCTGCCTATCGGGGCTGCTCACCAAATTCCACCTGCTCAACAAAGGCCTGTCCGTCGTGCTCGGCTTCATCGGCATCAAGATGCTGCTGCAGGCGACGCAGCACTACGCCCATGGCGTGCCGACCATCCCGACCGCGCTCTCGCTTGCCGTGATCGTGCTTGTGCTCGCGGGCGCGATCGTCGGTTCGCTCTTGTTCTCGGCGTCACCGCAGGTCGAGCGTGAGGCGCTCACCCCCGGCCCGGAGGACAATGTGCCCCATGGCGAGCACGCGGTCGCCCTCGATGCAGCTGGCTCCGGGAGGTAGCGGCAGATGACCGAACGGGCAGCCCATGCCACGCAGGTGCCGCAGCATCTGGTCGGCCCTCCCCCCGTCGACCGGCTGCGCAAGCCCACCGGTCCGGCAGCATCCGTGGCCGCGGCGGCGGCTGCAGATGCCGGCGGGCTCGACCCGGGGCTGCTCGCCGACTACCTCGAAGTCATCAGCGAAGTCGCGGGAACCCGCCGTCGCATCAGCCGGCAGGAGCTCAACCGCTTCCGCATCCAGGGCAGGCGGGCAGCGCTCGAAGGCGTTCCGTTGCGGGCGCTCGTCGAGCTCTACACCGCGGCCGCCTGGCGGCTGTGGCGCCATTTGCCGGCCGTCCGCGGCGCGGCCCACCAGCCGGAGGTGCTGGTCGCGGCCGGGGAAGCGGTGCTGCGTGCCGTGGACGACGCGGTCGCTGCCGGCGTCGAGGGTCACCAGCTGGCGCGCCGCGAGCTCATGCGCCGCGAGGAGGCAGCCCGCCGCGAGCTGTTCGATGACCTGCTCTCTGGACGTCCCGACGTCAACGGCGTGGTGGCCCGGGCGGCCGACTTCGGGCTCGACCTCGCGGGGCCGCACGCCGTGGCGATCATCGCGGCGGCGCAGCCTTTCGTCGACGGCACCTCGCTCGTAACGCGGCTGGAGACCTCGGTGCTAGGCGTGAAGGGCGACGCCAACGCCCTGGTCGCGAGCAAGGAGGGGATGCTGGTCGTCATTTTCGCCGCACCTGACGCTGCCGCCGTCGATTTCGTCGTCGACCAGCTCGCCCACGAGCTCGGCCCCCGCCCGGAAAGGAAGGCCGCGGGCCAGCCCCTTCTTGCTCACCGGGCGACCAGGCCCGGAGCGAGCAGCTCGGTGCGCCAACCGCCGGCCGCCGCCGGACACGGTCCGGCGGGTGCCGTCCAGCTGCGCCGGCCGTCGGGCATCGGGCGCTGGCAGATCACCCTGGGCCGGGCGCGGCCCGGAGCGGGCGGGGTCTTTGCCTCGTACGAGGAGGCGAACGACGCCCGCGAGCTGGCCAGCCGGCTACGGCTCGACCAGGCCGTCGTCGCCGCGAAGGACCTGCTGGTCTACCGCCTCCTGCTGCGTGACCGGGTGGCGATTGCCGACCTGGTCACGGCGACGCTGCGCCCACTGATCCACGCTCGTGGCGGAGCCGAGCCCCTGCTCGAAACGCTGGCCGCCTACTACGACACCGGCGGCAACACGACCGAGACCGCGCGCCGCCTGCACCTGTCGGTACGGGCGGTCACGTATCGACTCGAGCGGGTCACGACGCTGACCGGCCGCGACCCGACGGACCCAGCCGATCGCTACACCCTCAACACGGCCGTACTCGGCGCGAAGCTGCTCGACTGGCCCCGCCATCCGATCGAGGTCTGACCCCTAACCTGCGTCGAACGCGTCGCTAGCGGGTCCGGTGACAACCGCGGCACCGGTAGCCGGCCGGCCCACACCCGGGCCCACCGTCGGCGCCTCCGGGTAGTTCTCGTGCGGCCAACTCGGCTTCTGCGCCTGGCTCTCACCACGGATCACGTGCATGACGGCGTTGATCAGCGCCAGGTGCGTGAACGCCTGCGGGAAGTTGCCGAGATGACGCCCGCTACGGGGATCGATCTCTTCCGCGTAGAGGTCGAGCGGGCTCGCGAGTGAGAGCAACTTCTCACACAGCTGGCGGGCCCGGTTCAACTCGCCGATCTCCACGAGGGCCGACACCAGCCAGAACGAGCAGATCGTGAACGTGCCCTCCTCGCCCGAGAGCCCGTCGTCGGTCGTCTCCGTGCGGTAGCGCTGCACCAGCCCGTCGACGGTCAACTCGTCGGCGATCGCCAGGACCGTCGCTCGTAGCCGGGGGTCGTCGGCCGGCAGGAAGCGCAGTAGTGGCATGAGCAACGCCGAGGCGTCGAGCGCTTCGGTGTCATAGTGCTGGGTGAAGACGCCGCGCTTGGACAGACCGTGTTCCAGGATGTCGGCCTTGATCTCATCGGCGACGCCCTGCCAATGTTCGGCCAGCTCGGGCTCCTCGCGGATCCGCGCCAGGCGCGCCCCCCGGTCACAGGCGACCCAACACATCATCTTCGACGAGGTGAAGTGCCGCGGCTCCCCGCGCACCTCCCAGATGCCCCGGTCAGGCTCGCGCCAGTACTTGACGGCGCATTCGACCTGCCGGTTCAGGATCGGCCACAGCCGCTCGTCGAGCCGGTCACGGGATCGGGTGTGGATGTAGACCGAGTCCAGCACTGCACCCCAAACGTCGTGTTGACGCTGGTTGAACGCCCCGTTGCCGATACGCACCGGCCGGGCGCCCTCGTAGCCCGTCAGATGATCGAGGATGTGTTCGTCGAGGGAGCGCTCGCCATCGATGCCGTACATGATCTGCAGCTCATGATCACGGTCGGCAATGTCGGCGATGAAGTAGAAAAAGTCGTCGGCCTCCCAGTCGAAGCCCAGCGAGTACAGCCCCCAGAGCGTAAACGTCGAGTCGCGTACCCAGCTGTAGCGGTAGTCCCAGTTACGCTCACCGCCCGGCGTCTCCGGCAGCGAGGTCGTCGCGGCCGCCAGGAGCGCTCCGCTCGGCGCGAAGGTCAGCCCCTTCAGCGTCAGGGCGCTGCGTTGCAGGAAGCCGCGCCACGGGTGGTCAGGGAAGCGGCCGCGGGCCAACCAATGCTGCCAGTGGTGGGCGGTCCACACAATTCGCCGGTAGGCCTCGTCGTAGTCGTACGGCGGTGGATGCTCGGTCCACGTGAGGGCGACGAAGCGCACGTCTCCCTCCTTCATGAGGGTGCGGGCGACCGCCTTCGGACCTTCGAAGCCGAGGCGCAGATCGGAGGTCAGGCGAAGGACGGTGTCGACGCCGGTGCCGGTGGCCTCGCCCTGGTGGTAGCCGTAGTCGGTGTAGTGCCACTTGGCGGGCCGGCGGCCGTAATCGAAGAGCGGCTCGCAGTCCATGGTCACCTGGACCTCGCCGTTGACGCAGCGAATGGTGCGCAGGAGCACGTGTTCGGCGTCGTAGTCGGTGGGCGCGCGGCGGTGGGTGTGGGACAGCTCGCCCTCGTGGTGCCAGGGCCCGACGAGCAGTGCATCGCGAACGATGATCCAGCCGGTCGGGGTGCCCCAACTGGTCTCCAGGATCATGGTGCCGGGCAGGTAGCGGCGGGCGACCGGCACCGCCATGTCCGCCGGACCCAACCGAAAGCCGCCCGCGCCGCGGTCCAGGATCGCCCCGAAGACGCTGGGCGAATCCATGCGTGGCAGGCACATCCACTCGACGTTGCCACCCGGCGATACCAGGGCGGTCGTCTCGCAATCGGAGAGGAATGCGTAGTCCGCGATAGGGGGAAACGGGGAGTGACCGACGAGGGCATCGGCTCCCAGCTCGGTCGTCATCTCGCTCATGCGACTCTTTCTTGCGGTTGGGCTCGGCGAAAACTCGGCGTGATCAGCCTCGCATGCTGCTCGATTCCCGCCGAACATGCTCGCCTACCAGCCAAATGAGACCGATCGATTCACTCACCACGATCGCGGTTTCGGACTATCGTGACGGTGCAGTAACCGGGCGTAATCGGAGGTAGATCGGGAACACGTCAGGGGCAGCGATTTTCTTCTTCAGGGGGTCGGCAGATGGCGAACGAATGGCCAGTGGAGGGTAGCTCCGGGGCAGCGAGCAACGACCTACCACGACTCGGGTCGGTGGTCGGACTCCTGCCCGCCGAACGCATGGGCGGCTCGAATGCAACGCCAGCCAGGGCTCATACGGCCACCCTTGAGGAATGGCAGTCCGAGCCCGGCGGCCTGACGGTGGTGGCCGAGGTCAGCGCCTCGGCGGCGACGGTCAGCGCGGTGTCCGGCCGCAACGTGTGGGGCAGCTTTTCCACCCCGGCGGACGCGCTGATCGTGGTCGCGGCGCTCGCCCGCGAACGGCCTGAGTCCGCTGAATTGCTCGAACTGACGGGCGTACGCATGCTGGCGTACGAGCCGCGCCGCCGCAGCGCCCGGGCCGGCCTGGCCCGCACCGCGCGGCTGCGCTCCGGCGGTGACATTCACAAGGCGACGACGCTGGATCTCTCCCGGAGTGGCTGCCGGGTCTTCACCAGCGACCCGGGCGATCCGCGTAACCCCGGCTCTCCCGGAAATCTGGAAGCCGGATACCAGCTCGCGATCGAGGTCGACCTCGGCGGCGGTCACGTGCTCGCGGCGGAGGCGACCGTCGTGCGCGCCGACGGTCCGGAGCTCGCGCTGCGTTTCACCGGCCTCGCGGCGAACGACGCGGCCGAAGTCGACGCCACCGTGTTTCGCGAGCTGGTACGCAGCGTCGGCTGAGCCTTTTTGCGCTCGCGGCCTAGCCGGCGGGCAGGAACTGGAGCACCCCGTGCGGGGTCGCTCCCGCGACCACAAGGTCGCCGGTCGCAGGGTCGACCGCCACCGAGTTCGGCTGCCGCACGGTGGCGAGCCGCCCGCCCCGCTCGACGAGGCGGTCCGCTTCGACGTCGAAACGCACGAGCTGGTTACGCCCGGAAAGCGCGACCCACAGCCGCTTTCGCGCCGGGTCAGCAGCGAGCCCGTACGGTCCCCCGCTGATCGGGAACCGGCCGAGCAGCCGCGGGGTCCCGCGCAGCGAGTAGAGCAGGATCGCATTGCCGCGGGTATCCGCGACGGCCACGGTGTCGGCTCCCACCGCCACCACGTGGGTCGGCCCGGCGCCGGCCGGAAGGTCAGCGACCTGCCGCACACCCGCCGCGTCGAACACGTACAGCCGGTTGCCACGAACGTCGGCGACCGCGACCCGGCCCGCCGCGGCGCCGAGGCCACCCGGCTGCAAGCCGGCAGGCAGCGTGCGGCCACCCGCACCGAGAGCGGTCACCGTGCCCGCGAGCTCGTCCGTCACCCAGATCCGGCCACCGGCGAGCACGGCATCATGCGGCTGCCGGCCGGTCGGGTACCGCTTGATGACCGCCCCCGCCGGTAGGGTCACTTCGAGCAGTTGGTCGATGTCTTCGCCGGCCAGCAGCAAGAGGCCCGGAGCAGCTAGCCGCAGGTGACGCGCCCGTCCTGCCGTCATGAGAAAACGGACCGTATGCGGGCTCGTAGGCGTGACGAGTGCCAACCCGTCCGGCCGGCGCAGGGCTGCGACCACGAAGCCAGAACCGGGATCGACGACGAGACCTTCCGGGGTGTCCCCCACCGCGACGACATCGCCGGCCAGGGTGGCCGGCTGCGCCGGCGCGGTCTGCGGCTCCGCGGCGCTCAGGTGGGTCGGGGTAGGCCGCGGACGATCGCTGCCGCCGCACCCGACCAGCGTCGCCGCAACGAGGGCGCAGGCCGTAGCCCTGCTCAGCGCGTGAGCCGTCCAGCGAAACCCCGGCTGAGCGGTCACCGCGGCGCCGGCGAGCCGGCTTCAACCAGGCCGCCGGAGTGGTCCGGGGCCTTCAGGACGGCGGTGATCATCGCCGACAGCGCGGTCCTCAGCTCACGCGTCGCGACCGCAGGATCGACACCCGCCGCCGGGCGCAGCGGGCGGCCGAACTCGATGTGAATGCGGGCGTGACGCGCTCGGCCCCAGCGCAGCGGCGTCCCTTTCGTGATGACGCGTTGACCGCCCCACACCAGCACCGGGATCAGCGGCGCTCCTGTCTCGGCCGCGAGGGCTGCGGCGCCCTTTTTCAGCGGCAGCAGCTCGGTGTTGAGGCTGACCGCCGACTCCGGGAAGATCCCGACCAGCTCGCCCCGGCGTACCGCCTGGCGCGCCATTCGGTACGCACCCGCTCCGGCCCGGCGGTTGACCGGGATGTGGTTCATGGCTCGCAGCAACCGGCCGGCCACCGGATGGGCAAACGCTGCATCGGTAACGAGGTAACGGGTGAAGCGGCGATGCGCCCGCCAGACGGCGTCCTGCACGAGCGCGAAGTCTAGGTAGCCGAAGTGGGTCACGGCCAGGACGGCAGCGCCGGATTTCGGCACGCGTTCGACGCCGATCACCTCGCGGCGCAGGTCAAAGAGGCGAAATAGCCCCGTCCCGAGCCGGATGGTCATCCGGTAGGTGCGATCCACACCTGGTCTTCGTGTCAGGATCGCGCCAGGTTCAGTTCGCGGTTGCGGCGGCTTCCGGAGCCTGCCCGGCCAGCGGATGGGTCCAGGCCAGGTCAGCCGGCTCGTCGGAGAAGATGTGGTAGGCATCGGGTCCGTCAGCGTCGAGCAGATCAATGCCTAGCGACAGCGGAACACCGTCGCGAAGACACTCCATCGGGTCGAACATGCCCCCTCCTCGGGTTGAATCCCGAAAGGGACATCAGCGCCTTTTCGGTACTAGTTACTTCGGGCTAGCCCGCGCTCGACTTGAGAGCCGTCGCCTCTGCGTGACCACACGTAAGCCAGCACCCCGGCGGTCTCGACCACGGTGACGAGCGCACCCCAACCGCCTCCCACGGAGACCTTTTCCAACGCTGAAACGCCCACTGCGATGAGCACGGCAGCACTCGCCACCGCGGCCACCGGGCGGGCGCCCCGGACAGCCGCGAACGCACGCGCCAGCGGGGCTCGTCCGGTCGGACCCGGCTGGCGCCAGGCCGTCGCCGCCGTGAGGATCGCGATGATGGCGATCCCGCCGAGGCCGAGCGAGTAACCGAGCACGGTGTGCAGATGGCTGGTTTCATGCGGCGCCGCCGCGGCCCAACTTGCCAGGCTCAGCACCACGAAAGGCCAGACCGAACGGGTGGCGAGCAGCAACGGAGCCGCCAGCAACAGGTAGTAGTGGTGCCAGACGATGGGCGACGCGAACAGGGCTGCGACCACACCGGCCCCGAAGACCAGCACGTCGCGCTCGCTGCCGGATGAGCGCCGGCGAAGCTGATAGCCAGCGGCGCCGAGCAGCAGCAAAGCCAGCCCGGTCGCGATCACCGTCGCGGTCTCCAACGAGGCGTGCCAGTGGATGAGCAGGCCGGAGAGCCCGGCCGCGTGCGGCGCCTCAAGGCCGCTGAGCACGTGAAGCATCGAGGCGTAGCCGCTCGAGCCCAGCGGCCCGAAGGTCCAACCGGCGATCAGCGTGATGCCGGTAGCCGCCATGGTCACCGCGGACGCGCGATAGCGGCGCGACAGCAGCAACCACCCAAAGACCGGCCACAGGAAGAGCTTGCAGACAATCAGCACCGCGACGACGAGCCCCGAACGCACCGGCCGGTCACGCCATCGCCAGGCGGCAATGAGGCCGAGCAGCAACCACGGGTTGACCGAGCCGTCCTGCAGGCCGATAACGGCGCAGGACGAGAGCATGACCAGCGCGGCGATGAGCGGCTGGCCCGGCCGGGCCCACCAGCAGGCAAAGCCGATCGCCAGCAACGAGGCGATGGCGTAGCCGACGTGAGCCGCGCCGCCGATCGCTGACAGGGGGGCGAACCACCAGGCGACCGCGAGCGGATAGACGAAAGCTGCGTTGGTACGGATGGTCTCGCTCTGGGTGCTGGAGTACGGATCGTGGCCGTGCAGCACCGCCTGGCCGGCGCGCAGGAAGACCTCGAGATCGACCTGGCGGATCGGGCCGACGAAGACCACGTAGACGGCGGCGCCGAGCAGCACCAGACCGCCTGCGGCAAGGAGTCGGCGACGCCCGGAGTGGGCCGGCGAGTCCAGCACGGCCGGGCGTGGCCGGCTCAGGATGGCGGCAGACATCCGCCATCCGAGGGACTCGAGACGCTGCCTCCGCCGAGCGACCAGCGACTGACCACCGTCACCACGCCCGTACCCGAGCTGGTGACGGAGGTCCAGCCTTCGGCGGTGGAGTTCACGCACGCCGGTGCGTTGCCTACGACCGACCAGTACGAGTTGCTGTGGATGCGTACCAGGGCATTGCCCGGAGCGGTGAAGCGCAGGGTGAACGACTCGGCAGTCAGCTTCAGCATGGTCGCCGGACCGGTCGTCAGACCATCGGAGCCGCGGACCGACCAGAGCTCCCAATTGGCGTCGTGCCAGACCGGCTGCAGGTAGGACGGCTTGCTGCGGATGACCGCGTACTCGGCTTCGCTGGAGGCGTCGAGCGGCTCCGCGGGCAGGGCTACCCAGCGAACGCCGTTTTCCACCAACCACTCGTGGTAGGTCGCCTGGTTCAGACTCTTGGAGTACAGGATCTCGTTGTAGCGCAGGTCCAGCTGTCGCTCCCAGCCGCGCGCGAGCGGCATGGTGGGCGCGACGTAGCGCGCTTCCCAGTGGTTACGCGTGAAGGGGATCTCCAGACGACCGAACGGCTGGTCGTGGCCCTTCAGGTAGCCCAGCAACCCGGTGTAGTACGACGAGCGGGCCGACGGATCCCCCCGGTTAGCAAGGGCCGGAACGATGGGCTCGAAATGCCAGACCAGCAGCGGCACCAGCACCAGCCCCGCCCACACCCGGCGATCGCGCAGCGCGATCATCGCCACCGGCACGGCCAGCAAGCTCCCAGGCCGCGCCAGGTTCCCGCCAATGGGATTGGGCAGCAGGAAAAGCGGGATCGCTATCAGCGCGTAGATCATGAGCGCCCGGCGGATCACCGGTGAGCTGCGCGGAACGATCGCCAGCCCGACCCCAGCGACCAGCAGGACCGCGATCAGCGTCGACAGCGGGAACGGGAACGTGCCCTGCTCCGGGAACATCAGCACGGCGGCCGCGCCGATCATCGCCCCACCGAGCGGCAGCAGGCTGCGCAGCGGCTTGGTGCGCCACCAGGCGAGGGCTGCGAGCAGCAGAAAGAAACCGGCGAGTGGGCTCGCCAGAGACGTCAAAGTCGCCGACAGCATGGCGCGTCGCGGCCGGTCGCGCGTCACCTGCAACATCGCGAGCACCGCGAACGCCAGCCCCACGGCGAACGCCATCCGGCCGACGACGAGGTTTTCCACAACGGCACCGGAGAATGCAAGAAGTGCCAGCGTGTGTGAGCGCCCGGTCTCGCGGCGAATGAGCAGGGTGGCCCAGCGTGCCGTCAGGGTGCAGGCCAGCAAACCGACCGTTCCGGAGCCCAAAATCCCCGCAAGCGGCGGAAAGAGGACACTGTAGCCAAGTACGGTGTGGCCCCCGTACCACTGCGCATTCCATATCGTGAAGCCGAAGTGGTGGAACAACCAGACCCGATAGGCCTCGGCCGGAGTGTCAGAACCGGTGAGGTGCAATGCCAGGGGTAGGACGCAAACCAGCGGGGCGACGAGCCACGGATACTGACCGAAGGCACGAACGACGCGGAGGAGGATCGACATCAGCGTCGACTTCAGCCACGTCAGCGGCAATATGCGGGTGACGGCCGGAGGCGCAGCAGGCGCCACTACGGACGTGGCAACCGGCACCCCCGAGACACCCGTGATCGCGGGCACCGCCGAGCCCACGGAGGGCGCGTTGGCACCGGCCTCCGGCGCGTCGAGGACGGTCACCCGTGCACTTTCCTCTCTGATACCTGCCGTTAGGCGGCAGGTGGCGCGGCGCGGCGAGATATTCGCGCTGTCCGGAATCGGTCTGCTACTCGGTATCGCGGTTGTCTGCTCGTGGGGGCGGCTCGGACCCGAGCCCGGATCGCGCAATCCCACCGATTGGCTGGGACTGCTTGCCGTCGTAGCACCTCATGATGCCAGCAAGGCCCACTTGTTGTTCCTCATGGTTCCCGCATTATCCCTGTTGATGCTGTGCTGGTGGCATTTGCTTCGCTTGGCGGCCGGTCGCCAGGTGGGTTCGCGGGCCGCAGCCGTGATATCCGTCACGTGGAGCCTGCCCTTCGCGATCGGGCCGGTGATCGGCAGCCGCGATGCCTACGCATACGTCGCGCAGGGTGAGCTGGCCCGCCGCGGTCTGGATCCGTCGCGGGCCGTGGTCAGCCAGCTCGGACCCGGCCGCTTGCTGGACGCCGTCGACCCGCGCTGGCGCGACACCCGCCCGCCTTACGGGGGCGTGGCCGTAGCTCTGCAGAAGGCCGCCGCCGCGGCCGGACACCCCACGGTCTCGCTGGTCGTGCTTCGTCTGGTGGCGCTTGCCGCCGTCGCCCTGCTGATCTTCACATCCGCCCGGATGGTGTCGCTGGATCGGCGTGCAAGCGTGATCGCGGCTATTGGGGCCAACCCGCTGGTGCTCGTCCACCTCGTCGCCGGCGCCCACCTGGATGCCGTGGCGGCCGCCCTACTCGTGGCCGGGCTCGCGCTCGCTCGCGGCGGCGGATCCGCCCGCCACTGGCTCGGCGTCATGGTCTGCACGCTGGGCGCCATGGTGAAACTGCCGGTGGCGCTGGGGGCGGGCTACCTGGCCATCTGCGCCCTGCTCGCCGCCGGGCCGGGGCTGCTGGCGCGCCTGCGGAGCCTAGCGACTGACGGCGCCGCCATCGTCGCAGCGATCGGGCTTTCGATGGCGCTGAGCGGCGGCGGTCTCGGCTGGGTCCACAACTTCGGGACGCCCGGCCGGATCCGCACAGGCATCGCACCTGCCGACCTCGGGGCCAACCTCGTTCGAGGGCTGGGCTGGCTGTTCGGCCTGCACTCGGACGGCAGTGGGATCTTGAACGGGGCCCGCCTGATCGCCGCAGCGATCGGGGCACTGCTGGCGGCGCGCCTGCTGCTTCCCCGCCGCCGGCGCGGCGGCGGGTGGCGCGCGCCCACGTTGGATCAGCTGGGCCTGGCGCTGCTCGGGCTGGGACTGCTCGGTCCGGTGCTGTACGGCTGGTATCTCGCACCGGTGCTGCCCCTGCTGGCCCTGGCCGGGTCGCGCATCGCCGGGAGCCCGATCCGGGTCGGCGAATTGCCCGCCGGGGTCGCCCGCAGCCTGATCCTGATCCTCTCAGTGGTCCTCACGTTCGCCACCGTCCCGAGCCTCGCTCCGGCCTGGTCGGCACTCGATGGGCATCCGGCACTCGTCGCCGGCGCCTCCGCGAGCGCGGCGTTGGTGCTCGTCGCCAGCCTGATCCTCGGTATCCGCGCCCTGGTGCGAGCCCGGGCATCCCGGCTCGAGCAGCCGCCTCACCTCGCCCGTCCCGCCGCGCCGCTTCAGCAGTCGCTCTAGCAGTCGCTTAGCCACGGACCGGCCGTAGTGACGCGAACGGCTGACAGCTGCGGCCGCAAAAGGCGACAATCCGCCTAGCCCGGCTCGGCGCCGGTCTCGTGTGGATGGTGCAACTTATGACTGGTCCAGGGTCGCTGTCGCCACTGCGCAGCCGTTCCGCGTTCGACGCCTCGATCGTCGCCCCGGGCGGCGCGCCGGAATGGCACCGGGCGCGTTTCGGCGAGCAGGCGCCGAAGCTGCCGGCTCCGCGGGCACGGGTTGTGACCGCCGTCCACACCACACTGACCCTGCTTGCCCTCGGCTACGTGCTGTGGGCCAACTACGTGCTCTTCACCGGGGGCAATGCCCCGCTGACCGCTTGGCACCTGTCGGACGGCGACACCGGCACCGGCACCTTCATGCTGTTCATCAGCGACTGGCTGAGCCTGCTGGCATTTCAGCTGTTCCTCAACCGCCCGATCGAGTACCTGCTCAGCGGCCTCCTGCAGCCACGACACCCGGCGGCGGGCGAGGACACCGACCGTGATCCGGCGGCCGCGCTGACCCCGCTCGCAGAGTTACTGGGCCCACCCGAGAGACTGTCGCGAGGCGGCCGAATCGTCATACCGAAGCAAGCCGGGTCGCCCGAGAACGGACCGTGACGGGCAGATCGGAGAATGCGCTGAGCGTATCCGCGGAGGAACCGGCATCCCAGGAAGTCGCGAGCGGCCTGCAGAAGTGGCTCCGGGCCCGCCTACCCGGCGGCGAGCAGCTCGTCATCAGCAACATCAAGAAGCCCAGCAGCGGCTTCTCGGCGCAGACGTGGCTGATCGACCTCTCGGCGGCGAACGGGGGCGCGTTCCAGCGGCGCGTGGTCGCCCGTATCGAAACCGCAGACCCCGCCGTCTACCCCCGCCAGGCGCGTAGCCACCCGGGGAATCCGGCCGGCGATGTCGAGGTCGCGCTGCAGCACCACGTGATGAGCGCCCTGCACCAGGCCGGCGGCATCCCGCTGGCCGGACTGATCGGCTACCAGGCCGATCCGGAGCTGCTCGGGCAGCCGTTCTTCGTCATGGACTACGTGGCGGGTGACGTCCCGGCGGAAAGCCCGCCCTATCCGACGGCCGGGTTCTTCACCGAGATCGACGCCGCGACCCGCACGGCCATGGTCCGCAATGGCCTGGAAGTGCTCGCCGCCCTGCACGCGGTGCCCTGGCGCAAAATCGGGCTGGACTGGCTGGTCGATCCCGGTTCCACGCCGTCCACGGCGACCCAGGTGGCGATCTGGCACACGTTCGCGGAGACCGAGCTGGCCGGCCGCGAGCACCCGGCGCTCGCCGCTGCCTGGAAGCTGCTCGCCGCTCACGTACCGAAGGAGAGCGAGCCCGCCTTCGGCTGGGGAGACGCCCGCCCGGGCAACATCATCTGGCGCGACGGGAAGGTCGCGACGATCACCGACTTCGAGGCGTCCGCCATCGCCCCTCCCGAGATCGACCTCGGGTGGTGGCTGATGTTCGACCGCACGATGCACGAGGTCGTCGGCGCGCCGCGGCTGCTGGGTGACCTGACCCGCGACGAGCAGTGCGAGCTCTACGCGACGGCTAGTGGCCGCGACGTCAGCGACATCCGCTGGTATGAGATCTTCGCCGCGGCGCGCTACTCCGCCATCGTCGTTCGCGTCATGAATCGCGCGGTCGCGCGCGGGATGCTGCCCGCTGACCAGCGGACCTGGCTGGAGAATCCGGCCGCGGAGGCGTTGGTGCAGCTGCTCGACGAGTGAGGCGCTACTGGATCAGGAAGGCCGGCCGTCGCCGGGACCGATCTCACCGCGGGGCGACCCGGCATTTCCCGCGCCCGGAGCGTTGTCGTCCCGGTTGAGGGCGGGAGCGCTGCCGAGGCCATCTGTGACGGCGCGCAGGATCGCCATCCCCTGCGACGCCAGCGCGGCGACCGTCCCGTTGAGCCCCTCGGCACCGTTGAGCACCGTGACGTTCGCCGACGAAAGCCCCTGAGCTGCGGCCGCAATCATCTGCGGCAGCTGGGAAATGATGGCCTGGTCGAGCGCGATCCGACCCTCGGAGCCCGCTGCTTCGGCGGACATGCGGGTGCGGTCGGCTTCGGCGCGGGCGAGGGTACGGATGCGCTCGGCCTCGGCCTCGGCCGGCTTCACGATCTCCGCGACCAGCTGCGCCTCTCGCAGCTCGGCATTCTTGGCGGCCACCTTGGCCTGCTCGACCAGCACGTCCTGCTGCGCCTGCGCGGCCGCGAGCGGGCCGGCCTGACCAGCGCGCGCCTGCGCCTGGTCGATCTCGGACTGGTAGGACGCCCGGGCCACCGCGGTCTGGCGCTCGTACTCCGCCTGCTGGCGCAGGGACTGCTGGCGGGCCTCGGCCGCAGCCTGATCGGCCCGCGCCTGGGCGATCTGCGCTGCCTGGTTGACGGTGGCCTGATGCGGCGCGGCGAGGGCGGCGATGTAGCCGGAGCCGCGGTCGTCGATGGACTGGATCTGCAGCGAGTCGACCGCCAGGCCGATCTTGGCCATCTCGGTCTTGGACCCGTCGAGCACCTGCTCGGCCAGCGTCTGGCGCTCCCGGATGATGTCTTCAACCGTCATCGATCCGACGATCGAGCGCAAGTGGCCGGAGAAGATCTGGCCGGTCAGCGTCGACATCTGGTCCTGGTCGGCGAGGAAGCGCCTGGCAGCGTTGGAGATCGACTCCTGGTCGTCGCCGACCTTGAAGGCGATGACGGCCCGCACCAGCAGGGTGATGCCCTGCTGGGTGACGCACTCCTCGGTGACCAGCGACTCCTGCATCGCGAGCGTCAGGAACGACACCCGGGAGCGGATCGGCACCACGAACGAGCCGTGTCCTGTCACGATCTTGATTGGTAACGCGTTGTTGCCCTTTTGCCGGCCGCCGGAAATCAGCATGGCTTGGTTGGGCGCCGGCACGTGCCACCCGAACATCGAGTCTCCCTAGTGCTTCATATATCGGTGCTTAGAAGTCGGCAGGCGGATTGTCTGCGGGAGCAAGGTACGGCCACGGGACGACGTCGACACAGCGATCACCCCGAGAGCAGACCACGAGGACGTCGGTCTCACGCTCGATGACCGATTCGGCAAAGGCGATGAACGCCTCGCTGCCGCCGCGTACACGCACCAGCACCTCGCCAGGCCCCCCGGCGCCGCGGACCCGCACAATGATCCGGCCCACCTTGCCGGTCACCTCTAGGTCGACCACACCTGCACGTTAGCCCGCCGAGATCGGCGCAGGCGACGAGTGTGAACAACCGGAGCTCAGGCGGGACGCGAGGCAGCGGTGACGCTCTGGCGAAAATGCACAAGGCCTGCGCCCCGAGGCCGGGTTTCACGGCGTGTTGCCAGAACACGCCGTTGCGCATTTCGAACCTTGTGCAATTTCGATCAAGCACGCGGCTACGCGGGGAGCGCCTCCCGCTGCTCGACGGCCCCGACGAGCAAGGCAAGGGCCGCCCCCGCGCCGTCCCGATCGCTCTCGCGCAGCGGCAGGCTCTGTTCCCACGCGTGCAGATCAGCGTTGACCGCCTCGGCGAGCCGCTGACCCGCAGGCGTCAGGGAGACCACGATGCGCCGCCGATCGCCAAGATCGGGTGAGCGCTGCAGCCAGCCGGTGGCCTCCAGCCGATCTAGCGTCAGCGTCATGCCACCGGTGGTGCGACCGAGGACGGCACACATGTCGGTCGGCCGGCCGCGGCCTGCCGGCGAGCGCCGGACGACGCCGATGACGAGGTAGTCCGCGTACGCGATACCCCGCGCTCCTGCGATCCGCTCGAGTTCCGTGTCGACGAGCAGGGTGAGCCTGGTCAGCGGGCTCAGCAGGCCGAGCTCAGGAGGCAGCGCGAGCTCATCGCGCAGGCCCGCCGGATTCACCGCAGGCTCACTGCGTGATTCCGAACCGCTCCAGCCCGTACGCCTTGATGGCATTGCCCCGCAGGAACTGCCAGCACTCGTGGGCGTTCATGCCAGCACCCTCGCAGAGGCGGTGGGCCACCTCACGGGAGCGCGGGAACGTGCCGTCGGAATGTGGGTAGTCCGTCTCAAACAGGATCGATTCCATGCCCACCGCGTCGCGCGCGACGAGACCGTGCTGGTCGTCGAACACGCATCCCCAGATGCGGCCACGGGCGTAACTGCTCGGGGCCTGCGGCAGGTCAAGGTCGCCGACGCCTTCCTTCCAGACCAGATCCATCCGCTCCAGCAGGTACGGCAGCCAGCCGATCTGGCTCTCAGCCCAGGCGACCTTCAGCTTCGGGTAGCGCGCCAGCGTGCCGGAGAACACCCAGTCGACCACCGAGCCCTGTGCGTTCTGCGACGACAGCGCCATCGAGGTGGACAGCGGGGCGTCCGGGCTGGTGGTCGGCATCGTCGAGGACGAGCCGATGTGCATCGAGATCGTCGTCTCGGTCTCCTCGCACGCGGCGAGGAACGGGTCCCACTTGCCGGAGTAAAGGCTCGGCAGCCCGAGCTTCGTCGGGTTCTCGGAGAACGCGACCGCATGCGAGCCCTTCGCGGCGCACCGGCGCACCTCGGCGGCGGCGAGGTGCGGATCCCAGAGCGGGATGAGCGTCAACGGGATCAGCCGGCCGCGACCGGCACCGCCGCACCACTCGTCGATCATCCAGTTGTTGTAGATCTGCAGGCAGGCGAGGGCGAGTTCCTTGTCGGGTCGTTCGGCGAAGCCCTGGCCGGCGAAGCGCGGGAAGATATTGGGGTAGTTCAGAGCCGCCTGGACATGGTTGGTGTCCATGTCGACGAGGCGGTCTTTCTGGATGTACGTGCCCGGGCGGAAGTCTTCGTATGTCGCGCCCACATTGCTGATGTCCGAACGCTTTAAGCCGGCCGGGCCGTGGAGCAGACCGGTCGGAACGGCGAGGTCGTCGAAAAGCCACAAGTCGGTCCAGTGCCCGTCGGGCGCATCCCGGACGAAGCCGTAATGACCGCCGCTGAACTCCAGCCGTACGCGCTCGCGAACGGTGCGCGGCCCCCGCTCTCGCAGGCTCGCCGGCAGCTCGCGCTGCCACAGGTCGCGGGGCTCCATCACGTGGTCATCGACGGAGATGATCAGCGGCAGATCCTCGGCGGCGGGCGTGACAGAGGGAGCTTTCGTCGCTGCAGGCGCGGCAGACGCGGTCGTCATCGCGGGAAACCTTTCGGGTGGGTCCACAGCGGTCGGCGGTGGGCGGGCTCACACCCGACAACCCGGCGAAAATAGCTTTGTGCAAAGCTACGCGAGGCAAATTCACCCAGCAAGTCCAAGAAACAAGTCCGAGCGCAAGGAGGCCACCGTGAGCGCATCTACGACACCCCCGACCGACAGCCCCAAAGTCTCCGGCCGCGAGCCGATCTTTCGCTCGCTCGCTGACCCCGACATGGCATGGCAACAGGTCAAGCGCCAGCGCAACGCCGACGGCTCCGAGTCCAGCGTGTGGGAGAAGTGGTTCGCCTTCTCCCCCGACCCGCAGTACCTCTCGCTCTACGCCAAGTACGACCCCGGGATGATCGTGCGGCGCCACGGCCACTTCAGCCCCCACGTCGTGTACGTCATTTCCGGCGAGGTCTGGATCGGTGACCACTACTGCCCCGCAGGCACCCACATCGAGCTTGCGTACGGCGCCGCTTTCGGCCCGATCCGGGCCGGCGACGAGGGCTGCGTCATGTTCGAGGTCATGCTCGGCGACCCGCGTTCGTGGGGAGACGAGCCCGACACCCTCGAGCGCGTACGCGCGGAATACGGCGTCACCCCGCTGCCTGACGTAGACCTCGACTACCCGCCGTGGCTGGCCGATCTGCGTAGCCACTGGACCGGCGCCGAGCCGACCGCCCCATGATCAACACTTCAATGATCATGTCCTGAGGGCCGTTTTCGGCTCGAAGTCATGATCATTGAAGCGTTGATCTTCGGCAGCCCGGGCGAGCGCTAGTCGTTGCGCTCCCGTATGTTGGGAGGCAAAGCATCTAGGAGTCGGGCGGGGGCGCATGGCAGTCATGAGCCGGCCCCACGGTTCCGGGCGCGCTGACCGGCCGAACCGGGCCGGACGGCCACGCCGCCAGCGGCTGGATCCGTATGTACGCCGGGTCGGCATGGTCACCGTGCTCGGATCGGTTATGTCGGTGCTCGACACCACGATCGTCAACGTCGCGCTGGACTCGCTGGCGACCAAGCTGCACACCACCCTTTCAACCATCCAGTGGGTGGTGACCGGCTACCTGCTGGCGCTCGCGGCGACCGTCCCGGTGAGTGCATGGGCGGCCCGGCGGATCGGCATCAAGCGGCTGTATCTGCTTTCGCTGCTGGTGTTCACGGGGGGTTCGGCGCTCTGCGGGCTGGCCTGGTCGTCCGGATCGCTGATCGTCTTTCGGGTGCTGCAAGGCGTCGGCGGCGGCATGATCATGCCGGTCGGCCAGATGATCCTGGTACGCGCCGCTGGCAAGGAAAACCTCGGTCGAGTGATGGGCGTGCTGTCGACGCCGACGGTCATCGCACCCGTCCTCGGACCGACGCTCGGCGGCATCCTGCTGCAGTCGTTCGGCTGGCAGTGGATCTTCCTGATCAACGTGCCCATCGGCATCGCCGCGCTCGTGATCGGCCTGCGGGTGCTGCCCAGCGACGAGCCGGAGGTCGCGGGCAAGCTTGACGTCGTCGGGCTCTTTTTGGCGGCGGTCGGCACGGTCTCGCTCATCTACGGCCTCTCGGACGCGGCACGTACCGGAAGCCTGTCCAAGCCGGCGTCCGGAGGCGCGATCGCTCTCGGGCTCATCCTGCTGGCGACCTTCGTCCTGGAGTCGATACGCTCCCCCGCCCCGCTGCTGAACCTGCGCCTCTTCCGACATCGGGGCTACGCAGCCGTCACCCTCGCCTCGCTCACCAGCGGCGCAGCCATGTTCTCGTCGATGATCGTCTCGCCGCTCTACTTCCAGGTCGTCAGACATGAGGACGCGACCCACACCGGCCTGCTCGTCGCTCCGACCTCGATCGGCGTGGCCATTGTCATCGGCGCCGCCGGGCGCGCCACCGACCGTTACGGCGGTGGTCGCATTGCCGTGATCGGCCTCCTCATCGGATGCGGCAGCCTGCTGCCGTACACCGCCTTCACCGAGTACACGCCGTACCCACTGATCATCGGGATCAGCGTCGTGCGCGGCATCGGCTTCGGCGCCATCGGGCTGCCGCTCTTCGCGGTCGCGTTCTCGATGCTGGACGACCACGTGCGAGATGTGAGCGCGCAACTCAACATCGTCCAGCGGGTGGGTGGCTCGATCGGCACCGCTGTGGCGACGGTGATCCTGCAGCAGGCGCTCACCCATCACGCCCAGACCCCGGGCGGAGCGGCCGCCGCGTTCCGCCACACGTACTGGTGGCTGTTCTTCGTCGGCATTTTCGCGCTGGCTCCGGCATTCTGGTTGCTCCTCGTCGAGCGGCGAACTCGCGACCACAACCCTGACTCACGCTCGGCCACCGGCGCAGCTTTCGAATCGGCCTTGGAGGTGCTCTAGTGGCCCCTCCCTCGATCACGCAGCCGGCGGCCGGCGCGCGAACCGACACCATTAGCAGCGCGCAGCAGGCCCTGGGCGAGCTGTTCGGCGCGGAACGCAAGCTGCGGGCCCGAGACCAGCAGCGGCGCGACAAGATGACGTACGCGCAGAGCCGCGCGCTGATCGCCCTCGCCGAAAGTGGCGGCACCGACGCCGATGTCAGCGCGGGCCAGCTCGCCCGGGCCGCCGACCTGCATCCCGCGACGGTGACCGCCATGCTCGACCTGCTCGAGGACGAGGGCCTCGTCGTACGTCGCCGGTCGCCCACAGATCGCCGGTCCGTCCTCGTCGCGCTGACGCCCGAGGGTCAGGCGCTGCTGGAGCGCAAGCGTGATGAATGGCGGGCGCGGTGGGAAGAGGTGCTCGCCGATCTCGACGAGGCGGAAATCGAGACAGCGGCGCGCGTGATGCGCCGGCTAGCTGCGATCTTCTCCGGGCTGTGATACCGAGCTGGTCGCGGTCGTCACGGGTCGCGGGACCGTCACCTCTGCCTGACCGTGGCGTAGCCGCCACTCCAGCCGCGCGTAAGAAGCGAATCCGATCGGGATCGGCAGCCAGAAGCTGAGCAGGCGGAAAGCGATGACGCCGAGCAGCGCGACCGCTTTCGTCGTTTCGAAGGCGACCAGGGTCGGCACCAGGATGCCCTCGACGATCCCGAGCCCGCCGGGTGTGATCGGGATGGCGGCCGCGACGTTCGCGAGCCCGTACGCCACGAGCAGGCCCACCGGGCCGAGCGTGTGGCCGAACGCGCGCACGCACGACCACAGCGCGAGCGCCTCGAAGATCCAGTTGAGCGCCGCCCACCCGACGATGCGCACCAGGAAACGGCGGTCGCCGACGAGCCGACGAATCGTGGTGGCCAGCGAGGCGATCAGGCGCCGACCGCTCTCAGAATCGGTCTTCGGTAGCCGGCTGAAAAGCCGTCCGGTCAGGCGCGCGAGTCGACTCTCGGACCGGGTGATGACGATGGCCCCGACCGCGGCGACGACGATCAGCACCAGCCCGACGACCGCGATCGGCGCGTAAAGCGGATTGTTTCCGTGGGTGATCAGGGCCGCGACAAGCGCGCCCCCCAGCATGATGTTGAGCACGATCGCCGAGCCGACCGTCTGCAATGCCTTACCCGTGACGGCGCGCTCGGACGGCACGCCAGAGCGGGTGAGCAGGCGATAGCCGAGGCCGATGCCGACCGCCGAACCGGCAGGCACGACGTGACTGACCGCGAGCGTCGCCAGGTCGACCCGCAGCAGTTGGCCGAAGCCGACTCCAGGCGCATCCAGTGCGATCTGGCTAAGGCGCGCGTAGGCGAGTAGCGAAAGGATCTGCGCGGCCGCCGCGACGGAGATCCAGAACGGTGAGATCCCGCTCAGCTGGTGGAACGCGTTGCGCGCGCCGGCGATCTGCGGCAACAACGCGAACTCGATGACGGC
Organism: Mycobacteriales bacterium; assembly: GCA_038245655.1. Classification (GTDB taxonomy): domain Bacteria; phylum Actinomycetota; class Actinomycetes; order Frankiales; family Frankiaceae; genus DATAZK01. Next base: position 35,288 of record JBBRSE010000008.1, on the reverse strand, counting down.
CGCAATGATGAGCAGCCGGATGGCGGGGCCCCCGATACGGCGCAGGACAATCCACCAAGGGCGCCTTGGGCCCTCAGTGGCTTCCTGCGTGGCGAGGCTCGCCTGCACCCGAGTCATCGCTACCCACCGTAAATGGTGCCTGCGCGCCAGCTGAGCCTATTTACCCAGGCGGCTGCAAAACGTCGGCCGGGCGAGTGAACTCCGCGCGCGAGGCAAGCATAGGTTGCCCCGATGGAACGCCGCCTTTCTGACCGCGCGATGGGGCGCCGCGGCTTCCTCGGGCTGGCCGGGCTCGCTTCGCTGGCGGCGTGTTCCAGCGGTTCCGGCGGTCCCGGAGCGAGTCCGACACCGTCCAGCGCCATCCCATCGACGCCACCGGCGAGGACCCGTGTCCCGGCGGACTGGACGGCGCTACGCGGCAAGCTGGCCGGCACCCTCGTGCTGCCTGCCGACGGGCCCGCGTACTCCGCAGCGCAGCAGATGTACGACTTCCGCTTCGATGCGATCCGACCCCAGGCGGTCGCTTACTGCGAATCGGTGAGCGACGTTCAGCGCTGCCTCGAGATCGCCCGCGGGTCGGCGATCACCCCGCACCCACGCTGCGGCGGCCACTCCTACGGCGGCTGGTCGACCGGTGACGGGCTGGTCATCGACGTGACGCGGATGTCCGGGGTGACGGCAAGCGCAGGCGCCGCAACGGTCGGGGCCGGGGCGCGGCTGGTCGACGTGTACGCGGGACTGGCGACCGCTGGGGTCGCGGTGCCCGCCGGATCGTGCCCGAGTGTCGGGGTCAGCGGTCTCACGCTCGGCGGCGGTGTCGGGGTGGTCGGACGCGCGTACGGACTCACCTGCGATCGGCTACGTTCGGTCGATATCGTGACCGCCGACGGGGCTCAGCATCACTGCACAGCGGGCAGTGCCGGCCTCGACGGCGACCTCTTCTGGGCCAGCCGCGGAGGCGGTGGAGGCAACTTCGGGATCGTGACCTCGTTCGGGTTCGAGACCGTACCGGCGCCTGCGCTCACGACGTTTGCGCTTAGCTGGCCGTGGGCGGCGGCGGCCGACGTCGTCGCGGGCTGGCAGTCCTGGGCGCCGGGGGCACCGGACGAGATCTGGTCGACCTTGCTGCTCATCGCCCATCCGGGAGGCACCGGCAGCAGCCCGATCGTGCGCGTCGGGGGCGTCTTCATCGGCAGCGCCGCCGCCGCGTCTGGGCTGGTCGACGGGCTGGTCAGCGCCGTCGGGAGCGCGCCCGCGAGCCGCTCGGCGTACACACCGCCGAACTACCTGCAGGCCATGCTGTACGAGGCCGGCTGCGCGGGGCAGACGGTCGAGCAGTGCCACCTGCCTTCGCAGACGGCGGGCGGGCAGCTCACCCGCAAGCCGCTGATCGGTGCCTCCGACTACGTGACGAAACCGCTGAGTGGCGCTGGGATCGGCGTCATCGTCGACTTCGTCAACCAGCGCCAGGCGGATCCGACCCAGGGTGAGGGCGGCGCGCAGTTCGACGCGTACGGCGGCGCCATCAGCCGGGTCGCACCCGATGCGACCGCGTTCGTCCACCGCTCCGCACTTGCCGGCATCCAACGCAGCTCGTCGTTCTCGACGACCGACTCCCCCGCCGTCATCGCCGCCGGCCGCACCTGGCTTGACGCGTTCACCAAAGCGCTACGGCCGTACGTGAGCGGCGGCTCCTACGTGAACTACGCCGACCCGGATCTCACGGGCTACGCGCAGGCGTACTACGGCGCCAACCTCACCCGGCTGCGCACGATCAAGGGCCACGCCGACCCGCAGCGCGTGTTCACCTTTCCCCAGGCCGTATAACGCTCACATGATCATGGTTTGGGGCCCGACACGCCGCCTGGACCAACATCATGTGAGCGTTGATCATGTGGGCAGGGCGGCGAGGCGGCGGGCGAGGTAGTCGCGCTCGACGGCGTTGTCGGTGAGGTGCAGCGCCTCCGAGTACGCGACCCGGGCCTCCTCGACGCGGCCCAGCCGGCGCAGGGCATCCGCGCGGGCGGCGGGCAAGTAGGTGTAGCTCGCCAGCCGCGGTTCGGCGCCGAGGCGCTCGAGCTCGTGCAGGCCCGCGTGGGGGCCGTGAGCGAAACCGACGGCGACCGCCCGGTTCAGCGCGACGACCGGTGAAGGCCAGCGGGCCAGCAGGGCGTCGTACAGGCCGATGATCTCCGGCCAGTCGGTGTCCTCCCAGGTTGGCGCATCGGCATGGACCGCGCCGATAGCCGCCTCGAGGGCAAAGCGCCCCGGCGCACCGGCCGACAGGGCGACCTTGGCAAGCGCGGAGCCTTCGGCGATCGCCGCACGGTCCCAGCGGCTGCGATCCTGGTCCGCGAGCAGTACGAGCCGACCACCGTCATCAAGTCGGGTGGCCCGCCGGCTGTCGGTGATCAGCAGCAGGGCCAGCAAACCGGTGACATCAGCGTCGGCCGGCAAGAGCTCGTGGAGCATCCGCGCGACGTCGATGGCGCGCTCCACGAGATCCGCGCGTACGAGCGCGCCGCCGGTCGGTGCGGTGTGGCCGGTCGTGAAGAGCAGGTGGACGACGGTGAGTACGGCGCCGGTACGCGCGGGCAGCTCGGCGAGCGGCGGCACCCGGTAGGGGATGCGGGCGGCGGCGATCTTTTTCTTGGCGCGCGTCAGCCGGGCCGCCATCGTCGGCTCGCTCACCAGGAACGCCCGCGCCACCTCCGCCGTCGTCAGGCCGCAGACGAGCCGCAGCGTGAGGGCGACCCGGACGCTGGACGCCAACGCCGGGTGGCAACACGTGAAGATCAGGCGCAGCCGGTCATCCGGGAAGGCCGTCTCCTGCGACGTCGCGATGGCCTCGTCGACCGCGGGTTCGTTATCGGGCTCGATAAGCAGCGGCAGCTTGCGTACGAGCGTGGCCTGGCGCCGAAGCGCGTCGAGGGCACGCCGCCGCGCGGTGGTCGTCAACCAGGCCCCCGGACGCTCGGGGATCCCCTGCCAGGTCCAGACCGTGAGCGCCTGGGCGTAGGCCTCCTGGACGCATTCCTCGGCCAGATCGATGTCGCGCGTGACGCGCACCGTAGCGGAGAGCACGAAGGCCCACTCGCGACGGTGCGCGTCAGCGACGGCCGCACTGACCTGCTCGCTGGCACGGCGGCCGGACTGCACGGACGGGCTAGGAGAAGGTCATGATCGGACGAACTTCGACGCCGCCGTACGGCGCCGGGACCTGCTTGGCGATGGCGATGGCCTCGTCGAGGTCGGCGGCCTCGACCAGGTAGTAGCCGCCGAGAGCTTCCTTCGTCTCGGCAAACGGACCATCGGTCACGGTGATGTCGCTGCCGGTCCCGTTGCCGGTTCCGCGAATACTCGTGGCCGTCGAGGTCGGCTGCAGCGCGTTGCCGCCGCGCAGCACTGCGCCGTTCTTCTCGCCGAACTTCTGGTGGCCCTCCATCAGCTGACGCCAGCCCTGGTCGTCGGACCCGGGGTAGTTGCTCTCGTTCTCGTAGATGAGGATCAGATACTCCGACATGCGGACTCCTTCACTCAGGCGTGCGCCGGTCAACGCGGGCTGGTGCCCCCGATACTTCTCCGTCGAACGGGCCGCCGGAATTCCGACAGCACCTCCCTATCTTTTCCTGAAGGGTCAGGCCGCGCCCGACTACCAGCGGCAGGCCGGCGATCAGGCGGGCGGCGGAGTGCGACTGCCCGAGCAGGATAGCCGAGGCGCCGCAACCCACCTGCCGAGCCTGTGAGCCTGCGCCCGCCGGTCAAAATTCTCGGGGTGATTTGACCTAACTCTTACGTTCAGCGGCTTTCGCTAATCGCGCCCCCCGCGTCGATGCTTCCAGCGACGCCGAACACCTGGTGGTGGCCGAACGATCCGGTGGTCGAAGGCAATGACCTGCGAGTTCCGGTTTATCAGATGACTAATGGCGGCGCGCAGCCGTTTCCCCTCGTTTTCACCGGGCTGCAGGGGATCGCGACTTTCTCACTCCCCAGCCTGATATTTAAGGGGATAAGCACGAGCCTTGACGACCCCACAGGGCCGATCTACGGCCAGTCCATTCTGCAAACGGCGGACTACGACTACATCTACAGCAGCGTGGCGGACGGCCTGGTCAGCCACGCCTATGTCGCGCGCGTGCCCCGCGGCCAACTGACCGACCCAGCAGCGTGGACGTTCTACACGGGCACGGACTGGTCCACCGATCCGCACGATTCGCAACCCATCGCTGACGTGAACCCGCAGGCGGTGATCCAGCGCGGCGCCGGCGGCTTCGCGATGTTCTACGTGCCCACGTTCAGCAACGAGGTCCAGGTCGCGTACTCCTGCTCACCGACCGGTCCGTGGAGCGACGGGACCAGCATCTACACCGCGCCACAGGCGGGGGGCAACATCTACGCGTACGGCACCGCCGTCCACCCCGAGATCGACGACGCCACCGGCCAACTGCTGGTCTCCTACGACACCAACTCCTTCGACCCCGCCGACGCCAGCAAGGTCGACATCTACCGGCCGCACTTTGTTCGCGTCAACCTCCCGCCGGTCACCGGAACCGAACCCAACCTCGTGGTCACCTCCGTCACGGCCGGTCCCAGCGGAGTGAAGCCCGGCCAGCCGGTGACGATCAGCGCGACCATCAAGAACGTCGGCACCACCGCGACCCCGCTGATGCCCGGCCAGAGCCGAACCGTCACGCCCGACTTCCCCAAGGCCACCTGGACCGCGACCACCGCCGGCTATCACTCGCTGGTCGCCGCGGTGGACAGCACGAGCCAGATCTACGAGAGCTCTGACGTCGACAACACCCGCTCGCTCACCCCTGCGCATCGCCTCATGGCCGGCCGCACCGATCCGCATCAACACCGGCGGGGTCGCGTACCGGGACTCCCATAGCCGGGTGTGGGCCGCCGATCAGGACTTCGTGGGCGGCGGCAAGGCTTCTCGTCAGCCCCCGTGTCTGGAAGTTCTGCCGGCTACCTCTTCCAGAGCGAGCGGCACGGCATGACCTCCTACCACATCCCGCTGGCTGACGGCACCTACCACCTGAACCTCATGTTCGCGGAGAACTACTACACCAAGCGCGGCACTCGGGTGTTCACAGTGAAGGCTGAGGGCGCGACGATCCTGAGCAACTTCGACATCTTCGCCAAGGTGGGCAAGAACCACGCCGACATCGAGTCGTTCGTCGTGAAGGTCACCGGCAATCGGCTCGACCTGGGGTTTTCCGCGACGAAGGACCTCGCGAAGATCAGCGCCATCGAGATCCTGCCGTAGTACGGCGTAAGTGTTTCTGGTTGGCATGACTTGACTAACCGGAGCAGCCCGTGATTTATCGCGTCGGCAGTCGCATGTGGCCCGGCCGCTAGTTCCGCCAGTGTGACAGTGGTGATCGCAGACTCCGCTGGCAACTGCTGCCCGTCGACGTGAAGCAGATCGATCACCACCGAGGTATCCAAGATCCCGGCGTTCAGCATTAGAGCGAATCCTCAACGCTCTGATCCACGATCGCGTCGATATCCGCTCGAAACGCGGCGGCATCGATCGGTGCCGAGTGTCGAGTCGCTGCAAGGAGTTCAGCCCTCGCGACAAATCGGCGACGCCGCAGCGGAACGGCTACAGAATGCTACAAGCCGGCTCGGTTGCCCAAGGCGTTCGTTACATGTAACATTTGGCGCATAGTGAGTACACGGGACAGGGTTCGCGAACATCGCAAGCGGCTGCGGGCGTTGGGGCTGCGGCCGGTTCAGATATGGGTGCCCGACGTGCGCGCCCCGGAATTCGTAGCAGAAGCTCGCCGGCAGTCGGCGGCGATCGCTGCCAGCGAGCAGGAGGCGGCGGACCAAGCCTTCGTGGACGCCATTTCCGTCGAGTGGACCGGCGAGGGGGACTCGGCCGAATGAGGCGCGGCGATATTCATGTCGCTGCTGCGCGGGGCGCCTACACCGGCAAACCACGCCCCGTTGTCATCGTTCAAGACGCTCGCTTCGAGGCGACCACGTCGGTCACGGTCTGCCCGCTGACAACGAATCCTGTTGAGGCGCCGCTGACCCGCATCGCGGTGCAGCCCACCCCGGCCACCGGGATTGAGCAGCCCAGCATGGTCATGGTCGACAAGATCACCACTATGCCGCGAGCGAACCTACGAGATCGGGTTGGCCGGTTGCCCGACGCCGATCTGATCAGGCTTGACCGCGCACTCATCGTGTTCCTCGGCCTTGCCGAATAGCCACGCTCTTGTCGATCAGGCGGCGGCCCAACGGCACGGGCTCTCGCCGGGTTCGAGTACCACTTCACTGAAGAACCCGCGAATGGTCGTCGTACACGGTGCGATCAGCGCTTGACGATGTCGCGGGATAACGACGTCGCGCGAGAGCACGACGACGGGACGACGGCTGCCGAAACGACGCCAGGTCGCCCCACTCGTCCACTAGAGCGTGGCTTGGAACGCATGCGTGTCCAGTTCGTCCTTGATCAGATCTTTGTGGAACTTGAACTCGACTGGCGAGAGTCGACGCTCTCTGTTCTTATGGGTGCGCTTGTCGACGGCGAGGTTCCTTCCGGCTATTACGTCGACGCAGCCGGGCGGAAGGCTCGGTGGCATCTTGGTGCGGTGTTAGCGGAGGGTGACCGCTACGACATCGTGGAGAAGCTTCGACTGCTCACCGGGAGGTCAGGTACCCAAGCGATGCTTGATCAGATCGAAGGGTTTGCAGCCGAACTCTCGTCGGCGCTGAATGACTTACCCAGCCTGATACAGAACCTGAGGAGCGCCTAGCAACCACCTACCCGACTCCACGCAACCCAAAGGGGGCACACCGAAAGTGCCTACGAGGCCAGTCGGTGGTCCAACCTGACTCATGATCCGACCTGGACCGACTCAACAAGACGTGTCTCGCCATCTCAGGGCAGCCGTAGCACCTCGCGTGCGTTGTCGCGCAGGAATTTCGGCCAGGTCGCGTCAGCCAGCGGCAGGTCGGCGAGCTCGCGGAAGATGCGCTCGAGCGATAAACCCGACGGGTAGTAGCCGGCGTAGATGACCTTGCCGGACCCGCGGGAGCTGTTCGCGTAATCGATGATCTCGCGCGGGTAGTACTTCGGGGCGAACGCACTCGTCGAGTAGTACAGGTTGGGCCACTTGACCATCAGCTTCACCGCGAGATCCACCCACGGCTCGCCGCCGTGACGCAGCACGATGCGCAGGTCAGGGAAGAACCAGCAGACCTTGTCGACGAGCGCGACGTTCTGCGCATCCATCGGCACGCGCGGCCCCGGAACGCCGGCATTGACGAAGATCGGGATGTCCAGCTCCACGCATTTCGCGTAGACCGGGTACGCCATCCGATCATCGATCGGCACCTGCGGCACGCAGCCGCACGGGAAGAACGACGCCGCGACGACCCCAAAGTCGCGCACCGCGCTCTCCAGCGCCCGGACCGTCTCCATGCCGCGGACCGGATCGACCAGGAAGCTGCCCAGCAGCCGATCCGGATGCTCGGTCACCGCGCGCACGCTGACCGGATCGTCAGGCGTGACGGGGAGCAGCGCCTGCGCGATGCCATGGGCGTCCATCTCGCGCAGCAGGACGGCGACCGGGTCCTCCCCCATGTCGGCCTCGGCCGGCAGGTCCTTGTACATGTAGCTCGCGGCGTGCTGGAAGCTGCCCTGGCTTTCGGCGTCGAGCAACATCGGGGCCATCGAGCGGGCCCACCAGCGGCGATCTCCCGATGGCATGCCGATCATGGTGTCGATGACGCCGATGTCGGTCGGCATGGCCATGGGACGCTCCTCCGTCGGGGCAAGCGAGTAGGCAACAAGGGTGGACCTGGACTATCCCGCATCGGCCGCCGCCCTTCGCGCAGAGGCCCGCGCCTGGGCCGACGATCCTGCAGTTCGGTACGGCCGCGCAGAAAGCCCGTTTCCTGCCGCCCATCGCCGCGAGGACCGAGACGTGGTGCAGGCCTCCCCCGCGTCCCGGAGCGGGTCGTACTCCGCCGTCGCGATCAGCGCCTCCGGGAGCCGGGACAGCTCGGCGGCGAAGCTCGGTGATGCGTACGGCTCGCGTCCTTGCGAGGGATCCGCGAGGTACTGGCCCCAGTAGTAGACGACCTCTTCGTGACGTCACCCACCGACTCCGGGGTGGCGCCGGCCGGCCGATGAGGACGCGCGCGGTGGGATCGATGGGCATCGGCGACGTCACCAACCCTGATATTCGGCCGGCGACGCTCGACGAAGCTGCGCACGACCTCCTGACCATCCGCGGTGTGCATGTTGAGATGCTGCGCGATGGCCTCGTCCTCGGACGAGGCGCCTAGGGTCGGGTCATGTCCGGCCCACTGCACACGTGCTCCTTCCAGCTCACCTATGGCGACTGCGATCCCGCAGGGATCGTCTACTACGCCAACTACTTCCGTTGGATGGAGCACACCCATACCACCTGGTGGCACGCGGTCGGCGAGCGTATCGACCAATTCCCCGAGCGCTACGGCGTCGAGTTGGTCACCCGTCACACGGGCTGCGAGTTCACCGCCCCGGCCCGCCCGTTCGACGTCGTGGTTGCCCGGCTGTCCGCCGAGAACCTGGGGTACACCTCGTTTCGGATGCGCGTCGACTTCTCGCTCGACACCGGAGTCCAGGTCGCGAGCGGTGACCTCACGTTGGTCACCATCGACGCCGGGGGGCGGCCTGCGCCGGTTCCGGACGCGCTTCGCGAGCGCCTGGTCATCTGAGCGGCTGCCTGACCTGCTGGCACCTGCTAGGACCTGGGGATCTGCGACCACGGGCCGCGGTCAGCGCGCGGCTCCGCAGGCAAGCCGAGCATGCGTTCGGCCAGGACGTTGCGCAGGATCTCCGAGGTGCCGCCCTCGATCGAGTTGGCGAGGGAACGCAGGTACGCCTTCGCGACGTCGGAGCCGGTGGCGATCGCCGCCGATTCCGGCCGGCTCAGCGCGTAACCGGTCACCAGCTGGCCCGACAGTCCCAGCAGGTCACAGCAGAGGTCGTGAACGGCCTTGTTGCCTTCTGCCATATGAAGTTTGGCCACCGACCCCTCCGGCCCCGGACCGCCGGCACCGCGCGCCGACGCAGCCCGCAGATTGGTCAGCCGGGCGACCTCGGCGCGTACCCACAGCCGCATCAGCCGGTCCCGCTCGACGGCGCCCGCCCGGCCCGCAGCGGCGGCCTCCTGGTACAGCCTGACCGCCTCGCTGATCGGCCCGGCGCCGCGCGGCGCACCGCTGCCTCCGAGCGACACCCGCTCGTTCATCAGCGTGGTGCGAGCGACTGTCCAGCCCGCTCCGACAGCACCGATCCGATCGGTGTCGGGGATCACGACATCGGTCAGGTACACCTCGTTGAACTCGGCTTCACCGGTGAGTTGGCGCAGCGGTCGTACCTCAACACCCGGGCTCTTCATGTCCGCCAGGAAGAAGGTCAGCCCGGCGTGCTTCACCTCGCCCGGGTCGGTACGCGCGATCAGCAGGCCGCGGCGGGCGACGTGACCGAGCGTCGTCCAGATCTTCTGGCCGTTGACGATCCAGCTTTCGCCGTCGCGCCGGGCGGAGGTGGCGAGGCCCGCCAGATCGGACCCGGCTCCCGGCTCGGAGAACAGCTGGCACCAGACCTCGTCACCGATGAACAGCGGGCGCAGCAGGTCGCGCTGGGCCGGGGTGCCGTGCTCGTAGATGGTCGGTGCCGCCATCCCGAGTCCGATGATGTTGCGATTTCGCCAGTTGATGCAGCCGGCGCGCAAAAAGATCTGCTCGATGACATCGACCATCGCGGGCTCAAGGCCCCGGCCGCCGAAGCCTTCAGCGAAGTGCGGAAATGCCAGCCCGGCGTCGAAGCGCGCGATGCGCAGGGTACGGCCGTCGCCGCCCGCTGCCTGGTGACGCTCCAGCAGCCCGTGAGCATCACGAATGGCGGCCGCCGCGCCGTCGCCAGGGACAGTCTCGGCCGGCTGATCGGCGGACTGCGCTGGACTACTCGTCATGGGGCTCTCCTCGTCCGGTGGCCGGATGTTACGTTTGGCCGCCGGATGTCTCGCGGCGGGCACTCGCCGGGCAATCGAGGAGACGAGCAGTCATGACCACTGCGATCACCCCCACCATCCACCTCGCTCACGTCGCTCTATCGGTGACGGACAACGACCGCGCGGTCGCGTTCTACACAAAGGTCCTCGGCCTGCGAGAGGTGCGCAGGCCCGATTTCGGCTTCGCGGGCGCCTGGCTCACCACTGGTGTCGGGATGATCCACCTGCTGGAAGTGCCGGAGATTCCCGAGCCCCGCGATCCCTTCGCGCATTTCGCGCTGAACGTCCCGACCGATCAGATCGCCCCGCTGACCGAGGCGGTCCGCGCGGGGGGCGGCACCGTGCACGGCGAGCCGTCGACGCGTGATGAATTCGGTACGCCGATCACCGCGTCGTTCTGCAGCGACACCGAAGGCAACCGCTTCGAGATCACCGACGGCGGGATGACCAACACCTGACCCGAGCAGCTAGCGAGGCGCCGTACCGTCAAGCGCTGCCAGCGGCCAGCCACCCGCTGCCAGCCTGGCTGCCACCCGCGCCAGATCCCGGGACAGCGGCGGCTCGTCCGTGATCGCGCGGATCGCCCGGTCGACACTCGCGGCCACATTCGGGTCGGCCTGCCCGAGCGCGGTGGACGCGACTTCCAGCACCTCGTCGTCGGTGAGTTGGCGGCGTAGCAGGGCGAGCAACGGAACGTAATCCTGGCGCGGCACCCCTTCCGGATACCCGGCACGCAGGAAGTCGACGAAAGCAGCCAGGACAGGCATGAGCGTCAGTGGTCAACGATGAGGAAGATGCCGTAGCCCAACGCGGCGAGCACCACCGCGAAACAGAACCCGCCCGCCGCCAGCGCCACTGGTCCGCGACCCGCACTACTGCCGCTGGCATCGAAAGTGCCGACCGGGCCAGCCGCGGCAGCAACGGTCGACGACGGGGTCACGAGACGCAACCCGATGGCAAACAGCGCAGGCAATCCGGCGCCGGCAAGAAGCCCGATGCCGACGATCTTGCCCAGCGCCGCCCAGTTGATCCAGGTGTTCATGGGATCCTCCTCGTCACGCTGCGACGGGCGCGGGGGCCGCTGCCGGCGAAAGCAGGCTGCTCGTGCCAGAACCCCACTCGTCATTCACATTCGCCGAGCTGATCGGTGTCTTGCGGGAGGCCAGGAACAGGCCGCCGCAGATCGCCATCATCGCGGCGGCCACCACCACCAGTCCGGCCGTGCCGCCGCCCCGGGCGAGCGCCTCTGCACCAGCACCGACCAGGCCAGCCGCCGGCAGCGTCACCACCCAGGCGATGGCCATGCGTCCGGCGACGCTCCACCGGACCTCGGCGCCGCGCCGACCGACCCCGGAGCCGAGGATGGACCCCGTGGCGACATGCGTCGTCGACAGCGAATATCCGAAATGCGACGACAGCAGGATCGTCGCAGCTGAAGCGCTCTCCGCCGCCATTCCCTGCCGCTCGTCGATCTCGACGAGGCCCTTGCCGAGCGTGCGGATGATGCGCCACCCGCCCAGGTACGTACCCAGGCTGATGGCCAGTGCGCAAGAGATGATCACCCAGTCCGGCGCCTTGGCGCCTGGCTGGACCGTGCCGTGAGCGATGAGCGCGAGGGTGATGACCCCCATCGTCTTCTGGGCGTCGTTGGTGCCGTGAGCCAGCGAGACCATGGACGCCGAACCGATCTGTCCGATCCGGAAGCCGCGGGTACGGCTGCGCTCCGCGATCGAGCGCGTGAGCCGCAAGAGCATCAGCGTGCCGATGGCCGCGATGCCGATCGCGATGACCGGCGACAGCAGCGCCGGCAACAGCACCTTGCTGACGAGCCCGTGCCACTTGACGGCGGAGAAGCCGGCGGCGGCAATCGTCGAGCCGATCACCCCGCCGATCAGAGCGTGGGACGAGCTCGAGGGAATCCCGAGGAACCAGGTGGCGACGTTCCAGGTGATGCCTCCGACCAGTCCCGCGAAGACGACCGTCAACGTCACTGACCCGCTCGAGACCAGCCCGCTGGCGATGGTCGCCGCGACGCTGAACGACAGGAAAGCGCCAACGAGGTTCAAGACCCCGGACAGGGCGACCGCGATCTTCGGCGGCAGCGCGCGGGTGGCGATGGAGGTCGCCATCGCGTTGCCCGTGTCGTGAAAGCCGTTGGTGAAATCGAAGGCGAGGGCAGTGATCACAACGAGTGCGAGCAGGCCGTCACTATTCACGTCTTTACCGTATTCAGCCAACACGTTGCGTCCATATCCTGATGGCAACGTCCACCGTTTGTTCACCTGCTGTCCACCTGATTGCACGGTCGACGAGACCAGAAAAGAGACTAAAGGCCCGCTATTGCAGCGAAACCGGCCTCTGCCTTAGCCTTCGCCACCGGTTACACTACGTCACCAATTGCGGTTCCACGACCCGTCGGCTTGGAACAGCACCCGAGCGGGCCCAACCGGCGCTAGGCTGCCCCGCCAGACGATGACGGCGCAGGCCGCGGCGCACGCGAGGGGCGGGTCGGGATGATTCAGGACGATCCCCTGCCCGCGTCGCGTGCGGGGCGCCCGCAGTCCGTCACGACCGCCCGCATGCTCGCCGAGGCGCGCCGCCTGGTCTCGGAAGTCGGTGTCGCCGAGTTCAGCGTGCGCGAGCTGGCAAAGGAGCTCGGACTCGTCCCCGGCACCATCCATGCCCGCTTCGGCAACAAGCATGAACTGCTGGCGCTGCTCTACTTGCAGCGCATCAAAGCCGCGGAGGAGACGCTGGATTGCCTTCCGCCGCAGGCACGTCACGACGTCGCCGCGTTCTTGGAGACGATGTCGCCGCACCTTTCGACGCTGCGCCGCGAGTTCGCCCTGCACTTCGAAGGTGACGGGGTGGGCGGGCCACGGCTGGACAACGCGACCTGGACGTCGCTGAAGACGTCGTTTCGCGGGCTGTCGGAATGCATCTACGAACGCTTCCGCGAGGCCGCCGCCAACGAGGGGGTCGAGGTGATCGGCGGCTCGCAGGCGCGGCGGCTGGTCTGGACCCTCGCGTCGACGATGGATTCGGTACGCAGCTCCATGACCTTCGACCACGCCGACACGAGCTACCGCCGGTTCGTCGCCCGCTCGCTGCTGGCCGCCCTCACCGCCGGCGGCCGCAGCGCCACGGGCTGATCAGCCGCTCGCTCGCCGATCGATCGTGGTGCCGGGCGCGGCGGCGGCCGTGAGATCCGCGGCCAGTGCGCGCAACTCTCCCTTGGCCACCTTTGCTCCGGACGAGCGTGGAAGCGCGTCGAGCACCACCAGGTACTCGGGCAGTACCTCCTTGGATACGCCCGCTGCCACCAGTTGCGCATTGATCCGCGCCAGCTCGATCGGTGCTTGGCGATGTGACGCAGCCGGCTCTATGAGAACGCAGACCCGCTCCCCGAACAGGTCGTCCGGCACCGCCACGGCTGCCGCGACAGAGACTTGGGCGTCGCTGCCGATGAGCTCCTCGACCTGCGCCGCGCTGATGTTCTTGCCGCCGCGGATGATGAAGTCGGAGGTGCGCCCGGCCACCGTCAAGTAGCCGTCCGCGTCGATGGTGACGAGGTCACCCATCAGCATCCAGCCGTCCGGCGTGTAGAGCTGATCGTTCGCCGCCTCATCGTCCCAGTAGCCGAGCGAGAGCACCGGACCGGAGCCACCGGGCTGGCCCGGACCGCCGCCCGCCGTGATGTCGGCGCCCTTCTCGTCGAAGAGCCGCACCTGCATGTCGGGAATGAGCCGGCCGGCCGTGGTGAACCGCTTGTCAACCGGATCGTCGAGCGAGGTGTAGCTGAAGGCACCCGTCTCGTTCGAGCCAAAGAACTGGAGAACGATGCCGCCGGTGCGCTCCTCCCAAACCCGCGCCCGCCCTTCGGGTACGCGCTCTCCCCCGGTGTACATCGCGCGGAGCGAAAGCTCGACGTCAGCAAGCTTCGGGCTGTCCAGCATCATCAGGAACTGGGTGCTGACACACGACAGGACGGTGACCCGCTCGCGCTCCAGCAAGGTCAACGCATCGTCCGGGCGGAAGCGCGGCAGGATCGCGCAGGGCGCGCCGAGCAGGGTCGGGGTGACGTGGGAGGTCCAGATCCCGAAGCCGAACGGCGCCGGAACCACGCTCGCGAAAATGTCGTCCGGGCGCAGCCGCCCGGATACGGCAGCGAGCCGGTGGAAGGCGAACCACCTGTTCTGAAACTGGGTGACGCACTTGGGCAGCCCGGTGGTTCCGGAGGTGGAGTTGAGCGCGAAAAGGTCGTCGGGACCCAGGGCGCGAGGTCGTACGTCGGCGTCGTCCGCGGGAGCGACATCGATCGCGTGGGCGCCGCTCGTCGTCACCGCGTGGACGGTCGCGCCGCCGTCGGCGCGCACGGCCAGGACGTGGCTCAGCGCGCTGCCGCGAGAGCGCAGATCTGCGACCAGTTCGTCGATCAGGAGCGCCGGGTCATCAGCGACCAGCAGCGTTGTCGCGCCACTGCGATCCAGCAAATGAGCGACTTCCGCCCGGCCGCCCCGCGCCCCGATGCCGACGACGACGACCCCCGCCCGTTCGCAACCGAGGAAGCCGACGTGGACCAGCGGGCGGTCGGGTAGCTGCAGCGCGACCCGGTCACCGACGGCCAGCCCCAGCCCGACCAGCAACCCGGCCAGCCGGTCGGCGGCGGCGCTGTAGCCCGCCCAGGTGAGCCGCTCGTCGAGGGTGACAAAGGCCAGGCTGTCCGGTTGCGTCTGCGCGTGATGGCGTACGCGATCGCCGAGCGACTCGTCGCTCCACCAGCCCGCCGCTTTGTAGCGCGCGGCGGTCTCGGCGTCAGGCCGGCGCGCCCCGGGGGTCGGCCGCGAGCCCCGCGCGCCAGAGACGGTGACGGCGCTGGTCAACGCTCGCCCCGCGCCACCTCCGACGGCCACGGGGCGTCGGGGTTGGCGATCACCGCCGCCGGGATCGGGAAGGTGAAGAGCTTGGAAGCGTTGGCGTACGTCAGCTTGGCGATGTCATCGGCCGGGAAGCTGCCGATCTGCTCGCCGAGCAGGGTCTGGGTGTTGGGCCAGCTCGAATCGCAGTGCGGGTAGTCGGACTCGACCAGCAGATGCTCGATCCCGATGCGGTGGCGGTGGTCGAAGCCCGCTGGGTCGTCGATGCCGCAGAACCAGAAATTGCGTTGCAGCACCTCCTTCGGGGTGAGGTCGATGCCGGCCCAGGTGCCGTACATGTCCTGGTAATTCAGCACGTGTTGCAGCCGGTCCATGAGGCCCGCCACCCAGCCGATGCCGCCCTCGCTCATGCAGATCTTCAGCTTCGGGAAGCGCACCGGGATGCGCGAGTACAGCCAATCCACGGCCGAGAACATCGCGTAGCCGAAGAAGAGCACCCCCACGACGTCCGGCGGGGCGTCGTCCGTGGTCGACGGAGACGTCGAGGACGACCCGACGTGAAGGCAGACGACCGTGCCGGTCTCCTCGCAGGCGGCCATGAAGGGATCCCAGCGGCCGGTGTGCAGGCTCGGCAGGCCCAGCTTTTCCGGCGCCTCGGAAAACGTCACTGCCCGGTAGCCGCGGGCCGCGTTGCGCCGGATCTCGGCGGCACCGAGCACGGGGTCGGTGAGGATCGGTAGCTGCATTGGGATGATGCGCTCCGGGTACTGCGTGTGCCAGGAGTCCAGATACCAGTCGTTCCAGGCGCGTACGGCCGCAATCCCGAGCTCGGGATCGGACACCCCGAGCTGCAGACGCTGGCCGCAGAAGCCGGAAAGGAACGAAGGGAAGCAGAGCGAGGCCCACACACCGTTGAGGTCCATGTCGCGCACCCGCTCGTCGATGTCCCACGCACCGCGGCGCATCTCGTCGAAGCGCGCGGGCTCGAAGCTGTACTCGTCGACCGGACGACCGACGACGGCGTTGAAGCCGACGTTCGGCACCTCCTGGCCGTCGAAGAGCCAGGTCTCGCTGCGATCGGCCCGCTCGATGACGCGCGGGGCGAGCTCGACGAACCGTGCCGGCATGCGCCCAACAAACGCATCAGGCGGCTCGACGACGTGGTCATCGACCGAGCAGATGAGAAAGTCGCGGCGGCGGCGCTCGGGCTCGGGCAAGAAGGTGACCTTGTGCTCGCCGCCCCGGCCGGCGACCGTGAAGCCGGTGTTGCGCTGGAGTTCGTCGAGGTCCGCCACAGCGGACTCCTTTCGGGTGAAAGCGCCTGCAGGCGCTGGGGATCTGACGGCCGGTGGCAATGCGGGCTAGTCGAGGACAGCCGGCTCCCGGGCGATCAGCTGGCGTACGGCTCCGGCCCAGTAGACGTGGGAAGCGCGCTTCATCATGGTGTGGCGCATCGGCGCGCGGGCGGCCTCCGGGATGATCGAGTGCTTGCCGCCGATCTTCAACATGTCGACCATCAGGCGGCACTGGCGGTCAAAGTTCGCCGCCCGGTAGGTGGCCTCAGCGAGGTTTTCGCCGGTGACGATCAGGCCATGGTTGGCCAGGATGATGATCGACGCTTCGCCGATCGCCTGAGCCAGCGCCGAGCCCTTTGACGGGTCACTGATCTCGCCGTCGTACTCATCGACGAAGACCATGTCACCGGCGTACATGGTGGTCGTCTGGTGCAGGATCTCCGGCAGGAGGCCCGCGGCGGCCAGCACCGTGACGTAGTAAGGATGGTTGTGCACGACGACCCGGGCGTCGGGACGATTGCGGTGCAGTTCGGTGTGGATGTGGATCGCGGGAGTAACGTCCCACTGGCCCTCGATGACGTGGCCGTCAGCGTCGACCCGGATGACATCGGAGGCGGTGACTTCTTCCCACCACAACCCCCACGGGTTGACCAGCATCGAACCGTCCGCGCGGTCGACCCAGGTCAGATGGCCGCCGATGTTTTCGCTGAAGCCCGTGCTCGCCAGATGGCGCACGGCGCACGCATGAGCCTGCACGTTGGTCAGGTCGCGGCCGATCGGCGGCGTGCGGCTCGCTGACCAGCCGGTTCCGTCGTCCGGTTGCGCCGCCGGCTGGTTCTGCGGCTGCGCGTGCGTGAGCGTCATGGCGGAACTCCTGATCAGTCGGAGTTGGGGGGCAGGTCAAGCATGCGACGCTGCAGCGGCAGGTCGACGATCGGGTCGCCGGAGCGGTGCAGCGCGTACGTCTGCGAGGTGGCGAGATGAGCGAGCGCGGCCTCGACGGCGCCATCGCCGTCGCCCGCGGCGACGCGTTCGATGATCAGCGCGTGTTCACCGAGCGCCTCGCGACGGGTGTGCAGCTCCGGGAAGCCGCGACCGTGTGATGCCTGCGCAGCCCACACCCCCTCGTGGGCGGTCCAGACGCGTTCGAGCGCACCCGCGCAAAGGGTGAGAGACGCGACGCCGCACAGCGCCGCAAGCGCCTCGTGGAACTCGCGGGACAGCGCGACCACCCGCTCGTCGTCCGCGACCGCCGCGACAGCGCGCTTCTGCAGCTCCTGCAAGCGCGGGACAACCTCGCTCAGCCGGTCGGCCCGCTCCGCACACAGGCGTACGCAGGCCGGTTCGATTGCCTGCAGGGCCAGCCCGACATCTGGCAGGTGCACCCCGTTGGCCTCCAGCACCAAGGCCATCGTGACCGCAATATTTTCGACCCTCGGCACATGGACGACGGCTCCCCCGAAGCGACCCTGCTGCACCTCGATGAGGCCTTCACTCTCGAGGATGCGGATGGCTTCGCGCATGGTCGGCTTGCTTACCCCGAACTCCTGGCCGAGGTCTTCCTGCTTAGGCAGCAGGTCCCCGTCACCGAGCCGGCCGCTGACAATCCGCTCCCGCAGCTTCGCGGCCACCAGCTCGGACAGCCGCGGCTGGCGCACCTGGCTCGACGCCGGCACGGCCGCCAGGTGGCGGGCGGATTCGGGGCTCATTAACATCTAATACTTCTAGAAGTTTTAGAGCCCGTCAACCCGAGGATGCTCCTGATCGGCATCGGCATCCGCATCGGCATCGGCCACGTCACGCAGCTGTGTGCGGTCGGCGCACTGGTCGTCTTCGCGGCATCGGGCCCTTCCTGGTCAACGGCGCGGGCGTCGATCTCACCCGCAATACCCCATACTTCTCCCACCTCACCCGCCCGATCCTCGTGCTCGCGGTGTGGGCGGGCGCCGCGCCGCTACCCGGATGCAGGCAGGGGTCTGATGGAAATTTCTCAAGGTGTGAAAAGCGGCCAAACGGGCCTCCTCTGCGCAGACCTTGTGCATTTTCTGCACTCACTTCCAGCGGAAGTGGACGAAGACCCTTCCGAAGTTGTTGGAGTCCTTCTCCACCCGGTGATACAGCGCCTTGATCTCCTTCTGGTCAAGGAACCGCAGCACGTGTTTCTTCAGCGCGCCGGAGCCCTTGCCCGGGATGATCTCGACGAGCGGTGCCTTCTTTGCGACGGCTTCGGCGATGATCGCGCGCAGTGCCCGGTCGATGTCGCCGCCCCGGTTATAGATGTCGTGCAGGTCGAGCTTGAGTTTCACTGCGCCATTTTGCGCTTCCGCCGGGCCGATCGGCGCATGTACAGTCGCGTTGCCCTGGCTTAACGCCGGGGCGACGCAAGGTCCAGCGAAGCCGGTGGGATTCCGGCGCTGTCCCGCAACGGTCATGCCCCCTCGGGGGACGAGCCCGGACGACTGTCTTGCGTCGAACGACTGTCCTCGGAGGAAGGGCGGTTCGTTTCGGCGCCGCCTTGAGCGGGCGCCGCAGCGGGCACGCGTCATGCTCCCCGCTTATCGGAGGAACCATGAGATCGACGAAGCGTCGGTCAGGCGTCGTCACCACGGCACTGCTCAGCGTCACTCTCAGCACCGTCAGCCTCGTCGCCTGCGCAAGCACCACGACAGGTCCGGCGGCGCAGACCACCCCCAACACCACGGCGAGCGCGGCCCCGTTCCCCGCCAAGGTCAGCACATCCGGCGGCTCCGTTCGTATCGCCAAGCGCCCCACGGCCATCGTCTCGCTGTCCGCCACCGCGACCGAGATGCTGTACGCGATCGGCGCGGGCAGCCAGGTCAAGGCCGTCGACGAGTATTCGAACTACCCGTCGCAGGCACCGCGTACCAAGCTGTCCGGCCTGCAGCCCAACGTCGAGGCGCTCATCGCCGATCAGCCCGACCTCGTCCTGGTCGATGCTGATCGCAGCGGTCTGGGCAAGCGGCTCGCCAGCCTGTCGATACCCGTGCTCGTGCTTCCGGCCGCCGCGAAGCTGGACGACGTGTACTCCGAGCTCAGCGAGCTCGGCACCGCCACCGGTCACGCAGCACAGGCGAAGGACGAGAGCGACCAGATCCGCACCCAGCTGACCAAGATCACCGACGGCCTCACGAAGTCAGTGCCGCCACTCACGTACTACTACGAGCTCGAGCCGGACTACTACAGCGTCACGTCGAGCACGTTCGTCGGCCAGCTGTTCGCGCTGATCGGGCTGAAGAGCATCGCCGATAAGGCGGCAGGAGCGACTGCCGCCGGCGGCTACCCGCAACTTTCGGCTGAATTCATCATCAAGGCCAACCCTGACTTCATCTTCCTGGCCGACACGATCTGCTGCCAGGCGACGGCGAAGTCGGTGGAGAAGCGTCCGGGATGGTCGACCATTAGGGCCCTGGCGAAGCAGCAAATCGTCCCGCTGAGTGATGACATCGCATCGCGCTGGGGTCCACGGATCGTCGACCTGCTTCAGACCGTGGCAGACGCGGTCGCGGGGAAGCGCTAGGCGATGCGTGTGGCAGAGGGGTCGGCGGGGCTCGCGCCCGCCCCGGCTGCGCGGAGGACGGCCGCCAGCCGCGTGAGCCGCAAGCGTGGTCTGAGGCTGCGCGGACCGTGGATCCTCGCCGTGGGGCTATTGATCGCGGCGGCGCTCGTCGGGGTGTCGGTGGGTCCGGCGTCCATCCCGCTGTCGACAGTGCTGCAGGCGTTCGCGAACCACCTGCCACTGCTTCCGCATCACCGGGTCGCGTCGCTGGACACCAACATCCTCTGGCAGGTACGACTCCCCCGGGTCGTCCTGGCCGGGATCGTCGGGGCGATGCTGTCGGGCGGCGGCGCTGCCTACCAAGGGGTGTTCCGCAACCCGCTGGCGGACCCATACCTGCTGGGCATTGCGGCGGGCGCGGGTCTCGGCGCCACAGCGGTCATCATCTCGGGCGCCGGCACTGCCTGGTTGCCGCCGGCCGCATTCGCCGGCGGCGTCGTCGCGGTGGCGCTCACCTACGCACTCGGCGCCACCGGCGCTCGGGGCAGCAACGCCCCGGGCATCGCGGCGGGCACCGCGTCGATCGTGCTGGCAGGCGTGGCGGTCGCGGCCCTGCTGACCGCCCTGCAGACCTACCTGCAGCAGCAACACCTAGACGCGATCCAGAACGTCTACTCCTGGATCCTTGGCCGGCTCACGCTGTCGAGCTGGTCCGACATCACGACCGTCCTGCCGTACGTCGTGGTCGCCACCGTCCTGCTCCTCATGCACGCGCGGCAACTCGACGTGCTTCGCGTCGGTGAGCTCGAAGCCGGCAGTCTCGGCCTGAATACGGTGCGACTGCGGCTCATCGTGGTCGGCGCCGCCACTCTTGGTACGGCAGCGGCAGTCGCGGTGAGCGGCCTGATCGGGTTCGTCGGGATCATCGTTCCCCATGCACTGCGCCTCACCGCCGGCGCGAGCTACCGGCGACTGCTTCCGCTTTCCATGATCCTCGGCGGCGCGTTCCTCATCGCGGCCGACATCGCGGCTCGGACCGTCCAGTCGCCGGGCGAGGTCCCCATCGGTGTGGTGACGGCTTGCGTCGGCGCGCCGTTCTTCCTGTTCGTGCTGCGGTCCAGACGTGCCCGGGAGCAGCTGTCGTGATCACAGCGGCGGGAGTGAGCGTCCGCTACGACGGATCCGTCGCGGTCGACGACGTGTCACTCGAGGTGCCCGGCGGTGAATGGCTCGCGATCGTCGGGCCAAATGGGGCCGGCAAGACCAGCCTGCTCGGCTGCCTCGCGCATCTCGTACGCCATGAAGGCCAGATCTCCATCGGCGGACGCGCCGTCGGAGACATGTCGCGCCGCGATCTCGCCCGCGCCGTCGCGTACGTCCCGCAGCGACCCACCTTTCCACCGGACATGTCGGTGGCCGACTACGTGCTGCTCGGGCGCACGCCCTACATCGGCTATCTCAGCTCCGAATCTGCAGCGGACAAAAGCATTTGCGCCGATTTGTTGGACCGGCTTCGCCTCGCTCCCCTTGCCCACCGCCGGGTAGCCACCATGTCCGGCGGCGAGCTGCAGCGGCTCGTGCTGGCGCGTGCTCTGGCTCAGCAGGCGCCCGTGCTGCTGCTGGACGAACCCACCAGCGCGCTCGACCTCGGACGCCGGGTCGACGCGCTGGAGATCGTCGACGAGCTCCGGCGCGAGCGCGGCCTGACCGTCGTCAGCGCCATTCACGACCTCACCCTTGCCGGCCAGTTCGCTGACGTACTGGCCCTGATGAGTGCGGGATGCATCGTCGCGATCGGCGCGCCCAAGGAGGTCCTTCGCGAGGAGTTGCTCACGCCGCTCTTCGGCGGCGCCGTCGAGGTCATCGACCACGACGGCGATCTCGTCGTGCTCTCGCGACGCCCGCTGCGTTAAGCCCCGGGACGGGTTGCGACGACGACTGTGGCACCGAGGGCCTCGTCCTGGACCAGCCGCGGTGTGAGCCCGGACCGGACTGCGAAGTCGAGCATCTCGGGAGCCTGCCGCTCGCTGGTTTCGAAGAGCAGGTGACCACCAGGCGCCAACCACTCTGCGGCCTGCTCGGTGATCCGGCGCAGCACATGAAGGCCGTCCGACCCCCCGTCCAGCGCGACCACCGGCTCGTGGATGCGGGCCTCCGGCGGCATCAGGCTGATGGCCTCGGTCGGCACGTACGGCGCGTTGGCGACCAGCACGTCGACCCGGCCGCGTAGCTCCCCGGGAAGCGGTTCGTAGAGGTCGCCCTCGTAGATCTGACCCCGACCGCCAAGGTTCCCTCGCGCGCAGCGCACAGCGGCCGGTTCAACGTCAGCAGAGTGCAATTGCACTGCGGGCACCGCGGCGATCACCGCCGCTCCGACGGCGCCGGAGCCGCAGCACAGGTCCAGGATGACCGCCGGCCGAGAGGTCACGAGATCGGCCAGCCGCGCAGCCTCGAGCGCCAGACACTCGGTACGGCGGCGGGGCACGAAAACGCCTGCAGCTACGGCAATTCGGAGCCCGCAGAAATGAGCCCAGCCCACCACGTGTTCCAGCGGCAGCCCCGCCACCCGCTGATCCACCATCGCCACGAGGTCGGCCTGGGACGCCGCCGCGTCCACGAGCAGCGCCGCCTCGTCTTCCGCGAAGACGCAGCCGGCGTCCCGTAGCGTCGTGACGACGTCGGAAACCGAGCGCAGGGATCCCGCAGGCAGAGACGAGACGGGTTCGAGCATCAGAAGGACAACGCTACCGGCCCTGCTACCAGAAGCTCCCCCTCCGCTACAGCGTGCTGAGGTCGACCTCGAGCAGATCCACCGTGCGAGCTCGACATCGCGGTGACGCGAGACTGAAAGCCTCCCGAGCAGTCAGCTGCCCGGCGACGTCCGCCGCTGCGCCGCCACGAAAGGCTTCTGCGAACGGCCCCGCTGGGCCTTGCGGCGGCCTTTGGCGGCGTACATGGCCTCGTCCGCCTGCCCCATGACGTCATCGACATTCTGCGACCCATCGGCGACCACCAGTCCGATGCTTGCCTGAACCGAGATCTCCTGCCCGGAAAGCAGCAACTCGGTCCGCAGCGCCGCTGAAATCCGGGCTGACACGGCCTCGACATCGCCCTGGCTGACGATGTCACCACACACGACGACGAACTCGTCGCCACCGAGCCTGGCGGCCACGTCCGACGCGCGCTTCGCCGAGTCGAGACGCTTGGCCACCTCGACGAGCAGCCGATCGCCCATCAGATGCCCGTGCAGGTCGTTGACGTCCTTGAAGTCATCGAGGTCGATGAAGAACACGGCGACCCGAGTGCTCGCGCGACGGGCACGTTCCAGCGCTTTTGACAGGTGCTCTCGAAGCAGGGTTCGGTTGGGCAAGCCGGTCAATGAGTCGTGGTGAGCCTGGCGCGCGAGGCTCTCCGCTGCCTGCCGCGCGTCGGTGACGTCCAGTACTTGCACTACGGCCGCGGATTTGCCCGCCGGACCGGGCAGATGCGACGAGCTGATGTTGACCCAAAGTGTCGAGCCGTCGGCGTGCACGAGCCTGCGCTCCACGCTGTGATCTTTCGCCGCCCCCGACGCGAGCAGGTCGAGGCTGCGCTTGACCGCCGCCCGATCTGCCTGGTGAGTGATGGACAGCAAGTTCTGGCCGAGCAGACCCGATTAACCGCGCCCAGCCATCTGCGCCAGTCGCTCGTTGAGATAACAGAAGCACCCCTGCGTGTCAGCCGACAAAGCAACAAGTCCCATACCGACCGGGGATTCGTCGAAGATCCGCCGGAAGTCCTCATCACGGATGTGCGCTGTGCGGTGGGCGCGGCGCAACAGGATGGACAGCGTCAAAATTGCCACCAGCAGCCCGCCCATGACCGATAGCGTCACCGCGATCTGCGCTACCAGCGCCGACCGCTTGTGACGGCCCTGCGTATGAGCCTCTTGCTGCAGCTTCGCGATCACGTTGCGGGTGGAGTCCATCGCGCGCTTGCCTACGTCTTCATTGATCAGACTCAGCGCAGCAGCATGATCATCTGATTCTGCAAGGCCCACGGTACGAGCGAGCACACCTAGTTTCGTCGTCACCAGCCCGTCAGGAAGCGCCATGTTCTTTGGCCCGGCAGGCAGCCCAGCGACCTGCGACGCGAGCTGCTTCTGACGGCCAGGGACCGAAGCGATCGCGGCGCGGTATGTCGAAAGGTATGTCGCGTGACCGGTAAGCAGGTAGCCGCGGCCACCGGTCTCGGCACTCAAGAGGTCGACGAGTAGGCCGTCGCTGGCGGAGACCAGCCGGGTCGTGGTGACCTCGGCTTTGTCGGAACGCAATGCGGCCCGTGCGGCGAGGGCAGCGCTTCCAATCGCCAGCACCGCAAGCGCAGCGACAACCGGAACACCCCAACGATGAAGGCGCTGCTGGCCCGCGTCCGGCCATGAGACAGCCGTACGCGCGGATAGCAGTGAGCGCTTCAGTGCACTCCCTCGGGTAATGGCGACGCAGACGTTCGGAGTATCGGCGGGCCTCATCCGCCTGTGAGGACGTTCGTCCGCGTCGGCTGCGTGCGACGGGTCAGGCAGGCAGCGAACCCGCTTCCGCGAGCAGGTGGCGACCGGCGTCGGTGAACGTGCTGTCGTCCACGAAGATGTGCTGCGTGCTGGTGTGCGTGTCGCGCCACAGGCGCTGCAGGACCCCCGGCCGGATCCCGTCTGCGCCCGACCAGTGGTAGGCAAAGTCCGCGACGGCAGAGCTGACGTGAGCGACATGGGTGGTCGCCTGGCGAAGCGTGAGTCGATCCCCTTCCGAGAGCATCTGCCGGGGCTCCAGCTGATCCTGCACCGCGCTGAACGCCTCGAAGACGAACGCCCGTGCCGCCTTCAGCATCGCGGTGTGGCGACCGAGCTCGTACTGGAAACGTTCGACCCCGGCCACCGTCGTCGCGTGGCCCAGCCGCTGCTTGCCGGCGGCCAGCGCGACGACCTCGTCGATGGCCCGGCGGCTGACACCGAGCGCGAAACCGGCGTGGCCCACCGACGTCATCCCGAGAACGCCGAGCCCGTAGAGGGATCCGCCGCGCTGGGGATGCGGATCCGTCAGCACGAACGTGAAGCCTTCGGGCACGACGCGCTCGGAGACCTCGTAGTCGTACGAGCCGGTGCCGATGAGCCCCATGACGTCCCAGTTGCCGAGGAACTCCACTTCATTGCGTGGCACAAAAAAGGCGCGTATGACGGGCTTCCCGTCGACCATGCGCAGGGCGTCACCGTCCATCTCGATCGAGCCGCCGCCGATCCAGTTGGCGTGGCCGCTCCCGGAGCCGAACGAATAGCGGCCGGACACCCGATAGCCGCCATCGACCGCGACCGAGGGCCCCTTCGGCGAGAACTGGCCGGCGACGATGGCCGGGCCATCCGCGAACATGGCCGCGACAGCATCCTCGCCCAGGTAGGCGCACATCGCGGAAGAGCTGGCATTCGCCATGTGTGACCAGCCGATCGAGGCGTCAGCAGCGGTCAGTTCCTCGAAGACGCTGACGGCCGTGACGGCGTTGACCTCCGAACCACCCAGCTCGGCCGGAATCATCAGGCTGAACAAGCCACTGTCGCGCAGCGCCTCGACGATCACCGGAGGCATCGTGCCGAGCTGCTCGCAGGCGGCGGCCTCGCCCTCGATCAGGGGCGCGAGCTTGCGCGCCTGCGCGACGAAATGCTGGTCGACGCCGGGGGCGGGTGCCGCGGCGGGCGTAGGGGCAACGGTGGTCATTCTGCGGTCCTCCTCGATGGGCCAGACTGGCCGGATGTCAGCTTTCTCTTCACGAGCGCGCCGAGCAGCCGTTGCGACGGTCTGCGCGTCGCTCCTGGCAACCCTCGCGTCCTGCGCGGGCTCCTCGGCGACGCCCAACACCGCGAGCGACCCGACCGCCGTGGCCGGTGCGCCGACGCCGGGGACGGCCAGCCAGGGCCAGCTCAGCGTGCGCATCACGTCCATCACGCGAAGCGGCGACCAGCTGACCGTCGCCGGGCAAGTTCACAACGCGGCCAAGACCACCGAGGAGCTTCTGTCGGTGGGCAGCCAGGTCACCGCGACGCTCACGCTGACGCCCGCCCTGCAGATTCCAGCAGGCGCCACCTTGGAGCTCGGCAGCAGCGGTCGCGCCGTCGTCCTCACGCAAAACGCCCGCCTCGAGCCGGGTGGGACGGTAGTGCTGATGCTGAACTTCCAGCGTGCAGGCGAGGTGCAAGTCTTCTCCGGCTTCCAGTAGCTGGTTCAGGCCAGGACCAGCTGGCCGTCACCGAGCTTGGCGCCCGGCGTGAAGGTGACAGGCATGCGCTCGATCCCGCTGATGAAGTTGTTACGGCGCCGCTCGAGCGGCGCGTCGGAGGCCAACGCGAGGTCTGGAAGCCGATCGAGGACGCGATCCAGCAGCACCCGCAGCTCGAGACGCGCCAGGTTGGCGCCGAGGCAGAAGTGCGCGCCGACCCCGAAGGCCAGGTGATCGTTTGGCTCACGATCGGGGTTGAAAACGGTCGGCTCGTTGAAATGCGCCTCGTCGTAATTCGCTGACTCGTACAGCAGCAGGGCCTGATCGCCGGCCGAAAGCTGGGCTCCGCCGAACTCGTAATCACGGGTGAGGGTGCGGCACATGTTCTTGATCGGCGAGACCCACCGCAGCATCTCCTCGACGGTCCGGGTGATCCGGCTGCGGTCGGCGCGTACCGACTCCCAGTGTTCGGGATGGCGTAGCAACTGCTCCAGCCCGCCGGCAATGACGTGACGGGTCGTCTCGTCACCGCCGATGAGGATCAGCAGCGTCTCCCCCACAACGTCCTCGTCGGTCAGCCGCTCGCCGTCGATCTCGGCGTTGAGCAGGATGCTGACCAGGTCGTCGGCCGGCCGGGCCCACCGCTCCGCGATGACCTTGATCGCGTACTCGTGATAGCTGATCGCCGCCGCCATCTGCTTGGCGACCAGATCCTCATCGCCGACGCCCTGCGTCCCGAGCATGTCCTCACTCCACTGCAGGACGTCGCGCCGATCTTGCGGCAGCACTCCGAGCATGTCGCCGATAACGATCATCGGCAACTGCGCTGCAATGTCGTGTACGAGTTCGGCTGATCCGCGCTCGATGACGGTGTCGATGATGTCGTCGCAGAGCTGGCGCAGGCGCGGCTCATGCTCGGCGATCCGGCGCGGGGTGAAGCCCTTACTGACCAGCCCGCGCCGCTTGATGTGCGCCGGGTTGTCCATGTCGATCATGTGGTTGATGCCGCCGGTGAATGGGCGAGAACCGTTGGCACTGCTGAAGATTTTCGGATGCGTGCTGGCGTAATCGACCAGCTCGTGGGTCGCGATGCCCCAGAGGCCGCTGGCCGGATCACGGTGGACGGGCGCACGGCGGCGCAGTTCGGCGTACACCGAATGCGGGTCGTGGGCGTAGAAGTCGCCGTCCGCGAAGCGCGCCCGCTCGACAATGTCGTTGCTCAGCCCTGTGGTCACTCTGCTGCCTCCTGTCGCCCTGCGCCGTCAGGACATCACGTAGTCAGAAAGGTTCGGACGGCGGGTCCAGCTCCAGTAGTCCACCAGCGGCCACGGACTCAGCGAGTGGATCTTCCCGTCGGGGTTCTTGAAGTGTGAATGCTTGATGGAAGGCTGCGCCCAGACGAGGGTGCTGAGCTCGCGCTGAACGCGCTCGTAGTACTCCTCGTGCACGTCCTGGCGCGGCTCCATGGCCTTGATGTCGCCCACCAGGAGCGCATCGAGGCAGCCGGTGATGTAACGCATCTGGCACTCGGAATGGAAGATCAGGCTGCCGCCGTGAGCGAGATTCGTACCGGGGCCGTACATGCAAAAGAGGTTGGGGAAGCCGGGGACCGTGATCCCGAGATAGGCCGCGGGGCTCTCCCCCCACAGCTGGCCGAGGTTCTGCCCGCGGCTGGTGATCTGCATGGGCCAGAGCGCGCGGTTCGTGTAGAAGCCCGTCGCGTACACGATGATGTCGGCCTCGCAGCGCTCGCCGCCGACAGTGACGATCCCGGTCGCGTCGATGTGGTCGATCTCGTCGCGGACCAGCTCGACGTTGTCGCGCTTTAGAGCTGTCAGCCAGCTGCCGTTGTCCTGCAGGGTGCGCTTGCCCGTCGCCGGGTAGTCCGGGATGGCCTTGGCGAGCAGCTCTGGATTGTCACCGACCTGGCTCTCGATCCACTGCGTGAACATCTGGCGGGTCATGTCGTTGGTGGCGTTGACCGCGCGCTGCTGGTCGGGCCAGTCGGGGTCGACGCGTGAGCCTTCGAGGCTGCGCCCGCTGGCCGGCCAGAAGATGAGAAATCGGAACCAGCGGCCGTAATACGGCAGGTGGCGCAGCGCCCAGCGGAACCCGTCGCCCACCTTTGCGTGGTAGTTCGGATTCGGAAACATCCATTGCGCCGTGCGCTGGAATACCGTCAGTGCGGCGACCTCGGGAGCGATCGTCGGCACGATCTGGAAGCCGCTCGCGCCGGCGCCGATCAGGGCGACCTTCTTGCCGCGGTGATCGACCGAGTGGTCCCAGTTGGACGAGTGGAAGGACGCTCCGGTGAAGTCGTGCATCCCCTTGATGTCCGGAGTGTGCGCGCGGTTCAGCTGCCCGACGGCCGAGATGAGCGCTCGGGCCGGCAGGATCGCCTCGTTGCCCTGCGCGTCACGCGTACGCACCTGCCAGAGTCCCGTCTCGTCCGACCAGTCGGCGCTCATGACCTCGGTACTCCACCGCACGCTGGGCTCGATGTCGTGACGGTGCATGACGCCCGAGAAGTACGCGGCCAGCTCGGGCTGCTGGGAGAAGAACTCGGTCCAGTGGTCGCTCGGCTCGAACGAGTAGCAGTAGAAGTGGTTGCCGACGTCGACGCGCGCCCCGGGGTAGCTGTTCTCGTACCAGGTGCCGCCGGGACCGGCGTTCTTCTCGATGATCGTGAACGGGATGCCGGCTTCCTTCAGTCGGATCCCCGCGAGTAGCCCGGATTCGCCGCAGCCGATGACGACGACCGGAAACTCTGCGCGCGCCCGGGCCGGAGCCGTCAGCTCGACCTTGCGGGAGTCGACGTCGTCGAGCTCGAGCTCCTCGAGCAGCAGCGGAACGTAGGTCTCGGGGACGTCCTCGCAGACCAGCCAGCTCATCATTTCGCGGATCAGCAGCGGGCTCGGCGGCGGCGGGAGGGTGCAGCCACGGTCGCGGTATTCGCGGATCACATCAAGGGCGATCCGGCGGACCTCCGCCTTGTCGTCCTCGGACATGAAGCCCTGGTACTCGTTGAGGAACAGGCCCTGCGGCTTGAGCCTCCCGCGGATCAGCTCCGGGTCGCCGGTGATGTGGACCAGCGAGAGCATCAGGGTCGGGATGCTGACGTCTTCCAGCGCGGCCGCGATCGTCGCGTCGTCGTCGGCGAAGGACGCTCCGGCGTGGGGGCTTCGCATTGGCACCTGATCTCTTGGTGAGGTTACGAGGAGTAGACAGAATTCAAAGAGTGTCTACCGTGGCATCTTGTGGGCACACCGGTGATGGCGTCAAGCGCGCGCGACCGGCTGCTGGACGCTGCCGACAGGTGCCTACGCACGACCGGAATCCGGCGTACGACGATGGGCCAGATCGCGGAAACCGCCGGCGTCTCGCGGGCCTGGATGTACCGGCTCTTTCCCGACAAGATCACGCTCATCGGGGCGGCGCTGGTACGCGGCGACGAGTCCTTCTGGGCACAGGCGCGGGCACACGTCGAGGCGGCGTCGAACCTTGCGGATCGGGTGGCTGCCGCGGTGACGTTCAGCCGCTCCGAGCGGCCGGGCACGATGGTCCTGCTGCTGCAGGAGACCGAACCGGAGGCGCTGGCGGCCGTTGTCGGCAGCGGGATCCGCCAGGTGTTGCCGGGGATGGCGAGCTTCTGGCATCCGTACCTGGAAGCGGCCCGGGCGCGCGGCGAGGTGCGCGCCGATCTGGACGTGCCGCGGGCTGCGGAGTGGATCCTGCGGATGGTGCTGTCGCTGGTCACCGTGCCGGGTGACGTCGTGGACATCGACGACCCGCTGGCCGTGCGGGACTTCCTGCGCGCGTTCCTGGTCGCGGGGTTGGGGTAGCGCGCCGCCTCGAGCCAGAGTCGGTGCCAGTGACTCGGCGTCACATAGACCGTGGGATGTCTGGCAGCGCCGCGGACTCAGCTAGCTCGACGCGATGACCCGAATCGGTGACCCGTCGAGCCAGGCAGCGACGTCCTCGGCGCAGTCGCGGTAGAAGGCGTCGTACGAGACGTTGGAGACGTAACCGATGTGGGGCGTGAGCAGCGTGTTCGGGGTCGTGAGAAACGGGTGGTGCTTCGGAAGAGGTTCAACGTCGTAGACATCTAGGGCGGCTCCGGCGATCGTGCCCGCATGCAGCGCCTCTACCAGGGCAACCTCGTCGACGATCGGCCCGCGTGACGTATTGACGAGGTAGCCCTTTGGGCCGAGCGACCGCAACTGCGCCGCGCCGACGATGCCCTCGGTGCGCTCGCTCAGCTTCAGATGCACCGTGACGATGTCGCTGCGCGCGAAGAGATCTTCCTTGCTGACCCACTCGGCGCCCGCTGCCGCGGCCGCTTCCGGTGTCAGGTTCTGGCTCCAGGCGAGGACCTTCATGCCGAACGCGTTGCCGTAGTGCGCAATGCGAGGGCCCATGCGTCCGAGACCGAGGATCCCGAGCGTCGAACCCATCAGCTCCGGGCCGATGCCGAGCTGCCAACGCCCCGCTCGTACGCCCGCATCTTCGGCCGCGATCCCGCGCGTGACACCCAGGATCAGCGCCCACGTGAGCTCGGGCGTCGCTGCGCCGGCCCCGCCCGTGCCGCTGACCGTGATCCCGTGGCGCTCGGCGGACGCCACGTCGATGACCGCGTTGAACGGCCCGGTCGTCACCAGCAACTTCAGGGCCGGCAGCCGGGAGAGCACGGAGTCCGGAAATGCCGTGCGTTCCCGCATCGCGACGACGGCCGCAAACGGCGCGAGCCGCTCGACCAGGGCGTCCTCTTCCTGGATGTGGTCGTTGAAGACCGTCACATCAACGCGATCGCCGAGTGACCAGTCCGCGAACGACAGGGCGACGTTCTGGTAGTCGTCGAGAATCGCGATGCGGGGCTTGGGACTGAGCGCTGAAGCATCGGCCATGCGTTCAGGTCTACAGGTCGTTGAGCACCTTCGTCAT
The DNA here is from genome assembly GCA_038245655.1 of Mycobacteriales bacterium. Taxonomy (GTDB): domain Bacteria; phylum Actinomycetota; class Actinomycetes; order Frankiales; family Frankiaceae; genus DATAZK01. The sequence goes on along the minus strand of JBBRSE010000008.1, from coordinate 4,390 downwards.
CTTGACGACCGTCTCATCACCGAGGCGCTCGAACTCGCGGCGCATGAACGGATCGGCCAGCTTCGCCGCGCCGTGGAAGACGACGTTGGAGTCGTAGCTGATCTGCGTCCCACCGTTGGTCGCCGCAAAGGTGATGTCGTCGGTCGAGGTCGCCGTTTTGTTTTCACCGACGAACGTCAGCCGCTGCGGCTCGAGCCTTTCCAGCCGGTACGTGAGCTCGGTGTCCTTGCCCCGGACCTTCGACACGTTGTGCCACGTCGCGCCGACCTCCACCGGACCGTCGCCGGGATCGTCGGGAGTTGCCTCGCGCGTGCAGCTCTGCGTGCCTGGATCCCACGCTTCGGCGTTCGCAAAATCCTTGAGATAGCCGACAACGACCTCAACTGGTCTGGTGACCGTAAACGTGCGCTGGACGTGGACCACTGACCGCTCCCCGCTTTGATGGCTGGCAAGGTCCATCCAAAGCCAGCGCCGCAATTAGCGCATCCTCACGCGCAGGGAAAATGCGCCTAGCGGCTCGCCCGCTCACGCAGCACCACCTCGTCCAAGCGACGCTCGATGATGTCACCTACCTCAAACTCGGCGGCCGTATCAACGAGCCAGGCCACTACCGGGTCGACCACCTCACGCAGCTCAACCTCCGGGGCCTCGCCCGACAACCACCCCGCCGCCGTCAGATGAGCATGGACGGCGAGGGCCACGTCTTGCCTGGTTATACCGAGCCTAACCGGCATGCTCAGTGCGCCGGCGCCGAAGTGCGCTCGGAAGGTAGACCGCGCCGGGCCCCGCGGTGGCGGCGACATCGCCGGGGTTGCTGAGCCGGCAACGCTGGAGCGACAGGCAACCGCATCCGATGCATGAGTCCAGCCCGTCACGCAACTTCTCCAACGCTTCGATCTGCTCATCCAGCCGCTCCCGCCAAGCCCGCGACATGCGGGTCCAGTCAGCTCGAGTGGGGGTGCGGCCGGCCGGCAACCGGGCGAGCGCATCGCGCACCTCTTCCAGCCCGAGCCCGATGTTGCGGGCCGCGCGGATGAACGCGAGCCGGCGCAGCACCGAGCGCTCGTAGCGGCGTTGCTGACCCGACGTACGCGTCGCGGTGACCAGCCCGGCGCGCTCGTAGTAGCGCAGCGCGGAGGCGGCAAAGCCGCTGCGTTCGACAACCTCCCCGATCGTGAGTAGGTCGTGAGTATCCATGCGCCACCGCCTCGCTCGGCCGTCGAAAACTTCCTCAGCAGTCCGCTTGACCTAAACCTGACTTCAAGTATGAGCATAGCCCGCAGGCGCCGATCGGCGGCGCGAGGAGGAACACATGAGGACCGCACTCATCACCGGAGCATCCCGGGGATTCGGCCAGGCATTGGCCGATTCCTTGGCCGATCAGGGATGGACGGTGATCGCCACTGGTCGCAATTCCAGCCGCCTGGACGGCACGCGCCGACGTCACCCGACAAAAATCATCACGGTTCGAGGCGACGTACGCGATCCCGACCATCTACAAGCCACCGTCGAAGCCGCCCGCGGCACTGGCCGGCTGGATCTCCTGGTCCACAACGCCAGCGCCCTCGGTGGCAGCCCGCTCCCCACCTTGGCGACGCTGGACCCCGGCGAACTCGCGCGTATCTACGCCGTCAACGTCGTCGCGCCGCTGGCGCTGACGCAGCTGGCCCTTCCGCTCCTGACCGCTGCACCCGAGCCGGCGATCCTTGCTCTGAGCTCCGACGCTGCCGTCGAGGACTACCCGCAGTGGGGCGGTTACGGCTCGTCCAAGGCAGCCCTCGATCACCTCATGCGCGTGCTTGCCGCGGAGCAGCCGGCAGGCGGCCGGCTCGCCGTCTACGCGTTCGACCCGGGCGACATGCGTACGGCCATGCACCAGCGCGCCTTTCCGGGCCAGGACATCTCCGACCGTCCGCTGCCGGAGACCGTCGTACCCGCCGCGCTCAGCCTGCTGCGCCAGCGGCCGGCAAGTGGGCGCTACCGCGCGGCCGACCTGCTCTCCGCGGTGTCATCATGACCCCCGTCACGGCCGGCGCCGTACGACCCCGGAGGGCACGCCAGCGGGCCGATCCGCTGACTCACTTCACCATGGCGGAGAGATCGTCAGCGGGGGGGCCACCGGAGGCGCGCTCGCTGGCGCGCGATGAGGTAAGGCTGATGGTGAACCGGGGTTCGAGTCTTGCCGTTCAAACCAGCACCCACACGCGTTTTCGCGAACTGGCCGACCACCTGGACCCCGGTGATCTCATCGTCGTCAACACCTCAGCCACCGTCGCAGCCGCAGTCTCGGGCCACCGGTGCGACAAGGGCGGGGCGGCGGTTGTCGTCCACTTCTCGAGCCCGATCCGCGGCGGGCAGTGGATCGTCGAACTGCGGGATGGCGCGTTGCAGCGGGTCATGGACGCCGCCGCTGGCGAGCGCATCGACCTTCCCCACGGCGTCACATTGATGCTGGCCGAGGCGTGGCCGGACCGGACGCAGCTGCGCGGAAGCCGGCTTTGGGTCGCGGAGCTGGCCGTCGAGTCCGGCGTCGCGAGCTACCTGACGCGCGAGGGGCGTCCGATCGCATACGACCACATCCACGGGCAATGGCCGCTGGCGGACTACCAGACCATCTTCGCCCAGCACCCCGGAAGCGTCGAAATGGTCAGCGCGGCGCGGCCGTTCTCACTGCGGCTCGTGGCGGACCTGCACACCCGCGGGATCGCCCTGACGCCGCTGACGCTGCACACGGGCCTGTCCTCGCTGGAGGCGGGCGAGCGTCCGCTACCGGAGCGTTACGACGTCCCGGCGGCGACGGCTCGGCGGGTGAATGCCACCCGGGCGCGGGGAGGGCGGATCGTCGCGGTGGGTACGACGGTGACCCGTGCCCTGGAGACGGTGACCGCGCCGGACGGCGAGGTACAAGCCGGGCAGGGCGTCACGAATCTGGTAATCGGACCGGACCGGCCGCCGCGGGTCGTCAACGGCCTCATCACCGGATGGCACGAACCGCAGGCCTCGCATCTGCTGCTGCTCGAGGCGATCGCGGGACCGGATCTCGTCGCGACGGCGTACCGGGCCGCGATCGATCCGGCCAACGGCGGCTATCTCTGGCACGAGTTCGGCGACTCCTGCCTCTTCCTGCCCTCCACCCGGCCGGTCACGCGCGCATCATCCCGCCGCCGTCAACCATCAGCGTCTGGCCGGTGACGTACGCGGCCGCATCCGAGAGCAGGAAGGCGACCGCCGGAGCGATGTCGGCCTCCAGATCCCCGTCACGCCCGAGCGGATGGTCGGCATACATCGCGGCGAAGCTGGCCTGCCTTGCCGGATCCGCCGGCGGCATTCGATGACCTACCGACGCCGGGCAAACGCAATTGACCAGCACGCCGTATCTCCCCCATTCACGAGCCGCCGTCCGGGTGAGCGAGCGGACCGACTCCTTCGACATCGAGTACGGCCCGTACCCCGCTCCCCCGGTCAGTCCGATGGCCGAACCCATCGTCACGATCCGGCCCCGACCCGCCTGCTTCATGGCAGGCAGCACCGCCTGCATCGACCACAGCGTCGCCGCCGGGCCGGTAGAAAAAACGACGTCGAGATCGTGTTGTCCAACGTCCTCCAGGGCGGTCACCGGGCGGAAGGTCTGCGCGTTGGCGACCAGGCCGTCGATGGCTCCGAAACGCTCCAACGCGGCGTCTGCGAGCCGAAAAGCGCCATCACGGTCAGCGGCATTGAGGGTGACAGCGAGGATCTCGCAGGAGGCGCCAGGAGCCATCGCCGCGACCGCGTCCGACAACCGCTTCGGATCGCGGCCGGTAAGTACCAAACGCGCGCCCTGGCCGGCCAGGTATCGCGCAACTCCGTACCCGATGCCGCGGCTCGCCCCGGTCACGACGACGACGCTGCCTTCCAGGCCAAGCGAGACGGCGCTCATCCGCCGCCCGCGGCGGCCTGCTGCACCAGTTGGTAATGCTCGACCACCGGCGGCGGGTCGTAGAAGTGGTGCAGCAGCCGGCGCCATTCCAGAAACGCGGGTGACCCGCGGAATCCCTCGAGGTGGTCCTCCAACCGCTCCCATTGCACGAGCAGCAGATAACCACTCGGCCGCTCGATGCAGCGCGAGAGGGTCAGCCCGGCGCATCCCGGGCTCGCCAGGATCTGCTGCTTCGCGATGGTGTAGGCGGCCTCGAAGGCTTCCTCCTGGCCGGGGCGCACCGGCAGGAGCACGTGTTCGGTGATCATGCGCAGATCATGCCGCACGCACCCTAGCGGGAGTTTCCGCCCTTTCATGATCGGCGGGGGCCGGCGGCTGCTCCCCGGGTGACTGGGTCCGTTGTTCTAGCTGCGGAAATGCGCGTGTCGGTGATCGACGGCAGTCGCCTGTTACTGTATTACCTAAACATGG
>JBBRSE010000007.1:0-123627 GCA_038245655.1 Mycobacteriales bacterium | reverse complement strand
CCGCCGACCGCGCCGGTACCGCCCGAGGCGATTCCGCCCAGAGTCGGGGTGGGGGCCGGCGGGTTGACCACCGGGGGTTTGACCGCGGGCAGCGAGGGCGCCGGCAACCGGGGAACCGTGATGCTCGGCGCGGGCAGGGTCGGGGCCGCCACGCTGACCGGAATGCTGGGGGGCGCGACGGGCAGGCTCAGCCCGGGGAGCGCGGCGGCGCTGCTGGCACCTGCGATGCCGGCGATGGCCAGCGTCAGGGTGCTGGCCGCGACATACGTGGCCCTGCTGCGGGCGCGCGTGGAACGGGGGGCTGCTGCTGCTGAGTTCACGAAAACCTCCGGCGTGCTGGGGAACGGCCGGCGAAAACCACGGGGCTGGGGTGGGTTACGCGTCTGTCGTCTGGGTCACATCTTTGGCGAAGTTGTGTCGGGCGTTACCCGGCATAACGGACGGCTAAGCATCTGGTTTCGGGCTTGCTGCAAGAAATCTCATCCGGCAACGGTCCTGTCGGCGCGCCGGAGCCGAGCGGCTACGGTGCGTGAACAAACGACCGGCTTTGGCTGGGCCATCGGGCCTCGACGACAGGTAGTTTCGGGTCGGGCCGACCTGTAGGAGGTACGCGTGAGCTGGTGGTGGTGCCTGAAACACTCCCGTCCCGAGCAGGATCCGGACGTCGACGTGGCGGGCGAGGACAAGGTCGGCCCGTACGACAGTGAAGATGCAGCGCGGGGCTGGAAGGATCAGTTCGAGGCGCGCAACGAGAAATGGGAACGCGAGGACCGCGAGTGGCAGGAAGGCTCCAGCGGCGGCAGACGCACCCACGGCTCGCCGGCAAGCCCTGATCGGGGCGATCCGGCAGGATCGTGAGGTGGCCGGCTATGACGCGGTACTCCTGCTGTCCTTCGGCGGTCCGGAAGGACCGGCCGACGTGATGCCGTTCCTGCGAAACGTCACGGCGGGGCGAGGGGTGCCCGACGCCCGGCTCGCCGAGGTTGCGGAGCACTACGCCTTATTCGGCGGGGTCAGCCCAATCAACGCCCAGAACCGGCAGTTGCTGGCCGCGCTCGAGCCGGTCCTGGCTCCTCGCCGGGTCTACTGGGGTAACCGCAACTGGGCCCCGTACCTGCCGGAGACACTGGCTCGAATGCGCGCCGACGGGGTGCGCCGAGCGGCGGTCTTCGTGACGGCTGCCTACGCGTCGTACTCCTCGTGCCGGCAGTACCGGGAGGACCTCGCAGCCGCCGAACCCGGCGCCTTGCACCTGGACAAGCTGCGCCACTACTACAACCATCCGGGGTTCATCTCGGCCCAGGCCGATGCGGTAGTGGCATTGGGCGCGCCGCTGGGGAAGGCGCGGACCCCGGCTGCCCACCTCGTTTTCACGGCTCATTCGATCCCCGTCACCTCCGCGCTATCGAGCGGTCCGCAGGGGGGTGCGTATCCGGCGCAGCTGGCCGCGGCGGCGGCGCTGGTGGCGGCGCAGGTACGTGAGCGGACCGGCTGGCAGGGCGACTATGACGTCGCCTGGCAGAGCCGATCAGGGCCGCCGAGCGTCCCGTGGCTCGAGCCTGACATCAACGACCGTCTGGAGCAGCTGGCGGCGGCCGGTGTCCGCGACGTGGTGGCGGTCCCGGTAGGATTCGTAAGCGATCATGTCGAGGTGCGCTACGACCTCGATGTCGAGGCGGCCGCGACGGCGCGGCGCGTCGGTATCCGGTTTGCACGCGCGGGCACGGTCGGAGTCAGCCCTTCGTTTGTCCAGATGGTGCACGAGCTGGTCCTCGAGCGCGAAGCTGTCGCAAGCGGATCGTCTCCCGTGCGCCGCGTCCTCGGATCCGGCGGGCCCAGCCACGATGTCTGCCCGCTGGGGTGTTGCCCCGGCCGGGTTCCCCGGCCGGCGGCGGCGGGTGAGCCCGCAGATCTGCTCGTCGGACCGGGAAGTTGAGACCAGTGTCCAGGTGTTGGAGAGGAAGACATGAGTAGCGAAAACGTCTTCGAGTCCCCCGACCGTTTCGTCGTCGGCACCGTCGGTCGGCCCGGGGAGCGCACCTTCTACCTGCAGGTTGTTTCGGCGGGGTCCATCGTGACCGTCGCTCTCGAGAAGGCCGAGGTCGCGGCTCTCACCGAAGGCTTGCAAGTCCTGCTCCAGCAGGTCGAGGTGGCAACGGAGCCGGTTGCCGAGCCTCCGCCACTGGACTCCGAACCGCTGACCACGCCTTTCGCGGAGGACTTTCGCGTCAGCGAGCTGTCGGTTGCCTGGGACGGCCAACACGTCGTCGTCGAAGCTGGTGGGGCAGGTGCGTCCGAGGACAGTGCCGGACGGCTGCGGGTCGCCATGACCGTCCCCGCGACCCACGCTTTCGTCTCGCGGGCGGAAAAGGTGGTTGCGGCAGGTCGCCCGCCGTGCGTTCTGTGTGGCCTTCCCGCCGATACCACCGGGCACGTCTGCCCGCGGCTGAACTAATCGCTCACCGAATCGGCTCGCGAGCGGGTTCACTGTGAGCATGGTTCGAAACGTTGGTCAGCACGCCCAAGGCAGCCCCGCTGCCGCCGAGCGGGCCGAGCTCTGCGAGCTGATGCTGGAAGTGGGCGAGCACGCCCCGACGCTCTGCGGTGATTGGGACGCCGGCGACCTCGCCGCTCACCTCGTGGTACGGGAAAACCGGCCGGACGCCGTGCTCGGCCTCGTGGTGGCACCGCTGCGTGGCTACACCGGGCGGCTGGAAAAGTCCGCCCGCGAGCGTCAGCCGTTCACGACTCTTGTCGAGCGCCTGCGCTCCGGTCCGCCGCCGTTCATGCCCCTTGGGTTGCCGGTGGTGAAGGACCGGGCCAACCTGCACGAATACTTCATCCACCACGAAGACGTCCGCCGCGCCCAACCCGGCTGGAAGGTGCGCGAGCTTCCCGCGGCGACCTCGGCGGCGCTCTGGAATGTCCTGCGGCTCATGGCTCCGATGCTGATGCGCGGCATCAAGGACACTCGGGTCACGTTGCGTACGCCGGACGGTGGGGAGCGCTCGGTGGGCCGGGCTGACTCCACCCACCAGGTCACGCTGACCGGGCCCGCCGGAGAGCTGCTGATTTACCTGAGCGGGCGTCGTCAGGTCGCTGAGGTGAAGGTCAGCGGCGATACGGCCGGCCAGGCGCGGCTGGCGGCAGCCTCGTTGGGGATGTAGGCCGCCAGCGCGCCTGGTTCGGGCGAGTTTTTCAGGCGGGCAGCAGGTCGTGCAACATCCCGGCCGCCGCCGACTGCGCCTTCCCGGCTTTCTTCCCGGCCTTCCTGCCAGCGTGCTTGGCCGCCTGCTGGGCCTGCTTCGCTGCGCTCTTGGCGGCCGACTTACTGGCCTTGCGCTTGCTGCGCCGGGTGACCCGCTTGGTCTTGTGGGCCAGCGATTCCTTGCCCGCGTTGTCGACTGAAGCGATGAGCAGGCCGCCGAGCATGCTCAGGTTCTTGAAGAAGTGTGTCGTGTGGAAGATCTTCTGCTCCGGATCGCTTTCTTCCCAGAACCGGTGGCCGGCGGCCGTTGTCGGGATGAGCGAGCCGGCCAGTGCGAGCGCGGCGAGCCGGGGGAACTTGTTCAACGTCAGCAGCGTGCCCCCCGCGACCTGCACCGCCGCGTTGACCCGGACAGCTTGCTCGGTCGAGGTGATGTTGAGCAGGTCCATGCCTGGCTTGCTGGGGATGTTCAGTTTCTCAGCACGCGGGGTCTTAGCCTCCGGGTGACGCAGAGCGTCGATCCCTCCGTAGATGAAGGTGGAGGCAAGCAGCGGGCGGGCAATCCGGCGGACGAGCACAACAACCTCCGCAATAGGGGCTCAACAGTCTTCTTCGGCGTGCCACTGATCGGTCACTTGCAAACGGTAATTCAGCTGATCGTCGGTCGCAGCGGTCCCATCGTGCGTCGGCGCAGGCAGCCCGCTACCACTCCTGCTCCGTAGGTGAGGTCGTCGACGCAGCGTAGGGCCATCCACCTTGCTGGGTCGAGGTCAGGGCGGCGCCGAATGTATTCGATGGCGCCCGGAACAATCAAGGACGCGAGCGCGACGCGGCGGCGGGTTGCGCTCGCCGGGCCGGGGGCCAGCAAGAGCGGGAGGGCGATCGGTGAGTACGGCCGGGTCAGTGCTTCACCGATCGCGCGGCCACCGGACAGCGAGCCGGTCCCGACCAGGCGGGCGGCCAGCGCTCCCGGCCGGCGGACCGGCAGGGTGCGCGCGAGCCGGCGGGTGGCCACGCCGACCGTGACGAGCGCCAAGCCCGGGTGTCCGGTGGTAAGCAGGGCCCATGCAGCGATGGTCCACCGGTTGCCGGCGTAGGGCGCCAGCCGGCCGGGGTGTCGCCGGGCGAGCGAAGCGGCCGAGTAGCCGTAGCCGAAGCGCTGAGCAGCAGCGGCGCGCAGGGTTGGCCGGTGAGCGTGTCCGACAGCGGAGGCGGGCTCGTAACGCACCGTCCAGCCCGCTTCGATCAGCCGCCAGACCAGGTCCACATCTTCGCCGAATCGCAGCAGCTCATCGAAAACCTGCGGCTGCGTGCCCAGGGCGGAGCGCCGCAGCAGGAGTGCGGCGGAGGGCACGTACGACACCCGGGAGCCCGGCGAGACCCGCGCTGGCCGGCCCCCGAGGTCCAGCGGGGAACGCGCGGCGTCGTAGCGGGCGAGAGTCTGCCCGATGGGGCTCCGCAGTTCGCCGCGCACGACGACGATGCGGGGGGCGACAGCGGCCACCTGCGAATCGGCGAAATGGGGCAGCAGCTGCTCCAGCCACCCTTGGGGGGCGACGACGTCGGAATCCAGTAGCGCCACGAACGGCCGGGTCACCGTAGCGATCCCGGAATTACGTGCGGCGGCCGGCCCGCGGGAGGCCTGATGGCGTACGAGTGTGGTGCCCGGCCGGAGGGCAAGCGGGGACAGCGGCGGGGTCGAGCCGTCATCGACCACGATGACCTCGAGCGCCGGATCGAGCCCGGCGACCAGGCGGCTCACCGCGTCAGAGCGGTCACGCACCGGGATGACGACGCTCACTTGCGACACGAGTGGCCCACCAACGGGCTGCGGGTGGGCGAATCCGGCGGCCAGCAGGCGCGTCGCGAGGGCCCGGCCGTTGCGGCTGTCCCAGTCCTCGGCGGCGAGCACCGCGCGGGCGGTGTCGGAGAGTGTCAGCAGGCGCAGCGGCGAGCCGCCGAGCAAGACCCGGTCGCCGTCGATCCGCCGTACCGAGGGGTCCAGGGTGATCATCGGATCAACCGTGAGCGTCAGCGATAGCCGTGCTCGGACAGGTAGTTCAGCAGCTCGTCGGCGCAGGTCGCCGCATCGGCCTCCAGGACGCGGCGGGCGCGTACCGGAGCAAGCATCCCGGTGAGCGCCAACACGCGCTCGCGTGGATCGAACGCCACCGGCGCGGGGACCGGTCGGGCGGGGGAGCGGAAAGGTCGCAGCCGCTCCGGGTGGGCCTCGCCATGACGGCGCTCGGCGTCGGTGACTGCCTGGATGACCTCGATGGCGGCGCGGCGCGCGGCAATGACGCTGGCCAGCGGTGCTCGCCGCAGCCGTAGCCCAGCCTCCGTGGAGAGCACGGCCGGGGCGGCAACCCGCAGCCGCTCGCGGCGCCCGCCGTCGAGCCGCCGCTCGGCCAGTACGGCAGTGGCAGCCGGATGGGCATTGGCCTCGTCATCAGTCTGGTCGTCCGGCGTCACGCTGGTCAGGCCCAGCGCCTGAGCCGCGCCTAGCTGGGCGGCGACGAAGGCGGGCACCGAGCCGCTGCCCCGATCCAGGCTCGCGTCGCCGCACACCACGTAGCGAGCGTCAGCGACGAACGGCGCCACTGCCGCAGCGACCTGCGCCGACGTCGCGCCGGGCGCGATTTCTACGCGTACTGCCCGGGTCGCCCCGGCCGCCAGCGACTCGTGCAGCAGCGCGTCGATGGCGTAGGCCAGGACGCCGGTGCCAGCGCTGACGACAACGACGGGTTCGCCCGGCATGGCCAGCCGCAACGCCGTCTCCAGGGCCGCGAGGTCGGCCGGGGACGCGCCAAGGGCCTGGCCGGCGTGGCCCGCCGGCTCACCGGTGAGCGGATCGATCTCGACCCGCAGGTCGACGACCTTGAGCAGCGCGCCGATCATGCGCGTCGGTAGGCGACGCCGGCGCCGCCCTCCGGGTAGGTCCAGGTCAGCGCGCCTTCGCTGTTGCAGACCAGGTAGCAGGTGCCGCATTCGAAGCACTGCTCGTAGTTGAACAGGACGCCACCGTCACTGGTCGGGACGAACAGCCCGGCCGGGCAGGCCGTCACGCAGGCCTTGGTGGTGCAGGACCGGCACACGTCGGAATCGACTGTGATGTGGGCTGTGGGAGCGACCCGGAAGTCGACCGTCGCCATCCGGTCCTCGAAGGACGGCCCGTCGAAAGCGTCGAACTGGTCCCCCGCGGGCGGGACGACCGGGCTCGGGAGGTCGATAGCACTCATCCGAAGCTCCGCAGTGTGAGGTAGCTGTCGCGGGCCAGGTCGCGGATCCGCAGCCCCGACGCGCGTACGCCCTCGCGCGCCAGCCGGATCGCCCCGGGCTTGGGGTGGGGGTTGTCCACCGTGAACAGTCGCTCGACGATGTCACACGCGAGCTTCGGGTAAAGCTGCTGCATACGTTCTGACATCAGCAGTTCGGGCATTCGGCGCAGCTTCTTGTGGTCGGCGAGAACGAAGTTCGCCTCGAGGCGACGGCGGTAACCAGCCAGCCCGAGCGACGTGACGTCGCGGGCGGCCAGCGCTTCGTGGGCCACTTCGCCGGCGGCCATTCCCGAGCCGAGCGCAAAGTTGACCCCCTCGAGCCAGATCCCAGCAGCCAGACACAACGCGGCTGCGTCGCCCGCCACCATCATCCCGTCGGTCACGATCTGCGGCATGGTGTCGTAGCCGCCCTCGGGGATCAGGTGGGCGCTGTACTCCTTGAGCTCGCCGCCCTCGACCAGCGGAGCGATAGCCGGGTGCGCCTTGAGGCCGGCGATGAGCTGCTCGGGACGTACCTTCGCGGCCGCCAGCGCGGTCACGCTGACAACGACGCCGACCGACACCGTGTCGAGATTGGTGTAAACGAAGCCGCCGCCCGGGATGCCCTGGGTGCAGCCCACGATCTCGATGTCGACGCCATCGGTGCCGCGCACGCCGAAGCGCGCCTCGATCTCCTCGCGGGGGAGGGCGAGCACCTCTTTGGCGCCGAGGGTGAAGTTGTGGGCGTCGAAGCCCGCGTACAGGCCGGCGGCCTTGGCGAGGAAGCTGTTGACGCCGTCGCACGCGATGACGAGGCGCGCGCCCAGGTCGCCGTCCGGCCGGTCGGTCGTGACGCCAGCGATCCGTCCGGCGCCGTCACGCAGGAGCCCGGTCGCGGTGGTGCTGGTGAGCAGGACAGCGCCGGCCTCCTCGGCCTTGCCCGCCATCCAGGAGTCGAAGTCGGCACGGAAGGTGGTGGCCCCGTTGTAAGGCGCCTTCCCCCAGGCCTGCGTGCGGAAGTCGAGCGTCAGTGCCTGGCTGCCGGTCACCATCATCGTCTGGCGACGGGTGATCCAGCGTTGCATGGGGGCCTCGTCGTACCAGCCCGGAATCAGCTCATCGAGCACCCGGCCGTAGACCACCCCGCCGTACATGTTCTTGCTGCCCGGGTACGGCCCCCGCTCCAGCAGGGCGACCCGGCGTCCGGCGCGGGCCAGGGTGAGCGCCGCTGCCGAGCCGGCGGGACCGGCCCCGACCACGACCACGTCGAAGTCCGGGACACCTGCGTCCGTCTCGAGCTCAGGCATGGGCATGAACCTCCAGGCGGGCGGCGAGCGTCGCCAGCAATTCCTGCGCATCGCACACGAGCGCCAACTCGGCGCGGGCCATCATCGGGCAGCTCGGGTCGGTGTTGACGGCCACGATGTGGCGCGGGTCGCCGAGCCCCGTCACGTGTTGGACGGCGCCCGAGATGCCGAGCGCGACGTACAGGTCGGGATCGACGCTGACGCCGGTTGTCCCGATGTAACGCGCCGGATCGACCCAACCGAGGTCGGCGACCAGCCGGGTGGCACCGAGCGACGCCGAGAGCGCGGCGGTGACGGCGGACAGCAGCACGAACGCTTCCGGACCCCCGAGCCCAGCGCCGCCGGCGATGATCCGGCGCGCCTCGGACAGGTCGATCGTGGCGGGATCGGCGGGCAGCAGCGCGAGCAGTTCGGCATCGTGGGCCGTCGGCGCCACGGGTGCGAGCGGGAAGCTCAGCTCGCGAAACGTTGCCCCGCCGCCGTTCGGGAGCGCCGCCGAGGCGGTGTTGGGCAGCCGGGTCACGACGGCGCGGGCGTCGAGGGGCACCTCCGCCAGCGCGGCACCGTCCCAGCGCGGTACGAGCGCAGTGTCGGCGCGGATCTCGATGACCCCTGCGACGAGCGGCCGCTCCAACTCCGCGGCGAGGCGCGGCGCGAGGTCACGGCCGTCGGGGGAGGCAGGCAGCACGATCCGCCCGGCGCTGCGCAGGAGCGGGGCAAGCTGCTGCGCCCAGCCGCCGGGTGCGTACGCACCGTTTTCCCAGCCCCAGGCGGTGAGCCCGGCCGGCAGCGACGCGGCCGCTTCGGCGACGCCGGACCCGATGAGCAGGGCGAGGCCCTCCTTACCGGCCTCCCACGCGACGTCGGCGCCGCCGAGCGGCAGCTCGCCCTCGCGTACCGGAATGACGGCGACCGCGCTGCCAGGACCGGGAAGCTTCACAGGCTCGCTCCGATCCGCTCGCCGTCGATCACGGCTGCATGCGCCCGGCGGGGGGCGAGGGCGTCGCCGATCCGGTGCAGGGTGATCCCGAGCTCTCTCCTCGATGCCTTGAGCTGGCGGTAGAGACCGTCCACGGGCGCTGGGGGCACCGCGAGGACGATCCAGTCGGCGCTGCGGGTGGCCATGGTGCCGGTCGGGTGGTGCAGGACGGACAGCTGGGCGCCGGCGCCGCTGTCGTCGAATCCCATGATCACGCTGTCGGTCGTCTGAATGATCCCCTTGGCGGCCGCGCGGATGTTCCAGCCCTCGAGGTCCAGCGTGATGCCGAGATCCTGGGCGGCCACCATGCCCGGCGTGAGCAGCTCCACCGAGGCGCCGCGGTCGGCGAGCAGCTCGGCCACCGACGTCGACTGGTGGAAGCCGAGCTCATCGATGAGCAACACCGTCCCATTCGGGTGGGCGGTGCCTTCCAGCACGTCGCGGACATCGCACGTCGGCACTGGGGGCGTCGGCGGCATCCACGGCGGGCGTCCGGGCGTGGAGCCCGTCGCGATGATGACGACGTCAGGACGCTCGCGGCGGACCAGCTCGATGTCGACTGTGGTGGAGCAACGCACCGGGACACCCAGGCGGGCGAGCTCGGATTCCTGATTGCGTACGAGATCGCCGAGCTCAGCCCGCGACGCGACGCTGGCAGCGATGCGCACCTGCCCACCCACGTTGGCGGCCTGCTCGTAAACGCAGACCTGGTGACCGTGCTGCGCGGCCGCGATTGCCGCCTGCAGACCAGCCGGTCCGCCGCCCACGACCAGCACCTTGCGCGGGCGCTGCTTGGGAGCATCGAGCGCGACTGCCTCACGGCCCGCGCGGGGATTCTCGATGCACCCGAGCCACCGGTTGAGCCCCATCCGGCCGACGCACTCCTGATTGCACGACAGGCACAGGCGTACGTCCTCGGCGTGGCCGGAGCGTGACTTGCGGGCGAAGTCCGGGTCGGCGATCTGGCCGCGGACGACGCCGACCATGTCGCACTGGCCGGCGGTCAGCGCGCGGTCGGCCTGCACGGCGTCCTTGAAGCGCCCGACGCCGACCACCGGCAGCCGGGTCGCCTTGCGCAGCGCCGCCGGGATGAAGAGGGCGTAGCCGGGGCGCACCGCCATCGACGCCTCGATCATGTAGAGCGTCTGGGTCGCGACCCCGATCGAGGTGTTCAGGTAATCGACGTGTCCGGTCGCCTCGACCAGCTTGGCGACCTCGATCGCTTCGTCGATCGTCGTGCCGCCCTCGATGAGCTCGTCGCCGCAGAGCCGCACTCCGAGGGCGAGGTCGCGACCGATCGCCTCGCGGACGGCGGCGACCAGCTCGAGGAGCAGGCGTGCGCGATTCTCCAGCGGCCCGCCCCAGCGGTCGGTACGCACGTTGGTCGCCGGCGACAGGAAGCCGCGCACGATGGAGCTGTGGGAGCACTGCAGCTCGATGCCGTCGAACCCGCCCTCGCGGCAGTGTTCGGCCACCAGCGCGTAACCGTCGATGATCTCGGCGATCTCGCGCTCGTCGACCTCTTTCGGTACCTCGCGAAAGAGCGGGTCGGCGACCGGCGACGGGGCCCAGACGGGGCGGCGGGTGTACATGCCCGAACCCTGGCCGCCGTTGTGGTTGATCTGGGCGAAGATCGGCGTGCCATGGCGATGCACGGCGTCGGTGATCCGCCGGTAGCCGGGAATCACGTCGGGCAGGAAGCCGTGGATCAGCTTCTCGTACGGCCAGTCGGTCGGGTGGGTCGAGTGTTCCTCGGTGATCACGAGCCCGGCTCCGCCGCGCGCCCGAGCGGCGTAATACGCCGCGTGTTGCTCGCTGGGCAGGCCGTCTTCGGCGTAATTCGTGAGGTGGGCGCTGAAGACGATCCGGTTGGCGATCGTCACCGGTCCGAGTCGCAGCGGGGTGAAGAGCTGCTTGTACCGGGCCTGATGGGGCTGGTGGCCGCTCACTGGCCGGCGCCGTTCAGCGCGGCGGCGGCCCGGCGGCCTTCCAGCACGGCTTCGTAGATCGAGCGGGGCGCGACGGCGTCACCAGCGCGCGGCAGCTCGGGCCGGGCGCGCCAGAGAGCGTCGTCAGGCAGCCGGTGGCCGGCGTCGACGACCAGCGACGCCTTGACCTCGCGGGATTGCCCGGTGAAGCGATCGGTCATCTCGACGCTGCCGTCATGAACGCTGCGCAGCACGCTGCGCCTGATCAGCGTCACGCCGGCCACCTGCAGCCGGCCGCCGGCGGGTGCCAGGTCGCCGGAGCGGGCCAGCTCGCTGCCGACCAGCAGGTCAGGGGTGATGAGGGTGACCTCGAGCCCGGCGGCGACCAAGGTCTCCGCGACGCTCACGCCGATGGGGCCGCCGATCGGGTCCCAGATGGCGACCGGCCCGTCGGGCAGCCGGCCCACGAGCACTCCTGCCAGCACCTCGTCTGCCCCTAGCACCGAGCCCGGGTCGGCGCCCTTCACGCTCTCGCTTTCCAGCGTGTATGCGCGGGCCCCCGCCCGTCCGCCGGTGCACAGCACGACGCGGGCGCCCGCGTTCGCCGCGTCGTCAAGGAACGCGATGTCCGCCTCTGTGTTGGTGTCGATCGTGACGCCAAGGCGGCGGCATTCCGCCTCGAGCCAGTCGACGAGGGCGACGAGACACTCGCGCCCGGCTCCCGCGGCGGCGATCCGTACCGCGCCGCCGGTGCGAGCGGTGCGTTCGATGACCCGTACCTGATGGCCGGCCGCCGCCGCGGCGCGGGCGGTTTCCAGCCCCGCCGGGCCCGCCCCGACGACGAGCACGTCGGCGCGCCTACGCGCAGTGGCGAACCCGGACGGCTCGCTGGTCTCGTATCCGGCCGACGGCTCGGCGACGCAGCTGACCAGCGGGTTGCGCGGATCGCGGACCAGGCACGTCTGGTTGCACAAGATGCACGGGCGCGGGGTCGTGCCTTGCGCGGCGGCGAGCGCGAGGTCAGGGTCGGCGATCTGGGCGCGGGTCATCTCGACGACGTCGGCGGCACCCGTAGCCAGTGCGTTTTCGGCGTCAGCAAGGTCGACGACGGATCCCTGCAGGACGACCGGGACCGAGATCCCGGCCTTCACGCTCCGCGTCAGGTCGAGGTTGAAAGTGGGCGGCGTGTGGCCGTCGGGGCGGGTGGCGGCGACCGAGAAGATCGAGCCGCGTACGACCGCGAGGTAGTCAATGAGACCGGCCTGCGAGAGTTCCGCCGCGACGGCCGTGGCCGATTCCGGGGTGAGGCCGGCCCAGGGTGCGATCTCGTCGCAGGAGAGCCGGAGCCCGACGACGAACTCCGGATGCCCAGCAGTGGCCGCGCGTGCGGCGGTGAGCACCTCGCGGGCGAAACGCACCTTGTCGGCGCCGTACTCATCACCGCGCAGATTCGTCAGGCCGGAAAGGAACTGGCGGATCAGGCTGTGCTGGCCGGCGTTGATCTCGACCCCGGCGCAGCCCGCCTCGACCGCGAGCCTGGTAGCGCTCCCGAACGCGGCAACCGCCTCGGCGATGTCTTCGGTTTCCATCTCCTTCGGAACCTCGCGCCCGGCCACTTCCGGCAACGGCGAGGGACCCCACAACTCGCGTTGCGAATACGCGCTGCTGCCCTGCAGTCCGGCATGTCCGAGGCCGGCAATCACGCTCGCGCCGTGTTCGGTGCAGGCCGCGACGATGGCTGCCCAGCCCGGACCGCATTCCGGTGCCAGCGGCGCCCGCTCGTACGGCCAGTCCAGGGGGTGCACGCTCGCGTACTCGGTGACGATCGTCCCGCAGCCGCCGGCCGCGCGCCGGGCGTAATACGCCACGTGACGCTCGCTGATGGTCCGGCCGCGCCCGAGGTTGGTCTCGTGAGGGCCGAACATCAGCCGGTTACGTACGGACCGCCCGCCGAGCGTCACCGGGGACAGAAGTTGCACCGCTCTACTAGACCATGGGGGGTGGCTGGCGAGTGGGTCGGATCCGGCCGTGGTGAGTGGTCCAGGACACATCTTCCAACGGGCGGTAGCGCTAGTTCGCCGCGAGGTTGAGCAGCGCGCGGTCGCCGCCGGGCGCACCGATCAGACCGACGCCCACGGGGAGCGCGTTGACCCTCGCGAGCGGAAGACTGATGGCCGGTGCCCCCGAAAGCCCGGCGATGCAGGTCAATCGCAGCGTGGCGGACCGGATGCCGGGGAGGTGCTCATCGGCGATGTCGAGGGGAGTTGCCGGGCCGGCAGCGGAGGGCACGACAAGCGCGGTTGGCTGCGCTGTCAGCAGTTCCACCAGCGCTGCCGTGAGTTCCGCCCGGCTCGCCTTTGCCTGCTGCTCGGCCTGCGCGCTGGTGTCGGCACCGAGAGCGAAGCGCTCCGCGACGTCCGGCGTCACGGCGTCCAGGTGTGCAGCGATCCAATCCCCGTGAGCCGCATGGGCTTCCACCGGCTGCAGCGTGCGGAACGCGTACAGCCAATCGTCCAAGGGCGCTCCGGGGAGATCCAGCGTGATCAAGGGAAGTCCGACGCGGTGCGCGAACCGACGGGCCGCCGCCTCGATCGCCTCGCGCACGTCCTGGGATACGGCGGCGAGTGGCTGCCTGAGCAGGGCCAACCGCTCGGGCGGTGCGGCGCTGTCCGGCGGCAGCAGGACGTCGCCCACCTGCCTCGCCGTCGCCCGAGAGTTCGCCAACCAGCCGAGCGCGTCGAAGCTGGGCGCGAGCGGGATGACCCCGTCCGTCGCGACCGCGCCATGCGTCGGCCGAAAGCCGAAAAGCCCGCAGTACGAGGCGGGTACCCGGATCGATCCGCCGGTGTCCGTGCCGAGGGCGAACGGGACCAGCCCTCCCGCAACCGCCGCGGCGGAGCCACTCGAAGATCCACCCGGCGTACACCCGGGCGCCGCAGCATTGTGGGGGGTGCCGTAGTGCGCGTTGATGCCGGAAAGGCTGTAAGCGAACTCGTCGGTGTGGGTCTTGGCGACGCAGGTCGCGCCCGCCTCGAGCAGTCGCCGTACGGCGGAGGCGGACTGGCGGGCGGGCTCGGCTTCGGCGAGCCACGTGGGATTGCCTGCGCCGGTCCGGTAGCCCTCGACGTCGATCATGTCCTTGACCGCAAAAGTGCTGCCGAGCAAGGGTCCTGACGGGTTGCCGGCCAGCAGCTCCCCTGGACCCACCCGGCAGCATCGCAGCGCAGCAGTCACCACCGGTTGTATACCCGCCGGGCTGAGCGGCTCCCGAACGAGTGCGCGGGCTACATGACCGACAGCGGCAGGGACCGTCGCGAGTGGCCCGGCCCGGGGATCGGGGCCGATCCGGCCGCCACCGCCAGCAGGGCCGCCTCACCATGCCCGAGCACGCACTCGGGGTCGGGCCCGTCGAGCGGCAGGCCGGTGAAGAACTTGGCGGCCATGCACCCGCCGCGGCAGGCGTCGTACGAGCCGCACGATCCGCAGGCCCCCGCGCTGCCGGGCTCGCGCAGCTCGCGGAAGAGCTCGGAGGAACGCCAAACGTCGGTGAAGCCACCCGCGTCACGTACGGACCCGGCTTTGAACTGCTCGTGAAGCACGAACGGGCACGCGTAGACGTCGCCGATCGGATCGATGAGGCAGACCACCCGGCCGGCGCCGCAGAGGTTCAGCCCGGGCAGCTTTTCGCCCAGCGCGGAGAGGTGGAAGAAGCTGTCGCCGGTCAGGACGTCCTCGCCGGCGGTCAGCAGCCACTGGTACAGGTCGCGCTGCTGCTGGGCGGTGGGGTGCAGCTCGTCCCAGGTGTCGGCGCCGCGCCCGGACGGGCGGAGCCGGGTGAGGCGCAGCGTGGCGCCGTAGGAATCGGCGAGCGCCTTGAAGTCGTCGAGCTGGCCGGCATTCTGGCGCGTCACCACGACGCTGATCTTCGGGTTCTGGAAGCCTTCGGACGCGAGCGCGTCCAGCGCCCGCCGGGCCATGTCGTACGAACCCTCGCCGCGTACCGCGTCGTTGATGACCGCATCCGCGCCGTCGAGGCTGACCTGCACGTCGACGTAGTCGGTTGCGGCGAGGCGGCGTGCCTCGGTCTTGCCGATGCGCACCCCGTTGGTCGAGAACTTCACTCCCACATCGCGGGCGATCGCGTAATCCAGCAGCTCCCAGAAGTCGGGACGCACGGTGGGCTCGCCGCCGCCGACGTTCACGTAGAAGACCTGCATCCGCTGGAGCTCGTCGATGACGGCCTTGCACTCGGCCGTCGAGAGCTCCCGCGGGTCGCGACGCCCGGAGGACGAGAGGCAATGCACGCAGGCGAGATTGCAGGCGTACGTGAGCTCCCAGGTAAGGCAGATGGGAGCGTCGAGACCGCGCTCGAACTGCTCGGTCAGGCGCACGTCAGGACCTCCGCGTCAGCGAGGGCGGCGAGCGCCCGCTCGTAGTGGGACTGCTGCTGCTCGGGTACGCCGGCGGCCACGACCGCCGCGCGGGCGCTCGGCTGTTCAGCAAGCGAACGCACGATGGTGACGAGCAGCGGGGTCTTCAGGAAGGTCAGCCGGCGATTGCCGAAGTGGTACGCGAGCGCCCCGAAAGGCTCGGGGCGCAAGGCGACGCTGCTGGAGAGCTGCCAGCGCTGCTGAGGATCGAACGTCACGGCGAGAGGGTCCGCGTGCGGGTCTAGTAGACGCCGCACATGCCGTCGATCGATACCTCTTCGACGAGCTCCTCGACGAGCAGGTCGCCCTCGGGCAGCTCGCCGGCAAGGGTCGCGTCGGTGACCGGCGGCGGGGCAGGCAGGGTCAGCGTCGATGCGGCTGTCGGTGGGGTCATGTCCAAAGCGTCGCACATCTGGAGGGGACCGGCACGCAGTGGTGGTTCGACCCGCGGGCAGACTGAGGGACGTGACGAGTTCGCTGCTGCCTGCGGGGGCCACCAGCCCGGCCGCGCTCGCCGACCTGCTGGGTGCCGGTGGCTACCTGGCTGACGACGGGTTGGCGGCGGCGGCGTATCTCGCGCTTGCCATGGGCCGCCCGCTGCTGCTCGAAGGTGAGGCGGGGACCGGAAAGACCGCCCTCGCCGCCGCGCTAGCCGACCTGCTGGAAGCCCCGCTGATCCGGCTGCAGTGTTACGAGGGCATCGACGCCAGCATGGCGCTCTACGACTGGGACTTTCCCCGCCAGCTGCTGCACCTGCGCGCCGCGGAGACCGCTGCTGGCGCCGCAGGTACGCCTGACACCGCGGCGCTCGAGGGCGAGCTCTACACGCGGCGCTTCCTGCTCGCCCGTCCGCTGCTCGCGGCTCTCGAGACCAGCCCGAGCGTTCTGCTGATCGACGAGATCGACCGCGCTGACGACGAGTTCGAGGCGTTCCTGCTGGAGATCCTGTCGGAGTACGCGGTCAGCATCCCGGAGCTCGGCACCGTGCGGGCGGCCGTTCCGCCGGTGGTCGTGCTCACCTCCAACCGCACTCGTGAGCTGCATGACGCCCTCAAGCGGCGCTGCTTCTACCACTGGCTGCCGCACCCCTCGATCGAGCGCGAGATCGCCATCCTGCGCGCCCGGTTGCCGCAGGTAACCGAGCGCCTCGCCCGTCAGGTGGCACTCGCCGCTGCGGCTCTGCGCAGCGCCGGCCTGCTCAAGCCTCCGGGGGTCGCCGAGACGCTGGACTGGGCGCGGGCGCTGCTCGTGCTCGGCGCCGGCGAGCTCGACCCGGAATCGGCGGCGGCCACGCTGGGGGCCGTCCTGAAATATCGGGAGGACCAGGAGCGGGCGAGCGAGCTCGACTGGAGGGCGGTGCTGTCGAGTGCCTAAGCAGCCGGATCCGCTGCTGGCAATCGCCGGTTTCGCGCGGGTGTTGCGGGCGGCCGGGGTCGCCGCGGATGCCGGGCGGATCGCCGCGTTCACCGCCGCGCTCGATTGGCTCGACGCCTCCCGCTCCGCGGACGTCTACTGGGCGGGCCGGGTGACCCTGTGCGCCGACCCCGACGACCTGCCGCGCTATGACGCCGCCTTTGCTGCCGTGTTCGGCGGCGAAGGTATCGCGATGGGCCCGCTGCGCGAGCCGCCGGAGGCGCTCACGGTGGCTCTGGCGCCGGCGGCGGCCGCCGATCCGCTGCCGGCCGCGGGCGATGGTTCTCGCCAGCGCCTTCGCGCCGCCGCGAGCACGACCGAGGCTTTGCGTAAGCGCGACATCGCCGGTCTCTCAGCCACCGAACGGGCGGAGCTGGCCCGGTTGCTGGCCACTTTCACCCTGCCGGGGGAGCTGCGCCCGTCTCGGCGGCGGCGGCCTGCTGTCCGCGGTCCGGTCGATCGGCGCCGGACCATCCGTTCCGCGCTAGAGGCCGGTGGTGAACTCGCGAAGCTGCACCATCACCGCCCGAGTCGGCGGCCTCGGCGGATCGTGCTGCTGATCGACATCAGCGGCTCGATGGCGCCCTACGCCGATGCCCTCCTGCGCTTCGCCCATGCCGCGCGGCGGGGCAGCGCACCTGTCGAGGTCTTCACGCTAGGGACCCGGCTCACCCGGGTGACCCGCGAGCTGTCGCACCGCGATCCTGAAGTGGCGCTGCGGGCGGTGGCCGCGGCCGTACCCGATTGGTCCGGCGGTACGCGACTCGGCGTTCTCGTCCGGGCATTCCTCGATGTCTGGGGTCAGCGGGGGCTCGCCCGGGGCGCCGTGGTCGTGCTGCTGTCCGATGGGTGGGAGCGCGATGACCCGGCGTTGCTCGGCGTGCAGATGGCCCGCCTTTCGCGGCTCGCTCACCGGGTCGTATGGGCCAACCCGCTGCGCGCCAGGCCGGGCTACCAGCCGCTCGCTGCAGGGATGGCCGCCGCGCTGCCGCACGTTGACGATTTCGTCGCCGGCCACAGCGCTGATGCCCTCGTAGCGTTGGCCCAGGTCGTGGCGGGACGGCGCGCGCAGTCGGCTGCGGGCCGCCAGTTAGGAGACGTCCATGCGTGATTTCCATGCGTGATATCGCCGCGGAACTTCGGCGCTGGTGGGACGCGGGGGAGCCGTTCGCCTTGGCCACCGTCGTCGGTGTCAGCCGCTCGGCGCCGCGGGCTCCCGGGGCGGCGATGGCCGTGGGACCTGAGGGCGTCGTGGTTGGAAGCGTCTCCGGTGGGTGCGTCGAGGGTGCCGTGTACGAGCTGGCTTCCGAGGTGCTCGAGTCCGGAGGTCAGGTCCCGGGAGTGCCCGCGGCCCAGCTCACCACGTACGGCTACAGCGACGACACCGCCTTCGCCGTCGGGCTGACCTGCGGGGGTCAGATCACGCTGCTCGTCGAGCGCATCGACACCACCCGCACTCCCGACTTCGGCCACCTGCTGGACGACATCGAGGCGTCCCGGCCGGTCGCGGTGGCGCAGGTGCTGGCCATCGGCGGCGAGAGCCCCGAGTCGCCGGTGGAGGTGGGCGCCCGGATGCGCATCACCGGGTCCGCGAAAACCGGCGGGCTCGGCACCGAGGGCCTTGACGTCGCCGTCACCGACGACGCCCGCGGACTGCTCTCGCAGGGGCAGACCGGCCAGCGTCACTACGGCCCCCGCGGGGAGCGCCGGCTGGACGACGTTACCGTCTTCGTCGCCTCGTACGCGCCGCCGCCGCGCATGCTCGTCTTCGGCGCCATCGACTTCGCGGCCGCCGTCGCGCGCATCGGCGTCTTCCTCGGCTACCGGGTGACGGTGTGCGACGCGCGGCCGCTCTTCGCGACCGAGCGGCGTTTTCCCGACGCTCACGAGGTGGTCGTCGAGTGGCCGCATCGCTATCTGGCGCGCACGGTGGCGGCCGGCACGATCGACTCCCGGACCGTGATCTGCGTACTCACTCACGACAAGAAGTTCGACGTTCCGCTGCTCGAAGTCGCGCTGCGTACCAACGCGGGCTACGTCGGCGCGATGGGCAGCCGGCGTACGCACGACGAGCGGCTGGTGGCACTTCGCGAGCGCGGGCTGACCGACGTCGAACTCGAGCGGCTGCACTCGCCGATCGGACTCGACATCGGCGCGCGTACGCCGGAGGAGACGGCAGTGTCCGTCGCCGCCGAAATCGTGGGCGCGCGCTGGGGAGGGACCGGTCGGCCGTTGCTGGCGACCACCGGACCGATCCACACCGACGTCGACCGGGAGTCCGCACCTGCCCTGACCGACACCGGCGGGTGACGAACACCTGCGGGATCCTGCTTGCCGCAGGCGGCGGATCGCGGATGGGCCTGCCCAAGGCGCTGGTGCGCCTGGACGGCGAGACCCTGCTGGAGCGCGGGGTGCGGATGCTGCGCGACGGCGGATGTGACCCGATCCTGGTCGTCGTGGGGGCGTCCGAGATTGAGCTGACGGACCCGCAGGTGAAGGTCGTTCGTAACCCGGACTGGCCCCGCGGGATGGCCTCGTCACTACGCGCCGGGCTGGCCGAAGCGAGCGGGCAGGCCGCCGTCGTCGCGCTCGTCGATCAGCCCGGCATCACGCCCGCCGCGGTGAAACGGTTGCGGGCGGCTCACCGACCCGGCTTCGCCACCTGCGCGACTTTCGGCGGCGAGCAGCGCACCCCGGTGCTCTTCGACGCGGCCGTCTGGGCCGAGGTCAGTGCTGGCGTCACCGGTGACTCCGGCGCCCGCTACTGGCTGCGCCGCAACCCAACTCTGGTGATCCCCGTAGCCTGCGACGACGTGGCCGATCCAACTGACCTGGACGTGCCGGAAGATCTGACCCGCTGGGAGCGTCCGTGCAGCTAGCGAATTCCTTCACCGTCCCGGCGCCGCCGGATGAGGCGTGGGCGGTCCTGCTCGACATCGAGCGGGTGGCGCCGTGCATGCCAGGAGCCACCCTGACCAACCACGACGGCGATAACTTCGCCGGCACGGTGAAGGTCAAGGTCGGGCCGATCGCCCTGACGTACAAGGGCACCGCGGCCTTCGCCGACAAGGACGACGCGGCGCACACCGTCGTCATCGACGCCAAGGGTCGCGAGACCAAAGGCAGCGGTACGGCTAACGCCAAGATTTCCTGCCGGCTGGTTGCGGACGGGAGCGGCACGCGAGTCGAGGTCGTCACCGATCTGTCGATCACCGGGCGGCCCGCGCAGTTCGGCCGGGGCGTTGTGAGCGAGGTGGCCGGCAAGGTCATCACGCAGTTCGCCACCGCGCTGAGCGAGGAGATCGCCGGCGGGTCGCCGGCAGCCCCCGAGGCCGCGGCTGCGCCTGAGCCGGTCGCCGCGCCTGAGCCGGTCGCCGCGCCTGAGCCCGTCGCCGCGCCTGAGCCCGTCGCTACGCCTGAGCCCGTCGCCGCGACGCCAGCCGCCCCGCGCGAACGCCGCAGCGCCGAGGCCATCGACCTCCTGGACGTCGCTGGTGCACCGGTCGCGAAGCGGCTTGCTCCTGTCGCCGCGGCGCTGTTGGTGCTCCTGCTGGTGTTGAGCATCCGGCGCCGCCGGCGCGGCTGACGGCGCGTTCACCCATTTGGCCCATCAGGGGGCGCAGTGGCGGCCGATAACAACGTTGGCGGGTGCTACCGGTCGTCTGGCGGGGACCCGGTGGCGCCCGCCATGCCAATCTTCGCGGGCAGGTCCCGCGCGTTGATCTTGTGCGGCGGAGTTACGAGGCGGCTTCGGTAGCGACGATGGCTTCGGCGAGGGCCGCCTGAGCCGCGGCCGCAGCTTCTGCTTCCTCCGCCGCTAGGGCCTCAGCAGCCGCGACGATCGGGGCGGGATCGAGCAGCGCTTCGACGATCAGGTCACGAACGAGGTCGCTCTGCCAGGGCCGGGCGTCCCCGGCGGCCAGCGCGTCGCGTACCGAATCCGGGGTGACGGGGTCAGGCGGAGCCCAGGCGAGCTTTCGCTGCAGCGCGGGTTCCAGCAGATTTTCTACGGGCAGCCGGTGGCCCTGCGCGGCGGTTCGCAGCACCGCCCGCATCGCTGCCAGCCTCGCAGCGGCCTCGGGATCGCGTTCGGACCAGCGTCCGGCGGGCGGCAGCCCGGTGCTCGCGGCGGGGCCGGGTAGCTCGCCGTCGGAAAGCTTGGCGGTCGATTCGACGGCTTCCCACCAGGTCTGGATCGAGCGGCGCATCCGGGGCCCGGAGTAGATGGGGAGCGCGCCGAGCGACTCCTGCGTCTTCGGGTTGGCCAGTGCGGCGGCGACGATAGCCGTATCGGGCAGTACGCGGCCGGGGGCGACGTCGCGGGCGCGGGCGCGGGCGTCGCGGGCCTCCCAAAGTGCACGCACGATCGCCAGTTGACGCCGGCTGCGTACGCGATGGACCCCGCTGGTACGCCGCCAGGGTTCGGCCGGTGTCGGCTTGGGCGGCGCGTTCACAGCGGCAGCGAATTCCTGCTGCGCCCAGTCAAGCTTTCCCTGCTGCTCGAGGTCGGCGGCGAGCAGATCGCGCAATTCGATCAGCAATTCAACGTCGAGCGCGGCATAGCGCAGCCAATCGACGGGGAGCGGCCGGGTCGACCAGTCGGCGGCCGAGTAGCCCTTCGTCAGCGTGAAGCCGAGCAGGAGTTCGACGACGCTCGCCAGGCCCACCCGCTCGAAACCGGCCAGCCGGGCGGCCAGTTCCGTATCGAATACGCGCTCCGGGCGAAGGCCCACCTCGGCCAGGCACGGAAGGTCCTGGTGGGCGGCGTGCAGGATCCATTCGGCGTCGCCGATGACGTCCTGCACCGCATCGAGGGTCCCAAAGGGAATCGGGTCGATGAGCATCGTTCCGCTGCCGGCCCGCCGAAGCTGCACGAGATAGGCCCTCTGGCCATACCGATAGCCGGACGCACGCTCGGCGTCGACCGCGACCGGGCCGGTTCCGGCGGCGAGTCGGGCGACGGCATCGGCGAGCGCGGAGGGACTGTCGATCACCGGAGGAACGCCGTCCGTCGGCTCCACCAGCGCGATCGACTGGGGAGGCTCGGGCGTCGTCACGACCTGCGACACTACGACGTCGGGCTTCCGGTGCCGGACAACTCCCCGGAATGGGGCGCCCGGGGGTCGTCCTGCGCCGTGATCGACCAAGGTCAGCGGATGACGCCGGCACGCATGGCGAGCGCGACCATTTCGGCGCGGTCTCCGGTGCCGAGCTTGCGGGCGATACGTGCCAGGTGGCTCTTCACGGTGAGGGCGGAGAGTCCGAGCAGTTCGCCGATCTCCTTGTTCGACTTGCCGTCGGCGACGAGGCGAAGCACCTCGACCTCGCGACCGGAAAGCTCGGCGGCGAGACCGTCGGCGCTGCCGGTACCGCGTAGGCCGGTGGCGAGCAGCGGGGCGACGGACGGGTCGGCGTAGACGCCGCCGGACAGCACCCGGCGTACGCCGTCGGTGACGACGAGCGCAGAAGCGTTTTTCAAAAGGTAGCCGTGCGCTCCGGCCACGAAGGCGGCGCGTACGGAGTACGGGTCGTCGGCGGCGGACAGCACAACGAGGCGCGGCCAGCCGCGCTCACGCAGGTGGGCGACGAGGTCCAAGCCGTTGCCGTCGGGCAGGCCGAGGTCGAGTACGGCGAGGTCCATCGGGCCGCTACGGGCGCGGGCCCGGGCCTCGGCGATGGTGGCGGCTTCGACAACTTCGGAGGCGCCCATGGCCCGCAGGTGAGCGGCCATGGATTCGCGCATCAGCGGGTGGTCGTCGACGACCAGCGCGCGAAACCCGTTGCCCTGCGACGCACGGTCGAGCTGCGTCGGCAAAACCCGGGCGTTGATGCTGCGGGGGGTCTGCGTGGGCACCGTTCCTCCAAGGCGATCAAAGTGCAGGTCAGCAGTGGTGCTGCCGTCCCGGGATGATGGCAGCGGTAACCCGGTGTCACGTCCTCCCCACATGCTTCGGCTCATCCTCCGGCAGTCTGTAGCGCCTGCTCCGTTTGGGTGATCCTGGCTGCTCCAACTGGCCGAACGCACAAGTACGCGGGCCGCGGTGCCGACGCAAGGTTGGGCGTGGTAGCCGGCATCCGGCCGGGGTACCGATGACACTCCGCGACATTCGCGGTCCAAGCACCGCGCGTTCGACCACCCCGGGGAGGCGACATGGTGCGACTCGTGCGCCGCCGTACCCCCCGCTCGCTGCGGATTCTCACTGGCGGCGCCGCATTCGCCTCGCTCTTGATCACCGTCGGGCCGGCGCTCGCCGGGCTCAAGGCGGCGAACGGTCAGGTGCTGGGGGCGGCGCCGGCGTACTTGCCGCTCATTGCTCTTGTGCTCGCGCTCGCGGCCCTGCTCGACGTCTCACTGCCGCTCGCCCACCGCCAGTGGCAGATACGCGGGCTCGACGTCGCTGGCGCCGGACTGCTGCTGCTATGCCCCGGTCCGGGCCTCTGGCTGGGGGCCGCCGCCGCGGCCGGTCTGCTCATGGCGGGTGCCCGGCTGACCAATGGCCGCCGCTGGCGTTCGATGGACTTCGCCGCCTGCTCCGCCCTCCTGCAAACCGCGACCGGGTCCGTCGTCACCTGCGCGCTACGCGCTGCCGGAGTCGGTCCGATAGCCGCTGCGCTGGTTGGCGTCCTCGCCGCCGCGCTGACCCGCGACGCCATGGCGTCCGGTGCGGTGGCTCTCACCGCGCGCCGACCGTTACTCGGACTGCTCCTGCCGCGCCTGCCCGCGACGCTGCGGACCGCCGCCGGCAATGGCGCCCTCGGCTTGCTGGTCGGCTGGTTGCTCGTCCACGCTCCCGCCGGAGTCGCTGGGCTCGCCGTTCCCGGCCTGCTGGTCGCCAGCACGTACGAACTGCATTCGCGGCGCAGCGCCGAGGCTCGCCTGTTCGCCGCTCTCGCAAGGGAGCAGCAGCACGCCGCGGGACGCTCGCTGGATCAGTCCGTTGCCGTCCTGATGACCGTCACCGCGCGTGCCCTTGGCGGCGCCGACGTCGAACTCGTGCTCTGCGGACCGGAAGGCCTGATCCGCTACGCGGGTGACGAGAGCGGCGTCAGCGAACGTTCCCGGACCGATCCCTCGGCGCTGGACGCTCCCTGGGTGCGCCACTTGCTCGCCCGCGGTTCGGTGCGTATCGCCGCCGATGAAGGGCGGCCGTCCTGCGCCTTCTCCGTCGGCGCCGGCCCGTCCCTGCGCGCCGTTGTCGTCGCGCGTCGCCCGCTCGGCGGATCGAGTTTCACCCGCCGGGACACGATCTTTGCCCGCGCGCTGGCCCGCCAGTCAGACCCGTGGCTCATGCCGGCTCCGGACTCGACGACCGCGCAGGACCCGCGGCAGGAGGTCGTTCGCGAAATCGCCCGTCGCATCCTGCGCTCCCCGGAGCCCACGGCCGACCCCCAGTGGTCCACGCGGCTGCTGGACGAAGTGCATGCGCTGGAACGCGCTGTAGCCGCGCTGCTGGGAAGTGCCCCCGGAGGTGCCATCCCGGAGCAGCGCGACCGCACCAGCGTCGTCGATGACCTGGGTGATCTTGGCGAAGACACCGTTCCCGATGCCGTGCAGCCGGATTCACGCCGCGGCCCCGAATGGACCACCACCGGGCGGCTCTCATGATGACGATCGGCCGTCCCTCGCTACCGCTGGCGGCCTGGGCGGCGATCGTCGCGTTGCTGGTGGGCCTCGCCACGTGGGGCGCCTTTGCGCTGGGCGGCCCACTGGTTGCTGGCGGGGTCGGGTTGCTCGCCGTCGGTGGTTGCGCGGCGCTGGGGTCGTGGTTGGGTCGCCGGCTGGAGCGCGTACGCACGCGAGCCCTGGCGCACCTAGCCGACGGCACCACTGAGCCTGGCGCAGCAGCCCCCCGCGAGCTTCGCGAGCTGCGGCGCCTCGATGACGCGCTCACCGCGCTGCGCCTGCGCATCCAGCTTGCCGATGACGTGGCCGAACGGCATCGCCGCGATGCCGACAGCGCTGGCACCGGCATGTTCGAGCTGCTCTCCGGTCTGGTGGCCGCTGAGGAAGGCACCCGCGGTCAGCTAGCTGCTGAGCTGCACGACACCGTCGCCCAGTCGCTCGGCGCCGCCCGCCGGATGCTCTCCGACCCTCCCGATCCGGCCGGGTCTGCCGCCCTGTGGGACGACGTCGCGCCGCTCGTCGAGGAGGCCGAGGACGCCCTTCGCGCGACGATGGCGCGCACCCGCCCGCCGGCGCTTCGCGAGGGTGACCTTGCCGTCGCCGTAGCCCAGTTCCGTGACGATCTCGAGATGCGCTACGGGCTGCGGGTCGCGCTGGAGTGGCCGACCGTCGAGTACCCCGTCCCGCTGGCCACGGCCGTCACGATCTATCGCTTCTTCCAGGAAGCGCTGCTCAACGTGCTCAAGCATGCTGACGTCGACGAGGCCGTCGCGTCGCTCAGCGTCGACGGACGTCAGCTGACGGCGGTGGTGCGCGACAGCGGGCCCGGCTTCGACCTGGCCAATCAGCCGGTTGCGGGAGCCGGCGGCCGGCATGTCGGGCTAGGCCTGCTGCGTGAGCGGGCGCGCCTCGCCGGCGGGTCGGTCGACGTGATGAGTGCGCCAGGGGCTGGCACGATGCTCACCCTGCGCCTGCCGCTGTCCACCGCCCCCGAGGGCTGGTCGGAGCGCTTCAGGGCACCCGGGTCGTCAGTGAGACCACGCCTTCCAGTGGAGGCTCACCTGCCATCATCGTCATGAGGTCGCACAGCGCCTCGAGGTGAGCGTGGACGGACGGCGGATGCTCCGGCGTCCAGCGCGGCGACCAGGAGCAGCGCAACTCGACCTCGCAGGTGTCGTCCTCCTCGCGAAGCTGCCCGAAGCGCGCCGACGCCGTGGTCGTCACGGTGCCGGCGAGCCCCCCGAACTCGGCGCCCCGCTCGGCGAGTGCCTCCTCCAGCCACGACCACGTGACCTCCGGCAGCATCGGATCGGTGATCATCTCGGGATCGATCGCGGCCCGGGCGTAGCAGGCGATCCGGAATGTCCCGTCCCACGCTGGCTGGCCCTCCGGGTCATGCAGCACGACCAGCCGGCCCGCCGCCAACTCGACGTCAGCGCGCTCGAGGGTCGCCGCCAGCGCGATGCCGTACGGCGCCAGCCGGGTCGGGCGGCCGGCCTCGCGGATCAGGATGTCCGAGCGCGCCGCGCCCGCCTCGAGCAGCGCGTCGACGACCGACGTGAACGCCTGGGGGGCGGCGTCGGGCTCAGGGGAGAGCACGCCACCACCGTAGGCCGGGGAGCTCGCAGGAGCGTCCGCCGCCCCGGCGAGCGACAGCTCAGGCCGCATGCGGCTTGCTCGACGGGCGCCCCGTTACCGGCTTGGCGACCTCGATCAATCCCGCCTGCGCCTCCCCGGCCAGCACCGCGAAGCCACACGACACGCAAAACCACTCCGGGCAGTCGTGCCCGTGGCCGTCCTCACACGGCGGCTGCTCGAACGGGCTGTCGTCGCGACACTCGGGGCAGCTGAGCCACATCGCTGACCACTCCGTCCGCGTCGGCGCGCCGCGCGAGTCGCGGCTGTAACAGAAAAGACGGTCGCACGGCCCGCCGACAGAACCGGGGACCTCGTACAGGTGTGTTGGCCACCCGCCGGTGTCACCCGATTCGGTGCGCCAGGGAGGGCACACGTTTTCCAACGAGGCACCTGATCCGGTGCAAATGCACCTGATCAGGTGCGTGACTGCAAACCGGCTCCCACCCCATGCGCACCGTTTTGTATGCGCGACGGCGCCTGCTTGCTCAGCGAGCGCCGGTTCACATGGCCAGCTCAGCGCGGGTGCCTCGGCGCGTGGAAGGATCGATCACGTGCACCCTGGCCTGAAGGACGCCCCGCTGCTCGCTGCCTGCCGACGTGAGCCAGGGCCGACCCCGGTCTGGTTCATGCGCCAGGCCGGGCGGGCGCTGCCGGAATACCGCAAGTTGCGGGAGGGCGTCGCGATGCTGGACTCGTGCCGCGACCCCGACCTGACCGTCGAGATCACCATGCAGCCGGTGCGCCGTTTCGGCGTCGACGCAGCAATCTTCTTCAGCGACATCGTCGTCCCGCTGGCGGCGGTGGGCATCGATCTGGACATCGTTCCGGGCACCGGTCCGGTCATCGCGTCGCCGGTACGCGATCGGGCGGCCGTCGAGCGGATTCGCCCGCTCGAGCCCGCCGACGTCCCGTACACGACCGAGTCCGTCGGCCGGGTCGTCGAGGAGCTGGGAGCGACTCCGCTGATCGGGTTCGCGGGTGCGCCGTTCACGCTGGCCAGCTACCTCATCGAGGGTGGACCCAGCCGCAACTACCTGCACACCAAGGCGCTGATGTACGGCCAGCCCGACCTCTGGCACGAGCTCGCCTCGCGCCTGGCCGCGATCGCCCGGACGTATCTGCAGGTCCAGGTCGCTGCCGGAGCCAGTGCGGTGCAGCTCTTCGACAGCTGGGCAGGCGCGCTGTCGGAGGCCGACTATCGCGAATACGTCCTGCCTCACAGCGCCGACGTCCTTGCCGGCGTGCCGGACGTGCCGCGTATCCATTTCGGGGTCGGCACCGGTGAGCTGCTGCGCGCGATGGGTGAGGCGGGCGCTGACGTCGTCGGCGTTGACTGGCGGATACCACTCGCGGAGGCCGCCCGCAGGATCGGGCCGGGCAAGGCCGTGCAGGGCAACCTCGATCCGACGACGCTGTTTGCGCCGTGGACGGTCATCGAGCAGCGGGTACGCCAGATCGTCGCCAGCGGCGCGCAGGCTGAGGGGCACATCTTCAACCTTGGCCACGGCGTGCTCCCCGAGACCGATCCCGACGTGCTGACCCGGGTCGTCGAGCTGATTCACGAGCTCGGATGAGCCCACGCGTTCTGGTCGTCGGCGGAGGTATCGCCGGGATCTCGGCTGCGCTCGCGCTGCGCGGTCGCGCGGAGGTCACCCTCCGCGAGCAATCCGGTCTGGTCGGCGGCAAGCTGCGGGTCGGACCCCTCGGGGTCGATGAGGGGGCCGAGGCGTTCCTCTTCCGGCTCCCCGAGGGGGTGGCAGCGGCGTCCGAGGTGGGTGCGGAGCTGGCGCATCCCGCGACGTCGTCGGCGCTGCTCTGGATCGGCGGAAAGCTGCGGCCGTTGCCGCCCGGAACCATGCTCGGTATCCCCGGTGATCTGCGGGCCGCGGCGCCGGTGCTGGGCCTGCGCGGGGCGGCGCGCGCGGCGCTGGACCTGGTGCTGCCGGCGACGCCGACCGATGCAGACCCGGCGGTGGGGGCGTACGTACGCGCCCGGCTGGGCGACCGGGTGGTCGATCGGCTCGTCGACCCGCTGCTCGGCGGGATCTACGCGGGTCGCGCCGACGAGCTTTCGCTGCAGATGACCACCCCGCAGCTGGCTCCCGTACTCAAAGAGCGGTCGCTCCTGCTGGCCGCGCGCCGGCTTCGACCCAAGCCCACGGGACAGCCGGTTTTCGCCTCGCCGGTGGCCGGCATGGGAGATCTCGCGCGCCGGCTCGCTGAGGCCAGCGGGGCACAGATCGTGCTCGGTGGCCCGGTGCGGGACCTCGACCGTCACGGTGAGACCTGGGTGGTGGATGGCGAGCGTTACGACGCTGTCGTGCTGGCCGTGCCCAACTCGCCGTCCCGCAAGCTGCTAGCGCCGGTCGGCATTGAGGTGCCGTCACTCGCGTACGCCAGCGTCGCCCTCGCCACGTTCGTCTTCTCTGCGGACACGAAGCTCCCTGGTGGGAGCGGGCTTCTGGTGCCGTCGACCGAGCGCCGGCTGCTCAAGGCGTCGACGTTCATGTCACAGAAATGGGCTCACATCGGACGAAACGTCGACGGCGTCGTGGTGCGCTGCAGCGCGGGGCGGGCCGGGTCCGCCGCCGAGATCCAGCGTTCCGACGTCGAGCTGGCCGGTGTTCTCGCGGCGGAGCTGGCTGAGGCCACCGGGATCCGGCAGCGTCCGCTGGCGACGAGCGTCGTGCGCTGGGGCGGCGGCCTGCCGCAGTACGCGCCCGGTCATCTGGAGCGGGTCGCGGCCGTACGCGCTCGGCTGCCGCGCGGGTTGGCGGTGGCTGGTGCGGCGTGGGACGGGGTCGGCGTACCGGCTTGCCTGCGGTCAGGGACGGCCGCCGCCGAGACCGTCGCCCGGACCCTGGGACTGCAGAACGTTTGAGGAAGAGGTCGTTTTTCCGCGGCGAGAAGCGACACCTTCCTCAAATTTCCGACGCCGGGAGCGTGCGTCGGCCATGGGCGCGGCCGTCGCGTCTTGATCCACCGATCCGGTGAGAGAATGTCCGTATGGCCGAAAGCGAGAAGTCTGCCCGCGAGCTCAACGACGAGATCCTCTACTGCAGCTACTCGGTGTTCCGCGCGCCCGCTCCGCTGCCCGCCGACCGCAGCCAGCTGACCGCCGAAGTCGATGACTTGCTGGAGCAGGCGCTCGCGAAGGACGTCTACACGCGCGGTACGTACGACATCAGCGGCTACCGCGCCGACGCCGACCTGATGATCTGGTGGACCTGCCCCGATCCCGACGTGTTGCAGGAGACGTACTCGCGCTTTCGCGCCACCGCCCTCGGCAAACAACTCGAGCCCGTCTGGTCGGCGTACGGGCTGCACCGTCCGGCGGAGTTCAACCGGGGCCACATACCGGCTTTCGTACGCCGCGAAGACCCGCGCAAGTACATCTGCGTCTACCCGTTCGTGCGCTCCCTCGAGTGGTACCTGCTGCCCGACTACCAGCGCCGCGGCATGCTCGCCGAACACGGGATCATGGGGCGCGAATACGAGGACGTCCGGGCCAATACCGTCGCCGCCTTTGGCCTGGGCGATTACGAGTGGCTGCTCGCCTTCGAAGCCGAGGAGCTGCACCGCATCGTCGATTGCATCAGGCACCTGCGCGGTAGCGACGCACGCCGCCACACCAAGCTCGAGACGCCCTTCTATACGGGCGTGCGCAAGCCACTGGGCGAGATCGTCGCCGCGCTGCCCTAGCAGCTAGTCCAGGGAACGCGCATACAGCGCTACGGCGGCAACCCCGGCCGAACTGACCGCGCCGAGGGCTGCGACCTTGGGGGACAGCCCGTCGCGTGCGGCGGCGGCTGAACCCGCCGCGTCAACGAGGTTGCTGAGGCCGACGGCCAGCAGCAGGGCGTCACGGTCTCTACCGCGGGCGCGCATGGTCGCCGCGGAGATCGTCAGCAATGCCGTGCCCCACATGCGGGTCATGACCCGCAGCTCCGGCGTGGTCTCCGGGGTTCCGTACACCCGCTGCAGCGCACCCGGAGCGGCGAGCGCCCCGACCCCGTAAGCAAAGCCAGTGGCAGTCAGCCCCTTGACCAGCAGGTCCTTGTTCATGCATCCCCCAAAGCGCCAGCGGAAAGGTGGCGCGACTCTAGCGGGTGTTGCGATCTTGCAAAAGGGGTCGGTGTCAGCCTTCGCTCAGCAAGGTATGCCAGCGCTGCTGCCCGACGTCCTCGCCCATCACGAGTACGCGGGTGGCGCCGTCTGGCGCCCAGCCGGCTGCGGCGAGAAACGTATGCGTCGGCGCATCGCCGTCGAACGTCCACATCCGGATGGCGCCGAAGCCGGTCTGGGCGAGCAGGTCCGCGGCGGCCGTCACCAGCCTGCTGCCGTGTCCGAGACGCTGCTCGGCCGGGGCGACCGTCAGCGCGTAGATCTCGCCGTCCGCCGCCGTAGCGTCCCCGTCCTCGGCCGGTCCGAGTGCGACGTAGCCGCTGACCCGCCCACCCGACAGCGCGACCAGGAGGCGGTGCCGCGGGGACGGGGGAGCGGCGATGGCCGCCCGCCAGCCGGCTTCGACCAGCGGCACCTCCAGCGCATCGAGTGCTCCGCTAGGCAAATGCGGCGCGTAGCACTCGCGCCAGGTTTCGACCTGCACCTCGGCGACGGCAAGGGACTCGTCCACCCGGGCGGGCCGGACGCTGACGTCAGCCGCGGAGGCCGTCACGGGCGAATCAGACCTTCGCAAACTCAGGACGCCAGGTGCCGTCGTCGTCGCGGACGAAATCGCCGAGCAGGCTCGGCAGCTCCTTGGTCATGATGGCCGCCACCTGGTCGAAGATGCGACGGATCTCGGCCTCGGCCCCAGGGTCGGTACGCGCGGCGATCACGTGGCGCAGAGCCCTCACGTTGACCGTCCAGCCGATGCTGGTCGCGACCCCATCAGGGGCGTAGCGGCGCAGCCCGGAGGTGACTTCCTTCTTGCGATGGAATGGCACCCCTTCCGCGTCGAGCCCGAGCTTGTCGGCGGCCATCACCTGGAAGTGTTCCATCCGGGCCAGCAGGTCGTTGGCCTCGGCGAGCAGGTCGGGGTCCTCGCGGATCTCCAACGGGTGCTCGAACGGCAGGTCGGTGAGGCGCACGAAGCGCAGCGACTCTTGGGAGAACGCGCTGCCCGCCCGATGGCGTACGAGCTCGTGGGTGGCCACGCGCGACACGTTGAGCAGCACAAACGAGTAGTTGGCGTGTTCGACGACCGAGCCATGGCCGCTGCGCAAGATGTTCGTGAGGTACGCGTCGGTGTCCGCCCGAATCTTCGTCACGTTCGGGTTCAGGCCCACGTCCCAGGAGCGGTAGCAGAGCCGCCCCATGAACTCGACGAGTCGCTCACCGTCGGCGCGCTCGCGTTCACCATCGGCCTGGACGCGATCGAGCCACGCATCTCCCCCGACCGCGTCGAGGTAGGCACGTATGCCGTCCCAGTCCAGCGCGGGTCGGGCGATCAAAAAGACTTGGGGGCTGACCTCTCGCACGCCGGTCAGCGTACGGGGAGCGGCCTGGTCCGGCTCTGGTGGCACGCCGGTGGCCAGCCGCTGAACAACCTGTAGCGACACGCACACCAAACGTGAGATGTGAACCTTCTGTGCCCTAATGTGACAAGGCCGTACTGGTCAGGCGGCGAAGACCCGTTTCCCGTGGCCGGGTCACCAGTGAGATGAGGCCGAATGCGCCCCGCCCGTCGCCGGATCCTATTGGTGTCCACCGCCTGCTGTGCGCTCACCGCCGGGGTGGCCCTGCCCGCGCTCGCTTCCTCAACGGCGTCCGCGGCGGGCGCCGAATCGCCCCGCAGCGCCATCCGTGGCACCGGCCCGTCCTGGGTCGCGGTGCCGCCGCCGATCGTGAAGTCCCAGGCGACAAAGGCGATCGAGGCCCGCGTTTTCCTCGCGCCGCGTAATGAGGCGGCGTTGGATCGGGCCGCCGCCGCCGTCAGCGATCCCAGCGGCGCGGAGTATGGACATTACGTCACGCCGGCACAGTTCCGTGCGCGGTACGGACCTGCTCCGGAGGCGGCCACGAAGGTCACCGCGTGGCTGCGCGGCGCGGGTCTCAGGGTCTCCACGCCGCAGCAGAACGGGCGCTATGTCGACGTGACCGGCTCGGCCGCCGATGCGCAGCGGGCATTCGGCACGCGGCTCTCCGTTTTTCGTAAGGGTGGCGCCGATGTCCAGGCTCCGTCGGCCGCGCTGACTGCACCGCGTGCCGTCAGCCCGTACGTGCTCAGCGTGACCGGGCTCGACGAGTCGCCGTCCCGGGTCTCGCCCAAGACGTCAGTCGGCCTGCTCCCCAGCCAGTACGGTGCCCAGCTCAAGGCCAAGACCGCCAATCAGATCTACCCGCCGGGCTTTCGTAACGCCAAGCCGTGCTCGACCTACTACGGCCAGAAAAAGGCCGTCTACCAGGCCAATGGCAAGACTCCGCTGCCAAAGTTCAACGGCCGGGTGCTGCCGTACGCCGTCTGCGGCTATTCCCCGACCCAGCTGCGGGGGGCCTATTCGGCGCCCGGTTCGCTGACGGGCAAGGGCGTCACGGTCGCGATCATCGACGCCTACCTCTCCCCGACCCTGCTTGCCGACGCCAACCGTTGGGCCCGCAATTCCGGCTCGCGTCCTTTCGCTCCGGGACAGTTCAGCGCCTTCGTTCCGGCGGGCGGCTACACCGACCGGGAGGCCTGTGACGCGGCCGGCTGGTCGGGTGAGCAGTCGCTGGACGTCGAGGCGGTGCATGGTTTCGCGCCGGGCGCCAAGGTGCTGTACACCGCCGGGCGCAGCTGTTCCGGCTTCGACCTGCTGGCTGCGGAGTTCGCGGTCGTCGATGACAACCGGGCGTCGATCGTGTCGCTGTCGTACGGAGGCCTTGAGAGCCAAGAGTCCACCGGCGAGGCGGCGATCGACACATACCTGTACGAGCAAGCGGCGCTGCAGGGCATCGGCTTTTACGTCGCTTCCGGCGACAACGGCGACGAGTACGAGAGCACGGGCTTGAAGCAGGTGGACTCCTCCGCGTCGAACCCCTACGCCACGGCGGTCGGCGGCACCTCGCTGGGCGTCGGCGCGCAGAACCGGTACCTGGCCGAAAGCGGATGGGGTACGCAGCTCTACTCGCTGACGAATAACAGGAAATCCTGGGTCGCGCCGGTCTTCTACGGCGGTGCCGGCGGCGGGTTCAGTCAGCTGTTCACCCGGCCCGCCTACCAGGACGGCATCGTGCCGGCCGGCTCGCCCGCCGGTCGCGCTGTTCCTGACGTGTCCATGGACGCCGACATCACCACCGGGATGAAGATCGGTCTCACCCAGCAGTTCCCGAACGGCCACTACTACGACGAGTACCGGGTCGGCGGGACCAGCCTTTCCGCGCCTCTTTTCGCGGCGGTCCAGGCGCTCACCAGTCAAGCCATGGGCAAGCGCCTCGGCTTTGCCAATCCGCGCATCTACGCGCTGGCCAGGCGGGACCTGACCACACCGGGTCGCAAAGCCTTCCGTGACGTCAAGAGCAACTTCGACTATGTGGCCAATGTGCGCGCGGACTACGCGGACGGGCTCAGCGCGCGAAGCGGCCTGATCTACACGGTCCGCAGCTTCGACGATGACACCTCGCTGGCCACCGCGCGGGGTTGGGACCCGGTCACCGGCATCGGGTCGCCGGCCCCGTCGTACTACACCGCTACCGTGCGCTGAAGGTTCATCCGAACGGACCTGCGCAAGGCTCAAGCCGCGTGTGCAAGGGTGCCGATTCGATCAATACCCCGTCACACCCTCAACCCCCGGAAGGGTGTGACGGGGCCCCTTCTTGCTCCGGATCTGCGTGCGGTCCCGGCGGCCGGCGGCGAAGCCGCAGACAAGCGCTCCGCGCGTATCCGACTTTTGTCGGTGCGCGGCACTAGCGTGGGGTGCATGGGAATGCTGCCCCGCGGCCCGTTCGGTCGCATGCTGGTCGCGATGGTGACCCCTTTCACCGCTGACGGTGCCCTTGACCTTGCCGGAGCGCAGGCGCTCGCCGCCCACCTGGTGGAGCAGGGATGTGACGGCATCGTCGTCAGCGGCACGACCGGCGAGTCGCCCACCACGAGTGATTCCGAGAAAGACCGGCTGCTGCGGGCCGTGCTGGAGGCGGTCGGCAATCGCGCGCAGGTCCTCGCCGGGGTCGGCACCAATGACACGGCGCATTCGATCGAGCAGGCGGTGGCGGCGGAGAAGGCCGGTGCGGCAGGCGCGCTGGTCGTGAGCCCGTATTACAACCGCCCGCCGCAGACCGGCCTGCTCGCCCATTTCACGGCGATCGCCGATGCGACCGAGCTGCCGGTGTTGCTCTATGACATCCCGGTCCGTACGGGGGTGGCGATCGCGACCGAGACGCTGCTGCGCCTCGCGGGGCATCCTCGGATCGTGGGCGTGAAGGACGCCAAGGGTGATCTCGCCGGCAGCAGCGCCGTGCTGGCAGCCACCGACCTGGCCTACTACTCGGGCGAGGACGCGCTCAACCTGCCGCTGCTGGCGGTTGGGGGGTGCGGTTTCGTCAGCGTGGTCGGCCACGCGTTCGCCCCGCAGCTCGTGGAGATGCTTCAGGCGTTCGACACCGGCGACACGCTGCGCTCGATTGCGCTGCACCACCAGTTGTTGCCGGCCTACACCGGATTCTTCCGCACGCAAGGCGTCATCACGACCAAGGCTGCGCTTCGCATGCTGGATCTTCCGGGTGGCCCGGTGCGTTTACCGCTCGTCGAGGCGACAGCGGACCAGATCGCCGTGCTGCGGGCCGATTGCGCCGCCGCCGGATTGGAGCTTGCCGTATGAGCCATCCGCATCCCGACCTCGCCGCGCCGCAGCCGCTGCCGGACGAGGGGCTGCGGATCGTGGCGCTAGGTGGCCTGGGCGAGATCGGTCGCAACATGACCGTCTTCGAGCACGCGGGCCGCCTGCTGATCGTCGACTGCGGGGTGCTCTTCCCGGAGTCCGACCAGCCTGGCGTCGACCTGATCCTTCCCGACTTCACCGCCATTCGTGACCGGCTGGGCGATATTGAGGCGGTCGTGCTCACCCATGCTCACGAGGACCACATCGGCGCGGTGCCGTTTCTGCTCCGGGAGCGCCCTGACCTGCTGATGGTCGGCAGCCGCTTCACGCTCGCGCTGCTGCGCGCCAAGCTGTCCGAACACCGGATGAAGCCCGAGATGCTCGAGGTGGCAGAAGAGGGTCGGGCCAGTTTCGGTCCGTTCGACTGCGAGTTCTTCGCCGTCAACCACTCGATCCCCGATGCCCTAGCCGTCGCGATCCGGACGGCCGCCGGCACCGTCCTGCACACCGGCGATTTCAAGATGGACCAGCTTCCCCTCGACGGCCGGATCACCGACCTCGGCGGCTTCGCCAGGCTGGGCCGCGAGGGCGTCGACCTGCTGCTGTCGGACTCGACCAATGCCGAGGTGCCGGGCTTCGTCACCAGCGAGCGTGAGATCGCTCCAGTGCTGGACGACGTGTTTCGCAATGCGGCCCGCCGGGTGATCGTGGCGTGCTTCTCCAGCCACGTCCACCGGGTGCAGCAGGTGCTCGACGCCGCGCAGGCGCACGAGCGGTCGGTGGCGTTCGTCGGCCGTTCGATGGTGCGCAACATGGGCGTGGCCCGTGATCTCGGGTTGTTACGCGTGCCGCCCGGCCTGATTGTCGACGCTCGCGAGATCGACGCGCTGCCCGACAAGCACGTGTGCATGATCTCGACCGGTTCGCAGGGAGAGCCGCTGTCGGCCCTGTCGCGGATGGCCAACCGTGATCACCCGGTGCGTATCGAGTCGGGGGACACCATCGTGCTTGCCTCCAGCCTCATCCCGGGCAACGAGAATGCGGTGTACCGGGTCGTCAACGGCCTGACCCGCTGGGGCGCCAAGGTGATCCACAAGGACGTCGCCAAGGTGCACGTCAGTGGCCACGCTCCGGCCGGCGAGCTGCTCTACGTGCTCAACATGACCCGTCCCAGCAATGTGGTGCCGATCCACGGCGAGTGGCGCCACCTGCGCGCGCATGCCGCGTTGGCGGTGGCCAGCGGGGTGCCGCCGGAGCAGGTGCTCTGCGTTGACGACGGCATGGTGGTCGATCTCGTCGACGGGAGGATCTCGGTCGCCGGCAAGGTGCCCTGCGGCTACGTCTACGTCGACGGGCTCAATGTCGGCGACGTGTCCGAGGAGCAGTTGAAAGACCGTCGCATCCTCGGCGAAGAGGGTTTCATCACCATAACCGTCGTGGTCGATTCGACGACCGGCAAGGTGGTCGGTGGCCCGGAGATCTTCGCCCGCGGGTTCAGCGCCATGGGTGAGGAAGCGTTCGCCGAGGTACGCGAGCGGGCCGCTCAGGCGCTCGACGCGTGCCTGGCTGAAGGAGTGGCCGATCCGGCCGCGCTGCGCCGGGCGCTGCGCCGGGTGGTGGGGCGATGGGTCGCGGATACGTACCGGCGCCGGCCGATGCTGGTGCCGGTGATCGTCGAAGTCTGAGCAGGTCTGGGCGGGTTCCCGGGCAAATCTGCCCAACCTTTTCGGCGCGGCGGCGATAGGCCCGATTTACCCGGCGTGTCGCCCAGATGATCTTCGGATTGGGCAAACTTGCA
Source organism: Mycobacteriales bacterium (assembly GCA_038245655.1). Classification (GTDB taxonomy): domain Bacteria; phylum Actinomycetota; class Actinomycetes; order Frankiales; family Frankiaceae; genus DATAZK01. The sequence continues at coordinate 87,244 of JBBRSE010000007.1, read as the reverse complement.
CGCTACTGGCGGAGCCAGTTATCGGATCAGGCGGTCGCGGGCCGCAGCGCCCGTGGCGCGACCAGCGAGAGCCGCTCGAGCGTTTCGAGTTCGGCGTCCGCCAGAGCCTCCCGGCGGGTCAGCGCGTAGTACGAGACCGTCAGCAGCGCGCCGAGCGACATCGCGAGGATGTGGCCAACTGCTGATACGTCGAGGCGGGAGATGCCTTCGAGCGAGCTGGGAAGTACGAGGGCTCCAGCGAGCACCGCCGCGATCCGCAGCCGCCAGCTTCCGATCATGAGACAGCCGACCAAGGCGGCCAGCAGGACGTAGCTCGGTCCGACGTCGAGGGTGTTGACCTCGGAGTGCAGGACGGCGTGCCAGGCTACCCGGACGAGCAGCATGCTCTCGGAGAGCAGCGACGCGACGACGTGCGCGCCGAAGACGATAGTGAGAGCCCGGCGCCAGCCGAGGCGCGTCTCGAGCCCGCCGAGCAGGATCAAGGAGAGTGGGACCCACAGCCACCCGGTGCCGACATCGATGAAGGCGCTGGCCGGCAGGACCAGCAGCGGGTCGGCGGCGAGGTGCGTGATGTTGGTGCTGGCGCCCTGCGCGATGGCGGTCTGGGAGTGCTCGGGTAGCACAGCCATGATCACGTTGCTCAAGGAGATCGCCATGGCATAGCCCAAAGCGAGGGGGCGATGGCGAATCGCGAGGACAAGATCACGCAGTCGATCGAGGATGCGAGCGGCCAGCAGCGACGAAGTCGCGATCGCTGTCGCCGGGAAAGCCACTGTTCGTCCTACTTTCGTACGTCGCTGGGGAGAGCAGTCGCTTCGTTCATCGGCACGTATCTGGCGCGACTGCACCCGCCTCTGACTCTGCCCGCTGTAACTATTGACAACACAGTTGGGTACTGGCAGAAGGCTGTGAATTCCGTCGCACCGGGCGCCTGCTCGCGGCAGGACGGCGCGTCCTCGACTCAATGGCCGCCGAGCGCCGCCGGACGTGTCAACGTGTTGTCGGTGGCGACCACGACGAGGGGCGGCCGGTCGCCCGCGCGTTCCGGCACCCGATCAGCGCCGGTCAAGGGGCGCCGATCGCCCGCGAAAGCGACCCGCTCCGGCGGGCGGGGCGCCGGGCCCCGGGGACGCGCTCCCCGCCGGCCACCGCTGCTCGTCGTCATCGCGCGGGCGATCTGGCTCCTGCTGCGCGGAATCTGGCTCGGGATGGCGCGCGGGATGGGCGCCGCGGCACGGGCCATCGGCAGCGGGGCGCGTGAGCTCAAGCTCGAGCCGGCGCAGCGTCGCGACGGTCTGGCCCTGGCCGTCTTTGCCCTGGCTCTCGTCGTGGCCTCCGCGGTCTGGTGGTCCGCCGGTGGTCCGGCCGGCCGGATCGTGGCCAGGGAGCTGCGTAGCGCGGTGGGTGTGGGGGCGTCCTGGCTGCCGCCGCTGCTGGTGCTGCTCGCCTGGCGGTTGGTGCGCCGGCCACCGGACCCGTCCGTGCGCGGCCGCCTGGTCGTCGGGTGGTTGGCGATCGCGTTCGGCGTGCTGGGGATCGTCCACATCGCTCACGGGGTCCCGGACTCGACCGAGGGCGCGGCGGCGATGCGCCGGGCCGGCGGCGCCGTCGGTTACTTGTCGTCCTCCCCGCTGTCGAGCGGACTGACTCCTTACGTCGCGGCGCCGCTGCTGGGGCTGCTCGCGCTGTTCGGGGTGTGTGTCCTCACCTCGACCCCCGTCGCCGAGATCCCGGCCCGATTGCTCCACCTTCGCGACAAGCTCCTGCGCCGCAAGCCCGCCGCTGGCGCTGCCGACGGTGCGCAAGGTGGCGAAGATCACGTCATCGACCTGCGCGACGACGCGACCGCAGGCCCGCCTAGGCGTTCGCGCTCGTCGCCGCGGAGCCGCGTCGGAGTCTTCTCTTCCGAGGACGCCCCCTACGACCTCGAGAGCGACCCGTCGCCGGGCCTCGCGGCCCAGCTCGCGGCGGAAAACGCCGCCGGCGAACCGGACGCCGTAACGGCCGGACCGGTCGCCCGCAGTCGGGCGGCACGCGACCCGATGCCGGTCCCGAAGAAGGCCGAGCAGTTGCCGCTGCCGGCTTCGGGCGACTACCGGCTCCCGCCGTCGGAGCTGCTGCGCGACGGCAGCCCCGCCAAAGCGCGTACCAAAGCAAATGACGTCGTCATCCATGCGCTTACGGAGGTCTTCCGGGACTTTGCCGTCGACGCGGCCGTGACCGGGTTCTCCCGCGGCCCGACCGTCACCCGCTATGAGGTGGAGCTCGGCCCGGCCGTGAAGGTCGAGCGCATCAAGGCGCTCGTGCGCAACATCGGTTACGCGGTCAAAAGCCCCGACGTGCGGATCATCGACGTGATTCCCGGCAAGAGCGCGGTCGGCGTGGAGATTCCTAACGTCGACCGCGAAAACGTCAGCCTCGGCGACGTGCTGCGCAGCTCCCGGGCGATGCTGGATCCGCACCCGCTGCTGGTCGGGCTCGGCAAGGACATCGAGGGCTCGTTCGTCGTCGCCAACCTGCAGAAGATGCCGCACATCCTGGTCGCCGGCGCCACCGGTTCGGGCAAGTCCACCTGCATCAACACCCTCATCACCTCGATCATGCTGCGGGCGACCCCCGAGCAGGTCCGCCTCGTGCTGATCGACCCCAAGCGGGTCGAGCTCACCGGCTACGCAGGCATCCCGCACCTGGTCACCCCCATCATCACCAACCCGAAGAAGGCCTCCGAGGCGCTGCAGTGGGTGGTCCGCGAGATGGACTACCGCTACGAGGACCTGTCCGCGAGCGGCGTGCGCCACATCGACGACTTCAATCGCAAGGTGCTCTCGGGGGAGATCAGCGCACCTGCGGGCAGCGAGCGGGTCTACACGCCGTATCCGTACCTGCTGGTCATCGTCGACGAGCTGGCCGACCTCATGATGGTCGCTCCGCGAGACGTCGAGGACTCCATCGTGCGGATCACCCAGCTGGCCCGCGCCGCCGGAATTCACCTGGTGCTCGCCACCCAGCGCCCCAGCGTTGACGTCGTCACCGGCCTGATCAAGGCCAACGTGCCGAGCCGGCTCGCGTTCGCCACCGCCAGCCTCGCCGACAGCCGGGTGATCTTGGACCAGCCCGGCGCGGAGAAGCTGGTCGGGCTGGGCGACGGGCTCTTCCTGCCGATGGGCGCCAACAAGCCGGTACGCATCCAGGGTGCGTTCGTCTCCGAGGATGAGATCCACAAGATCGTCCAGTACGTCAAGGAGCAGGCACAGCCGGTCTACCGCGAGGACCTGACGGCGCCGGCAGCGGAGCCCAGGCGTGAGGTCGACGAGGACGTCGGCGACGACCTTCAACTGTTGCTGCAGGCGGTCGAGCTCGTCGTCACCACGCAGTTCGGCTCGACCTCGATGCTCCAACGCAAGCTGCGCGTCGGCTTCGCCAAGGCCGGCCGCCTGATGGACCTCATGGAATCTCGTGGGGTGGTCGGACCGACCGAGGGTTCCAAGGCGCGCGACGTGCTGATCATGCCGGAGGAGCTCGAAGGCGTCCTGATCACCCTCCGCGGCGACTGACCGCGTGCAACGCTCACCTGATCATGTTCCGGGCCTCCCCAACCGTTCCCAGCCTTCATCACGTGAGCGTTCAGGCGTGGAAAGTTCGGCGCGCCGCACGGCGCACGATCGCTCGCCGGACTTACGCTTTCTGCAGTAGAGACAGGAATTCGGGGGCAGGTGCGATATGTCGATCACCGAGCAGGCCGGCTCGATGACTGACGCCGAAGGCCCGGTCGGTGCGCGGCTCGCCAAGGCGCGGATCGCGCACGGCCTTTCCGTCGACGATGTCTGCCGCCGTACGAACATCCGCCCGGTGGTCGTGCGCGCGTTGGAAAGTGGAGACATCGGCCCGAGCGGCGGCGGCGTCTACGCCCGCGGTCACGTACGGGCCCTGGCTCAGGCGCTTGGCATCGACGCTGGTCCGCTGCTCGCTGCTTTTGACGCGACCTACCACACCGGAGCCGTTCCGCCGCCGGTCCTGGTCCCCGATACCGATGCCGCCGAGGTGAGCCTGCGACCGCACGCCCCGGCCACCAGGGGCCCGCGGTGGCCGCTGGCGATGGCCGCCGTCCTGATCGTCGTCATCGCGGTCGCGCTGGTGCAGCTCGTGCTACCAGGCTCGAAAGACGCGGCGAAGCATGCGGCGGCGGCGGCCCCGGTCGTGCCGCACTCGGCCGTCGTGCCGAAGAAGTCGCTGCGCCCGCGGGCGCCCTCGCTGGTCATCCCGGTGCCGGCCAACGGGGTCACGCTGCGGATCGTGCTGCTGTCCAAGCCGAGCTGGCTGGACGTGACCGACTCGCAGGGCGCGCAAGTCATCCAGCGGGTCGTGGGTTCCTCGGCGCAGCCGCTCGACCTGCACAGCGACGGGGGCCTGCGGGCCACGATCGGCGACGCGAGCGCGGCGGCGGTGTCCTGCAACGGGCATCCGCTCGGCGTCCTCGGCGCACCCAAGCAGGTCGTCACGCTGAATCTCAACCGCGGCGACCCGCAGTGCCCGGCCGCCTGACCTGCTGATCGGCCGTCCGGCTGCAGCTCGCTGCTACGCCGACGGCTACCCTCGGACCATGTCCCCCCGTCGTGCGGCCCTCGTCACGCTGGGCTGCGCGCGTAATGAAGTGGACTCCGAGGAGCTGGCCGGCCGGCTCGAAGCGGGCGGTTGGTCGATCACGTCGGACACCTCCGATGCCGACGCTGTCCTGGTCAATACCTGCGGTTTTATTGCCGCGGCGAAGAAGGACTCCGTCGACGCGCTCCTGGAGGCCGCTGACAGCTCGGGGGGCAAGCCGGTCATCGCCGTCGGCTGCATGGCTGAGCGTTATGGCCGCGAGCTGGCCGACGCGCTGCCCGAGGCCGCGGCCGTACTCGGATTTGACGACTATCCTGCAATCGCGGGCCGCCTCGACGCCATCGTCGCGGGTGAACGCCCGGGCTCGCACACCCCGCGTGACCGCCGCACGCTGCTGCCCATCAGCCCGACCGCCCGCGGGTCGGCTCGCATCTCCACCCCCGGTCACGGCGGCGTTTACGATGCGCCGCTGCCTGCCGGTCCGGGCCCGCGTTCACTGCGCCGGCGCCTTCGCGGTGGTCCGGTCGCCGCGCTGAAGCTCGCGTCCGGGTGCGATCGCCGGTGTGCTTTCTGCGCCATCCCGTCGTTTCGGGGTGCTTACGTCTCGCGCCTTCCGGAGGACATCCTGGCCGAGGCGCAGCAATTGGCCGCCGATGGCGTACGCGAGCTGGTCCTCGTGAGCGAGAACTCGACTGCCTACGGCAAGGACCTCGGTGACGTCCGCCTCCTCGAGCAGCTGCTCCCAGCCTTGGCGGCGGTGTCCGGCGTGTTGCGGGTCCGGGTCGCGTATCTGCAGCCCGCCGAGGTGCGGCCGGGCCTGCTCGAGACCCTGCTCACCACGACGGGCGTTGCGCCGTATCTCGATTTGTCCTTCCAGCATGCGAGCGCGAGCGTGCTGCGCCGGATGCGCCGGTTCGGTGACCGTGAGCGCTTCCTGGAGCTGCTGGCCGAGGCCCGCCGCTTCGCTCCCGAACTCGGAGCGCGTAGCAACGTCATCGTCGGTTTCCCCGGCGAGGCGCGCGCTGACGTGAACGAGCTGGTCCGCTTCCTGGAATCCGCCCGGCTCGACGCGGTCGGCGTGTTCGGCTACAGCGATGAGGACGGCACGGAGGCGGTGGGCTTGGCTGGCAAGGTGCCGGCCGCCACCATCGCCCGCCGGCTCTCGTCCCTGGTGGATCTGGCTGAGCAGCTGACGGCCGTGCGCGCCGAAGAGCGGGTCGGCACCACCGTCGACGTGCTCGTCGAAGCGATCGATGACGAGGGAGTGGCCGAGGGGCGCGCCGCGCATCAGGCGCCCGAGGTCGACGGCTCGTGCACCGTCCGCGTCCCGTCGGCCGGCCTCGGTGAGCCAGTACCGGCTCTTGCGGTTGGCGATCTCGTACGCGCCACGGTCGTTGGCAGCGAGGGTGTCGATCTGGTGACCGAGCTGGTGGACGTGCTGGTGGCACTGGCACCCGGAGCACAGCGGTGACGGGCGGCAAGCTCACGGTGGATTCCCCGGCGGAGGGCCCACCGGGAGAGCCGGTACCGCGGCGCAGCGCCGAGGCCGCCGCCCGGCTGCAACACCGCCTGCAGCAGGTGCCGTCCAGGCCGGATCCCGCGGGCGACGCCCCCTCCGGGGTGGGCCTGTGGAACCTCGCGAATGTCTTGACCGGGCTACGGATCCTGCTGGTACCGGTCTTCGCCGTGCTGCTTTTCACGGCGGGCGGCCATACGACCGGCTGGCGGATCGGCGCCTGGGGCGCGTTCGCGGCAGCGGCTCTCACCGACAAGTTCGACGGCCAGATCGCCCGGGCGCGCGGTCTGGTCACGGAGTTCGGCAAGCTTGCCGACCCGATCGCCGACAAGGCGCTGGTCGGTACGGCCCTGATCGGGCTCTCGTCCTTGCACGAGCTGTCCTGGTGGGTGACGGCGATCATCTTGGCGCGCGAAATCGGCGTGACTCTGCTTCGCTTCTGGGTACTGCGTCATGGCGTGATCCCGGCGAGTCGAGGCGGCAAGCTGAAGACGCTGCTGCTGAACATCGGCATCGGCCTTTACGTGCTGCCGCTGTCCGGCGCTTTTCACGCCATCGCGGCGGTGATTCTCGGATTGGCGGTGGTCGTGGCCCTGGTAACGGCGGTCGATTACGTCGGCACCGCACTTCGCCTTCGCAGGGCCGCTAGTGCGGGCTGAACTTCTCGCCGTCGGCGACGAGCTGCTCTACGGCGACATCACCAATCGCAACGCCGCGACCCTCGGCCGGCTGCTCGCGGATGTCGGAATCAGCGTCCAGCACAGCGTGGTCGTCGGCGACGACATCGAGGTCATCTCGGCCGCCGTTCGTACGGCGCTCGGGCGGGCCGACGCCGTCGTCATGACCGGCGGGATCGGCCCCACCCAGGACGACCTGACCCGCGAGGGGCTGGCGATGGCGGCCGGTGTGGAGCTGCGCCGCGACGACTTCCTGGAAGGTCAGCTGCGCCGCCGTTTTCGGGAGCTGCGCCGCGAAGTGCCCAACATGAACTACCGGCAGGCCGATCTGCCGGTTGGCGCCGACCCGCTGCCCAACGAGCGCGGCACCGCTCCGGGCGTCCGGCTCGAACTGCACGGCGGGGTTGCGTACGCGATGCCGGGCGTGCCGCACGAGATGATCGCCATGTTCAACAGCTCTGTGCTGCCGGACCTGCTGCGCCGGGCGGGAGAGCCGGCGGTCGTGGTCCACCGGGTGCTGCACACCTCGGGCATGTGGGAGTCGGCGGTCGCTGAGGCGATGGCGCCGGAGGTCGATCGGCTGGCGGCTGAAGCGACCGGTGGCAAGGACCGCAATCCGACCATCGCGTTTCTCGCCTCAGGTGGGCAGACCCGAGTGCGCATCTCCGCTCGCGCCGCCAACCGGGCGCAGGCGTACGCGCTGATCGAACCCGTCGAGCGCTTCGGGCGTGCGGCTCTGGGTGACAGTTGCTACGGCATCGACGACGACACCCTCGAAGGCGTCGTCCACCGGTTGCTGGCCGAGCGCGGTGAGACGGTCGCCGTCGCGGAGTCGCTGACGGGAGGCCTGCTCGCCGGGCGGTTGACGGCCACGGCGGGCGCAAGCGAGACATTTCTCGGCGGGGTCGTCGCGTATTCGGCGGACGTCAAAGACGCGCTGCTGGGGACCCAGGCGAAGCAGCGCGGCGCTGTCACCGCCGAGACCGCGCGGCTGATGGCGGAGGGCGTACGCGAGAGGCTCGCAGCGACGTGGGGGCTGGCGACGACCGGGGTGGCCGGGCCCACGGAGTCCGAGGGGCAACCGGTGGGAACGCTCTACCTGGGGCTAGTCGGCCCCGACGGGTCCGAGACCCGACACGTCCAACTCCCAGGTGATCGCTCTTTCGTACGCACCCTGAGCGTCGTCCAGGCGCTCGACATGCTCCGGCGCGCGCTCGCTCTTGGAATTGCGCCCTCGGCGTGATCGGCCCGTGGGGATGTATCGCGGTCGGCCACGGGTTGTACGGTGAGGCTCCGCAAACCGGCGGTTCGGTTCCGGCTTTGTTTTCGTCAACGGCATGGTCCGCAGTTCGGCCAGTCGCCCACGGGAGGTGCGCATGGCAGTGCTCCGACGCCTGATTGGTGACGCACTTCGCCGCGAGCGCCTCGGTCAGCAGCGAACGCTGCGCGAGGTGTCCAGCGCCGCGCGGGTGTCTCTCGGCTACCTGTCCGAGGTCGAGCGCGGGCAGAAGGAAGCCAGCTCCGAGCTGCTGGCTGCGATCTGCGACGCCCTCGACGTACCTCTGTCGCGCGTGCTGCGCGAAGTGAGTGGTGAGCTCGCACTTGCCGAGGTCGGCGCCCTGCCGAGTGTCGCTCCGGTGGCGGTGGCCAGCCTGGCCGGTGCGGGAGTGCGGCCCTCGCTGGTCGTCAATCGCGCCGCCTGACCGCTGCTGCCTCGGCCGCGCCCAAAGATCGGGCGCCCCGTCCGGCCCGCCTGCGTGGTCAATCTCAACCTGAGCGTGGCAGCATTCGCCTATGCCGAATTTCTTCAGGCGGATGTTTCGCTATTCGAATGCGTACGCGAACAAGAAGTTCGATGCGAAGGCCGACCCTGCCATCCAGATCCAGCAGGCCATCGACGACGCCCAGAAGCAGCACCAGGCGCTGACCCAGCAGGCAGCCGCGGTGCTGGGCAACCGGCGACAGCTAGAGATGCGCCTGGCCCGCCAGCTCGGCGAGATCGACCAGCTGCGCAACTCCGCCCGCCAGTCGTTGATCCTGTCGGACCAGGCACGCGCCAGTGGCGATGGGACGAAGGCGGTGCAGTTTGAGCAGGCTGCTCAGTCGTTTGCCGGCCAGCTCGTCTCGGCCGAAACCTCCGTGGAGGATCTGAAGGCGTTGCACGGTCAGGCGCTGCAGGCCGCGGAGCAGGCCAAGCAGGCGGTTGCCGACAACGAGTTCCGGTTGCGTCATTCGATGGCCGAGCGCGCCAAGCTGATGACGCAGCTCGAGAGCGCCAAGATGCAGGAGCAGATGAACAAGGCGCTCACGACGATGTCCGAGCTCGCTCCGCAGGGCGATACGCCTTCGCTGGCCGAAGTACGCGACAAGATCGAAGCCCGCTACGCCACGGCCCTCGGTCAGAACGAGCTGGCCAGTGGCGGGGTCGAGGCGAGGATGCTCGAGGTCCGCAAGGCCACCATCGATTCGGCCGCCAGCAGCCGGCTCGACGAGATCCGGGCGTCGATCGGCCCGGGCCGAGGCGCCGCGACGCCTTCATTGGAGAAGTCCGGTGGCGCCCAGCTCGAGAGCGGGTCCGCCGCGGCTACGACTGACGGGCAGGCCACCGGGCAGGAAGCTGCGCCGCCAACCGCGTAGAGCTGGCGTCTGCGCAGCCGTCGCCTCACCGCAGTGGCTGGCAGGACGGGCACCAGTACGTCTCGCGGGACTGCCAAGGCTCGCCTTGATTTACCTTCAGAATGGGCGTCTGGCAGCGCCGGCACGGCGAGCCTTTGCGCGCGTAGACATAGTTGGACCCTCCGCGGCGCAGCGATCCGGTCGCTGTCTGGCCGGCCCGGTCACGGTTGGCCCAGAGCAGGCGCTGAGAGAGTTCGATCAGCCGCGGAACGTCGGCGACGGCGCCGACGTGGGTGAACGGGTGGATCCCGCGCAGGAAGAGCACCTCGCAGCGCCATAGGTTGCCAAGCCCGGCGAGGTTGCGCTGGTCGAGCAGCGCACTCCCGATCTCGCGATCCGGCTCGGCGACCAACCGGCGCAGCGCTTCCACCGCCATATCCGGCCCCCAGTCTTCGGAGAGCAGGTCGGGTCCGAGGTGCCCGACGACCGCCCGCTCCTGCGCGGTCGGGATGAGTTCGACAACGGCGAGGCGGAAGCCCACGCACACGTGATCGGCGTTCGCTAGTACGACCCGAACCTGGTGGGCCGGCCCCCGCCAGCGCTGGCCAGGGGCGTACACATGCCACGCCCCCTCCATCATGAAGTGGGTGCGCAGGGTGACGTCGCCCTCGATGCGGGTGAGCAGATGCTTTCCGCGGCTGGCCACCTCCAACACCCGGCGTCCTGCGAAGTCGGTGGTCGCGTGCTGCGGAACCCGAAAGTCGGTACGCAGCAGCGTTCGCCCGGCCAGCGCACGATCCAGCCGCCTCCCGGCGAGCCACACCGTGTCGCCCTCAGGCATGCCCCCATCGTGCCAAGCCCTGGCTATCTGCGCAGCTGTCCGCTGCCTTCGCCGCCGGCTTCGGGGGTTCTGCTAGGCACGCAGCCGCAACCCCCGAGGTGTTGGCCGGAAACCCGCAGCGGCCAGCGCGGTCGCGACCGCGTCGGCGCCGAGGACGTATTCACCGTCGGCCCGCTCGACCGACAGCTTCCCAAGCGCACCCGCCCGGACGGCCGCGGCGAGGCCTTCGCCGGCAGCGCCCAGGGCCGTCGGGTCAGCGCTCCAGGTGAGCAGCGATCGGCCGCCGCGCTCGACATAGAGCACCAGGTCGCCGTCGACCAGGACGACGAGCGCGCCCGCCTTTCGGCCGGGACGGTGACCGGTCGAACCCTCCTCGCCCCGCGCCGGCCACGGCAGAGCCGCACCGAAGGGGTTGGCGGGGTCGGTGGCGGCGAGGACCAGCGCCCGTGGGAGCACGGGGCCGGACGCTCGTGCCTCCCAGCTCGGCGGCACGGGTGAGGTCCACCCCGGCTCCTCGGCCGCGCGATGCGCGTCTGCGGCGAGCGCGCGCATCCTGTCGACGGCGCCAGGCACGGCGAACTGCGCCGCTCCGAGACCTTCGACGAAGTAGCCCCGCCGGCAGCGACCGGCATCCTCGAAGGCCGACAGGATGGGGTAGACCGCTGAGAACCCACCGCTGATCTGCTCGGCGGCCACCGCGCCACGCGTCAGGACGCCGTGGCGGTCGAGCAGGGCCTCCGCCATCGCGTGCAGCCGCCGGGTCGGCGACGGATCGCGCTCGGGCAGCTGCCACCAGCGCCCACCGGCTGCCGGGGGACCGGCTCGGGTCGCCATCGCGGGCCGTCCGTAGCGGGCGTATCGGGAGTGCCGGCGCGGGGCAGCGGCGCGGGCCTTGCCGCCGCCGCTGCGGCCGGCCAGCCTGACGCGTAAGGGCGCCAGCGTGTCGTTGGTGACGTAGCCGGACCACACCAGGTCCCACAGCGCCTCGACGAGGCTCGCGTCATCCGTGCTGCCGGCGGCATCGGACAGGGCTCGAAAGAAGAGCGCCTGGCCGTCGCTCAGGGAGGTCAGGACCGACTCGTGTGCCGGCTTGAGGCTCAGCACGTCGAGAGGAGCAGGCAGCAGTAGCGGGGCCGCGTCGGCGGGGACCAGACGTACCCAGCCGTCATGGCCGGGCAGCGAACCGGCGCCTGCCCAGACGACGTCGCCGCTCGCGCAGAGCTCGTCCAGCTGAGCGGGCGAGTAGTCGCGCACGCGAGCCGGCAGCACCAGCGACTCCAGCGCGCTCGCGGGAACGGCAGCCCCCGCCAACTGCTCGATGGCGCGGGCGAGTGCGTCGACTCCGCCTCGGGCGGCTTTCCCCGTCCCCAGCCAGTCGGGCAGGAATCGCGAGAGGGCCGTGATCGGCACCGGCTCGACCTCCCGCCGCAGCTTCGCCAGGCTGCGCCGACGAAGCATGCGCAGCACCTCGGCTTCGCACCACTCGAGGCCCGCACCGCCGGGCCGAAATTCGCCCGACAGCACCCGGCGCCCCGCGCCGAGGCGGTCGAGAGTGGCGCGGACGACCGCGACGCCGAGGCCGTAGCGAAGGGCGACGTCCGCCGGCACGAAAGGTCCGTGGGTACGGGCGAAGCGGCTCACCAGGTCGCCCAACGGATCGGCGACCGGCTCGAGGAACACCTCCGGCACTCCGACCGGCATCGGCACTCCGAGCGCATCGCGAAGCCGTCCAGCGTCCTCGACGGCAACCCAGCGCTCTTGCCCGGCGATTCGTACGGCTAGCGCCCGGCGGGCCGATTCGAGCTCGCCAAGTGATGCCGCGACCGCGGCCCCATCTCCCGACGTGGTCCGGGCGGTGATCTCGTCGGCCGACAGGTCACCGAGTACCCGCAGCAGATCGGCGATGCCTTCGGTGTCACGCGCTCGCCGGGTAGGCGCCAGCCGCTGCAGCTCATCCTCGATCTCGGCCAAAGCGTCCGGATCGAGCAGCTCGCGGAGCTCAGCCGAACCGAGCAGCTCAGCGAGCAGCCTGCTGTCCAGGGAGAGGGCCTGCGCACGACGCTCGGCGAGCGGGCTGTCGCCCTCGTACATGAACGCACCGACGTAGCCGAACAGCAGCGAGCGGGCGAAAGGCGACGGGTAGTCGGTCTCCACCTCGACCAGCCGCACCGCCCGACCGGAAAGGTCGCGCATCAGCCCGACGAGACCCGGTACATCGAAGACGTCCTGCAAGCACTCCCGGACGGCCTCGAGCACGATCGGGAAATCCGGGTGGCTGCTAGCGACTGAGAGCAGCTGCGCAGAGCGCTGGCGCTGCTGCCAGAGCGGGGTGCGGCGGGTCGGGTCGCGCCGGGGCAGCAGCAAGGCCCGCGCTGCGCACTCCCGGAACCGGCTGGCGAACAGCGCACTTCCGCCGACTTCGGTCTGCACGATCTGCTCGACATCGTCGGCGGCGAGCACCACGAGATCGGAGGACGGTGGCTCATCGGCGTCGGGAAGGCGCAGGACCAGTCCGTCGTCGGAGTGCAACACCTGGGCGTCGAGGCCGGTCGCCTCGCGGATGCGCGCCGCCGCGGCTAGCGCCCACGGCGCGTGGACCTGGGCACCGAAGGGGGAGTGGACCGCGAGGCGCCAATCGCCGAGCTCGTCGCGGAAGCGCTCGACGACGATCGTGCGGTCATCCGGCAGCACGCCGGTGGCCTCACGCTGCTCGGCGAGGTAGGCCAGCAGGTTGCCCTGCGCCCAGTCATCCAGACCGGCGGCGGCGAGGCGGGCTGAAGCGGCGGCCGCGTCGAGCTGACCGATCTCGCGTAGGAACGCGCCCATCGCCCGGCCGAGCTCGATGGGTCGTCCGGGTGCATCCCCATGCCAGAACGGCAGCTTTCCGGGCTGGCCCGGGGCGGGGGAGACGAGCACGCGGTCGGCGCCGATGTCTTCGATTCGCCAAGACGACGATCCGAGCAGGATGACGTCACCGACGCGTGACTCGTAGACCATCTCCTCGTCGAACTCACCGACGCGCCGCCCGGGGCCTGCGCCCTCCGCTCCGGCGGCCAGGTAGACGCCGAACAGCCCGCGATCGGGGATGGTCCCACCGCTCGTCACGGCGAGCCGCTGCGCTCCGGGACGCGCGGTGAGGCCGCCGTCGACGCGGTCCCAGACCAACCGCGGCCGTAGCTCGGCGAACGCGTCTGATGGGTAGCGCCCGGCGAGCATGTCGAGCACGCCTTCGTAGGCGGAGGTCGGCAAGTTGGCGTACGGGGCGGCGCGGCGGATGAGCTCCAGCAACTCCAGCGAGTCCCAGGGCTCGACGGCGACCATCGCGACGATGTGCTGAGCCAGCACATCCAGCGGGTTGCGCGTGATGGTGAGCGACTCGATGGCTCCGGACGCCATCCGCTCGGCGACGACGGCGCACGGGAGCAGATCGCCGCGATGTTTGGGCAGGACGACGCCGATGCTGGCGGCCCCGACCTGGTGACCGGCCCGCCCGACGCGCTGGAGTCCGCTGGCCACACTCGGCGGGGACTCGACCTGGATCACCAGGTCAACGGCGCCCATATCGATGCCCAGCTCAAGGCTGCTGGTGGCGACGACACAAGGCAGCCGCCCGGACTTCAAGGCCTCTTCGACCTCGGAGCGCTGCTCGCGGCTCATGCTCCCGTGGTGAGGACGGGCCACCTCGTGGAAGGTGCCGGCGGCTTGCGTTGCCTCGGCCGCATCGGACTCGGCGAGCTCGTTCAGCCGGCTGCACAGCCGCTCGGCCAGCCGGCGCGAATTGGCGAAGACGATCGTGCTCTTTGCTCCGCGGACCAGCTCCAGCACCCGGCGCTCGATGCTCGGCCAGATCGAGGTGCGGGCTTCGGCGGAAGCAGCAGACGCGCCTTCCACGGCGGCACCGGGTCCTCCCGGTGTCGGCGCGCTGATCTCGCCAATGGCAGCCATGTCTTCGACCGTGACCTCGACGCGCACCTCGACCGTCTTGATGCCGGTGGGCGCCACGATGTCGACCGGCTGCTGGCCTCCCAGGAAGCGGGCTACCTCAGAAGCCGGGCGAACGGTTGCCGACAGACCGATGCGCTGGGCCGGACGCTCGAGCAATGCGTCCAGTCGTTCCAGACAAACCGCCAGATGAGCGCCGCGCTTGGTGCCGGCAACGGCGTGGATCTCGTCGACGATCACCGTTTGGACACCGCGAAGCGCCTCGCGCGCCTGGCTGGTGAGGATCAGGAAGAGCGACTCCGGGGTCGTGATCAGGATGTCGGGAGGGGTCGTAGCCAGCCGCCGCCGCTCGTCAGCCGGGGTGTCGCCCGATCTCACGCCGACCCGGATGGCGGGCTCTGGCAGGCCGAGCCGGGTCGCCGCGTGGCGGATTCCGACCAGCGGGGAGCGCAGGTTGCGCTCGATGTCGACGGCGAGCGCCTTCAGCGGACTCACGTAGAGCACGCGGCAGCGTCGGAGCTTGTCCACCGGCGGCGGGGTGCTGGCCAGCTGATCGAGCGCCCAGAGAAAGGCCGCCAGGGTCTTGCCCGAGCCGGTAGGTGCGACGACGAGCGCGTGGCGGCCGCCGGCGATCGCCGCCCAAGCGCCTTGCTGCGCAGGGGTCGGAGCCGGGAAGGCCGCGCTGAACCAGGCCCGGGTAGCCGGGCTCAGTTGCTCGAGTGCATCTGAGGTCACAACCAGAGTTTGCCGCGCGGGGGTGACAAAAAGTGCGGGGCGAGGTAGCTGTGGACAGTGCGCCTTTCTGAGTTCTGGTTCCGGATGGGCGAGCAGTTCGGCGCGACTTATGCCGAATCGATCGCCCGTGATCACGTGATCTCGGGTCTGGGGAGCCGGACGGTCACTCAGGCCCTTGATGCCGGGGATGACGCCAAGGGTGTCTGGCGGGCGGTCTGCGTCGAGTTCGAGGTCCCGGCGCGCGACCGTTAGCCCTTTCGGCGTGTCGGTCCCGCGTCGAACGCGTGTTCGCCTAATGTGGTGCTCGAGGCCCGCACCTGCGAGGGAGGGCCGGTGTTGTCCACAGTTCCAGCCCGATCCGCGGTTTTGTCGCAGGGGGCGCCTAGCGTCCCGTTCAACCCGACGTCCTAAGCGTCCCCGCACTACCCGCAAGGAGCTCCTGATGGCAGGCCTCGACCGTGAGAAGGCGCTAGCGAATGCGCTGGCACAGATAGAGAAAAACTTTGGCAAGGGCTCCGTGATGCGCCTTGGTGACACGGTCCGCGTGCCCATGCAGGTCATCCCCACCGGGTCGATCGCGCTTGACGTGGCGCTCGGCATCGGCGGCCTCCCACGCGGGCGGATCGTCGAGATCTACGGCCCGGAGTCGAGCGGCAAGACCAGCCTTGCGCTGCATGCGGTGGCGAGCGCCCAAGCCGGCGGGGGCATCGCGGGATTCATCGATGCCGAGCACGCGATGGATCCGGAGTATGCGAAAAAGCTCGGCGTCGACACTGACGCGCTGCTGGTCTCGCAGCCCGATACGGGTGAGCAGGCGCTCGAGATCGCCGACATGCTGATCCGTTCCGGGGCGCTCGACATCATCGTGATCGACTCCGTTGCCGCCCTCGTGCCACGAGCGGAGATCGAGGGCGAGATGGGCGATAGCCACGTCGGCCTGCAGGCTCGCCTGATGAGCCAGGCCCTTCGCAAGATCACCGGAGCACTCAGCACGTCCGGTACGACCGCGATCTTCATCAACCAGTTGCGCGAGAAGATCGGCGTCATGTTCGGCTCGCCGGAGACCACCACCGGAGGCAAGGCGCTGAAGTTCTACGCGTCGATTCGCCTCGACGTCCGCCGGATCGAGACACTGAAGGACGGCACCGAGGCCGTCGGCAGCAGGGTCAAGGTCAAGGTCGTCAAAAACAAGGTGAGTCCGCCGTTCCGGGTCGCCGAATTCGACATGATCTTCGGTTCGGGGATCAGTCGTGAGGGCGGCCTGATCGACATGGGCGTCGAGCACGGCCTGGTGCGCAAGGCGGGAGCTTGGTACACGTACGAGGGCGAGCAGCTCGGTCAGGGCAAGGAAAATGCCCGCGGCTTCCTGCGCGACAATCCCGACCTTGCTAACGAGATCGAGAAGAAAATCAAAGAGAAGCTGGGCATTGGCCCGGTGCTCGATGCCGAGTCGATCGATCTGAACGCTCCGATCCCCTCGACTCCGGTGGACTTCTGATGCGGGCCTGCGGCGAGCTGACGGGCGGCGTCCCAGGAGAACCGCGTGGCCGGCGCCGCCTCTAAGGGCAGCGCCGAGAGCACCGGCCAGGGGCGGCCAGCCGGCAAGGCACGACAGTTCGACAACATGCCGGCCGATCGGCTGGAGTCGTCCGTGCGGGAGCGCTGTCTGCGGCTGCTGGCCCAGCAGCCCCGGACCCGAGCAGAGTTAGAGCGCAACCTCACCCGGGCAGGCGCGCCGGAGGACGTTGTCAGCCGGGTCCTCGACCGGTTCGCCGGCATTGGCCTCGTCGATGACACCGCTTACGCCGAGGCGTACCTGCGCACAGGCGTCGGAGTGCGCCGTCGCGGCACTCGGAGCCTGCGCGCGGAGTTGCGTGGTCGGGGCGTTGCGCCCGAGATCATCGAATCAGCCTCCGAGGAGATCGACGAGGAGACCGAACGTGCCACGGCGCTGGCCCTGGCCCGTAGACGGGTCGCCGCCCTCTCGCGACTCGCGCCCGAGGTCCGACGGCGACGGCTCACCGGCCTGCTCCTGCGCCGCGGCTTCAGTGGGGGGATCGTGAGAAGCGTTCTGTCCGAGGTCCTGCAAGGCCCAGCAGCAGGCGGCGGTGAAGGTCTGGATGACGGCATCGGCCTGGGGCTGGCCGACGAGGTCGTCGCAGAGTCCTTCGAGCGGGCCGGCAGCACCTTCGACGACTGAACGGGTGCTTTGGCCGCCCTGAGGCCCGCGGTTGATGACAGTTCCGTTTCCGGCGGGTTGACGTTTCCTTGCCGCTAAGCGAGTGGATTCCTTGACGATCAATGTCTGAGAGCCCTAGCCTGCGCGGCAGGTAGGAGGGAACACCGCGGCTTCGCCGCGGGGCGAAATAGTGCGGGCGTTCGTGGTGGCAGTGGCTGTGACCGGCGGATTTGCGAGAGGAAGGGTGCCGGAGCAGGCGAAGGTGAGCGCCGGAAGGCGGTTGCCGTCAGAGGGGGCGCGGATCACGCCTCCGCATTCACGTCCGTTTCTTCGCATTCCTCCTCACATCGGCTGTCGCGCGGGGCCACCGCTGCGATGGCAGGAGGAGGACTGTTGAACGCGTTAGTCGCGGTACTCCTCGTGTTCGTTCTGGTGGCCATCGTTGGTGTCGGCGTGGTGCTCCTGCGTGGCCAGCGCCGGGTGATCGTGGGGGCAGCTACCCACGGGTCGGTTTCCGACGGTGACCTGGCCGGCGCGACGGCCGGGATCGATCGCGCCGCTCTCGAGACACTTCGTGCGCAGACAGTCAGCCAGGCCCGGCGGGAAGCGGCGGAACTGGCCCGCCCTGCCTTGGAGGCTGAGCGAGAGCTGGCCCAGGCGGAGGCCGAGCGGTTACGCACCCGGGCCCGTGAAGAAGCCGACCTGCTGCGCGACGCCGCGGCCGGTGAAGTGGCTGACGTGCGGGCGCGGGCGGAGCGCGACGCCGTCGCCATCGCCGCCAAAGCAAGCGCCGCGGGCCAGGCCGAGCTTGGCGTCCAGCGCACCGAACTCGACCAGCGCGAGCAGCGCCTGGTCGCCCGCGAGGTGCGGCTCGAGGAGCGATCGGAGCGGCTGGAGCAGGAGGCCCACCAGGTCGTCGGCCGCGAGCATGAGCTGGCGCGCACCGAGGCGGATATCGCGCGTCGCAAGGCTGAGCTCGCCGACATCGAAGAGGATCGCCGGCGAATCCTCGAGCAGGTCGCCGGCCTCACCGCGGCTGACGCCCGTTCCGAATTGGTCAAGGACGTCGAGTCGCAGGCCAAGCGCGACGCCGCCCTGATCGTGCGCGACATCGAGTCGGCGGCGCGCAGCGAGGGTGAGGATCGGGCCCGGCGCATCGTCACCCTGGCAATTCAGCGTATTGCCAGCGAGCAGACGGCTGAGTCCGTGGTCTCGGTCCTGCACCTGCCGAGCGATGACATGAAGGGCCGGATCATCGGCCGCGAGGGCCGCAACATCCGCGCGTACGAGGCGGTGACCGGGGTCAACGTCGTCATCGACGACACCCCGGAGGCGGTCCTGCTCTCCTGCTTCGACCCGGTGCGGCGCGAGGTCGGGCGGGTCACCCTCGAGGCGCTCGTGCTCGACGGCCGGATCCATCCGCAACGCATCGAGGAGGAGTACGAGCGCGCCAAGGCTGCGGTGGAGGCATCGTGCGTGCGCGCCGGGGAAGACGCGCTGGTCGAGGTGGGCATCGCCGAGATGCATCCGGAAGTGATCACCCTGCTGGGGCGGCTGCGCTATCGGACCAGCTATGGGCAGAACGTCCTGAAACACCTCATCGAGTCGGCCCACCTTGCCGGGATCATGGCTGCCGAGCTGCGCCTGCCTGCAGGTATGGCCAAGCGTGGAACGCTCCTGCACGACCTTGGCAAGGCGCTTACCCATGAGGTGGAGGGCAGTCACGCCCTGATCGGAGCCGAGATCGCCCGGCGGTACGGCGAGCACGAGGACGTGGTCCATGCCATCGAGGCACATCACAACGAAGTCGAGCCACGCACGATCGGCGCGGTGCTGACCCAGGCGGCCGATCAGATCAGCGGCGGACGTCCGGGCGCCCGTCGGGAGAGCCTCGAGTCCTACGTCAAGCGGCTGGAGCGCATCGAGCAACTCGCCTCCGGGCTGCCCGGGGTCGACAAGGTCTTCGCGATGCAGGCCGGCCGTGAGGTGCGGGTGATGGTGATCCCGGACGCGGTGGACGACATCGGCGCGCAGGTGCTGGCTCGCGATCTCGCGAAGCAGATCGAGGATGAGCTGACGTATCCGGGGCAGATTCGGGTCACGGTGGTACGCGAGACGAGGGCCAGCGAGATCGCTCGCTAGCGGCAGGCGGACGCGACCACGCCACGTCCGAGGAGGTACAACGAGTGTTTCAGGTGGCATTCGACGCCGCGGATCCGGCGGCGCTGGCATCCTTTTGGCAGCGCGCTCTCGAGCCGCTTGACTACAGGCTCGCGTCGCCGCCTCCGGGATTTGCCGATTGGCCGGCGTTCCTGTCCGCGCAGGGGGTCCCGGAGAAGGACTGGAATTCGGCCTCCGCGCTTGTCGACCAAGCCGGTCGCGGACCCCGGCTGTTTTTCCAGCGGGTGCCGGAGCGCAAATCCGCCAAGAACAGGGTTCACATCGATCTCGGGACGGGCGGCGGGCCGAGCGTTCCCGTCGAGCAGCAGCGGGAGGCGCTGCAGGCGGCGGTGGCCCGGCTCGAGCAGCTCGGGGCGACGTTCGTGGAGCAGCAGGAGCAGCTCGGCGTCGTCTGGGCCGTCATGAAGGACCCGGAAGGCAACGAGTTCTGCGCATGAGCGGTGGGTTCTCCCGCACCGAGCGAAGCAGCGCCGCGGCCGTACCCTCGACACAGTGAGTACCCCGACGCCCGCCGCGCGGACCTACGAGGTCCGCACTTACGGGTGTCAGATGAATGTTCATGACTCCGAGCGCATCGCCGGCCTGCTGGAAGAGGCGGGATACGTCGCGGCCGGAGGCGGCGCTCCCGACGTCGTTGTCTTCAACACCTGCGCCGTCCGTGAAAATGCGGACAACCGCCTTTACGGAAACCTGGGCCACCTGCGCCCGGTCAAAGACGCGAATCCGGGAATGCAGGTTGCGGTGGGCGGCTGCCTGGCCCAGAAAGATCAGGGGGCACTCGTCAAACGGGCACCCTGGATCGACGTCGTCTTCGGCACTCACAACCTTGGCAGCCTGCCCGCCCTGCTGGAGCGCGCTCGTCATAACGAAGAGGCCCAGGTCGAGATCCAAGAAGCGCTGGAAGTGTTCCCCAGCGTCCTGCCGGCGCGACGCGAATCGGCGGCGAGCGGGTGGGTCAGCATCAGTGTGGGCTGCGACAACACCTGCACCTTCTGCATCGTGCCGAGCCTGCGCGGGCGCGAGCGCGACCGCCGGCCCGGCGACGTCCTTCGCGAAGTGCAGGCGCTGGTTTCCCAAGGTGTCCTGGAAATCACGCTGCTCGGCCAAAACGTCAATTCCTACGGCCGGTCGTTCGGTGACCCGGGTGCGTTCGCCGCGTTGCTACGGGCTACCGGTCAGATCGAAGGCTTGGAGCGGGTGCGCTTCACGTCACCGCATCCGCGCGATTTCACCGACGACGTCATCGCCGCGATGGCCGAGACCCCCAACGCCTGCCCGTCGCTACACATGCCGCTGCAGTCCGGATCTGATGACGTGTTGCGTCGGATGCGACGCAGCTACCGCGCGGAGCGCTACCTCGGGATCATCGATCGGGTGCGCGCCGCCATCCCCGACGCGGCGATCACGACCGACATCATCGTGGGATTTCCCGGCGAGACCGAGGCCGACTTCGAAGCGACACTCGACGTGGTGCGCGCCGCGCGGTTTGCCGGTGCGTTCACCTTCCAGTACTCCAAGCGGCCCAGTACCCCGGCGGCCGAGCTGCCCGATCAGGTGCCCGCCGAGGTCGTACGCGAGCGCTACGGCCGGCTGGCCCGACTGCAGGACGAGATTGCCTGGCAGGCCAACCGGACCCTGGTGGGTCGCCAGGTCGAGGTGCTGCTAGCCGTCGGTGAGGGGCGCAAGGATGCCGGGACCGGACGGCTGTCGGGTCGGGCCCGCGACGGGCGGCTGGTCCACCTGAACGCCGCCTCGCCGCGGGGGCCGCAAGCGCGACCTGGCGATCTTGTCGAGACCGTCATCACCCGGGGGGCTCCCCATCACCTGCTGGCTGACGGCCCGCCACTTGCCATCCGTCGGACGGCCGCTGGTGACGCCTATGCCGACGGCCGGCGCCCGGTGACCGCACGCGCCGAGGGACCCGGAGCCGAGACAGTCGGTCTCGGGCTGCCCCGCGTTGGCGTACCGGCCATCGCGCCGCTGGGCTGAAACCTGGCATGAAACCTGGCCTGAATATCGTCGCCGCGGCCTTCTGCCCGCAGCCGCCTCTGCTGGTGCCCGCATTGGCTGCCGGTGAGGCCGTAGCGGCGCGGGCTCCGGCCGTCGCCGCCGTTCGCTGGCTGTGCGCGCAGCCGGTGGACCACATCGTTGTGCTCGGCGCGGGCGGCGCGGCGCAGGTCTTCCCGCCGGGCGCGGCCGGCCGCCTCGCCGGCTTCGGGGTCGACGTCTCGCCGCGGTTGCCGGGCGGTCCAGCCCCCGCCGCTGACCCGCTACCGCTGTCCCTGACGGTGGGCGCCTGGCTGCTCGGCGAAGTGGACTGCCGATCGAGCGCTGCCGGCATCAGCTGTGATCAAAACGGAAGTGTGCCGTGCTGGCCGGCGGCGGGCGAGGCGAGTCCGACGGCCACCGGCCTGCTCGTGATGGGTGACGGTTCGGCGCGGCGCACCGAGAAGGCACCTGGCTGGCTCGATGGGCGCGCCGCCGACTACGACGCGGGGGTCAGCGCCGCTCTGGCCGCCGGCGACCCGGCCTCGCTGGCACTCGCGGCCAATCCGCCGCTCGGCGCGCAATTGCTCGCTGCGGGAGCGCCGGCCTGGCTGGCCGCCTCCCGGCTGCTTTCCGGAGGGCAGTGGAGCGCCGGCGTCAGCTATGACGAAGCGCCGTATGGGGTCGGCTATCTGGTTGCCACCTGGTCCAGCCGCGACGAGCAGTAGCGATGGCGCCCGTCGTCGTCGCCATCGTCGGACCCACCGCAGCCGGAAAGAGCGATCTGGCCGTTGAGCTGGCGATTCGGCTGGGTGGCGAGGTCGTCAATGCCGACTCCATGCAGCTCTACCGCGGCATGGACGTCGGTACGGCCAAGCTCACCCTGGCCGAGCGCCGCGGGGTGCCCCACCACGTGCTCGACGTCTGGGACCCGAAGCATCCGGCGGACGTCGCGTCCTACCAGCAGCTCGCCCGGGCAGAAATCGACGGCCTGCTCGCGCGGGATCGCATTCCGCTGCTCGTCGGGGGCAGTGGCCTGTATGTGAGGGCAGCCGTCGACGCGCTCGACTTCCCCGGTACGGACCCGCAGGTGCGGGCCGAACTTGAGAACGAGCTCGCCGCCGATGGGCCCGCGCCGCTGTACGAGCGCCTGGTCACGGCGGATCCCACCGCAGCGGCGGCCATCCTGCCCGGCAACGGCCGTCGTATCGTCAGGGCGTTGGAAGTGATCGCCCTGACCGGCGGCTTCACCGCGCAGCTACCGCCGTACACGTCGGTGTACGACGTCGTCTTCCTCGGTGTCGATCGCCCCGACCTCGATGATCGGGTCGCCGCGCGTACCGCTCGGATGTGGGACGTCGGCTTGGTCGACGAGGTCCGCCGGCTCGCCGCGGACGGCTTGCGGCAGGGCCGTACCTCATCCCGGGCTCTTGGCTACGCGCAGGTGCTGGCCTGGTGGGACGGGCTGCTTGCCGATGAAGCGGCGGCGCGCGACGAGACCGTGAGAGCTACCCGCCGGTTCGTTCGGCGGCAGCGGTCGTGGTTTCGCCGCGATCCGCGGATCAGCTGGCTACCTGCGCCCGGCGAATCGGCCCGGGTCGCTGCCGCCGAACGGCTCATTGCCGGGCAACTTCACCGATAGAGCGGACGGGACACGGTTCGAGGGGGAGACTGACGCCGCGAGGCGTTATTGGCCGCCGCCCGGAGCGCCGGAGGGTTGGAAAGGCGGAGCGATGAGCATCATGCTGGACCTGGATCTCGCAGCTGATCTGCGCGGTGCGCACGATCGCGGCGAGATTGTCCTGAACTTTCAGCCGGAAATTGATCTTGCCTCCGGTGCGGTCGTTGGCATGGAAGCCCTGATGCGCTGGGCTCATCCGCGGCGGGGCCTGCTCGCGCCCGACGCCTTTCTCGACGTAGCTCATAAGGCCGGACTGCTGCTGCCGCTTTCGGCCTGGGTGCTGGAGCAGTGTGGCGCCGAGCGCGCCACCTGGGACCAGCTGCCCGTCCATCCGACGGTGGGCCGCTGCCAGCTCTGGGTGAATGTCGCCGCCGTGCAGTTGGCGTCCGAAGGCTTCGTTGACACCGTTCGCGACCTCTTCGAGCGTTACGGGCTGCCGGTGCGAGGGCTCGGGCTGGAATTCAGCGAATCGACGCTGGGTGATGTCGGATCGGCCGCCACCCCGCTGCTGTTGCAGCTGCGCGAAGTTGGATGCGCGCTCGCTGTCGATGACTTCGGGACGTGGTACTCCTCGCTCGCCCGCTTCGACGATCTTCCGGTGGACGCTGTGAAGCTGGACCGGCGGTTCGTCCGCGGTCTCGGGGTCGATCTGGAGGACGACTCGATCGTCGATGCTGTCGTGCGGCTGGCCCACGCGCGCGATCTGTACGTGGTCGCTGAGGGCGTTGAGTCGTGGACCGAGGGTGCCCGGCTGTGCGAGCTCGGCTGTGACCGTGCCCACGGATTCCTGTTCTGCGGGCCGCAGTCGGCCAGTCGTGCGCGATCGATGCTGGCCCGCGGCGGCGGGTGGACTCCCCAGACGCCCGAGTCGCTCATCCGCGCGGCGAACGCCGCCCCGGAGACCTTCGCCCCTTCGGCGGGACGGATACCGAAGCAGTAACCTGCCCGATCATGAGTGCCGATGCCGTGGCCACCCGGCCCGACTGGGCGCCTGACGCGTCGACCCCGGGCGGCGGCCTCGCGTTCGCCAAGGGCGAGGGCACCGGCAATGATTTCGTTCTGCTTCCTGACCGCCGCGACGAGCTCCAGCTAACCCCTGCGCTGGTACGCCGGTTGTGCGATCGCCGGTTCGGGATCGGCGGCGATGGATGCCTGCGGGTCGTTCCTGATCAGCAGGGCGGCTGGTTCATGGACTACGTGAACGCCGATGGCAGCGTCGCGGAGATGTGCGGCAACGGCGCGCGGGTCTACGCGCGTTACCTCGTGACGGTCGGCTGGGCGTCGCCCGGCACGATCATGCTGACCACCCGCTGCGGCGCACGCCGGGTCGAGGTACCCGAAGATCCGGATGCCGACATCGCGGTCGACATGGGTCCGCCAAAGATTGATCCCACTCCCGCGAGCGCCTCGATCGGCGGCGTCGCGTATTCAGGCACCAAGATCTCGATGGGCAACCCCCATCTCGTCTGTCTGGTGACGGATCCTTCGGCTCTCGATCTGACGAGCGCCCCGGTCGTCGCGGCAGAGCTTTTTCCGGACGGGGTCAACGTCGAGTTCTACCGCCGCGCCGCTGACGGTCTCGTCATGCGTGTCCATGAGCGGGGATCGGGGGAGACGCTCTCCTGCGGAACCGGGGCCTGCGCGGTTGCCGTTGCTGACGCCTTCAGCGCTGGAAACTCCGCCGCTGACGTCGCTATCTCGGTGCCCGGGGGACGGCTTCGCGTCGTCTGGGACGGCGCGAGCGTCGTGCTGCACGGGCCGGCACATGTCGTCGCGGCCGGCCGGTGGCAAGGTTGACGCCGCTGGAAGCAGCGCAAGCCCTGGCCAGGCCGGTCGGCTATCTCGGCGGTCGATGGATGGCGGATCCGGCGACGTACAAGCGGGGCGCCGCCACCGGCGCCGTCGGGCGGGCGTTCTACACGGTCGGCCGGGGCGGTGCCCTCGGCGATGTCAGCGGCGTCGTCGTCGCGAGTGCCATGACGTTCTTTCCGGTGCCGATGGTGGTGGCCGAATGGGACACGGGGCGGGCGGCTCTTACGCCGGAAGCCGCCGTGGCCGCATTCTGCGAATGCTGCTGGGGGTGGGCGCGCGGCCGAATGGCATCGGCACCCCACCTCGTGCACACGGTCGCGCTCCTTGCTCGGGTTGTTGACGGGGCTTCGGCCGCCGCGCTGCCGCTCTTTGCGGCGTGGCGGGAGGCCCCGCGCCCGGACGACCTGCCTGCGCTGGCCGGCCACTTGCTTCACGTGCTCCGCGAGCATCGCGGCGGCTCGCACGCCATGGCGGTGCTGGCCAGCGGCCTCACCCCGCTGGAGGCGGTCGTCGGGCGGGCTTCGACAGTTCCCTCACTTTCGCCGAATGCCGCCGACTGGGGCGAACCCCTCCCCGAGGTGAATGAGCGCCTGCTGGAGCGGTTGGCTGCGGCCGAGACGCTGACGAATCAGCTGGTCGCCCCTGCGCTGTCGGCGCTGGACGCTGCTGAACGCGCTGAGCTCACCGCGCGCCTCCTGGCTATCCGACCACCGGCGAAAACAGGATGACGGATGTGCGCTGATGCGTTGCACTGGAGACGATGACAGCCGGATCAGCCCCCTTCGACCTTGCAGGTGATGCGATCACGTCAAACCTCGGCTCCGACTTCGATTCTTCCGCAGCCCCCTTGGAACGCGCCTGGTTCGAGGCCGACGGCGAAGGTTATGACCTAGCCGACCGGCAAGCCCTGCGCCGGGTGGCGGGCCTTGCGACCGAGCTGGAAGACGTTACGGAAGTCGAGTACCGCCAGCTGCGGCTCGAGCGCGTCGTGCTCATCGGCGTATGGGCCGGCGGTACTCAGGCCGAGGCCGAGAATTCACTCGCGGAGCTGGCGGCCCTCGCTGAAACCGCGGGCTCGCTCGTGCTCGAGGGGCTCTTTCAACGCCGCGACAAGCCGGACACAGCGACGTATGTGGGATCTGGCAAGGCTCGGGAGCTGCGCGAGATCGTGGTCTCCACCGGTGCCGACACCGTCGTCTGCGACGGCGAGCTGACGCCAGGGCAGCTGCGCCAGCTCGAGGAGATCGTCAAGGTCAAGGTCATCGATCGGACGGCCTTGATCCTCGACATTTTTGCTCAGCACGCCACCTCCCGTGAGGGCAAGGCGCAGGTGGAGCTCGCTCAGCTGTCCTACCTGCTGCCGCGACTGCGCGGTTGGGGTGAGTCGCTTTCCCGGTCTGGCGCCGGTATCGGGACCAGGGGTCCTGGCGAGACCAAGATCGAGACGGATCGGCGCCGAATCCGGTCGCGGATGTCGAAGCTGCGGCGCGATATTGCCGGCATGTCGACGGTTCGCTCCACGAAGCGCTCCGGTCGTGAGAGGGCCGCGGTGCCGTCAATTGCGATCGCCGGCTACACCAACGCGGGCAAATCCTCGCTCCTCAACCGGCTCACGGGCGCCGGTGTGCTGGTCGAAGACGCCCTCTTCGCCACCCTGGACCCGACGGTGCGTCGAACAGTGTTGCCCGACGGCCGGACGATCACACTTACCGACACGGTGGGCTTCGTGCGCCACCTGCCTCATCAGCTCGTCGACGCCTTCCGCTCCACCCTCGAAGAGGTGACCCGGGCAGACCTTGTCATCCACGTGGTCGACGGCTCAGATCCCGACCCGGAATCGCAGATCTCGGCGGTCAGGGAAGTCTTTGCCGAGATCGGTGCGACCGGCGTACCGGAGCTGCTGGTCGTCAACAAGTCTGACGCTGCTGATCCGCTGACCCTGAGCCGGCTCCGCCGCACGCTGCCTGGGGCGGTTGTCGTCTCGGCTCGCACCGGTGAGGGTCTGGGTGACCTGCTTGATGAGCTGGTGGTGAGGGCGCCCCATCCTCCGGTGCTCATCCGAGCGCTTGTGCCGTATACCCGCGGTGAACTCGTGGCCCGAGTGCATGAGCTCGGCGAGGTGACGAGCTGCGAGCATCTGGCCGAGGGCACTCTGATCACCGCCCGAGTACCCGCCGCGTTGGCAGCGGTCATGGAGCCTTTCAGCCCCATGACCGCTGCCGCTGCGGTGGACGGCGCGGTCGATGCCCAGCTGGACGATCCGGACTCAGACCTTGCGCAGGACCGCCGTAACGCGTCCTAGGATCACGGCCGCATCACCATCGATGGGCTCGTAGGCCGGGTTTGCCGGCATCAGCCAGATGTGGCCGTCGCGAGCCTTGTAGGTCTTGACGGTGGCCTCGTTGTCCAGCATCGCTGCCACGATGTCGCCATTCTCGGCTACCGGCTGCTGGCGTACGACGACCCAGTCGCCGTCGCAGATCGCCGCGCCCATCATGGACTCACCCGTGACGCGGAGCAGGAACAGCGTGCCCTCGCCGACAAGCTCGCGGGGAAGCGGGAAGATCTCCTCCACCGCTTCCTCCGCCAGCACCGGACCGCCGGCAGCGATACGGCCGACCACCGGCACGTAAGCGGGCGTCGGGTGAGACGTGAGCGGGCCCGATTCGGTCTCGACCCCGGGGAGCAGGACCTCGACAGCGCGCGGACGGTTGGGGTCGCGACGCAGGAAGCCTTTGGACTCGAGGGTCTTCAGCTGATGCGCGACGCTGCTCGTGCTGGTCAGCCCCACGGATTCGCCGATCTCACGCACGCTTGGCGGATAGCCCCGCCGATCGACGGCCTCGCGGATGACCTCCAGCACCTTGCGCTGGCGCGGGGTCAGCCCGGTCTCATCCGGCGGCCCGTCGGGGAAATCGCGAACATTCCCGCGTCGACGTGTCGATCGTGCTGCGCCGCTCGCTGACGATGCCCGCGTCGCCTTCGGGGCGGTCTGGCGGGTGCCCGCGGAACTGGTCGGCCCTCCGCTGCCACTCGCGCCCTGCTTTGCCATGTGCTGCTCCTCGCTCGCGGTCGGAACGAGCAACCCCGCTCGTTCGATGACCTGACCGTAGCCGCTCGCAAGCCTTCTTTCAAACACACGTTCGACCGTGTCGCGTTTTTGTCGTACGGTCGCGCTACAACACGAAAGTCGAACACGGGTTCGACGCCGAGTTCGCGCAGGCGAGCTCGTCAGTGCGTGGTGGAGGTGTGGCATGGCGGCATCAGTGGCCTCGAGCTGGGGCCCGATTTTCCCGACCCGGTCGGCTCGGTCGGCCAGGTCGGTGGCCGCGCCGGGGGTCCGGCGCGATGGGAGCGCTCGTCGTGGTCGCCCTGCCGGCGTCATGGCCCGCCCTGTGCTGAGCGCCCGGGTCGTTCGTCCGCCAAGCCGGTCGGCGGCGCCTTCGCGGGTGGCGGTGCGACCGGCGGCCGGAAGGCTGCGGCTGACCCGCCGCGGCCGGGCGATTGCCCTGCTGCTCGTCGCCGCGGCGGTCTACGCGGCCTTCGGCCTCGGCCGGGCAAGTGCCGGAAATGAGTCGCTGGCGCGCCCCGCGCAGGAAGTCGTGGTGCAGCAAGGAGATTCGCTGTGGTCGATTGCGGTGCGTGCGCTGCCCCACAGCGACCCGCGGGACGTCGTGGCTCAGCTGAAGTCGCGTAACCACCTTTCCAGCGCCACGTTGGTCGTCGGCGAGCGCCTGCAACTGCCCTGAGAGCCATGCAGGCCCGTCACGCTGTGTTGAGACGCCGAAACGCAGAGCAAAACAGCTGCGACTCGCCGATCCGACACGCCGCGTCCAGGCTTGCTCGTCCGGCTAGGGCGCCCTACTGTCCGGGACACAACATCTGGTAGTTACACCGGTGTAAGTCGTCCACAGGTTGTTCAACAGGTTCCCCACAGTTTCGGACTGGTTTCCCACAGCGGGATCCACAGGCGGGCGGATCGGCCACCTGCATCAGCCGGGTGTACGGAGCGAGTCGGTAGTCGAAAAGGAGGCCCCGGGACCATGCGTTGCCCGTTCTGCCAGACCTCCGACAGTCGCGTCGTCGACAGCCGCGAAGCTGACGCCGGTGCTGCGATCCGCCGCCGCCGCTCCTGCGGTGCCTGCGGCCGCCGGTTCACGACGCTGGAAGAGGCCACGTTGCTGGTCGCCAAGCGCAGCGGTGCCACCGAGCCGTTCGCGCGCGACAAGGTCGTGTCGGGCGTGCGTAAGGCATGCCAGGGGCGTCCTGTCGAAGAAGACTCCCTCGCCGTCCTCGCCCAGCGGGTGGAAGAGGCGGTACGCGCCGCCGGGCGCGCCGAGGTCAGCTCTGACGACGTGGGCCGCGCGATCCTCGGCCCGCTGCGCGAGCTCGACGAAGTCGCTTACCTGCGCTTCGCCTCGGTGTACCGGGCGTTTGACTCGCTTGACGATTTCGAGCAGGAAATCGCGTCGCTGCGCCGCGACCACGCCCCCGAAGGCGTTTTTGACCGGACGGGCCGCACGTCCGATTCCGGCTCGGGAGCTGCTGAATCGACTGAGCCCGCCCCTTCGCCCAACCAGCCGGCGCATCCACCGCCGCCCGCGCTTGCCGCGGCCGCTGTGACCTGATCCAGCGGCCGCGGCAGCTCAGACATCCGCCATTTTCCCGGCATCTCCGGCAGCTCCCGGTTGTTGCCATACCTGAGAGGTAGGAATGCATGACTGAAACCGTCTCCGACACGATCCCGGCGCCTTCGTCGCCGAATCGGGGGCTTCGGCTCGGCCGAGTCTTTACCACCGCCGGGACCCACCCGTATGAGCAGGTCAAGTGGGAGCGTCGCGACGTCGTCATGACGAACTGGCGCGACGGCACCGTCAATTTCGAGCAGCGCGGCGTGGAGTTCCCGGACTTCTGGTCCGTCAACGCCGGCAACATCGTCACCAGCAAGTACTTCCGAGGAGCCGTAGGCGCTCCCGAGCGGGAGAGCTCACTTCGCCAGCTCATCGACCGCGTTGTTAGCACCTACCGGCGTGCTGGTGAGCAGCACGGATACTTCGCCGGCCCGGACGACGTCGAGGTCTTCGAGCAAGAGCTGACCTACATGCTTTTGCACCAGATGTTCAGCTTCAACTCGCCGGTCTGGTTCAACGTCGGCACCTCGGCTCCGCAGCAGGTCAGCGCCTGTTTCATCCTGGCCGTCGACGACCAGATGGAGTCCATTCTCAACTGGTACCGCGAGGAAGGGCTGATCTTCAAGGGCGGCTCCGGGTCGGGAGTCAACCTCTCGCGTATCCGCTCATCCAAGGAGTTGCTGTCTTCGGGCGGCACCGCATCAGGTCCGGTCAGCTTCATGCGCGGTGCCGATGCCTCCGCCGGAACGATCAAGTCCGGCGGTGCCACCCGCCGGGCCGCCAAGATGGTGGTGCTCGATGTCGACCACCCGGACGTGCTCGAATTCGTCGAGACCAAGGCCCGCGAGGAAAAGAAGATCCGGGCGCTGCGGGATGCCGGATTCGACATGGACCTCGGTGGCAGCGACATCGTCTCGGTGCAGTACCAGAACGCGAACAACTCGGTGCGCGTCAGCGACGAGTTCATGCGCGCCGTCGAGGGTGATGGAGAGCACCACCTGCGGGCCCGCCTCGATGGATCCGTGATCGAGACGGTCGAGGCGCGCAAGCTTTGGCGGGCGATCGGTCAAGCCGCCTGGGAGTGCGCCGACCCCGGAGTCCAGTACGACGACACCATCAATGACTGGCACACCTGCCCGGAGTCCGGTCGCATCACGGCGAGCAACCCGTGCTCGGAATACGTCCACCTGGACAACTCCTCGTGCAACCTCGCTTCGCTGAACCTGATGAAGTTCCTGCGCGATGACGGCACGTTCGACGGAGAGCGTTTCGTGCGCGCTGTCGAGTTCGTCATCACGGCAATGGACATCTCCATCTGCTTCGCCGACTTCCCGACCGCGGCCATCGGCGAGACCACCCGCGCGTTCCGCCAGCTCGGCATCGGCTACGCCAACCTGGGCGCGCTGCTGATGGCGACAGGTCACGCCTACGACTCCGAGAGTGGCCGGGCGCTCGCCGCCGGCATCACCTCACTGATGACGGGTACGGCGTACCGGCGCAGCGCTGAGATGGCTGCCGCCGTCGGTCCGTACGAGGGCTACGCGCGTAATGCAGCAGCTCACACGCGTGTCATGCGCAAACACGCGGCGGCCAACGACGCAGTTCGCCCGATCGGTGCTGACGACTCCCGCCTGCTCGCGCTCGCCGCGAAGCAGTGGCAGCAGGGTCTGAAGATGGGGGAGCGCAGCGGCTGGCGTAACGCGCAGGCTTCGGTGCTCGCCCCGACCGGCACGATCGGCCTGATGATGGACTGCGACACCACCGGGATCGAGCCTGACCTGGCGCTGGTCAAGGTCAAGAAGCTCGTCGGCGGCGCCAGCATGCAGATCGTCAACCACACGGTGCCGCGCGCTCTGACGTCGTTGGGCTATGCCGACGAGACCATGGAAGCCATCGTCGAGCACATCAAGGAGCACGGCCACGTCATTGATGCTCCGGGCCTTCGCCCGGAGCACTACGAGGTCTTCGACTGCGCGCTCGGTGAGCGGTCCATCGCCCCGATGGGTCACGTCCGGATGATGGCGGCCACCCAGCCGTTCCTGTCCGGCGCGATCAGCAAGACGGTCAACATGCCGGCCTCGTCCACCGTCGAAGAGGTGGAAAACATCTACTTCGAGGGCTGGAAGCTCGGCCTGAAGGCGCTGGCGATCTACCGCGACAACTGCAAGGTCGGCCAGCCGCTCAATGACCTTGCGGGCAGCCGTGCCGGCGCCGCGCGCGACAACGCCGCCGCTGCGGCTCACGTGGAGAGCCGCCCGGTGCGTAAGCGGCTTCCCAAGAAGCGTCCGTCGCAGACCATCTCTTTCGCGGTCGGCGGCGCCGAGGGCTACCTGACGGCGGGCTCCTACCCCGACAACGGGCTGGGCGAGGTCTTCATCAAGATGTCGAAGCAGGGTTCGACCCTGGCCGGCGTCATGGATGCCTTCTCGGTCGCGGTATCGATCGCGCTGCAGTACGGGGTGCCGCTCGACGCCTACGTCTCGAAGTTCATCAACATGCGTTTCGACCCGGCTGGCCTGACCGACGATCCTGATGTCCGGCTCGCCCAATCGGTGATGGATTACCTGTTCCGTCGGCTGGCGCTGGACTACCTGCCGTACGAGCGGCGCGCCGAACTCGGCATCTTCACTGCTGAAGAGCGCACAGCTCAGACTGCGGCAAAGTACGGCGGCCCGGACCTCGAGAACGAGCCGGACGTCGAGATCCTGCGGGGGTCGGCGCCGGTCCAAGCGGTGGATCCCGAACCTCGTACGGCAGCGGGAAGCGGCGCTTCCGGTCAGATCGACATCCAGACGGCGGTCGACGCCCCGCTGTGCTTCACCTGCGGCATCACCATGAGAGCCGCCGGCAGCTGCTATGTCTGCGAGCAGTGCGGCAGCACGAGCGGGTGCAGCTGATGGATGGGATGGAGATGGATGGCAATGGTCATGGGAACGTCCTGGGCTTTGTTCCACGCAGCGCGACGACGACGAGGACGAGGACGGTTCGACCTGATGCTGCTTCGGCCGCAACTGGCTCGTCATGACGCTGACGCGCTGGCGTTCGAACGGACCCGACATCAAGTTCAGGGCATCGCCACCGCCCTGCTCGCCCGACCACGTTCCCCTCGGTCAAGGCGCAAGAGCAACTGTTGGACCAGGTTTCTGAAGACGAGTGGTGGGTCGACGTCACGCTCCCAATGCGAGCACGCTCGGCGACGGGTGCGCGCTGGTGCGGTTCTCTAACCGCTCGTCCTGCACAGCCGGACGTTCACGAATCAGGCGGAACCGCACCCCCCGGGCACTCACAATCCGCAGGTTCGGGGTTCAAGTCCCTGACGGCGCACAGGCGTCCAGACGTCCGCTATCGCAGGTCAACACGACCCGTGTCAGCCGGACGTGCCAGGACCGTCCGGTCGAGCCAGCTGCTCGACCGGACGCCGCTCAGGCAAGATCGTCGTGCAGTCGACCCTAGTGATCGGTGACGGCGTGCTTGACTTTCGAGGCAGCTTCCTTGACCTTCTCGCCGACGTCCTTGACCTTCTCGCCGACGTCCTTGACGGCGGACTTCGCCTGGTCGGACTTGCCCTCGCCTTCCAGGTCCTCGTTTCCCGTTAACTTCCCTGCCGCTTCCTTGGCCTTGCCCTTGAGGTCCTGCGCCTCGTTCGATGCCTTGTCTTCTGTTCCCATGTCTGTCTCCTTCGGGCACCACAGGTGGCATCCGGGCCGCGGTAGCGGGCCACCACCAAGCCCGACCCTCGACCGGAAAACGAGCCCGAGCCAGAGACGAAGGTCCCAGTCACCGTCGGTCGTAGCGCCGCCCAAGACTGAATGACTTAGCGGTCGACGTTGGAGTTACGGCAGTGTAATTCGGTTCCGGTCCCGGTGAGGGGAAGCGCCGAGCCTCCATGATGTCGGCTGCCGGAGGCCCGAGGTGCCACGTTCTTCCCCGTACGTGATTGTGTTCTCCGCCGAGGGCCGGGCGGTGTTGGAAGAACGCGCCCGGGCGGCGGCCCGCCCCCGGGGCGAGCGCCGGAGCTATCGGCTCGGCTGGCCGAGGTCTAGCTGTCCGAGCATCCCTTGGCCCGCCTCGCGTTGACCATGCCGTCACGCACGAGTACGGCGCCGCGACCTTGCGCGGCGGCGTCCAGGAGCCCGTTGATCTCCGTCAGCTCGACCCGGCCACCCACCAGAGCCACGCGACGACCTAGTCGCCCAGCACCCGAGAAGGCCGCGAGAAGTGCCGCGCTAATCGCGGGTCCGGCGACCGGCGTGCGCTTCGATGGGGCCATGCAGCTGCCGGACGTTGTCGTGGGAGCCGGTCCGATCGACGAGGCCGGCCTTGTTGCCGTGGCGCGCGGCGGCGCGGCGGTGGCGTTCGCGCCCGGCTGCCTCGACGTACTGCAAGCTGGCCGCAGCCACATCGACGCACTCGCGGCGGCCGTCACCCCGACCTATGGCGTCTCGACCGGCTTCGGTGCCCTGGCGATCCGCCACATCCCGCCGGAGTCTCGGGCACAGTTGCAGCGCAGCCTGATCCGCTCCCACGCGGCGAGCTCCGGTGCCGAGGTTGAGCGCGAGGTCGTTCGCGGCATGACCCTGCTTCGGTTGCAGACGCTCGCGACGGGCCGGACGGGCGTACGTCCGCAAACGGCCGGTGCCTACCGCGACCTGCTCAATGCCGAAATCACGCCGGTGGTCGGAGAGTTCGGCTCGCTCGGCTGCTCCGGTGACCTTGCCCCGCTCGCCCATGTGGCGCTGGCGGTGATGGGGGAGGGCGATGTGCGCGACGCCGCGGGGGAGCGTCGCACGGCCGCTGCCGCCCTGACCGCCGCCGGGCTGACGCCGGTCACGCTCGCCGAAAAGGAGGGGCTGGCCCTCATCAACGGCACGGACGGAATGCTGGCGATGCTCCGGCTGGCCTGCGCCGACCTGGAGCGGTTGCTACGCACGGTCGACCTGACCGCGGCCATGAGCCTCGAAGCGTTGCTCGGCACCGATCGCGTACTCGCGCAGGATCTGATGGCACTTCGGCCGCACCCCGGCCAGGCGGCGGCGGCGTCCAACATGCGCCGCATCCTCGAGGGTTCGGCGATCGTCGCCTCACACCGGGGGCCCGCGGACATCCGCGTGCAGGATGCGTACTCCGTGCGGTGTGCGCCGCAGGTCGCCGGAGCCGCGCGCGACACGCTTGAGTACGCCCGGGTCGTCGCGTCCCGCGAGGCGGCGGCGGCCATCGACAACCCCGTCCTGCTTGCGGACGGGCGGGTGGAAAGCAATGGCAACTTCCATGGCGCACCGGTCGCCTACGTATTGGATTTCTTGGCGATTCCGGCGGCGGATGTCGCGTCGATGAGCGAGCGCCGCACCGATCGGCTGCTCGACGCGCACCGTTCTCACGGCCTGCCCGCCTTCCTCGCGCACGACCCCGGCGTGGATTCCGGCCTGATGATCGTGCAATACACGCAGGCAGCTCTGGTCAGCGAGCTCAAGCGGCTCGGTAACCCGGCCAGCGTCGACTCGATCCCGAGTTCGGCGATGCAGGAGGACCACGTGTCGATGGGGTGGGCAGCCGGCCGAAAGCTGCGCCGCGCGGTCGATGCGCTCACCCGCGTACTGGCGATCGAGTTGTTGACCGCCGCGCGGGCGTTGGATCTGCGGGCGCCCCTGCAGCCGGCGCCCGCGACGGCGGCGGCCATCGCGGTCCTTCGCGAGACGGTTCCAGGGCCCGGGACGGACCGTTGGCTGGCCCCGGAGATCGAAGCGGCCGTGGGCGTGGTTCGCTCGGGTACAGCGCTCGCGGCTGTGGCGCAGGTCATCGGCCCGCTCAGCTGAGCCACCCGCGTAGCGCAGAGAGGATGGCGCCATGGAATGCCAGGGCTGGATGCAGGAGGCGGCGCTGCGCTGCCTGCGCAACAACCTTCACCCGGACGTCGCCGAGCGTCCCGAGGATCTCGTCGTGTACGGCGGCAGCGGGAAGGCGGCCCGCAATCCCGAGTCGCTGCGGGCGATCGAAGCCACCCTCAAGCGCCTGAAGAACGATGAGACCCTGCTCGTGCAGAGCGGGAAGCCGGTCGCCGTCTTCCGGACCTTCGAGCACGCACCGCGCGTCCTCATCGCCAACTCGCTGCTCGTGCCCGCCTGGGCGACGTGGCAGAACTTCTGGGAACTTGAAGCCCTCGGCCTCACCATGTACGGCCAGATGACCGCCGGCTCCTGGATTTACATTGGCACGCAGGGGATCGTGCAGGGCACCTTTCAGACGTTTGCGGCCCTCGCCGAGCAGCGCTACGACGGGACCCTTCGCGGCAAGGTGGTCCTGACGGCCGGGCTCGGCGGGATGGGCGGCGCGCAGCCCCTGGCCGTCACGATGAACGGTGGGGTCGCGCTGTGCATCGAGGTTGACCCGGCGCGGGCCCAGCGCCGCGTCGAGACGCGATACTTGGACGAGCTGGCCGACGACCTCGACGACGGCTTGCGCCGGGTGCGGGCAGCTGCTGCAGCCGGCCGCGCACTCTCGGTGGGGGTGGTCGGCAACGCCGCGAGCGTGTTGCCCGAGCTGCTGGCGCGCGGTGAGGCGTTCGACATCGTGACCGATCAGACGTCGGCTCATGACCCGCTGAACGGCTACGTGCCGGCGGGCCTGACGCTGGAGGAGGCGGCCGAACTCCGCCGTAGCAAACCGGCCGAATACGTCGAGCGGGCCAGCGCCTCGATGGTCGATCACTGCCGGGCCATGGTGGGCTTCGCGCGCCAGGGGGCGGAGGTCTTCGACTATGGCAACAACCTGCGCGGCGAGGCCCAGAAGGGTGGTCTGGTCGACGCATTCGAGTATCCGGGCTTCGTGCCCGCGTACATCCGTCCGCTGTTCTGCGCGGGCATCGGGCCGTTTCGTTTCGTGGCGCTCTCGGGTGATCCGGCGGACATCGCGGCTGCGGACGAGGCCCTGCTAGCGGCCTTTCCTGACAACCCCTACGTGCAACGGTGGATCCCGCTGGCCCGGGAGAAGGTCGCGTTCCAGGGCCTGCCCGCGCGTATCTGCTGGCTCGGCTACGGGGAACGCGACAAGGCCGGCGCCGTCCTCAACGACCTGGTGGCGTCGGGAAAGGTCAAAGCCCCGATCGTCATCGGCCGGGACCATCTCGACAGCGGCTCCGTGGCATCGCCTTACCGCGAGACGGAGGCGATGGCAGACGGTTCCGACGCGATTGCCGATTGGCCGGTCCTGAACGCGCTGCTGGCCGTCTCCTCCGGCGCCGCGTGGGTCGCCGTGCACCACGGCGGCGGCGTGGGGATGGGACTGTCGCTGCATGCCGGGGCGCAGGTCGTCGCGGACGGCACGGCTGAGGCAGCTGCGCGGGTCGAGCGCGTACTCACGAATGACCCGGGCATCGGGGTCGTCCGCCATGCCGATGCCGGCTACGAGATCGCGCAGCGGGTCGCCGACGAGCGCGGCATCGACATGCCGATGCGATGAGCACCCTGCTGGTCGACGGCATCGGGCTGCTGGTCACGTGGGACGAAGATCGTCCGACGCAGACGGACGCGGCGCTCGTCGTCGCGAACGGGCGGATCGCCTGGGTCGGCCCGTCGGCGAAGGCGCCGGCAAGCGATGGCCGGTTCGACGCGCAGGGCGGGTGCGTCGTCCCCGGGTTCGTGGATTCGCATACCCATCTGGTGTTCGGCGGTGATCGCGCGGCCGATTTCGAAGCGCGGCTGGCGGGCACTTCGTATACCGCGGGAGGCATCCGCTCGACCGTCGCGGCGACCCGGGCGGCGACTACGGAGCAGTTGCTCGCGCGTACCAAGCGGTTGGCGGCCGAGGCGTTGCACACCGGCACGACGACGCTCGAGGTGAAGTCCGGATACGGGCTGACGACCGACGACGAGCGTCGCAGCCTCGTGGTGGCCCGGCAGGTGACCGACCATGGCACGTTTCTCGGTGCCCACGTCACACCGGAAGGCATCACGGCTGCGGACTACGTGGCGCAGGTGTGCGGGCCGATGCTGGAGGCGGTCGCGCCGCTCGCCACCGGGGTCGACGCCTTCTGCGAGGACGGCGCGTTCGACGAGGACCAATGCCGCGCGGTGCTGTCAGCCGGTGCCGCCCGCGGGCTCGACATCCACATCCATGCGAATCAGTTACGCGCCGGGCCAGGCGTGCGGCTTGCCGCCGAGTTGGGGGCAGCCAGCGCCGACCACTGCACCCATCTGACGGATGCCGATGTGAGCGCGCTGCGTGACGCAGCGGTCGTGGCCGTGCTCGTCCCGGGGGCGGAGTTCAGCACGCGGTCGGCGTATGCGCCCGGGCGCCGGCTGCTTGACGCGGGGGTCACAGTGGCGCTCGCCACCGACTGCAACCCGGGCACCAGTTTCACGACCTCGATGCCTTTCGTGATCGCCCTGGCCAGCCGGGAGCTGCGACTCACCCCGCTCGAGGCGCTGCGGGCAGCAACGGAGGGCGGCGCAAAAGCGTTGCGGTGCAACGACATCGGCCATCTGCGTGTCGGGGCGCGCGCCGATCTCATCGTGCTGGACGCCCCCTCGCCGGTCTACCTCGCGTACCGGCCCGGAGTCGACCAGGTGCGTGCAGTGCTGCGGCGCGGGAAGCTGGTGCGTCATGACTGAGGATCCGCTGTGGCCCCGGGCCTCCGAATGGCTGGCAGGCACCCGACCGGCGCCGGTTGGGTCGCCCCGCAGCCTTGGTGTGGTAGGTGTTCCGCTGGCCCGCACGTCGATCTCGCCGTCGGGCGCTGACCAGACGCCGCTGGCCGTACGAGCTGCGCTGCGCCGATTCTCCACGTATCACGCGGGTCTCGACGTCGATCTGGAGAGCGTTGCGGTAACCGACCACGGCGATCTCGAGGTCGGTGATCTCGAGGGCTTTGCGGCGTTGCAAGCGGTGATGACAGGCATTGCCGGGTTGCCGGCTGGCGAACTGCTGGTCATGCTCGGCGGCGACAACGCGATCACCAGGCCGGCCGTGCGTGCGCTTGCTCCGCGACTACGCGATGTCGGGCTCCTGACCCTCGACGCGCACCACGACGTACGCGGCTTCCATGACGGGCCCACCAACGGCACGCCGGTACG
This sequence comes from Mycobacteriales bacterium, assembly GCA_038245655.1. Lineage (GTDB taxonomy): Bacteria > Actinomycetota > Actinomycetes > Frankiales > Frankiaceae > DATAZK01. The sequence continues at coordinate 48,777 of JBBRSE010000007.1, read as the reverse complement.
CGGCCTCATCGACGACGGCCTTCCGGGGCGCCAGATCATCCAGCTCGGCATCGGCGACCTCAGCAACTCGCGCGCCTACCGGTCTTACTGCGCGCAGCAGGGGATCACTGTCGTCAGCGCCCACGACGCGGCGGACGAGGGGGTGGGGGCGTGCGTACGCCGGCAGCTGGCAAGCCTGACTCAGACCTGCGAGCGGCTGTACGTCGACCTCGATGTCGACGTGGTCGATCGGGCCTTCGTTCCCGGCTGCCCCGGCGCGCGCCCTGGCGGTCTCACGCCCCGCGACCTGCTCGACGCCGCCGTCGAAGCCGGTCGCTGCCCCGCCGTTGTCGCGGTCGACATCGTCGAAGTGGACGCCACCCGCGACCCATCCGGTGCGACCGTGGACCTTGCCGCGATGTGCCTGCTGTCGCTGGCGGCCGGGCTGGCGGCCCGCATACCGCCATTCGGCCCCTGACCGGCGGGCGCGAGCGACCTACGACCCCCCAAAATCGCTTGTGGCATAGGGCCTTTCGGCACTATCCGCGGACCCGGACAGGTGGTCTGCTGCGTTTGTACGACCCATAACCTGGAAGCTGGCGATTCGCCATGAGCATTGCGCTCGCCCCGCGCCCCCGGGAGCATCACCAGCACCGTCAGGGCAAGCCGCAAACCCAGGAGCGATGGGTGCTGCGCTTCGGGCTCACCGAGCGGCTTGCCCACTGGTGGACGGTCTCGATGGTGGTGACCGCGGTGTTGAGCGGCTTGGCGATGGGTGACGACGGCGGTTCCGGCCCCGTCCTTTACGTCCACGTCGGGGCGGTCAGCATGATCGGCGTCGGCCTGCTGGTCGCCGTGCTGTGCGGAAATCGGCGAGCCATGTTCCGAGCCGGACGCCAACTCTTGCACGTCGACGCGCGTGACCGCTCCTGGCTCCGCGCGCGGCTCCGCCACCCGCTACACCCCGCCGCCGACCCGGCTTGGGGGATGTTCAACGCCGGGCAGAAAGTGCTCGCGTACGCGCTGGGTCTCTCGCTGGTGGTCACGATTGCCACCGGCCTGCAGGCCTGGTCCGCCGGCGGTGAAGGTGGCCTGCACGGCTCGGCCGTCGGGCTCACCCTCGTGCTCTTGGGTGCCCACATCTTCATGGCTGTCGTGAATCCCGCCACCCGACCCGCGCTTGCCGGCATGGTGTTCGGACGCGTCCGGCGATCCTGGGCTGCGAAGCATCACAGCGAATGGCTCGCGCAGCCGGAGCGCGACATCAACGATCACGCCAATCCGCTGAGCCGGCTTTAGCGCGTAACGAGGCGGGCTACTGCGGTGGCGCGTCCAGCCGCACCCGCCCGTCCTGATCGACCCGCCAGCCAGGGTTGTGCGCAATCTCCCAGATGACGCCGTTCGGGTCGGCGAAATGTCCGTGATAGCCGCCGAAGGAGGCGTATTGCGCAGGCTTGATGACGCTCGCTCCCGCCCGGACCGCGTCGGCCAGGACGCTGTCGACCTCGGCCGGGCTCTCGACGTTGTGCGAGAGCGTCGCCCCTCGCACCGGGATCGCCGGCTGCTCCGGTGAGCCCAGATCAGCCGCGAAGTGATCGGCCTCGAACAGCCCCAGCATCAGCCCGTGGCCAACCTGGAAAAACAGGATCTCACCGGGTACATCCAACGTCGGCGTCCATCCCAGGCCATCGACGTAGAACGTCCGGGCAGCGTCGAGATCTTCCGTAGCGACAGTCATGAATGTGACGAACTGGTCCATGAAATGCACTGTCCCAGATGGGCGACGGGGACTGACGGGGTGCCTTCCTCTTTGAGAACTTTGCACCTGGCGGGAAGCCCAAGTTTCCCTTACAGGCAAGATACTTCCGTGCATTCACGCGCCACCGCACGGCGAATCGCGCGAAAGAGGCAGGCTAGCGGAGGCTAGCGGTGTGCCATCACGCTCCCGATCGGCTAACGCAACCGCGCCGTGGAGAAAGTGGCGACGCTCAACCCCCACCCCCGACCGGTCGATGACTACGTCGAAACAGCCCCGGTTGGCCAGGCTCCTCGATGCCGCTTCGGCAGCGGCACGGTCCCGGCCATTTTCAAGATGTCCGTACGGCGGCCATCACTTCACCTAAGGTGGTTCGATGAGCCCCATCGGCATCCACTCGGTCCGATCACACATGGGTCGCTCAATCAATCGGACGCTGCGCTCGCACGGTCTCGAGTTGCGGCGCGTGGTCCCAGGTCAGCAGGCCTCCTTCGCCGAGACGGCGCTTCCGATCATTGAGCGCCATCGCTTACAGTCGGCCGCCGACATTGCCACCATCAAGGCGCGTTACTCCACGCCGACCTTCGGAAGGTGCCGGGTCTGGGACCTGATTGAGCGGCTCGCCTGCTGCGTCGATCCGACCGACCGGCGGCTTTACCTCGCGAGTCAGCAGATGCACGTCCTCCAAATGATCAGCAAGATGGAGGCCGACGGCACGGCTACGCCCGAGATGGTGCTGATGGCCATGATTCACGACCTCGGCAAGCTGCTGCTGCTCACCGGCGAGGACCCAGCCAACGTCACGTCAGTGAACGCGCCTGTGGGGGAGTGGGCGGCCGGGAGCGGTCTGGACAATTGTCTCTTGCAGTGGAGCCACGACGAGTTCGCCTATCAACGCTTCAAGGATCTCATCCCCGAGGATCTGGCGTGGCTGCTTCGGTATCACAGCATCGAATCCGCCACCGCCGTCCCATTGATGGATGCGCAGGACCTCCAACGGTATGAACGGCTTCTGAAGCCATTCGTGCATTATGACCACGCCACCAAGACACCGTTCCAGCTCCCCAACGTGTCGTTGCGCAGCTACCGAGACATCATCGAGGACGCGTTTCCGGATCCGATCGATTTCTGAGCCGGATCGCGGCTTGGTTCAACAGCTCACTGGGTACCGATCACTCAAGCCTCATTGACCGGGTCGGCGTTTCTGAATCTCCAGTTGCAGTCGACGTGGGAGCCGCTGTAGTCGCACCTGGTTGATTCTCTCCCACCCCCTGATCTGGAGCAAAGATCGCCAAGGCTGTGCGCTCGCGAGGGCAGAACCTGCGCGCCAAGAGTTGTTTCTGCGGATCTGTGAATCTCCCCGCCGTAGCCGGGCCAGCACGTCGCATGTGCTCAGCGACTGCGCCACGGGGTTGAATGGGGGCCAGATTTCTTCCTCCCACGGGAACTCGCCCCACCGCCGCGCCTCGGATGCGGTCGGATGCATCCAGAACGCCTCCAACAGACTCCAGATAAGCCCTGTCCAGTCGGCTCGAGGGACGTTCTCAGCGGGAAGTTGTGCGACGAAGAGTTCGGCGACTTGGACGGCAATGTCATGGACAGCTGTCAGCCCCCATTCGAGCAAGGGAACGTTGTCCGGCGCGGTGAGCACAGGGTTGATGACGTCGCCCTGCCGCTCGTAGCCGACCAGCCGGCCCTCGGTCCCGCCGCAGAACATTTCAATCATGACATTCGGCGCAGAGAATCCGCGAAGGACTTCCTGCTGGTGTCTTTCATCGAATAGCCAGGCCCTTATTGTCCGACCACCTAGACCCACCTTGTGGTCATTTTGGCCCTGCAATACGCCGACCACGAAGTGATGTACCGCAGGGCCACCCGCGTGACTGAGAACCTCGTCAAACGCGTTTGCGACACCACCGGTCCACCCGGTATCAACCAGCGCACTCGGTGAGTCGTCGAAAAAGCCCTCTTGCCTCAGATACGCAGTCATCACCTCCGCGGCTTGAGCGGCTGCCTCACGAACGAACTGGTACAGCGGCTCGGTCCGGAGCAGCTCCGAAACGATGCGCCTGTTGTCCAGAGATAGTGGCTCGTCTGCCGAAACTGGATTCGTGAGCGGAATTTTCACGTGTTCCCAGACCTGCTCGGGCGACAACCCCACCCGAGCCAGCGTCGTGCGCATCGTGAAGTCGCTCCGAACAGTGACCCAGCGTTCCAGGATCTCATCGGAATATGCACTCGCTGCCAGCATCCACGCTTGCCTGGATCCGTAGAAGTATCGGCATTCGAGGTCCGGAGCTATCCGGTTCAAAACAGGACGGGCAATGCGCAGCATCACCTCGGCGTCTCTTGCCACGAAATACAAGCGACGAACACCGCGCAACTGGGCCTGCGCCGCTATCCAGCACATGTAGCCGATCAGAAATGGCGCCACCACACCGGAGGCGACGTCTGCCACCTCTGCGGCTAGCCCGTCGGTCCTCGCTTCAAGACGGGCGAGCCGAGAGGCGCCGGCCATTGCCGAAATAGTTGTCCCGAGAGAGGGAGCATTGCGTTCCATGAGTTCCTCGTAACGCGACAATCGTCCATCGGCCTGCAGTCGGCCGCGCCAACCCTCAACGCGAGCCGCGGCGACGTCATTTCGGACATTGTCTCCGGTGTGCAGGAACGAAGCCGGGGGCAAGCCAATTTCCTTGGCGACGATGGTGAACAGGCCCCCAGCGGACTTACTCGCTCCCCGTGCGGCGGAGCCATACACACGGTCCCCGGCAACGAACAGACCCTGTGCGCTCAGCAATTCGCGCAGAAAGTCCTCGGGATGGGGTGTATCCGAGACGAACAGGACATTGGAATTTGCGCTCTCTTTGCGGGCTTCGTCAACCATCTTCCGCGCGCCAGGAACCGCTATCGACAACTCACGTTCCAGCTCCAACTCCGTCAGAGACAAATGCTCCGCATCTTCCGGTCCCAGGCACAACGCTCCCGCAACGGACACATAGATTTCCGCTAATTTGGCGGGCCTGCCGAACCACACAGTCAACTTGTGCTCATAACGCGTGCGCGCCTCCACGAATGCGTTCGCAGAACACGGGATGCTTCTGCCGCTGAACAGGCGCTCTCCCATCAAGTGCAATAACGCGGTGGGGCGCCCGACACGCCGGGTCAGCACCGTGTCGAACACATCAAAAGAGCGAATCTCCGCGGGATGAGCCATGCATTAACGTTACACACTCTGTTGCCAGCTTTCCCTTGGCAGGTGCTCCCTGTACTCAGCTGGCTGCTATGGCGATCTGGTCCGGTCAAAGCGGCTTGTCAATGGGGCTCGTCCAACCCGTCGATCCCATCGCCAGGCTCATCGGTGTACGCGCTGAGCGCAGCCACTTCAGTTACCCGCCGACGATATTGGCGACCGCCGCCGCTAGGTTCGAGCCCACCCGACAGCGGGCGATCTGCGCCGGGGCCCAGCCCGCCAGTCTTGAGTGTGTAGGCAGCCAGCCTGCTCACAGCGTCAACGTAGCCAGCGATGCCAGTCTGGGCCGTCCACCCGTTCGTCGTCGGCAGGTAGTGCCAGGCTGTGCCGTATACCCGGTGGGGTGGGGACTTCTGGCCCTGCCCTGGGCGCTCACCGCAGCGCAGGCTGCGAAAGGGGCCGCTGGCAGAGGAGGCCGCAGCCGTGAAGCGACTCGTGGTGCTGGGCGCCGGGACCGCCGGAACGATGGCCGTCAACAAGTTGCGCCACCGCCTGCGCCGGGACGAATGGGAGATCACCGTCGTCGACCAGGACGACGTGCACGTCTACCAGCCCGGCCTGCTGCTGTTGCCTTTCGGGTCGAGCACCCCCGACGAGTTGCTCAAGCCGCGACGGCGATTCATTCCGGACGGCGTGGACCTGATGTGCGGGTCCGTCGACCGGGTCGATCCCGAGGCGCGATGGGTGAAGCTCGCCGACGGGCGCTGCCTGCCCTACGACTTCCTCGTCATCGCGACAGGGGTGAGCCCCCGGCCGGACCAGACGCCGGGAATGGCCGAAAGCGAGTGGCAAAAGAGCATTTTCGACTTCTACACGCTCGAGGGCGCCATCGCTTTGCGCGACAAGCTCGAGACCTGGGAAGGCGGCCGCCTCGTCATCCACATCGTGGAAATGCCGATCAAATGCCCGGTGGCGCCGCTGGAGTTCACGTTCCTGGCTGATGCTTACTTCGCGGAGCGCGGTATGCGTGATCGGGTCGACATCACGTACGTGACCCCCCTGGAGGGTGCGTTCACCAAGCCGGTGGCGTCCAAGCACCTCGGCGGGATGCTCGCGGACCGCAAGATCGCCCTCGAAGCCGACTTCGTGGTGGATCGGGTGGAGCCCGAGTCGAAGAAGCTGGTGTCGATGGACGAGCGCGAGATCGGCTTCGATCTGCTCGTCACGGTGCCGCTGAACATGGGCGCCGATTTCGTCGGTCGTTCCGGTCTCGGTGATGAGCTGAACTACGTCCCCGTCGACAAGAACTTCCTGCTGTCCACGGCCTATGACAACATCTTCGCCCTCGGCGACGCCTCGGACATTCCCACCTCGAAGGCCGGATCGGTGGCGCACTTTTCGGTCGAGATGTTCACCGACAACTTCGTGGAACACGTGAACGGGCGCCCCATGACCCGGTTGTTCGACGGTCACGCGAATTGCTTCATCGAGTCGGGCAACGGCATGGGGCTGCTGATCGACTTCAACTACGACACTCAGCCGCTGCCCGGCAAGTATCCGGTGCCCGGTATCGGACCGTTCACGCTGCTCGAAGAAAGTCGCGCCAACCACTGGGGCAAGCTCGGTTTCCGCTGGGCCTATTGGCATCTGCTGCTCAAGGGTCGGCCGGTGCCGGTACCCGTACTCATGTCGATGGCCGGCAAACGTGCTGAGCCCCAAGGTCCTCGCCAACCCGCGGAAAGGTAGGTGCCGCATGCCCGTTACAGAGCTTGACGGTCACTCGGTACACGTCGACGACGAAGGCTTCCTCACCAGGTACGACGAGTGGGACGAAGAGCTTGCCGCGGTGCTCGCGCGCCAGATCGGTATCGAGTTGACCGATGCCCATTGGAAGGCGATCCGCTTCCTGCGCGAGGACTACCGGACGCAGGGCGACACCGCGACGAGCCGACGTGTCCAGACGATCGGCGGGATCCCCGTCAAGGAGCAGTTTGCGCTGTTTCCGAAGAAGCCGGCCAAGAAGATGGCTTACGTCGCCGGCTTGCCAAAGCCGCACGGCTGCGTGTGAGAAGGGCGAACATCATGACCACCACTGAGCCCCGTTCGGCGATCGTGCCCGACTTCGGGGATGAGACTCCCAGCGGGCGCCGGCTCGCGATCATCTGCTCCAAAGGCAACCTGGACATGGCGTATCCGGGTCTGATCCTGGCCAACGCGGCCCTGGGAGAAGGCGTCGACACCCAACTGTTCTTCACCTTCTGGGGCTTCGACATGATCACCAAGTCGCGGATGAACAAGCTGCGCTTCAGCCCCGCCGGCAACGCCGCGATGCACCTTCCGTTCGGCGACCGCCACCTCCCGCAGGCGCTCGCTCCGATCCCGGGCATGACGGGCTTCGCGACCAAGATGCTCAAGAAGCAGATCGCCGATCTGGGCGTGCCGGAGGTGCCCGACTTCCTCGATCAGATCGTCGCGTCCGGTGGCCACCTCTGGGCCTGCCGCATGTCCGCCGACATGAACAAGTTGGGGACCGAAGACCTGCGTGACGACGTCGAGGGCATTATCAGCGCATCCGAGTTCATCGAGAAGACGGACGGCGCGCAGCTGCTCTTCATCTGACCACCAAACTGCAACGCTCACATGACCATGGAATGAGGTTCCTCAGGGCCTCTTGGGCGTGATCAGGTGAGCGTTGGTCTTCAGGCGGCGGGAGGGTCGTCAGCGTTGCCGGCAAGTTTCAGCCCGACGATCGTGGTCATGATCTCGCCGAACGCCTGCGGATCCGACAACAGCCACGTGTGGCTGCCCTGGACCGGCAAGGACTGCGAGCCGAGCGCCGCGAGCATGGAGTCGCGGGCCAGTGCCGGGATGACGGTGTCGGCCTCGCCCCACAGGACTACCACGGGGAATTCGCGGCGGCGCAGCTCTTCGAGCTCTCGGGTGAGATTGGTGGTGGCGGCCAGCTTGCCGACCCGCCAGAGTGCGGTGGGATTGCGCAGGAGGTTCGGGAGCGCGTCTTCAATGATCACGGGCAGGACGCGCCGAATCTGGCGTATCGGAGCAACATCCGCGCGCAGGTGCAGACCCCAGTCCCAGAGCGGACGTTCGGCCAGCGTGCGCAGGACGCCGCCTTCGTTACGCCAGGCGGAACCGCCGATGGAATTGATGACGATGAGCCGCCCGACGAGCTCCTGGTGGTCATGCGTGGTCTGGATGGCTACGCCGCCGCCGAACGAGTGCCCGACGAGCGTCACCGGGCCTTCGATCTCCACCGCCGAAAGGAAATGCGTGACCCAGCGCGCGTAGCCCGGCAGGTTGAATTCGCTACGCGGGAGGTCCGGTGTGCCGCCGAAGCCCGGCAGCGCGGGGGCGATGACCCGCAGGCCCTGCGCCACCACGCGCTTCAGAGCCCGCTTGTAGACGTGATGACCGAGACCCCAGCCGTGCAAGAAGATCAGCGGAGCGCCGCTGCTCGCCAGCCCGCCTTCGCCGTATTCGGCGGGCCGGCCGTCGACGGTCGTGCGATGCCAGTGCAGGTGCAGGTCGGGACCCGGCTTTTCGCTTCCCGGATGGGCCATGTCAGCCTCTTACGGTGTCCGTGCGCTGGTGAGAGCGCCGTCGCTACGCTCAACGCTCCCAGCCGGCGCACGTTTGCGGTCCGTGCCGTCAGCCTGCGCAACGCAGGACCTTCGGCCCACCGCCCGGGACCGTTCCGGTGGCGCTAACCCGCCGCGCGCTGGCTGGCGACCGTCTCCAGGAGGCGAAGCCAGATCTCGGTCGGCGTCGGATAGCTCGGTACGGCATGCCAGAGGGCGGAGAGCGTCACCTTGCCGATGATGGCCACGGTCGCCCCGTGAACCAGCTCGGAGATGCCCGAGCCGACGAAGGTGGCGCCGACGAGCGTGTCGGAGGCGCGGTCGATGACGAGCTTGGCTCGCCCGACGTAGTCCTCGCGCATGACGTACGTGCCCGCGAGCGCGGCCAGGTCGTACTCGACCGTCTCGACGTTGATCCCCGCCTTGCGCGCCCCTTGCTCGGTCAGTCCGACGGAGCCGACCTCGGGGTCGGTGAAGGTCACCTGCGGAACGCGATCGTGGTCGGCGATGTCGACGTGGCGACTGAAAGCGGACGTGTCGAGCGGCTCCCCGGTCGCCCGGGCCGCGACGACCTCGCCGGCGATGCGGGCCTGGTACTTACCCATGTGGGTGAGCAGCGCGCGGCCGTTCACGTCACCGATCGCGTAGAGCCAGTCGCCGGGGACTCCCTTGACCGTGAGGTGGTCGTCCACGTCGATCAAGCCGCCGTCGGCGAGGCCGACGGTGGGCAGCCCGATGTCGGAGCTGTTCGGCTGCCGGCCGGCGGCGATGACGATCTCGTCGGCCGTGAGGACCTGTCCGTTGTCGAGGCTGATGGTCACCTCGCCGCCGTGGATCTGGCCGACACCGGCGTCGTTGACCTCCGGCCGGGATACCGCGCGCAGCCGGGTGCCGAAAATCAGCTGCACCCCGGCGTCCCGCAGCGCGTCGGCCACGAGGTCTGCGGCGAACGGCTCGTTTCGTGCGAGCAGCCGGGGACCGCCCTGAACCATGGTGAGCGACTCCACGCCAAGGCCGGCGAGCCAGGTCGCCGCCTCGCAGGCGACGACCCCGCCTCCGATGATCACGACCCGGCGCGGGATGGTGTGGATGTTGGTGACGTCGCGCGAGACCCACGGTCGCGCGGCCCGCAGGCCATCGATGTCCGGCACGGTGGGCGAGGATCCGGTGTCGATGATGATGGCGTGGCGTGCCGTGATGGTCCGGCTGCTGCGGTCGGGCATCGTGACGACGAGCGTGCGCTCACCGGCCAGGCGTGCGTAACCGCGGATGAGGTCGATGTTGTTGGTCAGGCACCAGTTCACTTGCGACGTGTCGTCGAGGTGGTTGACGATCGTGTCGCGGCGCGCGAGGACGGCCTTCACGTCCAGGTTCGCAGTGCCGACGAGCTGCTTCACGCCGGCCAGGTGGCGTGCCGTGTCCAGGATCTCGACCGGTCGCAACAGTCCCTTGCTCGGCATGCAGGCCCAGTAGGAGCACTCGCCGCCTACGAGTTCCGCTTCGACGATGGCGGCTTGGAGTCCGGAGCGTTGGGTGGCGTACTGGGCCGCGTTCTCGCCGGCGGCGGCTGCGCCGACGACGATGACGTCCCATTCCGAGCGTTGCGGATCTACGGAGGCGGTCACGCAAGGAGGCTAATGCCGAACGGCCGGGCCGCGCACGATCTTCGTGCCTTCAGCCGAGCAGCTCGTCCACGAAACACCAGCGCCACGCCTCGCCGGGCTCAGCGCTGCGCATCACCGTGTGCTTCGCGGCCTTGAAGTGGAGGAAGGCATGCCGGCGCGGCGAGGAGTCGCAACATCCCACCGCACCGCACGCCAGGCAGCGCCGCAGATGCACCCAGGTCGTGCCCTCCTGGAGGCAATCGGGGCATTCGTGCGAGGCGGGAAGGCCATCCGTCAGTGGCGCCTCCTGCAGATGCTCGCAGGTGGCGCCCGGTCGTACCAGCGCAAGGTCGCGGTCATCGCCGAGAGCGTCCAACTCGTCGGTGCGCTCGAGCATGGATTCCTCATGGTCGACCGCCTTGAGGGCATGGCGCAGCACCTCGTCGCCGGCCGCTCCGGTGTCCCGGGCGTGGACGATCTCCTGCCGCTCGGCGGCCAGCATCTGCACCCGGAGCCGGGAGTAGATCGCCGACGGGGTCATCAAGTCATCGAGCGGCCTGCCGAGGCGCTCCCACATGGAGTTCGAGCGCACGGCAGCGCGCGAGCGCAGGGTGGCGAGCACGTCCACTGGCTCGGTCCCGTCGAGCAACTCCTCGAGGCGGCGCAGGCCCGAACGCGTCGAGCGTTCGGTCAGCTCAGCCGCCTGCAGCGCATCCTCGGCCGGGTCGGGCGGGGGCAGCCGCAACCGGCGGGCCAACCACGCAAGCGTCAGCCCCTGCACCAGCAGCGTTCCGGCGACGACGGTGAACGCGGCGAGCAGCACCACGTCCCGGTTCGCGACGAATTCCGGAAGCAGCAAGGCAGCGGCCAGCGTCACCACCCCGCGCATCCCGGCCCAGGAGATGACCGCACAGTCGGCGGCCGACCAGGCGCTGCGCCGCCCGCCCCGGCCGCCCATCACGAAAGCCCCGCGGGTCATGAAGACGAAGACGCCGCGGCTCGCGATGGTGGCGATGAGCACGCCAAGGCAGACCGCCACGATCGTCGAACCGTCGAGCGCGCTCTGGTTGGCCCCCGAGACGAGCGAAGGCACCTGCAGCCCGATGATCAGGAAGACCGCGTTTTCCAGCAGGAACGCGATCGTTCGCCAGTTGATCGCCTCGGAGATGCGGGACGACGCGGTTTGCAGCGTCGGGGAGAGCTGCGCCAGCACCAGGCCGGTGATGACGACCGACAGCACCCCGGACGCCTTGATCTGCTGCGCCGGCAGGAACGCGATGTACGGCGCGGCGAACGAGAGCAGGGTGTCGAGCACCGGGTCGGTCAGCCGATTGCGTATCAAAGCAAGGATGGTGGCCGCGACCACACCGACGGCGACGCCACCGCCGACTGAGCGAAAGATGTCGAACGCGACGTCGCCGACGCTGACCCGCGACGTCATGGCGGACACGGTCACGCCCAGGACCACGAGCGCGGTCGCGTCGTTGACCAGGCTCTCCTCCTCCAAGAGCGCCGTGATCTTGCGGGGGAGTCCGAGCCGGTGTCCGAGAGCCGTCGCCGCCACCGCGTCGGGAGGGGCGACGACAGCGCCGAGCGCGAGACCTTCGGCGAGCGTCGCCCCGGGAAGCAGCCACCAGGCGACCGTGCCGACGACGCCGGTCGTGAAAAGCACCAGCACGACCGACATCAGGGCGGTGGCCGTGATGTTGTGCCGGAAGTCGAACAGCGAGAGTTTCGCGGTGGCCGCGAAGAGCAGCGGTGGAAGCAAGCCGGTCAGCACCAATTCCGGATCGATGCGCACGGTCGGGACACCCGGAAAGTAGGAGACCCCGATACCGACCACCAGCAGCACGAGCGGGGTCGGCCAGCGCAGCCGGTTGCAGACGCCGGACACGACCCCGACCCCGACCACGATCGCCACGAGGCCGATTGCGAGGTGCATGGGGCAATCCTTCCATCGCGCGCAAGAGTCGAGGCACGTTGCCGCTTGACATGGTTGTGATTGGTCACTTACATTTCTCCCATGGCAAGTCGGAGCACCGCAGAAGAGCGTCGCGAGGATGTCCTGCAGGCGGCGCTGCTCGAGTTCGCCTCGGGTGGGCTCGACGGCACCAGCACCGACGCGATTGCCCGCCGGGCCGGCATCAGCCAGCCCTACCTTTTCCGGCTCTACCCCACGAAGAAGGCGCTGTTCGTCGCCGCCGTCGAGCGCACCTTCGAGCGTGTTCGGCAGGCATTTCGCGATGCCGCCAAGGACCTCTACGGCATGGCGGCCAAGGAAGCCCTCGGTCAGGCCTACGTCCAGCTGCTCACCGACGAGACCTTCCTGAAGCTCCAGCTCCACGCCTATGCCGCTGCCTGCGACGACGAGGACGTACGCGTAGCGACCCGCCGCGGGTTCGGCCGGCTCTGGGACGAGGTTGTCGTCCTGACCGGCATGGATGCCGAAACCTCCCGTGACTTCATGGCCATCGGCATGTTGCTCAACGTGGCCGCCGCCATGGGCCTCGGGGCGGATTGCCCGCAGGACCTCGCAGATCGGCTCCTCGGCGAAGTCACCTCCGCCGCCTGACCTCCTTTTTCAGCTCCAGCTCCGTTGTTTTTGGATCGCGGCCAAGTAAGTGGCTAGTCACTAGCCAATTATGGATAGGAGACCCCGCCATGTCCCTCACCTCTATCGCGGCCAGCCGCCGTGCGCGCCCACCCCGTTCCTTCGGAGCGATCGCGACCATCGTCGTCACCTCCGCGGCCGCGTTCATGGTGGCGCTCGACAACCTCGTCGTGACGACGGCGCTGCCGTCCATCCGCGAACACCTGCACGCCGGACTCGAGGGCCTGGAGTGGACCGTGAACGCGTACACGCTGACCTTTGCGGTGCTGCTCCTGCCGGCAGCGGCGCTGGGTGACCGGCTCGGCCGCCGGCGCGTCTTCCTCGCGGGTCTGGCGCTCTTCACGCTCGCCTCGGCGGCCGCCGCGCTGTCGACCAACGCCGAGATGCTGATCATTTCGCGGGCGCTGCAGGGCATCGGCGGGGCCGCAGTGATGCCGCTGTCCCTGACGCTGCTGTCGGCATCCGTGCCGGCGCATCGCCGCGGCGCCGCGCTTGGTGTCTGGGGTGCCGCGTCAGGGCTGGCCGTCGCGCTCGGACCCGTCGTCGGCGGCGCGGTGACGCAGGGGGCGAGTTGGGAGTTCATCTTCTGGCTGAACGTCCCGATCGGCCTGCTACTGCTACCGATTGCCCGTCGCGTCCTCAACGAGGCGGCCGGTCCCATCAAGCACCTCGACCTGCCCGGACTGGTGCTGGTGAGCGCCGGACTCTTCGGGATCGTCTTCGGCATCGTGCGCGGCAACGGCCAGGGCTGGACCAGCACCCAGGTGCTCTCCTCGCTCGCCGCCGGCGCCGTACTGCTCGCCGCCTTCCTGGTACATGAGAACCGCACCGCTTTCCCGATGCTGCCGCTGCGCCTGTTCCGCAGCCGAGCCTTCAGCGCCGTCAATGTCGCCGCCTTGCTGATGAGCTTCGGAATGTTCGGCAGCGTCTTTCTGCTCTCGCAGTTCCTGCAAACCGCAATGGGCTACTCGCCGATGGCCGCCGGGTTGCGCACCCTGCCGTGGACGGCCATGCCAGTGCTCGTCGCTCCCATCGCCGGGCCGCTGTCCGACCGGATCGGCGGCAAGCCACTGCTGGCCGCCGGGCTCGCGCTGCAGACCGCGGGGCTGGCGTGGATCGCCGTACTCACCAGCACCACCGTCTCTTACGGCTCGCTGATCCCCGCGTTCGTCCTCTCCGGCGTCGGGATGGGCCTGTTTTTCGTGCCGGTCGCGACGGTCGTGTTCGCCAGCGTTGGCCCGGACGAGCAGGGTGTCGCCAGCGGCGCCAACAACTCCTTCCGCGAACTCGGCGGAACGATGGGCGTCGCGGTGCTCGGCTCGGTGTTCAGCGCCGCGGGCAGCTTCGCGACACCCGCCGCCTTCGTGGACGGGCTGCGGCCGGCCCTCGTCGTCGGCACTGTCGTACTCGGGGTCGGCGCCATCGCCGCCATGCTCATCCCGGGAAAGCGTCCCGCCACCGGTATCTCGCTGCCGGTCACCACGAAGGAGCGCGAGTACGCCGCCGCCTAATCCCCTTGATCTTGTTAGACGACGCCGTGGATTTCCGACGTCGGGCGCACCTTGCCGAGGCCCCGGTACGCCTGCACGGCCGTGCACTCACCGCGTACGACAGCGGCGACCTCAGCCGCGACCGGGACCTCGACCTCGTGCTGCTGCGCGATCTCCACCACGCTCTGGGCGCTCTTCGTGCCCTCTGCCACCATTCCGAGCTGCGCGGTGATCTCCTCGACGGACCGGCCCCGGGCCAGCTCTTCACCGACCCGCCGATTGCGGGACAACGGAGACAGGCAGGTGGCCATCAGGTCGCCGAGGCCCGTCAGGCCGGCGAACGTACGCGGGTCGCCGCCCATGGCCACCCCGAGGCGCGTCATCTCCGCCAGGCCGCGCGTGATGACCATGGCGCGGGTGTTGTCGCCGACGCCGAGTCCTTCGGCCATGCCGGCCGCGATGGCGATGACGTTCTTGAGGGCGCCGCCGAGCTCGCAGCCGGTGACGTCGTTGTTGGTGTAGACGCGAAAGACCGTGCTGGCGAAGACCTTTTGCAGGGACTCGGCGAGGTGGTGGTCGGGAATTGCGACGACGGCGGCGGCGGCAAAGCCCTGCAACACCTCGCGAGCCAGGTTGGGACCCGACAGGACGCCCGCCGGATGGCCCGGTACGACATCGGCGATCACTTCGGTCATGCGCATATGGGTGCCGCGCTCCAGCCCCTTCGCCAGGCTCACCAGGGGGATCCAGGGCCGCAGATAGTCGGAAATTTGATCGAGCGTTGGCCGAAACTCCTGCGAAGGCACCCCGAGCACGACGACGTCGGCGTCGTAGACGGCTTCTTTCAGTGAAGTGGTCGCTGTCAGCCGGCGATGGAGCGGGAGCCCGGCGAGATAGTCCGGGTTCTCGTGGCGGTCGTTGATGGCCTCCACCGTCGAGGCGCGGCGGGCCCAAAGCACGGTCTCCGTGCGGGCGGCCGCGAGCGAGGCGACGGTCGTACCCCATGACCCTCCGCCGAGAACGGCGACACGGATGTCTCGGGTCACGGGCAGCTCCTCCAGGACCTTGCGTCGATTGCAGTGTGGGGCAGGTCACGCTGACCGTGATTCAACACGGCGACGGGGAAGACTTCCCGACATGCCGAAGATCGCCACCGCCGCTCGCGTCGAGCGGACCGAACTCCTTGATTTCATTCGCCCGCGCCACCACTGCCTCCTGCTGACGACGAGAGCGGACGGTTCCCCGCAGATCAGCCCCGTCAGCAGCGGGGTGGATGCCGAGGGCCGGTTGGTGATCGCGACCTATCCGGAGCGCGCCAAGACCGTCAACGCGCGGCGCAGCCCGACCGTCTCGGCCTGCATCCTGTCGGATGAGTTCAACGGACCCTGGGTGCAGCTCGACGGTCACGCCGAGGTGCTCGACATGCCGGCGGCGCTCGAGGGACTGATCGAATACTTCCGGTCGATCTCGGGGGAGCACCCGGACTGGGACGAGTATCGCTCGGCGATGGCGCGGCAGGGAAAGAGCCTGCTGCGTATGACGATTGAGCGTTGGGGGCCGATCGCGACGGGTGGCTTCCCGGCCCGACTGGGCGGCTAGCGGGACTCGAGTCCCTTTGCGCAGGCCGCAAAAGCGAGCCGAAACGCATCGCGTACGGCCCGCGTCACGTCTCGCAGAGCTGCGGTGCGACGGGCATCCGCGGCAGCGCTCAGCGGCTGCTCGGCGGCGGCCAGTTCGACGACGGCTTCCAGGCGCTGGGCCGTTGTCAGGACCCGGATCGCTTCCTCGGGTGATCCCGGCGGCAACGGCAGCTTCAGCCCGCTGCGCTTACGCAGCGCCTGAATCGCCGCGACGATCTGTGGGCTGAGCCGCCCAACCTGGCCGATCTCGGCGATGACCTCAGCGGCCGCGCTGACACTTTCGGACAGCGAAAGCTCGGCCTCGCGAAGCCGGGTCGGGGAGGCGGGGCCGGTGGCCAGCGGCCCGGGAACGGCAATGAGCGCCCACTCCACGGTGACGAGGGGCTCAAGCGTGCTGCCGCGTACCTCAATCTCGGGAACCAGCAGCCAGCCGCGGCGATGACGGTCGTCGGATACGGCGGCTGGTGAAACGGCAACCGCCTCGCCAGCCCGCAGCGCGGCTTTCAGCGGGACCTCCGTGAGACCGTCGGGGTCGCCCGGGACCGGGAGCCGCAGCGTGACCTCGGCCGGTGCGCAGCGGCGCAGCAGCGGGAGTACCCGGGCCAGCGGAACCGCGCCCACCTCATCGGGCAGTCCGCGCACCGTATGCGGCTCATCCGGACCCTGCGTGCTGGCGAGCAGGTCGTCACTGGCCGCGCGGCCATCGAGCCAGGCGCCGAGCCAGGCGACCATGAGCCCGCAGCGCAGCTGCGGCGCCCTGGGACGGGTGGTGGGCCGGATGCCCGGGGCAGGAAAAGTCATCGATGTCAACGCTACCGGGCCGCGGATCGCACGCCCACCCGGGACCGGTTGCAAGGCCGCATATCCCCTGCACTGATAACCTCGGTCACTGGCGGGACGTTTTTTCCGCCGCTCCCGCGGGCGAGTGGCCCGCGAGGTCGCTTGTACCGAGCAGTTCGCTTCCCGGCTGACCATGCCCTCACCAGGGCTTATACAGCTGATGTCGCCGACTTTCTCCAAGCATGACGCGGCCTACAACCGCTGATGGAGTTTCTCCTTGCCTGAGTACGCTCGCCGCCCTCGTGCGGCGTCGTCATCCATGTCCAATTCCTATTCCGGCGCACGTCGCCGGTCGGGGGGCCCGAGTCGTTCAGCTGGCCGCCCCGCGTCCGCCCCGCGCCGCCCCCAACCGTCCGCCCTCGACCTGGCACTGACCGCCGCCCTTGAGGCGCCGGCCCCGCCGGACCGCACCTTCGCCGAACTCGGCCTGCCCGAGGTGCTGGTCACCGGTCTTCACCGGCGAGGACTAGTGGCGCCCTTTGCCATCCAGGCCCGCACCCTGCCCGACGCTCTTGCCGGCCGCGACATTCTCGGCCGCGCGCAGACGGGTTCGGGAAAGACCCTGGCCTTCGGCCTGCCGATGCTCGCGAGGCTGGCCGACACCGTGGGTTCCCGCGGTGAGCGCGCTCCCCGCGGGCTCGTCCTGGTTCCTACCCGTGAGCTCGCCCGCCAGGTTGCCGATGTGCTTGCACCGCTCGGTCATTCTGTGGGCGTGCGCCTGACGACCGTCTACGGCGGCGCGTCCATGGGCAAGCAGATCGATGCGCTGCGGCGCGGGGTCGACCTCGTGGTCGCTACCCCGGGTCGCCTGATCGACCTGATGGAGCGCGGAGCCGTACGGCTCGACCGTGTTGTCATCTCCGTGCTGGACGAGGCCGACCACATGGCCGACCTTGGCTTCCTGCCGGCCGTCACGCAGATTCTCGACGAGACGTCGCAGGGCAGCCAGCGCATGCTCTTCTCCGCCACGCTCGATCGCGGGGTTGACAAGCTCGTCACGCGCTACCTCAACGACCCGGCGATCCACGCCGTGGCTTCGGCCAACTCGCCCGTCGAGCTTGCCGACCACCGCGTCTTCGTCATGCCGGCGTCCGACAAGGTCTCGATTGCTGCCGAGATGGCCGGCCGTCCGGGCCGCACGCTGTTCTTCGTGCGTACCAAGCATGGCGCTGACCGCCTTGCCCAGCAGCTCAGCCGGGCAGGTGCGCCGGCCGCCGCGATCCACGGAAACCTGAATCAGAACCAGCGCCAGCGCGCACTGGCCGGCTTCACCGCGGGTCACCCCCGGGTGCTCGTGGCCACCGACGTCGCTGCGCGCGGGATCCACGTCGATGACGTCGATCTCGTCGTGCACTTCGATCCGCCGAACGACTCCAAGGACTACCTGCACCGCTCCGGTCGTACGGCGCGCGCAGGTGCCAGCGGAACCGTCGTCGCGCTCGTCGAGCCGGGTCAGGTACGCCTGATGGCGAACATGCACAGCGAGGCCGGCGTCACCCCGGTGAGCCACCGGGTCGCTTCGGGCCACGAGGCCGTGGTGGAGGTCGCCACGTCCGGTGAGCCCGTCCCGCCGCCGCCCCCCGTGGCGGTCCGCCAGTCCACCTCCGCGGGATCGGGACGTCCGACGGGCTCCCGTGGCAGCTACCCCTCTCGGGGACGGCGGCCGGCGTACGGCAGTGGCCGGGGAGCAACCGCAAGTGGCTCGTCCAGCGGCCCGCGCCGTACAGCGAGTCGCGCAGCTAGCTGACCAACTCACGCTCTAGAGGCGTGCGAAAGCGAGGCGTGACGCGGATGTCGCCGAGAACTTCGGCGGTCCGCGCCGCCTCGCTTTCTATTTGCTCCCGACCGGCTGAGTCGACGTCGTAGAGCATTCGGGTCGCGATCTCCCCGCTCTTGCGCTGCGCCCAGCCGCCGACGACGCGCCCGTCCCACCAGATCGTCGGTCCGGGGTTGCCGGAGCGATCGAACAGGCTCCCGGCGGCGGCCGGATTGCCGTGGTCCGGGTCGAGATAGAAACCGCGCCCCTTCCAGCCCATCACGGTCGGATCGAGGGCCGGCAGCAGCCGCGCGACGGGCGGCCCGGCGGCGACCGGTTCGGCGTCCGTGTCCAGCACCACGCCGGTCGACCCTCCTGCAAGGCGCACGCCGACCGTCGCCAATCCGGCGAGGGCGCGCTTGGTTTCGCCGACGGTCCAGCCGGTCCACCACTGCAGGTCGGCCACGGTGGCTGGGCCGTACGCAGCGAGGTAGTGACGGGCCAAAGCGATCTGCGCATCGGCGGTCGACAGCTCTTGGGTCGTCGGCGGCGCTACCGGTGCCGCTGACCACTGGTACTGGCTGCTGATCCACGAGCCTTTGGGTCGTCCGCGCACGATCCGTCCCTCGGCGGCGAGGATGAAAAGAACGCGGCTCGTCAGGCTTTGATTGCCGCCCGCGATGGTGATCTGGCGGCGAAGACCCGGGACCGCGTCACCCAATTCGATTCCGTAGGCGTCGCCGAGCTTGCCGAGCGCGGCCAGCGCCGCGTCCTCGAGGTGGGTAAGCATCCCGCCGCCGTCTTTGGTCAGACCGTTCTGCTCGATGAAACCGATCAGCTGGCTGCGCTCGCGGGCGGCGATGGCGCGGGTGGCCGCCGCGTGGACGGTGGGGGACAGGTCGGTCGGGACGACGAAGACCGTGCGTCGCATGGCCAGCATGCGTACGAGCGAGCGTTCCGCGTAGAGCGCGTACTCGACCGCGTCGACCGACCCGCCACGTGCCGTTACGGCCAGGTGCACCGACGCCGGGTCGGTGGAGTGCAGCGCGGTGACCGCTCGGGCGACCTCGAGGGGGCCCGTCGCCGGGAGCAGTTGGCGCCCGCTGAGGCGGGCGCGTCGCTGAACGTCATCGATCGCCAGTGGAGCAGGGGTAGCGGGCACGACTTCGCATCCTGCCCGGCCGCAGCCGTAGCTCCGAAGCAGTTATATTCTGTGAAAGGTTGCCAGCTAGCAAGGATCTGAGGACTGATGCCAGAGTTGTCGCACCGCCGGCGACTGCTCGTGCTCGGGATCTGCTGCATGAGCCTGTTCATCGTCGGGCTCGACAACACGATTGTTAACGTCGCGCTGCCGGCCATCAGGACGGATCTGCACGCGTCGGTGTCGGGTCTGCAATGGACGGTCGACGCGTACACGGTGGTGCTGGCGAGCCTGCTGATGGTCGCCGGCTCAACCGCTGATCGGCTCGGACGCCGGCGCGTCTTTCAGACCGGCCTGCTGATCTTCACTGCGGCCTCGCTGCTGTGCAGCATCGCTCCGGGCCTCGGGTGGCTGGTCGCGTTTCGGATGCTGCAGGCTGTGGGCGGCTCGATGCTGAACCCGGTCGCGATGGGCATCATCACCAACACGTTCACCGATCCGCGGGAGCGCGCCCGTGCCATCGGCGTGTGGGGCGGCGTCGTCGGGATCAGCCTGGCGCTCGGGCCGGTGGTCGGCGGGGCGCTGATCAGCGGGGTCGGCTGGCGCGCGATCTTCTGGATCAACATTCCGGTCGGTCTCGCGGCCGTCGTCTTGTGCGCTCGGTTCGTCCCCGAGTCGAAAGCGATCCGTGCGCGCCGGGTCGATCCGGTCGGCCAGCTGCTCGTCATGACCGTGCTCGCCACCCTGACGTACGCGATCATCGAAGGTGCGTCGCCGGGCTACACCTCGCCGCAGATCGTCACCCTCTTCGCGGTCGCCGGCGTTGGGCTCGTCGGGCTCATTGGCTACGAGCGTCGTCGCCGCGATCCGCTGATCGAGGTGCGGCTGTTTCGCAGCGCACCTTTCGCCGGCGCCACCGTGATCGCCGTCTTCGCGTTTTCGGCGCTAGCCGGCTTCCTATTCTTGAATACCCTTTATTTGCAGGACGTCAGGGGCCTCTCGGCGTTGAAAGCCGGCCTCTACACGCTTCCGATGGCGGGCATGACGTTCCTCTTCGGGCCGCTGTCCGGCCGGCTGGTCGGCAGCCACGGTCCGCGACCGTCACTCATCGCCGCCGGCATCGGGATGCTCGTCAGCAGCCTGATGCTCACCCGCCTCACGAACACCACTTCGGTGGCGTGGCTGTTCACGGCGTACGCCATCTTCGGTTTCGGGTTCGGAGTGGTCAACGCGCCGATCACGAACACGGCGGTCTCGGGCTTGCCCCGCGAGCAAGCCGGCGTCGCGGCGGCCTTCGCTTCCTGCAGCCGGCAGATCGGGCAGTCGCTCGGGGTTGCCGTTGTCGGCACCGCCGCGACCGCTCGGGTCGTCGGGAGCTTCCGGCTCGGTTTCGCGGAGGCAACCCATATCGGCTGGTGGGCGATCGCTGGGTGCTCGTTTGCCGTCCTGGTGCTGGGGATCGCTACGACGGGACGTTGGGCCAGCGCCACGGCGGAGGCGACCGCCGACCGGCTACGCGAGCCGGTGGGCCCGCCGGTGGCGCCGCTGATCGCCACCGGCTGACCGCCGAGGCCGGGACCGCTTGCGTACCGCGTCGTCCATGCGGACACCCTCTCCCACGATCGCTCGCTCCCAGCTGCGAACAGGGCGTGCAAATCTGCCCGAGTTTCAAGATCACGTCTCCGACACGCCGGCCAAACCGGGACATACGCCCACGGCCGGGTAAAGGTTGGGCAGATTTGCACGCCGACTGGCCCAAAACCGTGAAGCGCTACCCGTCGAGCGCGCGCCAGATCCGCTGCACCGAAACCGGATACCGCGTGCCCAGCGACTGCGCGAAAAGGCTGACCCGCAGCTCCTCGGTCATCCAGCGCACCTCGCTAGCCACCTCAGGTGGCGCCGCCCGCGCGGCTTCCTGCAACTCCTGCACCTGCTGCATGCGTATGCGGTCGCGCGCGGGGTCACCGGCGACCTGTTCCAGCCGGCGCTTCATGGCGCGGACGTAGCGCCGGATGTCAGGAAGGCGGGCCGATCCGGACGCGGTCACGAAGCCCGCTCCCACGAGCGCGTCGAGTTGAGCTTTGACGTCAGCCTTCGCCTCGGTGATGGCGGCCGGCGACGGGCGGTTCACCATCGCGTTGACGTCTGCGGCATCGGCGGCGATCTGCTCGACGAGCGTCACGATGCCAGCGGTGGTTGCGGCGACGCCGTTGCGCACGGCGACCGAAATACGTTCAAACGACGGTTCGTCCCAGGCCGGACCTCCAGCGCCAAGGATCAGCTGATCGACGGCAGCCGCGTGGCAGTCGGACAGCAAGGCGGAAACGCTCGAGTACGGATACGCGGCGAGGACGAGCTTGCTGCGAGTGCCGAGACGGCCCGCGATGGCCTTGATCGGCGACGACGTCGTCAGCAACAGCAGACGGCGGGTGCCGGCCCACATCGCCCGCTCCTGCTCGGCTTGGGTGGTCAACACTCGTACGGCGACGCTGCTGCCCTCGTCGACCACCGCGGGAAAACCCGTGACGGTCCCACTGCCCGCCAGCGAACGTGACGTCGTCCTGGGGAGCTCACCCCCCGGCCATGACGTGAGGCCACCGCGTTCCAGGTCGCCGCCGGCGGCCGAAACGGCGGCTTGCACCTGCGGCGCCAAACGTTGCTGGAGGGCGGCCAGATCCTTGCCGGCGCCGAGGATCTCGCCAGCCTCGTCCTGCACCGCGAAGGTCGGACGCAGGTACGGCGGCAGCTTGTCGAGTTCCCAGGCGTCGCGCGGTACGAAGACGCCGGTACGCCGTCGCAGCTCACGTTCGAGACCGTCGAGCAACGGTTCGTCGGCGTCGAGCAGGGGCACGATCTCGGCCGCGATCGTCGTCGGCGGCGTGAAGTTGCGGCGCAGCGACTTGGGCAGCGAGCGCAGCAGGGCCACCACGAGCTCTTCGCGCCGCCCCGGCACCTGCCAGCTCAGCGGATCGACCATCTGCGGCAGCAGCCCGAGCGGCACGTGGACCGTCACGCCATCCTCAGCGGCGCCCGGCTCGAACGCGTACGACAGCGCGAAGCGGGCAGCGCCGCGTTCGACCGCGTCCGGAAACGCTCCCTCGTCGACGTGAGCGCCGGCGCGCAGCGCTTCTTCCGTGAGCGTCAGTAGCTGCGGATAACGCCGCCGCTCGCCCTTCCACCAAGCGTCAAAATGTCGGCCTGACACCACCGAAGCGGCGATGCGCTGGTCGTAGAAGTCGAAGAGCGTTTCGTCATCGACGAGCAGGTCGCGGCGCCGCGCCCGGTGCTCCAGCTCGGCGATCTCCCCGCGGGTCCGCTGGTTCGCGGCGAAGAACTCGTGGTGAGTACGCCAGTCGCCCTCCACCAGCGCGCGCCGGATGAAGAGCTCGCGTGACAGCCCCGGGTCGACCGCGCCGTAACCCACTTTGCGACCGGCGACGATGGGCAGCCCGTAGAGGGTCAGCCGCTCGTACGCCATCACCTGAGCCCGGCGCTTCTCCCAATGCGGCTCGCTGTACGTGCGGGTGATCAGATGCCCGGCGAGTGGCTCGACCCACTCCGGCTCTATGCGCGCCGCGACCCGGGCCCAGAGCCGTGACGTCTCGACGAGCTCGGCCGCCATGACCCAGCGCGGCGGCTTCTTGGCCAGCGCCGACCCCGGGAAGATCGCGAACCGGCTGCCGCGCGCGCCGACGTAGTCGCGCTTGTCGCCCTCGCGCAGGCCGATGTGCGACAGCAAGCCCGCAAGCAGCGCCTGGTGCACCTTGGCGGGATCTGCCGCTTCGAAATCGATCGTGCGGCCGGGGGCGACCGGAAGCCCTAGGTCGCGGGCGGCGGTGCGCAGCTGTCCGACCAGGTCCTGCCACTCGCGTACGCGCAGGTAGTGCAGGAACTCCGCGGCGCACATCCGCCGGAAGCTGCCCGACGAGCGCTCCCGCTGCTGCTCGCCGAGATGGTTCCAGAGGTGCAGCATGCCAAGGAAATCCGAGGAGGGATCGGTGAAACGGGCGTGGCTCGCATCCGCGGCCTGCTGCTTGTCGGTAGGACGTTCGCGCGGGTCCTGGATCGACAGGGCGGCCGCGATGACGATCACCTGATCCGTACAGCTCAGCAGCCCGGACTCGATCACCATGCGCCCGAGCCGCGGATCGATGGGCAGCCGGGTCAGCTGGCGCCCGATCGGCGTGAGTTTGGCGTGGCGGCCGGAGACGGGCGGCTCGAGTGCGCCGAGCTCGTAAAGCAAAGCCAGGCCATCGCGTACGCCCCGGCGGTCCGGCGCATCGACGAACGGAAAGTTCTCAACCTCACCCGGGTCGCCGAGGCCGAGCGCGGCCATCTGCAGCAGCACCGACGCGAGGTTGGTGCGCGTGATTTCGGGGTCGGTGAAGGGTGGCCGGGAGTCGTAATCCTCCTGCGAGTACAGCCGGATGCAGATGCCGTCGGACAGCCGCCCGCAGCGTCCGGAACGTTGGCGCGCCGACGCCTGCGAGACCTTTTCGATCGGCAGCCGCTGGACCTTCGTGCGGTAGCTGTAGCGCGAGATGCGGGCGTTGCCGGGGTCGATGACGTAACGAATGCCGGGGACGGTGAGCGACGTCTCGGCGACGTTCGTGGCCAGGACCACTCTCCGGCCGGGGTGCGACGCGAAGACCCGGTGCTGCTCCGCGACGGACAGCCTGGCGTACAGCGGCACGATCTCGTCTGCCAACCGCGATCCTGAGTTCGTACGCTCGAGCGCCTCCGCCGCGTCGCGGATCTCGCGCTCGCCGGAGCAGAAGACCAGGATGTCGCCCGGGCCTTCGGCGCTTAGCTCTCGGACCGCCTCGATGATCGCCTGCGGCTGATCGAGCGTCTCGCCGTCCGCGCGCTCCAATGGCCGGTAGCGCAATTCGACCGGATAGCTGCGGCCGGAGACCTCGATGATCGGAACCGGGCGCTCATCCGACGAGAAGTGCTTCGCGAAGCGCTCGGTGTCGATTGTCGCCGAGGTGATGATCACCTTGAGGTCAGGCCGGCGGGGGAGCAGTTGGGCAAGGTAGCCGAGCAGCAGGTCGATGTTCAGGCTGCGCTCGTGGGCCTCGTCGATGATGAGCGTGTCGTAGCGGCGCAGCAGGCGGTCATGGGCGATCTCGGCGAGCAGGATGCCGTCGGTCATGATCTTCACGAGCGTTTGATCGCCGGTGTGGTCACTGAAGCGCACCTGATAACCGATGGGGCCGCCGAGTTCGGTCCCGAGTTCCTCGGCGATGCGGTCGGCGACGGTGCGGGCAGCGAGCCGGCGCGGCTGCGTGTGGCCGATCAGGCCGCGTACGCCGCGGCCGAGTTCGAGGCACATTTTCGGCAGCTGCGTGGTCTTGCCCGAGCCGGTCTCGCCGGCCACGACGACGACCTGGTGACGCTCGATCGCCTCGCGGATGTCGCTCACGCGGTCGGTGATGGGCAGCTGGGGCGGATAGTTGACCGTCGGCACGCCGGCCCGGCGAGCGACGACCCGGGCTTTCGCCGCGTCGACCGCGCGGGCGACGCCGGCCAGCTGGGCGTCGCCGCGTACGGACGCAAGCTGGCGTCCCAGCCGGTGCTCGTCGCGCAACATCAGGCCGGCGATGCGCTCGGGCAGCTCGGGCAGCCGAGCAGCCTCCTGACCATGTGAGGTCAGGAGGCCGTCGGTCATGACCTCAAGGCTGCCATGCAGCCCCGCGATGGAGGGAAATGCCCTCGACTCAGCTGACGTCGAACGTTTCCGAGTCCCTCCTTCTCGGCTTGGTCGAGCGTTGTGCCTCAAAACCGGACAAAACTGTCATGATGGGGCATTGGAGACGTGTCCGGTAAGCGAAGCCAGTCCGGTGTCACCCGTTCGGATGAGTCTGCAGGTCGGTGCGTGCTTTTAGCCTGCGGATGCGCGATCCTTACTACAGCGTCCCCGCCTACGCAGGAGGGAGATTTCGTTGATTCGCCGCAAAGCTACTGAGGCAAGGGGACGATCTCTTCGCCGAAGTGTTGTCGCCTTCGCGGCGGCGGCGATCGCGTCGCTCGGATTCCTGACCGGGTGTGCTCCGTCCCCGCCGACGTCCATCGCGTCGACCGGCGATTCGATCGCTCAAGGGTTCGATGCCTGCGCCCGGTTGTCACCCTGCACGAGCGTCTCCTACGCGACCGGCAGCAGCCCGCAGTCCTACAGCCTCTACCGGCGGTTGCTCGGCGGCAGCCCCGGGCTCGCGGGCCACGAGTACAACAATGCCGAGCTCGGCGCGCACGCCCGGGACCTGTTTGCCCAGATGGCGCTGGCCGTGTGGCAGAAGGCCGATGTCGTCACGGTGTTGATCGGCGCTAATGATGCGTGCGCGCCGACGGTCGGCCAGATGACTCCGGTTGGGCAGTTCCGCGCGTCCATCGATCAGGCCTTCAGCTTCTTCTTCAGCCAGCGGCCGGGCGCCAAGATCGTGCTGTCGTCCATTCCTGACATCTATCGGGTGTGGCAGATCGCTCACAACGACCCGCGGGCGCAGGCCAGCTGGCGGGCGTTGCCGCTGTGCCCGTCCATGCTCGACAACCCCACGTCGACCGCGCGCCTGGACAACCTGCGCCGCTACTTCGTCTCCCACCAGCTCAAGAGCTACGACGATGCGCTCGCCTCGGTCTGCTCGAAGTACGGCGGCTGCCGCTGGGACGGCGGGGCGGTGACGCGTTACCCCTTCCAGGAATGGCAGCTCAGCTCGTACGACTACTTCCACCCGAATGCGGAAGGCCACCGCGCGCTGGCGTCGATCGCGTGGGGTGCGTACTCCCGCTGAGCCTCGCGGACGGCGGCCAAGATCTCCAAGGCCGTGCTCGGATCCGCGGCGGGTTCGGCGATGAGCGGGCTGCACGGCCGGCTACGTGCCCTGAACCCCATGGGATCGCCGAACTACCCCAAACGGCGCAACAACGTAAGGGACCAACGCCCGATGTATTGCTGACGGAGAAAGCTCTGTCGGGAATACGGCGGGGGTAGCGCATGGCGGGCGCAGGCGACGGAACGCGCCGGGCGGCGTTTGCCGTCCTGGCGGTCCTTTCGATGGGCACCGGCATCACTGCAGCACTGCCGCTGGGAGCGGCCCAGGCATCACCGGTGGCCTCTTCCACCGCCAGTGCCGCGTCGGCGGTCACCCGGATCGTTGGCGGTCACAGCCTGGCTGTGCAGCGCTCCCCGGGCGCGACGACGACCCCCGCGGCCGGTCTGCGCGCACTTGCCACGATCGGGACTCCCGTCCCCACGCTTCCGGCGGCTGTCGACCTGACGCGCTACGACGAGAAGGTCGGCGACCAGGGCCAGGTCGGCTCCTGTGCCGCCTGGGCCATCGGTTACGGGATGATGGGCTGGTTCGCCCGCAGCCAGGGACACGCCGGGGCGCCCTACGCACCGATGTACGGGTACTCCCAGGTCGACGGTGGCAACGACGGTGGTAGCTCGCCGGCGGCGGTCCTCGAGGTGCTACGTACCCAGGGGATCGACACCGCGGCCCACTACGCTCAGAAACACGCACAGAGCGTGTTCGACTGGCGTCACTTGCCGAGCGCAGCCGAGCGTACGAGCGCTGCGGCCAACAAGATCACCGGATGGATCTCGCTCTACAACACTTTGGGCGCTCCCGGCCCGAGCGCGGTGACGGCCGTCAAGACCGCGCTCGCCTCGGGACGACCCGTCGCGCTCGCGATCGGCGTCTACCAGCGCTTCCTGGACGCGGACAAGGCGGCGAGCCTGGTGACGTCAAACGCGAAGCTCGGCTCCTTGCTGGGCTTCCACGAGGTGCTGGCGGTTGGTTACGACAGCCTTGGCGTGCACATCGAGAACTCCTGGGGGACCGGCTGGGGATCCAACGGCTACGCGATCCTGGACTGGAACTATCTCGCCCAGCACTCCTACGAGGCCGAAACCATTGCTGGCCTCAGCACGACAACGGGTGCCAACCGCCCCGTGGTCAGCTCCGTCAGCCCCGCTTTGGGCACGTTTCGTGGAGGTCAGACGGTCACGGTCACGGGGTCGCGGCTGGGCTCCTCGATCGTCAGCATCGGCGCCCGAAGCGTCAGCCCGTTGACCATCAGTACTGACGGCCGCCGGCTCACCTTCAAGGCTCCGGCCGGGATCGTCGGCGCCGCGCCGCTTCGCCTCAGTACGCCCCTTGGCGTCAGCATCGGTGGCCCGGCCACGTATCACTACACTTTTTGATCCCCGCTCAGGTAGTCGGGCTCACGCGGCGGGATCAGCCGGCGGTGCGTGCCAGCCCAGCGGATCCACCCCGCCGGGGATGTCGGCCTGCGGGTCATACGGCGTGCGCGTGAAGATGAAGGACGCGATGTCGAGGGCGACCGGGTCGCCTCCGCCCCCATCCCCGCGCACGATGCGCAGCGTCTCGCCCGCGTAATACCCGTCAAGGCCGACCCAGGTGCCGTCACCGCGTGGATCGAAGCGGGCCGAACGACCCCCCGCCGGTTGCGACTCCAACTCGAGCCGGCTGCTCCCGACCGCGCGCAGCACGTACGCGGCCGGCCCCCAGAACCACAGGCCGAGCGCCGCGAGCGTTCCCTCGGCAGGCGCTGCGGGCACCCACTCCCGCGCGGGCCGCGGTTCGCCCTCGGCAAGGATGCGCGTCAGATCGCTCGCCAGCGAGGCCCGCATCCCCGATGTTGTATTCGTCATGACGATGGCGGCGTCGCCGGAAGCGTCGTCGATGCGCATGATCGCCAGAAAGCCCGGCATCGAGCCGCCATGGCCGAAGCTGCGTACCCCATCGGTATTCCAGACCTGCAGGCCGAGGCCATGGGCACCGGTCCAGGCCGCCTCCCGGCGGTCATCGAGCGCCTGCGGCTCGCGCATCTCCCGACGCGTCGCGGCGGACAGGATGGCCTCGGCCGCTCGTTCGCCGACACCCGGCGCGGCCGACAGGAACGCCATCCAGCGGGCCATGTCCTCGGCGGTCGTCCAGAGCTGACCGGCGGGTGCCATGGCGGCGGCGTCGTGTTCGGGCTCCGGCAGCAGCAGGTCCGCGTACGGGTGGACGGCGAACCCGCAGGCGTGGGGTGCCTGCGGACGCATCGTGGTCCGCGTCATCCCGAGCGGCTCTAGCAGTTCCGTGCCTACCGTGACGAGCCAGGGCGCCCCGCGCATCCTCGACACCAGCTCACCGAGCAGGGCGAAGCCGACGTTGGAGTAGTGAAACCGGCGGCCCGGCCGGGTGAGGCGCACCGGACCGGCCTCGGTACGGATCCCAGCCGCGGCCGACTCGCGCGGGTAGAGCGAGGCCGCTGCCAGCTCCTCGAAATGCCCACCGGCGGTGCGCTCCCACCAGGGGCCGGCTGTTTCGGCGCGCAGGCCGGCCGAATGGGAGAGCAACTGCGCGATCGTCACGCCGTCGAATGTCCCCGGAAGGTGGCGTTCAAGGGGGTCGGTGAGGGCCAGCCGGCCCTCGTCCCGAAGGCGCATGATCTGGACCGCCACGAAAGTCTTCGTGATCGAGCCGCACCGATACTGGACGTCCCCGTCGGGTGCTCTCCCGTCGACGCGGCCGGCGCCTGCCGACCAGACCAGCTCTCCCTCACGGACGAGCGCGCCGACGACGGAGGGCAGCCGCTGCTCGGATTGCTCCCGCGCCAGGCGCTCCCGCAGGAGCTCCTCCGTCTTGGTTTTCACGACGCCCTCACACCACAGACGGTAGCCAGTCGGTGGCCGAATGCTGCAACCCGGTGGGCGCGGTGCGCAAAGCCCTAAGGACTTAGCGCACTGCCCCGCCGATGAGGTGTCCTATCCAGTACGTCGCCGCCGTCGCCGCCGCGACCATCGCCAGCTGGGTCAACGCGCCGCGCATCGGACCCTGGCGGGTCAGCCGGGAGACGAGTAGCCCGCCGGCGACCGCCGCCACCCCCGAGCACAGCAGGGTGAGCCACAGCGCGAAAAACCCGGAAAGGATCGGCAGCAGCGGGATCAACGCCCCCAGAGCGAAGGCTACGAAGCTCGAACCGGCTGCGACGCGCTCGGAGGGCAGCGACTCGGAGTCGATCCCGAGTTCCTCGCGGGCGTGAAAGCGAAGTGCCACGTCGGTGTCGGCGGCGATCTCGCGGGCCGCAGCTTGCGCGGTCGCCTCGGTCAGCCCGTGGCGCATCAGCATCTCGGCGAGCTCGGCCTTTTCCGCCTCCGGCCTGCGGATCAGCTCCCGGCGCTCGGAGTCGAGCTCGCTGTTCACCATCGCGTTTTGGGTGTGGACGCTCGTCCACTCGCCGGCCGCCATGCTGAACGCGCCCGCCACCAAACCCGCCAACCCGCTCACGATCAGAAACGAGTGGCCCGCGCCGCCGCCACCGACTCCCGCGATGAGGCTCGTATTCGTGACCAGGCCGTCCATCGCACCGAACACGGCCGCGCGCAGCCACCCGCCGCTGACCTTGCGGTGGGTGTGTGGGCGCTCGACCGAAGCTTCAACGGATGCCGTGGGCACGGCCGCCGTGGGCGGTCTTTCTGCAGCGGCGGTCGACATGCGTCTATTGCACCTAACCAATTCAAGATCGTCCAGGAAGGGAAACATGCCCTTCCTTGCGATGGAGGCGGGCCCACTCCGCGAGATTGCTCAGAAATGAACGTTCGGAGCGAGGACGCCGACGGCAAGCCCGGCGAGGTACAGCCAGCCGAAGAGCCGGTTGTGCACCAGGCACGTGCGGTGGTACCAGAGCGGCCATCCCACGTAGCCCGCAGGCGCCTCACTCGGAGCCGGCGCGGCAAGCGTCCGCAACGCCCGCCACGCGCGCGGCCCGGCGACGAAGACCACCAGGGTGAACGGGCTGATCGCGCCTGCTACCACCGCGATCACCACGGTCACGTACATCCCCGCAACGACAGCGGTGTCAAGGTGGCGGGCGCGGGTCGCACCGAGCAGGACGGGAAGCGTGCGCTGGCCGGCGCCGATGTCGAACGCTCGCTGATCGATGTGCTTGCCGAGCAGGATGGACATCACGCCCAGGCCGTACGGGACCGAGGCGAGAAAGGCGGCTCCGGACACGTGGCCGGACAACACGTAGTAGCCGCCGCCGACCATCAGCGGACCCCAGACCAGGAACGACGCGATCTCGCCCAGCCCGATGCCCTTCAGCGTCACGGGAGCCGCGTCGTAGAGCCACAGGAGCAGGGCGCCGGCGACGACGAAGATCAGCGCACCCCACCCACGTTCGACGATGAAGTACGCGGCGATCGCGACACCGATCCCGGCGAGGACTCCGATGCCGGTTGCCAGCTGGCGCGGCTCGAGTGCCCCGGAGGCCACCGGATGCAGCGTGTAGCGCATACGCGGCGATTCGGCGGTGTCATGGCCACGCTTGTAGCCGAAGTAGTCGTTGCTGAGGTTGCTGATCGCATGCGCGACGACCAAGCCGACGAGCAGCAGGACAAAGTCCAGTACCGGGTTGCCGGCGGCATGGCGATCGGTCCAGGCGAGCAGGCCGGCGATGAGCGCGGCCTGCACCGAGATCACCAAGATGACGCTGCGCGCCGCGTACAGGAAACGGGCAACGGGATCGAGCTCGCGCAGGCTCTCGCCGTCGGGACGGTAGAACCCCGTGAACGCCTTGGCCCAGCTCCCGACATGAGTCGGCCGGGCTGGGGGTGCTCCGGCCGGGCGAGCCTGTTGCTGCAGCACTCTGGCCTCCGTATCCGCTTCGGGCAGCCGGTCTTCTAGTCCCGTACTGCGTCCATAACGGTATGCCCGCTTATGTCGCAGCGCGCGTCCAGCAGGCCCCCGGCGGCTCAGCGTGCCCGGTGTCACAGGCGCGTTATCCGCCTCAGACGGCTTTGCGGTATGCCCGGGCCGCGAGCGGCACGAAGACCAGTGAGATTGCGACGATCCAGGCGATGGACTGCAGGAAGTGAACCGTGGTGGGCCCTCCGAGGGTGAGGTCGCGCAGCACGTTGCAGACCACGGTGACAGGATTGACCTTGGCGAACGCCTGCAACCAGCCGGGCATCGACGCCACCGGAACGAACGCGGCACTCGCGAACGTCAGCGGGAAGAGCCAGATCAGGCCGGCGGACTGCACCGTCTCGGGATCGCGGATGCTGAGCCCGATGAACGCCGCTACCGTGCAGATCGCCACACCGAAGGCCACCGCGACGGTGACCATCAGCAGGGCGGCAAAGAAATTCGTGTGGAACCGGAAACCCACCGCGTAGCCGACGGCGATCATGAGCAACACGCTGAAGATCCCGTGAACCGTGTCGGCCCCGAGCCGGCCGAGCAGGACCGCGGAGCGGCTCATCGGCAGCGAACGGAAGCGTTCCACCAACCCGTTCTTGAGGTCGTCTGCCAGCCCGATCGCCGTACCGAAGCAGGTGAAGCTTGCGGTCTGCACGATGATCCCGGGCAGCAGGTAGTCGACGTAACTGCCGTTGGGAACCTTGATGGCGCCGCCGAACACGTAGCGGAACAGCAGCACAAACATGACCGGCTGAATCGCCGAAAAGACGATGAAGGCCGGGACCCGCACGTAGCGCAGCAGGTAACGCTTTGCCAGGACCGTCGAGTCCGAGATCACCCAGGGGACGCTCATACCGGCTCCTTCACAGCGGCTTCGGGATTGGCAGGCGTGGGCGCAGCCGGGTCGGCCGCGCCGCCTGTTTCGCCCTCGCCCGCCGGGCGCCCCGTCAAATTCAGGAAGACGTCGTCGAGGCTCGGACGGCGCAACTCCAGGCCGAGGATCGGCAGCGTGGCGGCGTCGAGCCGGCGGACGAGCTCCGTCAACAACCCGGGGCCATCCTGACCAGCGGGCACTGAGAAGTGGCCCTCGTCATTTTCGCGGTGCGCTTCGCCCACCCCGAGACCGGCGACCGCCGAGAGCGCAGCGGCCACCCGATCGGGAGCCACCTGGACCGCGAGCACGTCGCCGCCGATCGAGTCTTTGAGCTCCTGGCTCGTACCGCGGGCAATGACCTTGCCGTGGTCGATGACGATGATGCCATCGGCGAGTTGGTCAGCTTCTTCCAGATACTGGGTGGTCAGGAGCACGGTGGCGCCGTCGGCCACCAGGTCGCGGATGAACTCCCACATCTCGGCACGGCTGCGGGGATCGAGGCCGGTCGTCGGCTCGTCGAGCATCAGGACGCGCGGCTGCCCGACCAGGCTGGCCCCGACGTCGAGGCGGCGCCTCATGCCGCCCGAGTACGTTCGAACCGGTCGGTCGGCCGCGTCGGTCAGGCGCAACCGCTCCAGCAGCTCATCGGCTCGCTTTCGGGCCAGCTTGGCGCCGAGGTGGTAGAGCCGTCCGACCATCTCCACGTTTTCCCGGCCGGTGAGGTTGTCATCGACCGCCGCGAACTGGCCGGCCAGGCCGATGACCTTGCGAACCTCTGCCGGGGACTTGCAGACGTCGAGCCCCTCGACCTCGGCACGGCCGCGGTCGGGCTGGATCAGCGTGGTGAGCACTCTGACCGCAGTCGTCTTGCCGGCACCGTTAGGGCCGAGCAGGCCCAGCACCTGGCCGCGGGGCACTTCGAAGCTGATGCCGCGCAATGCCTCCACGGCTTTGGGTGGCTTACCGAACGTCTTCCAAACGTTTTCGACGAGCACTGATATCGGACCGCTCACGTGGTCTCCTCGGGGGCTACAGCGGATGTCCACCGCATGCGCTGGGCGTTTTGGGGCGGCTTGTCACTAGCTTCGATCATGTTGACGCATGGGTGCGACAGAATTAATCGGCGGCGGTTCGCCCTGGGAGAACCCGCTCAAGCGAGCCGGTCGAGCACGATGTCTAGCGCCTCTCGAGTCTTCTCGCGTTGGCGTTCCAGGAAGTGTGAGGCGCCCCGGTAGCCGCCGCCGGCCGTGAGCGCGGCGAGCGGGGTGCCGATCAGCCCGAGCTCGAGCGAGGACTCCGCAAGCCCGCCGATGCCGAACCCGACAGCCGCGACGGCCGGCACTCCGACCAGCATGGCGACCAGTTTTCCGCGGTAGTGCGAGATGTCCGCCGTCACGGTTACCCGGCAGTGGCCGCCTGCCGCGGGAAGCACCTCGAGCCGTAGCCGGTTCACGTCCTTCAGCAGCAGTGAGCCGCTGAAGTCGAGCCCGCGCCGCAGGTCGGCGAAGACTCCCGAGCGCGCCAGCCAGTGGCCGCCGAGGCCGCCCCGTCGCCCGCGGATGAACAGGTGGCGCTTCATGGCGGCGTCGAACACATCAGCCATCCGCTCGGGCGCGATCGGGAGCTGGCGTGCGACGGCGGCCGTGGGTTCCAGCGCAGTACGCGGGGGCGGCGCCGCCAGCGCCAGCCCGGTGGCAAGGTTGCCGCGCCGCCATTCCAGCAGCGCCTGACCGGCCGCATCAGCGGAGACGCCCGCCTCGCGCAGGACCTCGAGCACGGCCGCTTCGTCGAGCATCGGGTCGGGCGTGTGTCCGGTGCCGGCAACGTGCAGTTCGGTCGCGCGCTTGACGACGAGGGCGAGGTCCTCCTGTGACAGTTGCCGCGCCATGTATCCAGAATAGGACGTGCGGGCCTAGCGCTCGGGCGTCGCCGCAAACCACGGGCATGGGATCTGCGGACGGTCGGGCACTCCCACGTTGTCCTCTGGTTCCGTTGGTTTCGTTTTCGTCGACTCACCGGCTGGTGCCGCCGCATCGCTGATGCGATTGTGGCCATCCGACGACGAACCGAGGTGCCACCCATGACGCCACTGCCGCCCTCCGGCACCCAGATCGAGCTGGTTCACGGCGAGCATCGGGCCGTCGTCGTCGAGGTTGGCGGCGGCTTGCGCAGCTACGACCACGCTGGGCGCCGGGTGGTCGACGGCTTCCCGGAAAATGAGCTGGCTGGCGGTGGCCGCGGGCAGGTGCTCTTTCCGTGGCCCAACCGGCTCGCCGATGGTCGCTGGGACGATGACGGTACGACCCGCCAGCTGCCCCTATCCGAACCGCCCGCCGGTAACGCGATCCACGGCTTGGTGCGGTGGTCGGCGTGGGACGTGCAGCAGGCGGGCGCGGCGGGGGCGAGCGCCAGGCACACGCTTGCGCCGCAGCCGGGCTACCCATTCCGGCTCTCGTTGCGTATCGACTACCGGCTCAGCGTCGCTGGGCTTGACGTCACGACGACCGTCCGCAACGAGTCATCCCGGCCGGCCCCGTTCGGGCTTGGTTTTCACCCCTACCTGGCCTCCGGCGGCCTCGTGGACGACCTCATCCTGACGGTTCCTGCCGAAACCCGGCTGCTGCTCGACAGGCGGGGGATTCCGACCGGCGACGAGCCGGTTGCGGGCACGGCGTACGACTACCGCGCCGGGCACCTCGTCGGCGCCGCCGTCATCGATGACGCGTTCGCACATGTTCAGCGCGGCGAGGGTGAGCTTGCCCGCGTCACTGTTGCGGGACCGGCGGGCCGGGTGCAGCTGTGGGCCGGCCCCGGGTTCGACTACCTGCAGGTCTTCACCGGTGACACCCTGGGGCCTGCGCGTCGTAGGCGGGGACTCGCTGTGGAGCCGATGACGTGTCCGCCCAACGGGCTGGCCAGTGGCGAGGGTCTGATTCGCCTCGAACCGGGGGCCTTCGCGGAGCTGGATTGGGGGATCACTGCGGCGGTCTGACGGCGTCCATCGCCGCCGGCTCATTTGCCGAAACTGGTAAGGGTCGCCATCGGACTTGCGTACTAGAACCGCCCGCCCGAAATGTCAGTGGCGCACGGCAGGATCACAGGCGTGACTTCCGCGGGATTGTCAGCAGCGCAGGCCCGCCGGGTGGCGCTGGCGGCGCAGGGGTTCGCCAAGCCACGGCCGAGAGCGCCGGCGGCTCGCCATTTGCGCGCCGCCGTAGATCGCGTGCATTTGCTGCAGATCGATTCGGTCAGCGTGCTCGTGCGCAGCCATTACCTGCCGCTGTTCAGCCGGCTCGGCCCCTACGACCGCACCGCGCTGGACAAGCTCGGCTGGCCCGCGCGGGGGCAGCGCCACTTCTTCGAGACCTGGGCGCACGAGGCCTCGCTGATGCCGGTTGCGTACGAGCCTCTGCTGCGCTGGCGCAAGGAGCGTGCGCGCAATCACGAGGGCATCTGGGGCGGGCCGTCGCGGCTTGCGCGGGAGCGTCCGGAGCTGGTCGCGGCTTTGTTGGGGCGCATCTGCGAGGAAGGGCCGCTGTCCGCCAGTGAGGTGACGGCTCCGCGCGAGCGCACCCCGGGGGCGATGTGGGACTGGTCGGATGAGAAGCGCGGTCTGGAATGGTTGTTCGTCACCGGTCAGCTGCAGGTGGCCGGGCGGCGGCCGTCGTTCGAGCGCACCTACGATTTGCCGGAGCGGGTGTTACCGGCGCACATCCTGGCGACTCCCACGCCCGCCGAGGACGAGGCGCGTGCCCAGCTGATCCTTCATGCTGTCGATGCCCTCGGGGTGGCGACTGTCGGTGACCTGGCGGACTACTTCAGGATGACCGTTCCCACCGCGCGACCGGTCGTGACCGAGCTCGTGGCCTCGGCGGAGCTGCTCGAGGTGGCGGTCGAGGGCTGGAAGCAGGCCGGTTACGTTCGTCCCGGGCTGGTTGTGCCGCGTCGCGTCCACGCGCGGGCATTGCTCACGCCGTTCGATCCGGTGGTTTGGGAGCGCGGCCGGGCGGCCCGGCTCTACGGCTTCGACTACCGCATCGAGATCTACACGCCGGCCATCAAGCGGGTGTTCGGTTACTACGTGCTGCCGTTCCTGCTCGGTGACACGCTGGTGGGCCGGGTCGACCTCAAGGCGGATCGCTCCCGAGGAGTACCCACCCTTCACGTGAAGGGCGCATTCGCCGAAGCCGGAGTGGATACGACCATGGTGGCGCAGGAGCTGGCCGCAGAACTGACCGAGCTCGCTCGCTGGCTCGAGCTGACGGCCGTCCGCATCGACGACCGCGGCGACCTGGCGCGCCCGCTCGCGAGGTCACTGGACTGACTCTCAGCGGTAACTGTGATGTGATTCCGACCACGTTGTTTTCGCAGGAAAGCAGTGCCTTTTGCCGGAGGTGTGGTGTGACCTTGCACGACGAACCCGGCGATTTGCGGCGCGCCTTCGGCTCGGTGAAGCGATCGTTACGGCCGCGGCGAGCGCGCCCGGCCTCGCGCAGGACGTCGCAGGGGCTGTCCAGGGACCTGCGGCCTGCCCAGGAAGTGGTGGCTGACCTGGGCGGATCCGAACGCTCGTCAGTCGGCGTTGGGGGGCGTGCACGGCGCGGCGGAGTACTGATCCCGCGGTTGCCATCGCATCGTGAAACGGCGGTCGACCTGATCGGTGAGGACGGGGTCTGCCCGGGAGTCGGTGCTCGGCGGCGGTCCTGCCGCCTCGGGACGGGCGGCGCCGCTGACGCGCACAGCGGGCCTGACACGATATGAACTGTGGGGCGGCAGCGTCCATGCCGGGCTGCCCAACCGATCTCCCACGACGGCAGATCGACAGACGAACGGAGACCCATGGCCCTGACGACCCCGTCGCGCGGCCGAGCGCCGGTCGCGGCGCCGCCGGCCCGCAGCACAACTCGGGCCGCCATCAAACCTCGCACCTACCGCAAGGACCGCTGGTGGGTGCCGCCGCTGGTGCAGTTCCTGGGTCTGATGGCGTTCATCGTCTACGGCACCATCGCGGCTTTTCGTAACGCCCACTACTTCGCGTTCTCCTACCTGTCGCCGTTCTACTCGCCCTGCGTCACCAACAAGTGCGTCGACCACTACACGCCGGAGTTTCTCGGCGGTTGGTGGCACTTCTCGCCCGCGCTTCTGATCCTGGTCTTCCCGCTGGGCTTCCGCTTCACCTGCTACTACTACCGCAAGGCGTACTACCGGGCCTTCTGGCTGTCACCGCCGGCCTGCGCGGTGCCGGACGGCCACCAGAAGTACACGGGAGAGAGCCGGTTCCCGCTGCTCTTCCAGAACATCCACCGGTACTTCTTCTACTTCGCGTTCCTCTTCGGGGTCCTGCTGACGTACGACCTCGGACGCTCGTTCGAGCTCGACGGCCACTTCTTCATCGGGGTCGGCACCGCCGTCCTCGCGATCAACGTGGCGCTCATCTGGCTCTACACCCTCGGGTGCCACTCCTGCCGGCACATCATCGGCGGGCAGCTGAAGACGTTCAGCAAGCACCCGATGCGCTATCGCTACTGGAAGGGCGTCAGCAAGCTCAACGGCCACCACATGCTGTTCGCGTGGCTGAGCCTGACCTGGATCGGCGTCGCTGACCTCTACATCTGGCTCGTCTCCAACGGGACCATCACCGACTACCACTGGATTTCTTGATGAGCGATTCCGCCACTTCGAGCGTGCACACGGCGCCGATCCACGCGACGGCCGCCGAGGTCCACGAGTACGACGTGATCGTCGTCGGTGCAGGTGGCGCGGGCCTGCGGGCCGCGATCGAGGCCCACGAGGCGGGAGCGCGTACGGCGATCGTCTGCAAGAGCTTGCTCGGCAAGGCCCACACCGTCATGGCCGAGGGCGGGATCGCCGCGGCCATGGGCAACGTGTGGGAAGAGGACAACTGGCGCGTGCACTTTCGCGACACCATGCGCGGCGGCAAGATGCTCAACAACTGGCGCATGGCTCAGCTGCATGCTCAGGAGGCGCCCGACCGCGTCATGGAGCTCGAGGAGTGGGGCGCTGCGTTCGACCGCACCCCCGACGGCCGCATCCTGCAGCGCGACTTTGGTGGCCACCGCTATGCGCGGCTCGCTCATGTCGGTGACCGCACCGGCCTGGAGATGATCCGCACCCTGCAGAACCGTGCCGTGTCGTCGCGGATCGACGTCTTCATGGAGTGCACGGTCCTTCGCCTGCTCACCGAAAACGGCGAGTCGGGCAACCGGATCGCCGGGGCCTACGCGTACTGGCGCGAGTCCGGCACCTTCGTGCAGTTCAGCGCGCCGACCGTAGTGCTTGCCACCGGCGGCACCGGAAAGTCCTACAAGGTCACCTCGAACTCCTGGGAGTACACCGGCGACGGTCAGTCTCTCGCGATGGAGGCCGGTGCCGACCTGATGGACATGGAGTTCGTCCAGTTCCACCCGACGGGCATGGTCTGGCCGCCGTCCGTGAAGGGGATTCTCGTCACCGAAGGTGTTCGCGGTGACGGTGGCGTCCTTCGCAATAGCGAAGGCAAGCGCTTCATGTTCGACTACATCCCCGAGGTGTTCGCCTCCGAGACGGCCGATACCGAGGAGGAGGGCGACCGCTGGTACACCGACAAGGCGACCGCCCGGCGCCCACCCGAGCTGCTGCCGCGCGACGAGGTGGCGCGCGCCATCAACGCCGAGATCAAGGCCGGCCGGGGATCCCCCCACGGCGGTGTCTTCCTCGACATCGCGACCCGCCGGTCGGCGGAGTACATCGAGCGCCGGCTGCCGTCGATGTACCACCAGTTCAAGGAGCTGGCGGACGTCGACATCACGGCGGAGGCAATGGAGGTCGGGCCGACGTGTCACTACGCGATGGGCGGCATTCGAGTCGAGGCGGATACCGCTGCTACCACCCTTCCCGGCCTGTTCGCAGCCGGTGAATGTGCCGCCGGGCTGCACGGCTCCAATCGCCTCGGAGGCAACTCGCTGAGTGACTTGATCGTCTTCGGTCGCCGGGCGGGTGCTTCGGCGGCGGAGTACGCCAAGGCGCTGACCCCGGCCAAGCGGCCAAAGGTCGACGAGAAGCAGGTGGCTACAGTCGCGGCGGAGGCGCTTGCCCCGTTCGAGCGTGATCCGGCCAACAACCCGTATACGGTCCACTCCAAGCTGCAGAACGTGATGAACGACCTCGTCGGCATCATCCGTACCGAGTCCGAGCTCGAGCAGGCGCTCAAGGAGCTGGCCGTGTTGAAGGAGGAGGCGGCGCAGACCGGCGTGGAGGGGCACCGGCAGTTCAACCCCGGCTGGCACCTGTCCGTCGATCTGCGCAACATGATCCGGATCGCGGAGTGCATCGCGACCGCGGCGCTCGCTCGTCACGAAAGCCGCGGCGGCCATACCCGAGAGGACTACCCGGGACCGGTCGCCGAGTTCGGGAAGATCAACCACGTGCTGCGGCTGCGCGGCGGCGAGTTGCAGTTGCGGGCCGAGCCTTTGCCGGAGATGCCCGACGATCTGCGTGTCCTGTTCGAAACGCCGCCTGCAACGGCCGACAAGAAGGCGGGTTCCTGATGGGTTACGACCTGTCCATGCGGGTGTGGCGCGGCGACGCGTCCGGCGGAGACCTCGCCGACTACACCGTGGCGGTGGAGGAGGGTGAAGTCGTTCTCGATGCCATCCACCGCATCCAGCAGACGCAGGCCGGTGACCTCGCCGTGCGCTGGAACTGCAAGGCGGGCAAGTGCGGCTCGTGCAGCATGGAGATCAATGGAAAGCCGCGGCTGGCCTGCATGAGCCGGCTGTCGACCTTCGACCCGGCGGAGACCATCACGGTCACCCCGCTACGCACTTTCCCGATCATTCGCGACCTCGTCACGGACGTCTCGTTCAACTACGAGATGGCCTCCCGGGTGCCCGCTTTCGCTCCGAGACCACGGGAGAAGGACGGCACCTACCGGATGCAGCAGGAGGACATCGACCGGGTCCAGGAGTTCCACAAGTGCATCGAGTGCTTCCTGTGCCAGACGGTGTGCCACGTCATTCGTGACCACGACGAGAACAAGGAAAAGTTCGCGGGCCCCCGGATGTTCATCAAGTACGCCGAACTCGAGATGCACCCGCTTGACACCAATGACCGTCGCGACCTGCTCCGCGAAAAGGCCGGTCTCGGCATGTGCAACATCACCAAGTGCTGCACCGAGGTTTGCCCGGAACACATCAAAATCACGGACAACGCCATCATCCCGTTGAAGGAGCGTGTCGTCGACAACTCCTATGACCCGCTCGTCTGGCTCGGCCGCAAGATCCTTCGCCGGGGGAAGAGCGAGTAGCCCAGGTCGGCTCATATCCGGGTTACCCGCGAGTCGCGCCCGGTCGCGGCACGTGTCGGGCATACCGTCCCGGGCATGGCCGAACCGGTACTCGTGCTGCGCGACGTCACGGTCCGTCGTGGTGCCCAGGCCCTGCTGTCGGGTGTGAACTGGACGGTGCGCGACGGCGAACGCTGGGCCGTGCTCGGGTCCAACGGCGCCGGAAAGACGACCCTGCTGCAAGTGGCCGCCACGACCCTGACGCCGACGTCGGGCTGGGTCGAGGTGCTCGGCGAGGCATTGCATCCGGCGACCGGCGAGAGCGGTGCGGATGTCTACGAGCTCCGGCCGCGTATCGGTTTTGCCAGCGCTTCTCTCGGCGAGCGGTTGCCGGCCGGTGAGCGCGTACGCGATGCCGTCGTCACCGCCGGATATGCCGTGCTGGGCCGCGGGAGCGAGTACTACGACCCGGCAGACGACCTGCGCGCCCTGCGCCTGCTCGAGCAGCTGGGCTGCGGGCGGATCGCGGAGCGGGCGTACGGGACCCTGTCGGAGGGGGAGCGTAAACGCGTGCAGATCGCGCGCGCGCTCATGACCGACCCCGAGCTGCTGCTGCTGGACGAGCCCGCCGCGGGTCTGGACCTCGGCGCCCGCGAGGCTTTGATGCGCCGGCTCACCCGGGTGATGGCCAGCCCTGACGGCCCGGTGCTCATCATGGTCAGCCACCACGTCGAGGAGATCCCGTCGGGCGTGACCCACGTGTTGCTCCTGCGGTCGGGGTTCGTCACGGCTGCCGGACCCATCGCCGAGGTCTTGGCCGCGGAGCCGCTTTCGCGGTGCTACAGGCTGCCGCTCGCCG
Organism: Mycobacteriales bacterium; assembly: GCA_038245655.1. GTDB lineage: Bacteria > Actinomycetota > Actinomycetes > Frankiales > Frankiaceae > DATAZK01. The sequence goes on along the minus strand of JBBRSE010000007.1, from coordinate 7,443 downwards.
TCGATCAGCTTCCGGCCGGACGCTATGCCGCGCGGCTTGCTCCCCCGCGCCGGCTGGCCCCGGTCTATCCCCGCATCGAGGACGATCTGGTGCCGCGCGCCGTCTGACGGCTAGCGGCGGCTAGCGGATCGCAGGCTCAGTCGGCAGCGCGGGCGCTGGGCGTGGCCGTAGCAAACGACTTCCCGATAAGGCGACCAGCGCGGCCAGGGCGGCGGCGATCGGACCCGCGAGGTAGGCGACGCGCACCGAGAACGAATCGATAAGCACACCGGCCAGCGCCGCCCCGGAGGCGACCCCCACGTTGATGCCCGTGCTCTGCCAGGTAAAGCCCTCTGTGCGGGCGCTGGGGGGCACGACGCGGTTTACCAGGCCGCTGCTCGCGATGAGTGTCGGGGCGATCGAGACCCCGATGAGCAGCGAGGCGGGCGCCATCTGCCAGAGCGAGCTCGCTGCGACGGCCGGGATCGCTCCGATCGCCAGCGTCGCCAGCGACAAGCGGTAGCGCACGGACAGGTCTGATCGCCACTGCCGGGTGCCATACCAAAGGCCGGCGACCATGCTGCCGAAAGCGACGAGTCCCACCAGGACGCCTGCAAGTCCAGATGCTCCCTGCCGCTGCGCGAACGCGACCATGGCGACCTCCACGCCGCCGAACACGATCCCGATCAGGATGCTGCTGGAGATCAGCACCCACATTGCCGGGATGCGCCAGGCGGACGACCCGGTGCCGGCGGTGAACGGCGGCGGCTCGGTGGAGCGGGCGGCAACGAACGGCACCGTACCGGCCAGCGCCAACACTCCAGCCACGATGGGTGCGAGCAGCGGATTGAGGGCCGAGAGCCCGATTACGACCACCGGGCCGAGCGTGAAGATCGCCTCGTCGGCCGCGCTTTCCAACGCCAGGGCCGTCGACATCGCAGAACTGGCTCCCAGCAGGTGCGACCACCGGGTGCGTACCAGCGACGGGTACGGCAGCTGCCCCGCACCCGCAATCACGGCGCCGGCGAAAAGCAGGGCCACGGGACCGTGGGTTCCGGCGGCAATGTCCAGCAGGGCGATACCGGCGAGAAAGAGCATGAGCAGCTTGGGCAACACCACGGACTGTCCGCGCCGGTCGACCAGCCGGCCCACCAGCGGAGTTGCGGCGGCCTGGGTCAGGGTGTGAGCGGCGCTCGCAGCGCCCGCCACCCCGTAGGAGCCCGTGCGGTGGCGCACCACCAGCAGGATTGCGATGGTCATCATCGCCATCGGCATCCGGCCGACGAATCCAGCAACCACGAACCGGCGGGCGCCTGGGGTACGAAGGACGGTCCGGTAAGGGCTCGTCACGTACGGCTATGTTGCCATGGTTGTCAGGCCATAGAACCGTCCGGCCGCGGCGGACTTTGGCGGGCGGGATCGGTCAGCGTTGTTCGGAGCGCGCCGGCTCGGAGGGCAGCAGGAGTGTCCCGCCCGGCTCGCTGGCGTCGACCCGCTCGTGGTCCTGGTCGGCAAGCGTCGCCGGCAGGTCGTCACCGGCCAGAAAGAGGTTTCTCGCGTCGGCGCTTTCCGGCTGCTGCTCGCCGACCACGCTGCCGTCGGCGGTGACCGTGGGCCACGCCGGCGGCGACGGGACAGCGCCGGCTCCGGAACGCTCGCGCAGGGTCCGCGGGCGTCTCAGCAGCGAGCGGCAGTGATCGGCGAGCGCGTCAGCCTCGGCTTCGAGCCGAAGGACGTCGTCAGGGTCGGAGACCTCCTGCAGCCGTCGCCCGATCGTCGACAGCTGGGTCAGGGCCTCGGAAAACGTGTACTGGGTGGCCGTCACCGGTCCCCTCCTCTGCGTGCGCAGCCGCGGTGCGGCCAGGGCGATTGCGAGCGGGACGACAAACGCCGCCAACAGCGGCCAGATCTGCGTGACGGCAGCCACGGCGATGACGGCGATCGCGAGAACGCCGGCGGCTACCCGGATCCGCAGCAGCCGCTGTGCCCGCGCCCGGCGAGCCCGTCCTACGGCCTGCCGCAGATCTTCGGCCAGCGCGTGGCGCGTCTGCTCGAGTTTGCGGGCGGCACGACGCAGGGCCTCATCGCCGGCATCCGCGATCGCCTCGACCGTATCTTCGACGAGATCGGCCGCGCGCTGCAACCGGCGTACCACCGAGACCGTGGCCTCGTCGGCGGTCGGGTAGGCCTGGTGGGAGATCTCCTCGGCGGCGGCGGGCTCATCGGGGGAGCCCAGACCCGTCAGGACCGGGGTCGTGGAGGTGGCTACGGCACGGACGACTGCCTCCGAGTCATACGGCGCCAGGCTGAGCGGCCGCCCATCCTGGCGCAGCAGCAAGACGATGTCGTGACCCCCCAGCGCCGCCTCGCGCAGCCCGTTAGCCAGCTGGTCGCCAGCGGCGGAGCCCGCGATGGCCGGGGCGTAGACCTTGACATCGAGCGCGAAGCCGCAGCCGGCCAGCGTCTCCTGGGCGCGCGCCAAGGCGGGGTCTCCGGCAGAAGCGACAAGCGCGATCGACGCAGGAGCCATCGGGACGCGCAGGTCACGCTGACGTTCCGACAGCCGGGCGGCGGCGGCAGCGGTGCGTACCTGATCGCGCCGTTCCGCCAGCCAGAGCGCCGTGGGCTGCGGGTCGAGGGCCGTCACCCCGAAGATCGCGCAGTGGCGCTCCGGGTCGTAGCTGAGCAGGCCTCCGGCACGCACGTAGTGCCCGTCGACCAGCAGGTCATCGACGGCGACATCGTGGAGGCGGCGCAGCGAATCGTCGATCGCCAGCCGGGCATCCGGGTTCAGCTCGCAGGGCAGCGTGCGCAGGCCTTCGTCAGTGTCTTCGGCCAGCACGAAGGCATCGACGGCGGCCCCGCCGGCCAGCTCCTGATCCAGGCCCCCGCTGCGCAGTCCGCGAAGCGAACCGCAGACCCAGATCCGGCGCGGAAACGCGGTGTGGAACTGGTCTTCGATGGCTCGCAGGACATCCGTCACTTGCAGCAGGCGTCGCTCACCATCCAGTCGCGCGCCACGCTCCATCACCGCGCCGAGGATACGGACCTCACGTGTATCCGGGGGGTCGGCGCGCCCGGTTTCGACGTGTGAATCGCGGCGCCGTCATACTGGCCCCATGTACTTGGCGGCCCAACCCGAAGCGGATGATCTGCTCGAGCAGGACGATCTGGCCCTGCTGATCGGCATGCTCCTCGACCAGCAGATCCCATTGGAGAAGGCGTTTTCTGGCCCCTACGTGCTCAAGGAGCGCTTCGGCGGCACGCTCGAGGCCGCCGCGATCGCGGGTTACGAGCCCGAGGCATTCGCGGCGTTGTGCTCGAAGCCACCGGCGATCCACCGATTCCCCAAGGCGATGGCTGCTCGCATGCAGGCGCTGTGCCGGATAGTCGTGGATCAGTACGACCGGGATGCAGGTGCGGTGTGGGGGAGCGCCGCCGATGGCAAGGATCTGCTTAAACGGCTTGCAGCGCTCCCCGGATTCGGTACCCAGAAGGCCCAGATATTCCTGGCGCTGCTGGGGAAGCAGCGCGGGATCACCACGAAAGGATGGCGCCAGGCGGCTGGTGACTTCGGCAAAGCCGGCAGCCACCGATCCGTGGCCGACATCGTCGATGAGGATTCGCGCGGCCGCGTGCGCGCGTTCAAGCAGGAGATGAAGGCCAAGGCGAAGGCCGCCAAGGCCCCGGCCTGAGCCGCTACCCGAAACGGCCGTGGAGGCTCTCCCAACCACCCCAGACGTTTCCGTCCCACCACTTGTGCCACATCGCCTGATCCGTCCCGCGCGCGACAAGGTCAATCCGGTGCGGCGCCCAGGAAACGGCGGAGGCTCGGCTCCTCAGGTTGCCGCCGAGGGATTCCCACCCTCCCCACTCGTTGCCGTCCCACCAGCCGTGGTAGAGCGCGAAGTCCATGCCGATGGCGAAAATGTCGAGCCGGTTTGCGCCCCAGGACACTGCCGTCGGTGGTGATCGGAAGGTGCCTGCGAGGGATTCCCACGCTCCCCACTCGTTGCCGTCCCACCAGGTGTGCCACACAGCCGCGTCGGTGCCGATCCCGAACACGTCGATCCGGTTCGGGCCCCAGCAAGTCGCCTCCGGCTGCCCGATGATGACGCCGCCCAGGGATTCCCAACCTCCCCAGGCCAAGCCGTCCCACCACTTGTGCCACACCGCACCGTCGGTGCCGACGGCGAGGAGGTCCAACCGGTCGGGTCCCCAGGAAACGGCTGTCGGCGGGCTGATGAAGAAGCCACCCAGGGATTCCCAGTCGCCCCAGATCGAGCCGTCCCACCAGCGGTGCCAGACCGCGTGGTCCGCACCGATTCCGAACAAGTCGATGCGGTTGGGGCCCCAGCAGACCGCTTGTGGCTTGCTGCGCAGGGAGCCACCCAGGGATTCCCAGCCTCCCCACACGTTGCCGTCCCACCAGCGGTGCCACACTCCCTGATCCGTGCTCTGCGCGAAGACGTCGAGTCGATCCGGGCCCCAAGAGACCATCGAGGGCGGGCTGGTGAGGACTCCGCCGAGGGATTCCCAGCCAGTCCACACGATGCCGTTCCACCAGGCATGCGAGAGGGCAGCGTCGAGGCCGTTGCCGACCACGTCGAGCCGGTCATGCGCCCACGCCGCGATGGCCGGCGGCTCCCAGGGCAGGTCGTAGTCGGGGACGATTGCAGTGAGCTGCGCTCCGTGCGAGCTGGCGGCAGGCCCCATCCCGAAGCGGCCGAAGACGGTCCAGATCGCCTGCTCGGCGGCGGCGTAGACCGGAGAGCTGAGCTGCCCGGCGGCCTGCTTGTGGCGCAGCGCCATCACGATCCCGTCGCGGGCGGCAGGCATGCTGGGGTTGGCGGGGGTGAGTTTCAGCCCGTCCACGACGATCTGCAGGGCGAGGCCGCGGTCGATGCGCCGGCTCATCTCCATGAGTGCGCCGCACCAGATCTCGCCGAGATTGTGGACCTCGTTGTAGCGGCCGGTCCCCACCATCCCGAAGTCGTCCGGGAATTTCGAGGTGTATGCGAACTGACGGAAGCCACCCGGAGAATTCCCGACCCAGTCGCCGACCACCTGGTTGCCGTTGAGCATGCAGGCCATGAAGTCACTCCAGCCTTCGCCCATGCCTCCACTCTGTTTCGAGTCCAGGACGTGCTCGCCGACGCCGCCCCCGACGAGCCGAGTGGTCAGACCGTGCGTGTATTCGTGGAAGACGACCGAGGCGTCGAATGCGGTGTGCCGGCCGGTCGCCGCGACGAGCCCCATCTGCATCACGGGTGCATTGCCGTCCGCCGGCGTGCCCATGTTGGCTGTGCCATAGACCGGAGCGGGATAGGCACCGGCGTCGACCGGGTCGTTAGCGAGACCGCCGTGCAGGAGATTGTTTGCCTGAAAGTTGCCGTCGGCCTCGCGGAAACCCAGCGAGTACAGCACATCGTGCATAACGCAGCAGAAGTAGAAGATGTTCAGCACCATCTGGTCCTGGCCGAGCGGATCGGCTGGGTCAAACGTGACCGTGCTCCCGCTGACGGCTCCCGCTAGGGCTGGGCCGCTGTTGCCGGGGTGGGCGCTGGTCGTGATGCCGACCGTGCTGCTCGAATCGACCCAGGCGTAGGGAAAACCAGCCGGAAGTGCCGGAGCAGCGGCCGGTGGGATCGGGTAGTCCGAGAGCGGCCGGGGAAAGGACACCAGCTGGCGGCCCTGGCGAGGATCGACCAGGTAGACGTTGCCGCGAGCCGCCATGCGCAGGACCGTCTGACGGCAGAAAAGGATCGTGCCGTCGGTCGCATCGACAACAACGGCGTACCGTTCCGAGCCGCCCGGCAGGCCGAGGTTGACGTGGTACGCCAGGGCCGTCCCGCTGACGGCGTTCGCGACGCCCAGCATCGGAAACCAGATCAGTGAGGCACGGATATCGTCAGCGAACGGGCCGGGATCGAGGACGGTCTCGCGCCGCGGGGAGTCCGGAAAGACGGCCCTGACCGTGGGCTCCCAGCCGGTCAGGTCTACCGCTTCCGGGGTGAGCGGCTCGCCGAACTGGTCCGCCTGACCCAGCTCGTCGGCGTCCGGTGTAGCCACCTGCTCGGCGGCTCTGCTGACCGCCTGGGTCACGGTGAGGGTGGGAGCGACCGGGAGGTCGGAGTCCACGGAGACGGTGCTGCCGACGATGTCTTCGATCGCGCCATCGACCCCGAATCGGACGGTCTGGGCGGCCTGGAAGATCGGGATGCCCTTCAGCGTCTGCTGCAGGTGGACGGCAGCGCTGCCGCTGCTGGTCGTCGCCGGGTTCGGAGCCGGCACGAACTCGCGCCCGTGCAGCGTCAGACCGAGCGCGGGGGCTACTGACTGAAGGTGGTCGAGGGCGCGTTGGATGAAATCCCCGTCCGCAGCGGGTGCGCCCGTGGAGATGATGCTGGCGGCATTGCCGGTCGTCGCGTCGAGCAAGCCGATAGCCACCCGGTGGTGACCCGGTAGGCGCTCGGACACCGTCACGGCTTCGGCTGCCAGCTGCGACTCGCGCTGCGTGGTCACCAGGCTGGGTCGGAAGTTGCGGATGTCGATCTCCCGGCTCATGAGAGCCCCCTTACATCGCTGTTCGCGGCTGGCGCTGGATTGTCTTGCGCGCAAGGCACCGGGCCTCGAGCGGATGATCGGGGACGCTCGTCGCCATGCGCCGCGCTGGTCAATGGCCTATCGCCGACCCGACAACCCGAGGCGTCAAAGCGGTCGACGTAGTATGCACGGCGGACTTTGAAGAGCGCCAGCCAGCCCCTGCTACTTGGTCGCCGGCAGCACCACGGACGCCTCGCCGGTCTGCGCGATGAAGGTCAGCGATTCCTGGAAGTAGAGCTGCACCTGCTCGTCGTCGTGGGACAGATAGCCGATCGAGAGATCCTGGCCGAGGTGCAGTTCGAAGTCGCCGCCGCGGGTCGACAGAAGCACAGCGCCGTCGATCGCCGGGGCCCAGATGATCTCGCCGTCGTGAAGCACCCGCGCGATGTGTTCGCGGATCGGGTAGCCGTAGTCGGTCGTCTCCGCTACGGCAGCAAAGGCGTCGGCGGAAAGCAGCACGCTGTAACTGGGTGTGTCGCTAAACGCTGACACACCGGCTTCCCTTTGGCCCGCCCAAGGAGGGCTGGTGCTTGGTTGCCGTCCGGGCGCCGCAACTGCCGGTGCGGTCTTCTTCCGGTTCCGACCCAGCGCCCCGGTTGTTCTTGTGTTGCAGGGTGACGGTCGGCTCTTCCCCGTACCAGACGGGTGTGACGCGACATGCTCGCGTCAGGCAGCTACAGGGTGTAGGTGGCGCGTGTGGCGCCGCGGTCTGGGCCCCCAGTCGGGCCGGCCAGATGGCCAGGTTGACGGCGGCGTTCACATCCCGGTCCAGAACCAGCCCGCAGGCGGCGCACCGGTAGGTCCGGTCGGCCAACGTCAGATCCGGCTTGATCTGCCCGCAGCCCGAGCAGGTTTTGG
>JBBRSE010000006.1:0-127743 GCA_038245655.1 Mycobacteriales bacterium | reverse complement strand
CCTTGCGCTGGCCCATCGTCAGTCCCATCGATCGGGCCTATCGCCCCGATCGACACCGGCACGGCAGGCGCGCTCCACGCGCGCATTCCTTCATGAGTCAACGAACCCCGCTACGCGCGCAATTTTGATGAGTCAACGCGCTTTGTTGTTGAGACCGACGGCTGGGTGCACTATCCGTGGGAGACCATTGACCCCGGGGGAACGCTCTACCGTCACGCACTGGGCCGCTGAGGGCAGGCAGGTATGGATTCCGCATCGATCGCCGGTCGCCTGGTTGCTGTCAGCGTGGGGCTTCCCCGCGACGCGGATTGGCGCGGGCGCACCGTCCATACCGGCGTCTGGAAGCACGCCGTCGCTGGGCCACAGATGCTACGAACGTTGAACATTGACGGGGATGGCCAAGGCGATCTGGCGGGCCACGGCGGTCCGCATCGTGCCGTGCTCGTCTACCAACTCGACTCCTACGAGCATTGGAAGCGCGAGTTCGGCCGCGATGACTTCGAGTACGGGCAGTTCGGCGAGAACTTCACTGTCGACGGGATGGCCGACGACGAGGTGTGTATCGGCGATCAGTACGAGATAGGCGAGGCCCTGGTCGAGGTCAGCCAGCCGCGGGTGACCTGCTATCGCGTCGGCATGCGACTTGGTGAGCCCCGGCTGCCCGCGCTGCTCGTCGCCCACCGGCGACCCGGCTTCTACGTCCGTGTGCTGCGCGAGGGTCAGGTGGAGGCCGGTGACGCCATCGTCAAGGTCGGCGCGGCGGCCGAACGGATGACCGTGGCCGAGGTTGACGGACTGCTGTATCTGCCGGGACATGACCGCGGCGACGTCGCCCGGGCGTTACGTATGCCGACACTCAGTCCCGGCTGGCAGACGTCGTTTCGGGCTATCCTGGAAGCCGGTCCCGGCGCGACGGGCAACGTCGGCCTGAGCAGTGAGGGCCTGGCGCCGCCGCCTGCGTGGCCGGGGTTTCGGCCGGTGGTGATCACGGACGTCGTGGCGGAAACGTCCTCGGTCGTTTCCCTGCGGCTGGCCGCCGCGGATGGTGAAGCACTTCCGGCCGCGCTCCCGGGGCAGTTCGTCACGCTGCGCCTTTCGCTGAATGACGCAGACGCCCCGGTTTCACGAAGCTATTCGCTCTCCAACCCGCCCGGTTCGGCGCAGTACCGGGTGAGCGTCAAGCGGGAGGCGCGCGGGGCGGTGAGCGCATACATTCATGCGCACCTGCGAGCCGGCGGCAGGGTGGACTTGGCTGCGCCGCGCGGTCGGTTCGTCCTCGAGCCGGGTGACGGGCCCGTACTGCTGCTCTCCGCCGGCATCGGCGTGACCCCGATGTTAGCGATGCTTCACGCTTTAGCAGCGGTTGAATCGACCCGCGAGGTGTGGTGGTTGCACGGTGCACGCAACTCCCTCGAGCATCCCTTTGCGGCAGAGGTGCGCTCGCTGCTCGGCGCGCTGCCCAACGCGCACTCGCGGGTCTGCTACAGCGCGCCGCTCCCGACGGATCGGGCCGGACAGGACTACGACAGCCAGGGCCGGTTGGCGGCCACTTTCCTGCAGGGGCAAGGACTTCCGGTGGACGGCCACGCGTACATCTGCGGGCCGGATGTGTTCATGGCCGACGTCCGGATCGCGCTGGTGGACCTCGGCGCGGACCCGGCGCGCGTACGTTCCGAGGTCTTCGGTGCCGGCCCGGCTTCGACCCCCGGAATCGCCGCAGGCGTGCCCGTCCCGCCTCATCTGCCGAGTGGTGAAGTGGGGACCGGGCCGGCCGTGACGTTTGCCCGCAGCGGGCTCACAGTCCGCTGGCGCGAGGACTTTGCCAGCCTGCTCGAGCTGGCCGAGGCGTGTGACGTACCCACCCGCTGGTCCTGCCGCACCGGGATCTGCCACAGCTGCGAGACCGGCCTCGTCGCCGGTGGTATCTCCTACGATCCGGAGCCGATCGATCTGCCCGCCGAAGGCAGCGTGCTCGTCTGCTGCGCGGCGCCCCGCGAGGACGTCGTCGTCGACCTCTGAGGCCGCGCCGGCTCGGCGCCGAACTCCGTTCGACGCCCGGCGATGAGTTGCGCGATCCTGCCGCGTCATAGCCGGTCGCGGGAGGCATGGCGACACCCGCCGGGATGCCCGACGTCTGGTCGACATACCTGGCCACCGACGACGTCAAGCGCACGCTCGACGACGCGAAAACCCATGGCGGGCAGGTCATTCTGGACGCCATGCCGTTCGCCGACCTCGGGGTGATGGGCTTCCTCAGCGACCCATCCGGAGGCCACGACGTGGAACGCCTGCAAGTGACCGGCGACTGGGAGCAGGCGGCCCGCTTGCTCGCCGCGGCCGGGCAGAGCCTGGAGCGCGGCGGGGCGGACCTGCTCATCCTGTGTACGAACACGATGCACAAGGTGGCCGCTGAGGTGCAGGCGGCGGTGGACATTCCCTTGCTGCACCTGGGAGATGTGACGGCGGCAGCCGTGCTCGAGGCGGGGATCTCGACCGTCGGCCTGCTCGGTACGGCCTTCACGATGGAACAGGACTTCTACCGCGACCGGCTGGCCAGTCATGGCTTGCGCGTGCTGGTCCCGGGAGCGGCCGACCGTGATCTGGTGCATCGCGTGATTTACGAGGAGCTGTGTGTGGGGATCGTCCGTGAGACGTCGCGGGTCGCGTACCAGAGCGTGATGGGACGCCTCGCCGACGCCGGCGCAGCAGGAATCATCCTCGGCTGCACGGAGATCGAACTGCTGCTCCGCGAGGGCGATTGCCCGGTTCCGGCGTTTCCCACGACCCGGATTCATGCGCACGCTGCCGTCCGTCACGCGCTCGGGCAGGCTCCGGGCGACGTGTAGCGGAAGCCAGGTCAGGCCGGCTTCAGACGATGCGGACCAGGTCGACCACGAAGACCAGCGTTTCGTTGGGGCCGATCGCGGGCGGGGCGCCGCGCGTGCCGTAACCCATATCCGGCGGCACGACGAGGACCCGGCGACCGCCCTCTCGCATGCCGGCAATGCCGTCGCGAAACCCGGCAATGACGCCGCTCAGCGGGAAGCTCGTCGGACGCCCGCCCCGGCTCCAGGAGGAGTCGAACTCCTGGCTGTTGGTCACGTGGACTCCGGCGTAGTGCACCTCGACCGTGTGCGAGGTGGTGGCCTCCCGGCCGGTTCCGACGACGAGGTCCTCGAGCTCGAGAGTGGCAGGGAGCGTGTCGGGGGTGACGCTGATCTGCGGGGCGTTGCTGGTCTCGACGGCGTTGCTGACGGTCACAGGCATGGGGCGCGGCTCCAGTGATCGGTGCGTGTGGACGGTTGCGGTGCGCTGCTCCAGTCTGCCCGAACAGGCTGCGGGCTGACCTGATGGAAATTGCTCAAGATCCGTTTTGACGCCCCGCGTGTCGGCGCGACACGCCGTATTTGAAGATCGTCTCGCGCAAACCGTCAGCAATTTCTGCAGGCACCCGTCTGTTGACCAAAGCGAACCGATCGTTCACCAGCAGCGAATCTCGTGGAGTGGACGCCAACATGGGCAAGGACTCGGCGACTGTCGCGCCAGCGGCGGTCCCTCGCCTGCAGGTGCGCCCCGCCGACGGGGAGACCCTCGCGGTGGCGTTGGTCCTGCATGGCGGGAAGGCGCGCAGCGTGCGTCCGGACAGTCGCCGCCAGCTCAGCGCGGTGCGGATGACTCCGTTCGCCCGCGCCCTGCAACGCTCCGGCGCGGGGCTCGGACTGGCGGTCTGGACGCTGCAGTACCGCGATCGTGGCTGGAACGACAAGGGCTCCCAGGTGCACGACGCGATCTGGGCACTGGGTGAGGTCGAGCGCGAGCATCCCGGCGTCCCCGTCTTCCTGGTCGGGCACTCGCTCGGCGGCCGGACCGCTCTGGCGGCCGGCAGGCATCCATCGGTCCAGGCGATCATGGCGTTGGCTCCCTGGCTGCCGGCCGATGAGGCGGTCGAGCACCTGCGCGGAACGCGCGTCCTCATCGCTCACGGGACGCGCGACACGTGGGTCGACCCTCGCGGCTCGCTCAACTTCGCCATCCGGGCGCGTCGGGCGGGCGTCGACGTGTCTCGCGTGGAGGTGGCCGGAGTCGGTCACGGGATGCTGCGTAGGGCCTCGCTGTGGCACGGGCTCACGACCTACTTCGTCATGTCTGCGCTCGGCGCTGCCGGCCAACACGACGGGCCGGCGACCGAGAGCAACCTGCAGGCGCGCATCTAGCACGGGGAGTGGGAGGTGCTGGCGCGCCTGGCCGGCATCATCAGCGGGCAGCGGGCGGCCCACGTCGATGTGGCGCGCTTGATGACGGCTTCTTCTCCTACCTGGTCAGCCTGACCGGGCTGGACCCGGCGGCCGTACTCGCGCAGTACGAATCCGGCGGTCCCGAGCGGATGCTGGACCTGTCACTGCGCACCGGGCCGTGGGGTGACCGCTATGGCGAAAACCCTGACGGGGTAAGCCTTCAGACGTTCAAAGACAACCCCGACGGGCTGGACTTCGGACCGATGGTGCCGCTCGTACGCGACCTGTTGCGTACGCCATCGGGAAAGATCGAAATTGCGCCCGAGTACGTCACCGCTGACATCCCGCGACTGGCGGCGCGCCTGGACCGGTCCGCAGACGCTCTGGTGCTGACCAGTCGCCGGCACCTGCGGTCAAACAACTCCTGGATGCATCAGATCCCCACGCTGGTCGGCGGATCCAATCGGTGCACGTTGCTGATCCACCCGGACGACGCCGCGCGCGCCGAGGTCGACGACGGCGATCTGGTGCGCGTCACCAGCGAGGCCGGCAGCGTCGAGGTGCAGGCACAGGTGAGCGACGAGATGATGCGCGGGGTCGTGTCGCTGCCGCACGGGTGGGGTCATACGGTCCCCGGCGCCCAGACCGGTGTCGCCGACGCGCATGTCGGGGTCAACACCAACCTGCTCGCTCCCGGCCGGTTGGTCGACGTACCGTCGGGCAACGCGGTCGTCAACGGTTTCCCGGTCACCGTCACCCGCTGCTAAGGCAGCGCTGGTGCTGGGGCGCCGCCCCGGATGAGCGACCGTCGGATAAGCGCAGGCTGCTGACGGGAGGCGTGGCACGGTGGCCCGTCAGCAGCCGGGAATCCTGCTTTCTGTAGCGCTCGGCGCTGCCGTCGGCGGTCCGGCACGGGCCGGGATCGTGCTGGCGATCCCAGCCCGTCCCGGCCAGTTTCCGTGGGCGGTGCTGCTGGTCAACGTCCTCGGCTCGCTCCTGATCGGTGTTGCTCGCTGTCTTGCCCCTCTTGGGGCGCGGCGCGGCACATGTGCGGGCGGTCGCGGTGACGGGATTCTGCGGCGGATTCACGACCTGGTCGACCTTCTCAGTCGGCATCGACGAGCTGATCGGGCGCGGCCGGATGTGGACCTCGCTGGGCTACCTGGCGTTGAGCGTCGCCGCAGGTCTGGTGGCAGTGGCGGCCGGGTGGAGCGCGACCAGGTGGGCCACTTCGCGGCGCGCTCGGAGGGCGGCGTGAGTACGGCCGCCTGGCTGCTCGTCAGCCTCGGTACCGCCGTCGGCGCGCTCGCGCGGTATTTCACCGACGCGTGGGTCCAGCAGCTCGCGATCCGCCGCTACGGGCTCGGACGCATCAGCCGGTTTCCCACCGGAATTCTGCTGATCAACGTGTTGGGTTCGTTTGTCCTCGGCCTGCTGACGGAGATCGCCAGCCACGGGCTGGGCCCGCAGATGACAGCGTTTGCTGCGACCGGGATCTGCGGTGGATACACGACATTCTCGACCTGGGCGTTCGACACGTTGAGGCTGGCGGGGGACGGCGATCGCTCGCTGGCACTTGTCAACGTGGGCCTCAGCGTCGGTGGTGGCATGCTCGCCGCCGCCGCCGGGCTGGGGATCGCCCTGCTCTGAACGGTGCGCTGAACGTGATCCCATGCGCATTCAGGGCAGAGTAGGCGGCGAGCAAGGAGGGGACTGCGATGTCGAAGCGCGGTTGGCTGCTCTTCTCGGCCATGTGCTTCATCTGGGGGATTCCGTACCTGCTCATCAAGGTCGCGGTACGCGAGCTCAGCCCCGTCACGCTGGTCTTCCTGCGCTGCCTGATCGCCGTGGCGCTGCTGCTCCCGGTGGCGCTGGCTCGGGGTGAACTTAAGCCCGTCTTCAGGCGCTGGAAGCCGCTACTGGCGTACACGGTGGCGGAAGTCGCTGTCCCGTGGCTGCTGCTGTCCGTTGCCGAGCAGCATTTGTCGAGCTCGCTGACCGGCCTGCTGATCGCCGCGGTTCCACTCGTCGGGGCGGGGTTGGCGTTCGCGCGCGGTTCCACCTCGGATCTCAGCGGCACCAGGCTCACCGGCCTCGTGCTCGGCATTGTCGGGGTTGGCGCCCTGGTGGGTGTCGATGTGCACGGAGCGCAGCTCGGTGCGGCGCTGGCCGTGGGGGTCGTGGTCATCGGTTACGCCGTCGGGCCGATCCTGCTGTCGCGCTACCTGTCCGACCTGCCGCCGACCGGGGTGGTCGCGGCCTCGCTGTCGATCGTCGCGATCGGCTACGCGCCATTCGCCCTGACCTCGCTGCCGCAGGCTTGGCCCAACGCTCGGGTCAGCGCGTCCGTCGTGGTGCTCGGGGTCGTGTGTACGGCCGTCGCTTTCCTGCTGTTCTTCGCGCTGATCGCAGAAGTCGGACCCGTCGTCGCGACGGTCTTCACTTACGTCAACCCTGCGGTCGCCGTGCTCCTCGGCGCGATCTTCCTGCACGAACACATTACCGCGACGACGTTGATCGGCTTCGCGCTGATCCTGGTCGGGTCGTTCCTGTCCACCCGATCCGGTACGCGGGCAGGCGAGCCGCGCCCCGAGCTGGCCCCGCCCGCCGGTGTGTGCATCGAGGCTGCAGAGCAGCCGTCCCGCAGGGGCTAGGCGTGCACGATTCGCTGTTCTTGACCGGGGTGGGCATCGCCGTTGCCGTGCTGATCGCGCGGGCGGTGGCGCGACGGGTCGGCCTTCCGGATGCCGTCGCATTTGTCGTGCTCGGCGTCGTGGCAGCACGATCCCGAGCAGGGCCAGGAACCGCACGCCCGGCGCGTGGCGGCTGAAAGTGCCCGGCGTGAGCTCGAGGACCTGGTCGGCACCGGTGAGGCGATGGAGGACAGCGCTCGTGCCCTTCGGCCGCTCTAGGAGGCCCGGCTCGGGTAGTAGCTGCGGCGTCCCGAATGGTCAGCCATCCCAACGCCAGCGACCCAGCACCCCCGGCCCCCAGGACCCCCAGCCCTAACCTCGGCCGCAGAGGCGCCACGCCCGATCCGGCGACTTTCAGCCTGTGGGCAGCGGCGACTTCTGTCGTACGTCATGGCAAGGATGGGTCCATGACGTCGACACCCACAGCGCTCACCGATCGCGATGCGGCGCAGGCGGTGCTCGCGAAGCTCGCGGGACCCTCCGCCGAGCTGCGCGAAGACCAGTGGCGGGCCATCGAAGCGCTGCTGCGGGGCTCGCGGGTGCTCGTGGTGCAGCGCACCGGGTGGGGCAAGAGCGCGGTCTACTTCACGGCGACTGCGCTGCTTCGGGCTCGCGGCGCCGGGGTGACGCTGATCGTCAGCCCCCTGCTCGCCCTCATGCGTAACCAGCTGGAGGCCGCGGCGCGCGCTGGCATCCGGGCCGAGACGATCAATTCAGCCAACCTCGATGAGTGGGGCCGCGTCGAGCAGGCGGTCGAGGCCGGTGAGGTCGACGTGCTGCTGATCAGCCCGGAGCGGCTTAATAGCCCGGGCTTTCGCGAGTCGGTGCTGCCTCACGTCGCCGCTCGCTGCGGGCTGCTCGTGGTCGACGAGGCGCACTGCATCTCCGACTGGGGCCACGATTTTCGCCCCGATTATCGCCGGGTGCGTGACGTCCTCGACGGGTTGCCGGCAGGCGTCGCCGTGCTCGCGACCACGGCGACCGCCAACTCACGCGTGACGCGAGATGTTGCTGCCGTGCTCGGCGAGCCGCTGGTGCTGCGCGGGTCGCTCGACCGCGAGTCGCTGGCTCTCGACGTCGTCAAGCTCCCCGGCGATCCGGAGCGGCTCGCCTGGCTCGATGCGTTGCTACGCGTGGCGCCGGGCTCCGGGATCATCTATACCCTCACGGTGGCGGGAGCGCAGGACACGGCAGCATTCCTGGCCGGCCGCGGTCATGCCGTCGCGGCCTACACCGGGCGTACCGAAGACGCCGAGCGTCGCCGGATCGAGGCTGAGCTCGCCGCCGATGAGCTGAAGGCGGTGATCGCCACCAGCGCGCTCGGGATGGGCTATGACAAGCCGGACCTGCGCTTCGTGGTCCACCTGGGCAGTCCCTCGAGTCCCATTGCGTACTACCAGCAGGTGGGCCGGGCCGGCCGGGCCACCGAACGGGCGGAGGTCTTCCTGCTGCCGACCCCGGCTGATACCGCGGTCTGGTCCTACTTCGCGTCGGTCTCGATGCCGGACGAGGCGGTCGTGCACCGGTTGCTGGCCGAGCTGGGCGAGAAGCCCCGGTCGACGGCCGCTCTCGAGCCGCTGGTCGATCTGCGCCGCACCCGGCTGGAGATGGTGCTCAAGGTGCTGGACGTCGATGGAGCCGTGCGCCGGGTCAGCGGGGGCTGGATCACGACCGGGCAGCCGTGGGTCTACGACGCCGAGCGCTACCAGGGGCTGCGCGAAGCCCGCGCCCGGGAGGGCGCCGCGATGCGGGAGTATCTGCAGACCCCCGGCTGCTTGCTGCGCTTCCTGCGCGAGCAGCTTGATGATCCCGAGGCGTCGGACTGTGGACGTTGTTCGCGATGCATCGGGCATCCCTTGCGAGTCCTCGAGCTGTCTGCGGTGCAGCAGGGCGCGGAAGCGCTGGCCCGCGCCGGCGTGGAGCTGGCGGTGAAGAAGGCGTGGCCCACCGGCATGGCGGCCACCGGGCTCTCGCTTTCCGGTCGCATCGCCGAAGGCTCGGCCGCAGTGGAAGGGCGGGCGCTGGCCCGGCTTTCCGATCTCGGTTGGGGAGACCGGCTGGCTTCCGCGCTGGCCGAAGACGGCGAGCCCTCGGCGGCGGTCATGGACGGCGTCCTGCGCACCTTGCGTGACTGGCCCTGGGAGCGCCGGCCGGAGGTGGTCGTCGCGCTTCCCTCGCTGCGCCATCGCGTCCTGGTGTCCGCGCTGGCCTCCAACGTGGCGGCGGTCGGGCGTCTTGTCGACGGGGGAGCGCTCGTTCGTACCGACGTGCGTCGTCCGCAAGCAGAGCTGCACAACAGCGCTCACAAGCTGGCGAATGTCGCTGGGGCGCTTGCGGTGCCGGCTGATGTCGCTGATGCCGTACGCGACCGCGTCGTCCTGCTGGTCGACGACCTGTGGGACTCCGGATGGACAGCGACCTGGGCCGCGCGGCTGCTTCGCGAGGCGGGGGCTGCGCAGGTCCTTCCCTTCGCCCTGGCCGCCGATGGAGGGGGCTAACACCGGCAGGCGCGGTCCTTTACGCGGCGGCGAGCAGAGTGAGGGAGTCCGAGAAAATGGCGTCACACCCGTACTCGCGAGTGCGCTCGAGAATCCCGCGCTGCTGGACGTCCCACGCGAACGCCAGCAGGTGTTGGTCATGGCAGCGCCGTACGCGATCTGCGTTCCATTCCGGTGCCCGCAGATTGATGGCTGCCGCGCCTGCCGTTGCCGCTTCGTCGATACGCGCATCGTCCATCCGGCGGGAGGCGCCGCCCGTGCGCAGCGTCGTCGACACGACCAGTCGTGGCCCCTCCGCCATCGGCTGCCAGCCGCGCACCTGGGCCGCCGACCCGCATAGCCACAGCTGTCCCGCGCGTTCATGGCGGCGAGCCACCTCGACCACGGGGCCGGCTGCCGCGGGATCCTTCACATCCAGGCAAAAGTCGAAGTCGCCGCCGGTTGTCTCGTACAACTGCTCCAGCGGCGGTATCCAAGCGGGCAGGTGCTCCGCCGGGATCGTGCTGATCGGCCGGCGGCTCAGGCCGCGGCGCACCATGCCGTCATGGTCCAGGACAGCCACCCCGTCGAGGGTGAGCCAGACGTCGGATTCCAGCGCCCGCGCCCCCCGGCGCAAGGCGTGCTCGAAGGCCGCCAGCGTGTTCTCTCTCGCTCCCGCGGTGGGCGCACCGCGATGCGCGAAGCCGATCATGCTGCCCTCCCGATCAAGATCAGCGGGGCGCGAGCCGGCGCAGGACTTTGGCGTGCAGCGTCCCGTTAGTGCATACGATGCTGCCGCCGCCTGGGCCACCGCCGCCGGCGAGGTCGGTGAACGCGCCGCCGGCCTCCTCGACGATCACTTTCAGCGGCGCGATGTCCCAGAGCGAGACCTCCGGTTCGGCGCTGATGTCGACTGTCCCCTCGGCGACCATGCAATGCGACCAGAAATCGCCGAAACCCCTGTTGCGCCAAGCGCTGCGAGCCAGGTCGAGAAAACCGTCGAGGCGGCCCAGCTCTTCCCAGCCGGTGAGCGACGAGTACGCGAAAGACGCGTCCTGGATCGTCGTCACGTCGCTGACCGACAGGCGACGGCCATTTGCGTACGCCCCCGCCCCCCGGCTCGCCCACCACCGCCGGGCCAGCGCCGGCGCGCTCACCACCCCGACGGTGATGTCACCAGCGTCTTCCAAAGCGATCAGCGTGGCCCAGACCGGCACCCCGCGGATGAAGTTCTTCGTGCCGTCAATCGGGTCGATGATCCACCTTCGGCTGCCTGAGCCGGTGTCGCCCCGCTCCTCGCCGAGCACCGCGTCCGCAGGCCGGGCCCGCGCCAGCCGTTCGCGGATCAGCGCTTCGACGGCGAGGTCGGCATCGCTGACGGGGGTGGTGTCGGGCTTGGTGTCAACCCGCAGATCGAGGGCCTGGAAGCGGCTGCGCGTCAGTTCGTCGGCGGCATCGGCGAGTTCGAGGGCGAGGGTGAGGTCAGAGGTGAGGCCGGAGGTGAGGTCGGACGCATGGTCACGGGGAGGATCAGCGGTGTGGTCAGCGCCGCCTTCTGATGTCGAGTCCGTGTTGGGCTGGATGGCAGCAGGCACGAGCGCGAGACTACGAGCCGACGAAGAACCGTGACGGGATCGATGGGGATACGGAGAGTGTGCTTTGGGTGACGGGCTGGCAGACGAGACGCGGCGGCGACGGGCGACGCCGAGCCGGCGAACGATCCTGGCGACCCTGGCGGTCGCGGGATGCGGGGGAGCGTCTGCGGCCAAGGGGGGTGCGAGCAGGGGCCCGGTAGCTGGTTCGTTGTCGCCGACCGCGGCAAAGAGTGCCGCGACCCGCTCTGCGGCCCCAGTCGCGACCCCGACCAGCGACGGGAATGGCGTGCCGGGCGGGCCGGCGGTCGAAGTGGTTCATGGGCCACGCACACGCACGCAGGTGGCGCTCACCTTCCACGGCAACGGCGACCCGGCGCTGGCGCTGGCGCTGCTGCAGGCCGTGGATGCGCGATCGGCACACATCACCGTCTTCGCCGTCGGCAATTGGCTGGCCGCCAATCCCGACATCGGCCGGCGCATCCTCGCCGGCGGCCACGAGCTAGCCAATCACACCTACACCCACCCCGACCTGGGCACGCTCGGTGAGCAGGCGGTCGAGGAGGAGTTCGCCAAGGCGCGCGACGTGCTTCAGCGGCTGACGGGTGGGAACGGCCGTTACGCGCGGCCCTCGGCTATGGACCGCTCGACCCCGCTCGTGCGTGCTGCTGCGGGCAGGGTCGGCTACCGCACGCTGGTGGCGTTCGACGTCGACCCGTCGGATTATCGCGATCCCGGCGCATCAGCGGTCGTTTCCCGGACCCTGGCGGGCGTGCAGCGCGGCAGCATCGTCTCGATGCACCTCGGCCACGCCGGCACCGTACAGGCCCTTCCAGGCGTGCTCGACGGTTTGGCGGCGCGGGGGCTCGAGCCGGTGACCGTAGCGACGCTGCTTTCCTGACTCTTGGTGCGATTCTGTCAATTCAGAGGTTGACAAAACCGGGAGAGATGTAATCCTGGGTGGGTGCCATCAGCCCGCGAGGTCCTGCTCGCGACCGCTCGCGACATCGTCGTCGCGGGGGATTGGGAGCGGACGCCCCTCGCGGAGCTGGCCTCCCGGGCCGGGGTGAGCCGCCAGACCGTCTATAAGGAGTTCGGCAGCAAGGACGGTTTGGCGCAGGCATTGTCGGCCAACGAGACTGAGATCTTCCTGGCCGAGCTGGCGATGGTGCTCGAGTCCTACCCCCGGGATCCCGTCGCCGGCACCCGCGCTGCCGTCGCCCATACGCTGCGTACCGCCGCGAACGACCCGTTGCTGAAAGCGATCCTGTCCAGCGCGCGCGGCCCGTCTGAGCTGTTGCCGCTGCTGACCACGCGGGCCGAACCCATGCTGGAAGCAGCCCGCCGGCTGCTCACCGGCTACCTGACCGAGCATTGGCTGCACCTGACCACCCGCGATGTCGGGCTCGTCGCGGAATCGACGATCCGGCTGACGGTGTCCCACCTGGTCCTGCCGCTCGCACCGATCGAGCGCACTGCCGACGACATCGCCACCCTTGTCGAGCGCCTGCTGCCCGCCGAACCCCGCACGCCCGTCCGAAAGCCGTCGTACGCCTTGTCCAAGGCGAGAGGGAGTGTTCATGAGCACGCATGACCTGTACGTCACCGAGACTTCGCGCGAGACGTGGGATGTACCGCTGGCTGGCGACGCCCGCTTCTCGTGGGAGTACGACGAAGGCCGTGCCCGCCTGCTCGCGCTCTACCAGAAGGGCAAAGACAAGCAGTGGGACGCGGCGACGCGTATCGACTGGTCGCTCGAGGTCGATCCCTATGACGTGCTCGGGCTCGGCGAGGAGTCCTGCCCGATCTACGGCTCGCCGACCTTCCTGAAGCTTGGCCAGAAGGACAAGGACGAGATGTATCAGCACCTCGTCTCCTGGCAATTCAGCCAATTCCTGCACGGCGAGCAGGGCGCGATGATCTGTTCCGCCCGGATCGTTGAAGGCGTGCCGGACTTGGACGCGAAGTTCTACGCCAGCACCCAGACGATGGACGAAGCTCGCCACGCGGAGACGTACGCACGCTTCTTGCAGGAGAAGGTGCAGCTGCTTTACCCGATCAACCCCAATCTGCAGCAGTTGCTGCAGTCCACCCTGTCCGACAGCCGTTGGGACATGCCCTACCTCGGCATGCAGGTGCTCATCGAAGGTCTCGCGCTCGCCGCGTTCGGCCTGCTCCGTGACACCACGACCAAGCCGCTGCCGAAGCAGATCCTGAGCTATGTCATGCAGGACGAGGCCCGCCACGTCGCGTTCGGACGCATGGCGCTGAAGGACGCCTATGCCGACCTCACCTCACGGGAGCGCGACGAGCGCGAGGAGTTCGTCGTCGAGGCCTGCTATCTGATGCGCGACCGGCTGCGCGGCAAGGAGGTCTGGGAGACCCTGGGCTTCCCGGTCGAGGAATGCCTCGAGTACACCGACCAGTCGGCCTTCCAGCAGATGTTCCGCTCGCTGCTGTTCACCCGGATCGTGCCGATTGTCAAGGACATCGGCCTCTGGGGAGACAAGGTTCAGAAGGCGTACGCCGACATGGGCGTGCTCGACATGGCGGGCGTCGATCTCGGCGCGCTCATGAAGGCCGACGAGGACATCGCCGAAGGCCTGGACCGCGAGCGGGCGGCCATCGAAAGCCGCAAGGCGCAGGTCGACGAAACGATCGCGGTAGGCGCTTCCGCCTAGCGCGGCACCGGCCGCACGCGCGGCGCGTGAGCCTCAGTCGTCGGTGGCTTCCCGCGATAGCAGCAGCCGCCGTAGCGAATCCACCCGCGCCGCGTGCTGCGGGCTGGTGGCGGCATACGCGTCGAGCATGCAGTCCGGCGAGTCCGGCAGGTGGGTGCAGCCGCGCGGGCAATTCTCGGTCACCGCCGACAGGTCCTCGAAGGCCGAGAGCACCCGTGCCGGCGACACCAGCCCGAGCCCGAACGAGCGCACCCCTGGCGTGTCCACCACCCAGCCGCCGGCGGGCAGCGGAAGCGCGATCACCGACGAGCTCACGTGACGTCCGCGGCCGATATCGCTGACGTCGCCAGTGGCCCGGTACGCGCCGGGAACCAGCCGGTTGACCAGCGTCGACTTGCCGACGCCGCTGTGGCCGAACAGCACGCTGATCTTGCCGGTCAGCATGGCCGTGATCGGGTCGAGGCTGTCATCGACGCCCGCCGTGACCACCGGGACACCGAGCGGTTCGTACGCGGCGGTCAGCGATGCCAAGGCTCCGGCATCGTCATCGTCCGGTGCGAGCTTGCCGGCCAGATCGTGTTTGGTGAGGCAGAGCACCGGGGTGAGCCCGCCGTCATACGCCGCAACCAGGCAACGGTCGATCATGCGCGGGCGCGCCGGCGGCGAGGTCAGCGCGACGACGACGATCAGCTGATCGGCGTTGGCGACGATCGGCCGCTCGGCGGGGTCGGTGTCGTCCGGCGTGCGTCGCAACACGCTGACCCGCTCCGCGATCGAGATGATGCGCGCGAGGCTGCCGTCGCGCCCGGAGACGTCGCCGACCAGCCGCACCCGATCGCCGACGACGACGGGCGTGCGACGCACGTCAGCTCCCCGCACCGCAATCACGGACCGTCCTGATCCCTCGAGCCGGCAGGTCGAGCGTCCCCGATCGACAGTGGTGATCAGCGCCTCGGAGGCGTCGGCATGCTCCGGACGAAGGCGGCTGCGACGCCGGTTGACGCCCCCCGGGCGGATCGGTACGTCGTCCTCATCGAGCGAGCGCGCCATACCGATTCGTCCGCTTCAGCAGGTCCCGGCGAGCAGGCGAGCCCACCGATCGGGGAAGTCGGGCACGGTCTTGCCGGTGGTGGCGACATCGGCCACCAGGACCCCGCTGACGCGAAGGCCGGCGACCGCGTATGCCATCGCGAGTCGGTGATCGGCCCGCGGGTCGAGCGTCACGCCGCCCTGCGCGGACAGCGGCGCGGGAGTGACGGCGAGCCCGTCGGGGGTCACCTTGATGCGCGCGCCCAGGCGTCCGAACTCCTCGGCAAGCGCAGCCAGCCGGTCGGTCTCCTGGCCGCGCAGGTGGGCGATGCCCCGCAGCCGGCTGGGGGAGTCGGCAAACAGCGCGACCGCGGTCAGGGTCGGGACCACCTCGCCATAGTCGCGCAGGTCCAGATCCGCACCGGTGATCCGGTCGGGTCCGACGACCTCGAGTTCACCCTCCCCGGTGATCCGGCAATCGCAGCCGAAGGCGGCGAGCAGGTCCGGAAGCAGTCGGCCCGGCTGGGTCGTCGAGGCGGGCCATCCCGTGAGGCGTACCCGTCCGCCGGTGACGGCGGCGGCGGCCAGGAAGGCCGACGCGCTCGACAGGTCAGGCTCGATGGCGTACGTGGTCGGGCGCAGCCCTCCCGGACTCACGCTCCAGCGCCCGGGCGCCGAATCGTCGACCTCGGCTCCCGCTTCGCGAAGCATGGCCACGGTCATCGAAAGGTGCGGCGCGGACGGGACCCGACCGGCCAGGGCGCTCACCGTGAGCCCGGCGTCGTACCGGGGAGCGGCCAGCAGCAAGCCGGAGATCAGCTGGCTGGACGCCGATGCGTCAACCTCCAGCACCCCGCCGGCGAGCCGGCCGAGGGCATTCATGGTGAACGGCACATGGCTCGCGTCGGACGGCAACTCGGCGCCGAGCGCTCGCAGGGCGTCCAACAGCGGCCCCAGCGGCCGCTCCCGCATGCGAGCGTCGCCGTCGACGGTCACGCGGCCGCGTACGAGCACGGCCGCTGCCGGTGGCAGGAAACGGGCCACCGTGCCGGCATTGCCGCAATCGACGGTGACCGGTGCCGCCTGCGCCGCCTCGGGCTGACCGGTCACCTCCCACTCAGTCACGCCCTCGTGAACCTCCGCACCCAGGCGGCGCAGTGCCTCCGCCATCAGCGCCGTGTCGCGCGCTTGCAGCGGGACTACGAGCGTGCTGCGACCTGGCGAGAGAGCGGCCAGCACGAGAGCACGATTGGTTGCCGACTTCGAACCCGGCATCGTGACCTGCCCGCTGACGGGCTGCGAAGCGCAGGGTGCCGTCCAGGGCTCGGAATGCGAGAGCTCCGGGGTCAGGGCCGGCACGGCAATTCCCTCCAGGGTGGCTGTCGCGGGTACGCGCGGGCGAACTCTTCCAGTATCGGCTAGGACGAGCCAAGGCGGGTACGGGCCAAGCTGGCCCGGGCCGAGTCGATGGATATCCCGGTAATCGCGCCGGCGGTCGGTACTGTCGGCCCCGGCTGTGAGCTTCCGGCAGAGTCGCCGGGCCCCGCGCTAGCGCGGTGAGGTCGAATGAGGATGGAGAGCACCGTGGACGTCAAACGTGCCCGCAAGCAACTCGAGGCGCGTCTCGCTGAGATCGGCCGCACTTCTGCGATCTTGGCTGCGGAGGGTGCCGAGCAGGGCGGTGGTGATTTCACCCACGTCCATCAGCACCAGGGCGATCAGGGCACCGACATCTCCGACGCCGAGCGTGAAAGCGCCATCCTCGACGCTGCGGCGGCCGATCGGGCGCTGATCGAGCAGGCGCTCGCGCGCCTCGACGCCGGCACCTACGGCAGCTGCGTCGATTGCGGGAAGAAGATCCCCGAACCGCGCCTGAAAGCCCGTCCCGAGGTCGCGCGTTGCGTCGAGGACCAGCAGCGCTTCGAGGCGCGGCGCAACTAACTCTGCTTCGGCTTGCGCCCACTGACGACCAGCCGGGCTCCGTGCGACTCGCCCTGCGGGGAACGCGACAGCTGTAGCTCGCTCGTGACCAGATCGTGCAGCGCCGACGGATCGGCATTCAGGGTCTCGCGTACCGCGTCCGCTGGAAGCACGGTTCGCGGGCGTATCCAATCGACCTCGAGTCCGGCTCCGGTGAGCAACTCGGCGAGCTCGTCGGGTCCGAAGCAGCGGATGAAAGCGTCGTCGTGCAGTGGATCCGGCACGAGGACGACATCTGCCGCCGGCGCATCTGCCAGCTCTGACCAGCGGTGTTGCTGCGCGAGGCGGGCGAGACCGATGACCATCGAGTCGGCCGAGGCGAGCAGGCGTCCGCCCGGCCGCAGCACCCGGGCCACCTCTTGCAACGCGTCTTCGGCGGCAAGCCAGTCCGACAGCGCGCCGCCCTCGGCGATGAGGACGTCGATGCTCTGCGAGCGCACCCACGTGAGGCGGCGCGGATCGCCGACGACGACGGGGTGGGTACGCCTGCCGCCGCCCCTTGCTTCCACATCGGTGCGCGCCACGGTCGTGATCTGGTGGCCGGCCGTCATGACGACGTCGCTGATCCGGTGGTCGAAGCCCCCGGCGCTCGCAGCGGCGTCAGCAGCGAAGTCGGCCAGCGGAAGACTCACGTCGAGAACCGCGCACGGCGCCACCGGCAGCCATTGCGCCAGCTGTCGCAGCGCCACGACGGCGGCGAACACGTCGTACGCGTCGGACCCGCCGAGGTCAGCGGCCAGTGACGCATCTGCGGGAGAACTGCTGCCGGAGGTGACACCTTTGACCGCCACCGACAACACCCGAAATAGCGAACTACAGCCGCTAATCATTCGATAAACAAACCAATCCGCTTTAGCGGACTGTTATGCCAGCGACGCAAATACCCGCTCGGCAATGGCCAGCTCGAGGTCCACGTCTCGTCCATCGACCGACAGATGCATGCCGCGGTCATCGCGGCCGACCACCGTAATGACGCGCCCAGGCAGGACAGCCTCGGTCTCCAAGGTCTTCATGCTGAGATGCTGGCCCTCGAGTTGCTCATCGATGCGACGCACGACCGCCGCGCACCCGGCGGGCAGCTCGGAGAGCGGATGCTGGGCCCCGAAGTCGATGCGGTTGGCCGAGCCGGGGATCGGATTGCCGTGAGGGCAGGTCGCCGGATCGCCCAGCAACTGCACCAGGTGGGCCTCCAGCCAGGGGCTGATCGCGTGTTCGAGCCGGCCGGCCTCTTCGTGGACCTGCGACCACGGCACCTTGAGGACGTCGACCAGCAATCGCTCGGCGAGTCGGTGGCGCCGCATGATCGAGGTGGCATAGGTACGCCCGGCCGTGGTGAGCGAGATGGCACGCGAATCGTCGAGGGTCAGATAGCCATCACGCTCGAGGCGCCGCACGGTCTCGCTGACGGCGGGTGCGGATACGCCCAGGCGCTCCACGATCCGGGCGCGCATGGGCCGAATCCCGGCCTCTTCCAGCCCGAGGATCGTCTCCAGGTATTCCTCTACCGGAGGGTGATAGCCGCTAACCATGACCTGAATGCTACGGGTCAGAGCCGCTCAGGCCGGCAGCGTGCCCGGAAATCGTGGGTGTGGGAATCGGTGCGCCCCCACGGCGTGTTGACGCCAGTGTGACCCACAGCCCGCCGCTTTCCCGTTCTGCTGCCCGCGGAACGCCTTCCAGCGGACCCGGCCCGGTCCGGCCGGCCGCGGGTCATCCCGGCCCCGCAGCCAGCCATCCTGGCAAGGTGACGCGCAGTACGCCCGCCCGTTCCGACCTTCGCCGCGTCGGCGCAGTAGGGTCGGAACCGCGCGTTCCGCGCGTTGATGACGGCGTCGGCGACCTGGCGAGTGCGCCCATAGTTTCGGAGGTGGTCCCCGTCGAGGAGACCCCCGAGCAGCGTGGCGTGCGCTTTGAGCGCGATGCTTTGCCCTTCCTCGACCAGCTTTACGCGGCCGCCCTGCGGATGACGCGCAACCCGGCGGATGCCGAGGATCTGGTCCAGGAGACGTTCGTCAAGGCTTTTGCCGCCTTCCACCAGTTCCAGGAAGGCACCAATCTCAAGGCCTGGCTCTACCGGATCCTGACCAACACGTTCATCAACAGCTACCGCAAGCGCCAGCGTCAGCCGCTGCAGTCGCCGACGGAGCAGATCGAGGATTGGCAGCTGGCCGAGGCGGGCTCACACACGCCTACCGGTCTGAAGAGCGCGGAGACCGAGGCGCTCGAACACTTGCCGGACAGCGACATCAAGGATGCGTTGCAGTCGCTGCCCGATGATTTCCGGATGGCCGTCTACCTCGCTGATGTCGAGGGTTTCTCCTACAAGGAGATCGCCGACATCATGGGTACCCCGATCGGCACCGTGATGTCGCGGCTGCACCGAGGGCGTCGCGGCCTTCGGTTCGCGCTCGAGAGTTACGCCGTGGAGCGCGGGCTCATTCCAGCGGACGCCGGCAACGGTGCCGGCTCTGACGCCGCTGCTGCGGCACCGGAGGGATTACGGTGAGCTGCGGAGAGCCACATGAGACTGACTGCCGCGAGGTGCTGGAAGAGGTCTACCTCTACCTTGACGGTGAGATCGATGCCGAACGCCGGACGACGATCCGGTTGCACCTCGACGAGTGCTCGCCCTGCCTTCGCCAGTTCGGCGTCGAGCAGGAGGTCAAGCTTCTGGTCGCCCGCCGCTGCGGCGGCGATCGGGCCCCCGAGTCGGTACGCGTAGCCGTCCTGAAACGCCTGCGTTCCATTGAGGTTCGGTGGAGCAGCACTGAGTTTCGGGCCGAGTAGTTACGCTCCCGCGCCTGCCTGGGCGAACTCCCAGGCATCGCTGATGATCTGCCGCAGGCTGTGTTCCGGTTTCCAGCCCAGCTCTTCGCGGATCTTGTCGTTCGCCGCCACCAGTAGCGGCGGGTCGCCGGCGCGCCTCGGGGCCGGTTCGGTCGTCGGCGGCCTGCCGGTCACGTCGGCGATCGCCTCGACGATCTCGCGGACCGAGCTTCCGAGCCCGCTCCCGAGGTTGTAGATCGCGTGGGTGCCGGGGGAAAGTGCCCCGAGGGCGCGGATGTGGGCGTCGGCGAGATCCAACACGTGGATGTAGTCGCGGATGGCGGTGCCGTCCGGGGTGGGGTAGTCCGAGCCCATGATCCGAAGGATGGCGCCGGGCTCGGTCAGCGTGCGTAACGCCAGCGGGATCAGGTGGGTCTCGGTCGCGTGTCGCTCGCCGTAGCTGCCGTAGGCGCCGCTGGCGTTGAAGTAACGCAGGCTCACGGCCGCCAGATCGTGGGCCCGGGCGAATGCGGAGATCATCAGATCAGCAGCGACCTTCGAGGCGCCGTAGGCACTTGCGGGTCGGTAGGGCACCCGCTCGTCGACCGGCCCGGGATCGTCGGGTTCCCCGTACACCGCACACGTCGAGGAGAACACCAGCCCGCGTACGCCCGTGGCGAGCATGGATTCGAGCAGCGCGAGGGTTCCGCCGACGTTGTTGGCGAAGTAGCGCTCGGGAACCTTCTCGGATTCGCCGACGAGGGAGCGGGCGGCGAAATGCAGCACTGCGCCCACGCCGTCCGACAGAACCTCACGGACGATACCGTCATCAGCAATATCGGCAACGACAAGACTGGCCGGTCCAGCGACGGCGTCGGCGTGACCGGTGGAGAGGTCGTCAAGGACGACGACCTGGTGACCATCCTCGACCAGACGGGCGGTGACCACGCTTCCGATGTAGCCGGCCCCGCCGGTCACCAACAGCTTCACGTTTGCGAATGCTAGCGGGGGAACCATGCCCCCCGCTGTGCGTCAGGCGTTGGGTCGCTTGCCGTGGTTGGCCTTGCTCTTTGCTCGTGCCCGACGTCGACGTGACTTCTTTGCCATGACCCCAGTGTGTCAGACAAATAGGGTCCAACAGTGTTCGAGACGGTGCTGGTGGCAGGACGCGGGGAGATTGCACGCCGGGTGATCCGGACGCTGCGCCGGCTCAAAATCCGTTCGATCGCCGTTCACAGCGAGGCCGACGCGGGTTTGCCGTTCGTGAGCGAGGCGGATGACGCGGTCCTGCTAGGGCCGGCGGACCCGGCGCAGTCGTACCTGGATGCCGATCGGCTGATCGAGGCCGCGCGCCGCAGCGGCGCGCAAGCCATCCACCCCTGCTACGGGTTCCTCTCCGAGTCCGCTGCGTTCGCCGAGCGGGTCGCCCTTGAGAGCCTGATCTGGATCGGGCCGTCGGCCTCCGCGATGCGGAGCATGGCCGACAAGGTCGCGGCCCGCCGGATGATGGCGGCGGCGGGCGTGCCGGTGGCCGCCGGCACCGACGAGCCCGTCCTGGACGTCGATGCCGCGCTGGCCGCCGCGTCGCGGCTGGGCTATCCGCTGATGGTCAAGGCGAGCGCGGGCGGCGGCGGGGTGGGAATGGGTGCCGTCCACGACGATGCGTCAATGCGGACGGTCTTCGTGAGCGCCCAGAGCCGCGCCGAACGGCTCTACGGCTCCTCGGACATCCTGCTCGAGCGCTATCTGGCCGGTGCGCGCCACGTGGAGGTGCAGATCCTCGGCCTGAACGATGGTCGCGTGCTGCCGCTGGGGGATCGGGATTGTTCGGTCCAGCGGCGTCATCAAAAGATTGCCGAAGAGACTCCGTCGCCCGCGGTCGGTCCCCAGTTGCGCGCGCGGCTGTTCGACGCCGCCGTACGCGCCGGCACAGCCGTCGGCTACGTGAACGCCGGGACGGTCGAGTGCCTGGTGCAGCCTGGCAGCGACGAGTTCGTCTTCCTGGAAATGAATACCCGCCTTCAGGTCGAGCATCCGGTGACGGAACTGGTCACTGGCATCGACCTGGTCGAGGAGCAGTTGCGGATCGCCGACGGGCAGGACCCGACTTTTGGCGCCGACCCGCCGCCGCCGAGTGGCCACGCCCTCGAGTTGCGTATCTACGCGGAGGACCCGATCCGCTTCCTGCCGGGCCCAGGGACCATCTCCCGCTACGCCGAGCCGAGCGGCGAGGGGATCCGAGTCGACGCGGGTTACCAGGACGGCAATGTGGTCACGCCTTTCTACGATCCGTTGCTGGCCAAGCTGTGCGTCTGGGCGCCTGACCGGGCGGCGGCACTCGCCCGCGCGGCGGCCGCCGTCGGCGAGTTCGTCGTCGAAGGGCCGAAGGTCAACCTGGCGTTCTTCAGCCGGCTGCTGGCCGACCCGGCGTTCGCCAGCGGTGACTACGACACCGGCCTTGTCGCGCGCATGGCTGAGGACTACAAGGCGGTCACCGGTAAGGCTCGCTGAGCGCGCGACCCCGCCGTGACAGGATGCGGTCAGACGGCAGGACGCGGCCGTGTTCAAGGCTGCGAGAGCCACCCAGAGGTGGCGCCCAGCGGTGACATGGAGGAGCGGCGGGTGGCCGAAGAGATCCGGGCGGAAATGGTGGCCAACGTCTGGAAGGTCGTCGCGGCACCCGGGGACACCGTGGCGGCGGGGGAGACGTTGGTGATCCTGGAGTCCATGAAGATGGAGATTCCGGTGCTGACCGAAGCGGGCGGTCACCTGGTAGAGCTCGCCGTCAATGAGGGCGATGTGGTGCAGGAAGGCGATCTGATCGCGCGGCTCGACTGACGCTCGCGACGCAGGCCTCCGGCTCCGCCTTACGGGCGGTTCCGCCTTTTGGCCTACTTTCCCCCTCGCGGCGCATCAAGGTCCCCCGGTAGGGATGCCGACACAACTTGTGTGACCACGATTGAGCCCTTCCTGCGCGCCCTCGTGGAGTGCGGCGGGTCCGATTTGCACTGCAAGGTCGGATCGCCCCCTCGGGTGCGGGTGGATGGCCGGCTTCGGAAGCTGCAGACCCGCGACCTGTCGGCCTCGGACACCGAGCTGATGGTTCGCGAGGTGCTCCGCGACGACCTCGTCCAGGAATTTCACCGCACCAACGAGGCGGACTTCGCGTATTCGGTAGCCGGCGTCGGACGCTTTCGAGTCAACGCCTTCCGCGCCCGCGGGGCGGCCGGCCTCGTGTTTCGGCGAGTCAGCGTCGGGGCCATACCGCTCGAGGACCTCGGCTTGCCGGAGGTGCTCGGTTCGCTGGCGCTGGAGCCGCGCGGCCTCGTGCTGGTCACCGGCCCGACCGGCTCAGGCAAGACGACGACACTCGCCGGGATGGTGGACCGGATCAACGCGACGCGCGAAGTCCACATCGTCACCATCGAGGACCCCATCGAGGTGCTCCACTTCGACAAGGTGGCGATGGTCAACCAGCGAGAGGTACGCGTCGACACCGAAAACTTCGCGACGGCGCTGCGTGCCGCCATGCGTCAGGATCCGGACGTCATCCTGGTCGGCGAGATGCGTGACGCCGAGACTGTGAAAGCGGCTCTGGCCGCAGCGGAAACCGGTCACTTCGTCATGTCGACGCTGCACACCACCGACGCGCAAGAGACCATCAACCGGGTCATCGACTTCTTCCCTCCGTACGAGCAGAAGCAGGTGCGGCTGTCGCTCGCCGGCGCTCTGCGCGGGATCATCTGCCAGCGTCTCGTCCCACGTGCCGACGACGGTGGCCGCTGCGTCTCCATGGAGATCATGGTCAGCACCGGCCGTACCGCCGATGCCATCGCCGACCCCGACAAGACCTCAACCCTCAACTCGCTCATCGCCGAGGGCGCGTACTACGGCATGCAGACGTTCGACCAGCACCTCGTCTCGCTGATCCGTGACGGCGTCATCACGCTCGAAGCCGCGATGGCGGCCAGCACGTCACCGCACGACCTCAACGTCGAACTGCGTCGCGTCGGGCTGGTTGCCTGAGCTTCAGGCACGCTGCCGCAAGACCAGGGCCCCGTGTTCTACGCAGGTGGCGTTCCAGCCGTTCGGGCTCACCTGCACGACCATGCGGCGAGCGCAATGACGGCAATAGCGCGGCGGTTCGAGCTCGAGAGCTTGCTCGCACCCGGAGTGGACACCCTCAGCGTGGGGTTGCCCACATCGCTGGCAGTACGTGCCTGGATCAGCGTTGATCAAGGCGCTAGATGGTGGCCGAGAGGGCTTTGATCGGCATGCGGAGTTCCTCGAGGGTGGCGAGGTCCTGCGCTGCGGGGCGGCCGAGTGTCGTCAGGTAGTTGCCGACGATGACCGCGTTGATGCCGCCGGTGAGGCCCTCAGTGGCGAGATCCCCGAGGGTGATCTCGCGGCCGCCGGCGTATCGCAGGATCGTGCGCGGCATGGCGAGGCGGAAGGCGGCGACGGCCCGCAGCGCGTCACGCGGCTCGACCAGCGACTTGTCGGCGAACGGGGTGCCGGGGCGCGGGTTCAGGAAGTTCAGCGGGACCTCGTCGGGATCGAGGGCGGCCAGTTGGGCGGCGAACTCGGCGCGCTGCTCCAGCGACTCGCCGAGGCCGAGGATGCCGCCGCAGCACAGCTGCATGCCGGCAGCGCGGACCATCCGGCAAGTCTCGTCACGCTCTTGCCAGCTATGCGTGGTGACGACGCCAGGGAAGTGGGAGCGAGCGGTCTCCAGGTTGTGGTTGTAGCGGTGGACGCCCATCGCGGCCAGCTCGTCGACCTGATCCTGCGTCAGCATGCCCAGCGAACACGCGACGTTGATCTCGACGGCTTCCCGAATGGCCGCTACGCCCGCGCGTACCTGCGCCATGAGCCGCTCGTCCGGCCCGCGTACGGCGGCGACGATGCAGAACTCGGTGGCGCCGGTCGCGGCGGTCTCCCGAGCGGCTTCGACGAGCGACGGGATATCCAGCCACACCGCGCGCACCGGTGATTCGAACTGGCCTGATTGCGAGCAGAAGTGGCAGTCCTCGGGACACCCGCCGGTTTTCAGGCTGACGATGCCCTCGACCTCGACCTCCGGGCCACACCAACGCATACGCACCTCGTGAGCCAGCGCGAGCAACGCCGGGAGCGCCGCGTCAGAGCTGGTCAGGCACCGCAGGATGTCCTGCTCGGCGAGCCCGCGGCCCTCCTCCAGGACCTGGCGTCGGGCCAGTTCGAGCAGCTGCTCCTCCTGCGCGGACAGCGTCGCAGGAGCTGAGGTGGGACCAGTGGCGGGGTCGGAAGTCATCGTCACCCCTTCGATCCTGCCTTACGACGCGCCGGGTGCCGCATCGGCAAGCGCGGCGGCGGCCTTGGCACGGAACACGGCGGCGTCGAAGACGCCGCCCAACGCCGGCGCCAGCGATTCGCGGGCCGTCATGGCGAACGAGAACGCGTCCAGGGCCGCGGCCCCGGCGGGCATGACGCCGGCCAGTGGTCGGGCCGACAGCATCTCGAAATCGGCGAGGTTGCTAGCGCAGACCAGCCCGGCATCCTCCGGCAGCGAGCCGATCACCAGCCCGGCGAGTTCGAGACCGCGGTGAGCCATCGCTTCGAGGGTGAGGGCGGTCGCGTTCAGTGCGCCCAGTCCCGGATCGGTGACCACGAGCACGTCGGCACCGCAGCTCAACGCCAGGTCGGCGATGGTCGCCCCGTCCTCGTCATAGCGCACCAAGAGCCCGCCCGCTCCTTCGACGAGGACCAGTCGGTGACGCTCCTGCAAGGCCGTGGCCTGCTCTGCGATGGCTGCCAGATCGACGGGCGGTCGCTTGCTGACGCGGGCCGCCGCGGCGGGCGAGAGCGCATGCGGAAAACGTGCGCCCTCTACCAGGGTCAGACGCGCGCCGCGGAGTTCGCCGCACAACCGGCGTACCTCAGCCAAGTCGCCGGGTTCGTCAGAGCCGGCGCCGGTCTGCGCGGGCTTCACGACCGCGATGTTGACGCCGCGATCGAGCGCCAGCGCGCACATGGCGGCCGTCACCACCGTCTTGCCAACCCCGGTCCCCGTGCCGCTGACCACGACGATCGTCACCACGCACAGGCTAGATCAGCGGATGGGCGGTTCAGTTGTCGGTATGTGCCGACCGGCTGCCGAGCGTGGCTTCGCCGGGTCTAGGCTGCTGTGCCGTGACCACAATCTCCAAAGGTGCAAACACGTCGCTGCCGGGCGGCGTCGGCCGCGTACTCGTCCAGCTCGGTTGGTCTGGCGGCATTGACCTCGATGCGAGCGCGCTGTTGCTCACGGCCTCGGGCAAGGTGCGCAACGATGCCGACTTCGTCTTCTACAACCAGCCGCGCTCAGCCGACGGGTCCGTCACCCATGAGGGCAAGGCCGGCACCCGCGACTCGCTGCAGGTCGATCTCGGCGGCCTCCCGGCGGAGATCGAAACCGTCGCCATCGCCGCGTCCACCGACGGCAGCCCGATCGGGCAGGCGACCGGCCTGCATCTGCTGATCTGCGACCCGGGCGGCGCCGAGCTGGTGCGCTTCGACATCACCGACGCCTCTTCCGAGACCGCCTTCGTTTTCGGCGAGCTGTACCGCCGCCAGGGCGCCTGGAAGTTCCGCGCCGTCGGCCAGGGCTGGACTAGCGGGCTGGCCGGGCTCGCCACGGATTACGGCATCAGCGTCGACGACGAGCCCGCCCCGGCCGCCGCCGCTCCCATGGCACCGCCGAGCGGCGCGCCGATGAGCAGCGCGCCGCCGCCGGCCGGCCCTCCGGTCACGAGCGCGCCGGCTCCGAGCGGCGGCGGCATCAACATGAACAAGGCCGTCCGCCTCGACAAGCAGCTCGCCGGCCAGCCGCCGCAGATGGTCAATCTGGTGAAGAAGGCCGGGATTTCGCTGGAAAAGAAGGGGCTTTCCGAGCACCGCGCGCGGGTGGCGCTTTGCCTCGACATCTCCGGCTCCATGCACCAGCTCTACAAGTCCGGCAAGGTCCAGGCGCTTTGCGAGCGCGTGCTCGGGATGGCAGTGCAGTTCGATGACGACGGCGCCTGCGACGTCTTCACGTTCGGCACCGGTGGCTACGAAGAGGGTCCCATCGACCTTCGCAACTACCAGGGCTGGATCGACCAGATGCTGCAGCGCCGCCGGCTCGAGGGCGGCACCAACTACAACCACGCGATGCAGGCGGTGCGGCGCCATTACTTCCCGGACGGCGGCGGCGGGTCGCGTAACAGTCCGCGCCCCGACGCGCTGGCGGTCTACGTCATGTTCGTCACGGACGGGCAGACCACCGATCAGCACGGCACGAAGCAACAGGTCGAGTGGTCCTCGTACGAGCCGCTCTTCTGGCAGTTCATGGCCATCGGCCAGTCCAGCCGCAATGTCACGGCGTCAGGTGCGCCAGCCATGACGAAAAAGAAGAAGAGCGGCGGTTTCAGCGCCCGCTTGGCCTCGATGCTCACCGGCGACTTCCAGTTCCTTGAAGAGCTGGACGACATGCCGGGTCGTTACATCGACAACGCCGACTTCTTCTCCGTCGCCGATCCCGCCGACATCAGCGACGACCAGCTCTACGACCTGATGATGAACGAGTACCCCGGCTGGCTGCAGCAGGCTCGTTCCAAGGGCCTGCTGACCGGGTGACGATCACCCAGCTGGCAAAGGGCGCGAACGCGGCGCTGGAGGACTCGGTCACCGAGGTGCTCCTCGGTGCCCACGCCGACAGTGGCCACACCCTCGATGTCAGCGGGTTGCTGCTCGGGCCGGACGGCAAGGTCCGGTCCGACGCCGACTTCATCTTCTACAACGCCCCCGCCTCCCCGGAAGGATCGCTCACCTGGAGCGCGGAGGGGATCCGGGCCCGGCTGCGCGACATCCCGCCGGCGATCGATCGTGTCGCGGTGACGGCCAGCGCCGATGGCGCTGCGTTTCGGGAGGTCAGCGGCCTACGCATCGTGGTCAACGCCGACGGCAGCGAGGTGATGCGTTTCGACGTCCCACCGGCGTCGAACGAGACCGCCGTCCTGCTGGGCGAGCTCTATCGCCGGGGGAGCGGCTGGAAGTTTCGTGCCGTCGGCCAGGGCTGGGCGAGCGGGCTGGCGGGTCTGGCCAGCGACTTCGGGATCAGCGTCGACGACGAGCCCGCTGCACCTGCTCCGGCGACCGTTGCCGTACCCGCGCAAGCGGCACCGCCTGCCGCACCGCCTCCGGTGAGTCGTTCCATCGACATGGAGAAGCGGGTCGCGGCCCAGGCGCCCCAGCTGCTCAACCTGGTCAAGGCCGCCCGCGTCAGCCTCGAAAAGCGTTCGCTCGGCAGCGAGACCGCGCGGGTGGCGCTCGTGTTGGACGTCTCCGCATCTATGGCCGAACTGTTCTCCACGGGTGCCGTGCAGGAGTTCGCCGAGCGCGCGCTGGCCCTTGCCGTGCAGTGGGATGACGACGGTGAGGTCGACGTTTTCACCGTGGGCGCCGCGGCCCGCAGCGTCGGGGGGATGGGCCTGCCCAACGCCCGCGACTTCCTGGGTACGGCCGGGCTCGCCCTGGAGGCGGGCACCAACTGGGGTTCGACGATGGCGGCCGTACGCCAGCACTACTTCGGAACGTCGGGCCCGCGTAATGCCCCGGCGGCGCCGCAAGCCCCGGTCTACGTCCTGTTCGTGACCGACGGAGGCTCGACCGATCCGCAGCAGACCATCGAGCAACTCGTCGCGTCCAGCTACGAACCGCTTTTCTGGCAGATGCTTGTCGTCGGCACCGTCGACATGCAGATCCGGTCGGTCTATCAGGCCAACTTCGGGCCCAATAGCCCTAACGCTGCGATCGCCGGACGTATCCCGGAAGAGCAGAAGCTGGCGATGGTGCGCGGTGCGGTCGACAACAGCTTGGCCACCATGCGATCGATCGACTCGGTCCAAGGCCGGCTGCTGGACAACCACGGCTTCGTGACGGCCGAGACCCCCGCGTCGATGCCGGACGAGGCCCTCTATGACGCCCTGCTCGACCGCTACGCGGTGTGGTTGAAGCAAGCGCGGGCGCAGGGGTTGGTCACCGGCTGAGCCAGGTGTGGGCCGGGAAGGGCTACGCCATAGCCGCGGCGATGACGTCGATGGCGCGCTGTATGTCGCCATCGGTGAGATCGGCGCGTACGGCCACACGTAGCCGGCTGGTCCCTTCCGGCACCGACGGGGGCCGGAAGCATCCCACCTTGACACCGCGAGCCTCGCAGAACCTGGCGGCGGCGAGCGCGCGCTCGGGCTCACCGAGGACGATCGACACGACGGCCGCGGCGGGGGGAGCAGCGCCGAGGGCGCAGGCCATCCGCGCCGCCAGCTCCCGTACCCGCTGGGGACGTGACGGCTCGCGTTGGAGTACGTGCAGGGCTCCTAGCGCGCTTCCCGCGCTGGACGGCGCGAGACCCGTATCGAAGATGAAAGTGCGGGCGGAATCGATGACGTGAGCGATCACGGCCGCCGGTCCGAGGATGGCGCCGCCCTGGCTGCCCAGCGCTTTCGAGAGCGTGACGGTGTGCACAATGTCGGGGGAACCGGCGAGGCCCGCGGCGGCGACGGCACCTGCGCCGACGGGCCCGACGGCGCCCAGAGCGTGGGCCTCGTCGACCAGCAAGGCCGCCCCTGTGGCGCGAGCAACGACCGCCAGCTCTGCCAGCGGAGCGAGGTCGCCGTCGGCGCTGAACACCGAGTCGGTGACGACCAGGGCCCGGCTACCAGCCGGTCGTGAGGCCAGGGCCTTGGCGACGGCCTCGGGATCGGCATGCGGGGTGACGGCCACCTCGGCCCGCGAAAGGCGGCACGCGTCGACGAGTGAGGCGTGGTTGCGCTCGTCCGAAACGATCAGGGTGCCCGGCCCGGCTAGCGCGGTGACGGCGCCGAGGTTGGCGGTGTAGCCGGAGGAAAAGACCAGCCCGGCCGCCGCACCGACGTGGTGGGCCAGCGCCTCCTCGAGCTCCGCGTGTAGCTGCGTCGAACCGGTGACAAGCCGGCTTCCGGTCGATCCGGCCCCCCAGGTCTGCAACGCGTTGACGCCGGCGGCGATCACGTCAGGATGCTGTGAGAGCGCCAGGTAGTCGTTGCCTGCCAGGTCGAGCAGCTCGCTTCGCGGGGGCCGCGGCCGCAGGACACGCCGCAGGCCTTCGGCTTCCCGCTGGGACGCCCGCGCGCTCAGCCAGGCGAACGGGTCGGCGGGCTCATTCACCAGCGATCGCTCCTGCCGGGCTTCCCCCCGGACGCGTGGAGAGGATCTCGTGGACGCAGTCGACCGTCACCGCGGCGAGCTCGTCGAGGTCCTCATCGCCGATCGCGAGCGGGGGCATCAGGACGACTACGTCGGACAGCGGCCGGAGCAGCACACCGCGCTTGCGGGCCAGCCGGCAGATCTCAAAACCGGTCCGTGAGCCGCGCGCGGCGACCTCGATACCCGTCATGGTCCCGCAGCGCCGGACCTCGACGACGCCGGCGATGTCGGCCAGCGGGGCAAGCAGCGCGCCGAGTCGCTCCCCGACCCGCGCGGCGTGCTTCACCGTGTCGCGCTCGGCCATCAGTCGCAGGTTTGCCAGGGCAGCAGCACAGGCCAGCGGGTTGGCCGTATAGGTGTGGCCGTGAAAGAACGTCCGGTTGCTCTGGGGTGCGCCTAGGAAGGCGTCGTACACCTCTTGCGTCGCGAGCACCGCCGACAGCGGGAGGTAGCCGCCGGACAGGCCCTTGCCGCAGGTGAGCAGATCCGGCGTGACCTCCGCGTGTTCGACCGCCCACATCATCCCGGTGCGCCCGAGGCCGGTGGCGACCTCGTCGGCGATCAGCAGTGCCCCGGCCCGCTGCGACAATTCGCGTGCACCGCGCACGAAATCTGCATCGTGCGTCAGCATGCCGGCGGCGGCCTGCACCATCGGCTCGATGATGACCGCACAGACCTGATCGCCTTCGCTGTCGAGCAGCGCCTGCAGGGCCTCGAGGGCGGCGGGCGTACCGACCCGGAAGGGCGACGGGATCTGGCGGGTTCGCAAGAGGATCTCGCGGTAGGCAGCGTGAAAGGTGTCGATCCCGCCGACGCTCACCGCGCCGAGCGTATCGCCGTGGTAGCCCTCCGCGACGGACACGAAGAGCGGCCGGTGCTGGCCGCGTTGCGCAGCCGCCTGGTAGGCCATCTTCAGGGCGGCCTCGACCGCGCTGGAGCCGTCACCGGCGTAAAAGACCTTGCGCAGCGGGCCTGACCCCGCGCCCGCTCGCGGCGCGGTGGCAAGGAGCTGTTCAGCCAGCTCGACGCCGGGTTCGTGGGTCAACCCGAGGAATGTGGAGTGTCCCACTTTGGCGAGCTGATCGCGTACGGCCGTGTCGATCTCGGGCACCTGATGGCCATGCACCGACACCCAGAGCGAGGAGACGCCGTCGAGGTAGCGCCGGCCGTCGACGTCGATGAGATGCATGCCTTCGGCGCGATCGATAACCAGCGGCTCGTCGTCCTGCCACAGCGAATGCTGGGTGAAGGGGTGCCACACGGCGGCGAGATCGCGCGCGACGATCGTGGCGGCCAGATCGGTCATGAGTGGAAGTCAACCAGTCAAGGTGGCCGCTGTGGCCCGCTTCGCGTCCGGGTACCCGCTGACCGGCAGAATCAGGGGGGTGAGCACGCTTTCTGAGCTGGTCGGCGAGTACACCGACTTGCGGCCGGCCGACATCGATCGCCTCCACTCGCTAGTGGCCGACTGGGCCATGCTTGCCGATCTGTCGTTCGCCGACCTGCTCCTGTGTGTGCGGATCGAGGACGAGCAGGCGACCGATGACTTCATGGTCGTCGCCCAGGTACGGCCGGCGACGGGGCCGACGGTCTACGCCGAAGACATGGTGGCCACGATCCTGCGGCGCTGGACGCTGTCGACCGCGCTCCGCGAGAGGCGGATCGTGCGCGAGGGCGACCCTGAGTGGGAGCGCGGCATGCCGGTCCGCGTCGAAGCCGTGCCGGTGCGCAGCGACGGGCGGATCGTGGCGATGCTGGCACGGGATACGAATCTGTCAGCCACCCGCTCACCCAGCGCGCTCGAGATTGCGTACCTGCGTACTGCCGGCGACCTGGTGCAGATGGTGGCAGAGGGCACGTTTCCGTTCGAGGCTGTTTTCGCGGATTCGGCGGAGGCGCCGCGCGTTGGTGACGGGATGATCCGGCTCGACAGTGAGGGCGTCATCGCGTACGCGAGCCCGAATGCCGTGTCGGCCTACCGCCGCCTTGGCCACAACGGCAACCTCGCTGGCGAGGACCTGGCCGAGGTGCATCGCCAGATCCTCGGCCCGTCGGGGGCGCTGGCTGCTGCCGCAGCCGCCGCGGAGTTGCCCGCCGGGCTGCGCTTTCGCGAAGCGATGCGACGCCGGGCACCGATCGACGACGAGATCGAGCGTGCCGGAGCGGTGGTGCTGCTGCGGGCGATTCCGCTCATGCCCGGAGACCAGCGCGGCACTCTCGTCCTCGCGCGTGACGCTACGGAGCTGCGCCGCCGGGAGGCCCAGCTGCTGTCCAAGGACGCCACCATCCGTGAGATCCATCACCGGGTGAAGAACAACCTGCAGACCGTCGCGGCGCTGCTGCGTCTGCAGGCGCGGCGCATGGTGGTTCCCGAAGCGCGGATGGCGCTGCGCGAATCCGTGCGGCGGGTCACCTCCATCGCGCTCGTCCACGAGACGCTCTCGCAGACAATGGGTGAAGAGGTCGACTTCGACCTGGTCGCCGACCAACTGGCGGCCATGACGGTCGACGTCGCCGCGACCGGCTTGCGTGCCGCTGTGAACCGCGAAGGTTCGTTCGGCATCCTGCCCGGCACGCTTGCGACACCACTCGCGCTGGTGCTTTCCGAGCTCATGCAAAACGCGGTCGAGCACGGAGCAGCCACCGCGATCCGACTCGCGGTCTCGCGAAGCGGTCAGCAGCTTGACGTGGTGGTCGCTGACAACGGGCGCGGTCTGCCGTCCGGATTCGCGCTCGAGAAAGCCGACGGACTCGGACTGCAGATCGTGCGCACGCTCGTGGTCGGGGAGATGCGTGGCAGCCTGGCGATCCGGCCTGCTCTGACGGGCGGCACCGAGGCGGCGGTGGCGATACCCGAAATCACCGGATCGGTCGGCTGACGCCTCTCCCCGCGCTCAGCGCACCGAGCGGGACTAGGCCGTGCGCAGTCGGGCGAGGCTTTCGCGACGGATCAACCGGCGCTCTTCCTCGGACTTGCCGCCCCACACTCCAGCGTCCTGACCGGTGTCGATCGCCCAGGACAGGCAATCGTCCGTAACGTCACACCGCTGACAGATCGTTTTTGCTGCTTCGACTTGCCGTAAGGACGGCCCTAGAGCTCCGATAGGAAAAAAGAGCTCGGGGTCTTCGTCCTGGCAAAGCGCGCTGTGGCGCCAATCCATCCGGCTACTCCTCGTCGCGTCGTCGCGTCGCCTCACGCCTGCGAAGGACCGCAGGCGCGAAGCCGGTATGCCTCGTACTGCCACCGGCTGCACCGGTGGATTGCCGCCGGAAAAGGCCGCACCACATGTCCGCCCGCGGGGAGTCAGCCGTCTGGGTGGAGTCCGTGGATTTCGAACCTCTCACTAGTTGCTGACGCTTGCAATCCCCATCGAGGTGTATATCTGACGCCGCGTCACAAGCGTGACCCATGTCACGTCACGGAGTTGGCGCGTCGCGCTGCTGCGCGTCACTGTGACAGGTGTGGAGGTCTGGGGACATCGGGGATCGCGGGTGCCGGGTCCGCAGAACACGCCGGCTTCAGTACGCGCGGCGCTTGCTGCGGGGGCTGACGGCGCTGAGATCGACGTGCGCCGGACGGCTGATGGCGGCCTGGTCTGCATCCACGATCCGGTCGTCGAATCGCGTGCAGTAGTCACGCTCTCTGTCGCGCAGCTCGTCGCGCTCGGCGTGTCGACCTTCGCGGAGGTGCTTGCTGCCGGCGCCGGCGGCCGCCTCGTCATCGAGGTCAAGAACGCGCCCAACGAACCCGACTACGCGCCGGACGCGTTGGCGGCCCGCCTGCTGCTCGCCGCGCTCCAGGATCGCATCGGACCGCCCGGACAGGCGCCGCGTGACGTGCTGATCTCGTCCTTCGACCGCCGGGTGTGTGACGCGGCACGCGACGCGGGATGGCCGACGGGACTGCTGACTGCGCCGTGGCGGGAGCTGGACAGCGGGGCCGCCGCCGCGATCGCCGCCGGCTACCAGGAGCTGCACGCTCACGTGAGCGCGTTCACCGGAACGCGAATGCGGCGCCGGCTCCCGGCCGCCCTCGCGCAGTGGCAAGCAGCACGGCTGCGGGTCGCCGCGTGGACCGTCACCACGCCGTCCCAGGCGCTCGCTCTGAGAGCTGCCGGGCTGGATGCGGTGATCTGCGATGACCCGGCCGGCATAGTTGCTGCACTGGCTGCGGGGGAAGGCGGCAACGGAAGCCGTCCGTCGCTGCCCGGGCTGAAGGCGGAACTCAGCGCCAGGATGTGGCAGCTGGAAAGAACTAGACGACGACGCGCAGCGCGCCGGGCACGGAGATGATCCGCACCTGCTGCCGCAAACCGAGAGCGTCGCCATCGACCTGGAACGGCAGCGGCTTGCCGATCGCCTCGATGATGAGCTCCGGCTGGTCATGCAGCAGCAGCGCGTTCTTGCTGCGCGGCGCGGAATCCTCGGCGAAGAACCGGCCGGCTGCACGCAGCGCCGCCGCTGTCGACAGCTTGGCCAGCGCGAGGACATCGAGTCCGAGGTCGAAGCTCGCCTGGGGGCACGGGCGTACGGGATGCTCACCGAAGTAGGTCCACGGGTCGGTGTTGCACACCAGCGCAGCGAAGACGTCGCGCGGCTCCATCAGGCTGGGGGCGTGCAGGCGCAGCGGCGGCTTGCGGCGCGAGGTGCCGAAATAGAAGCGGTTGACCGTGCTGCGCACGTAGAGCGAATGCGTCGAGCGCTTGCCCTTCGCGCGCTTGGCTTCGACCCGCTCGACGGCGGCCGCGTCGATGCCCAGCCCCGCGCAGAAGGTGAAGTAACGATCGTCTGCCTTGCCGAGTCCGACCCGCCGGGTGCGACCCTCGTCGAGGGCCTCGAGGATCTGACCGGTGGCGTCGACCGCGCCCGAAGGAAGGCCGAGTGCCCGCGCGAAAACGTTGGTGCTGCCGCCCGGGACCACGGCAAGGGCGGGCAGGTCAGCATGCACGCCGCCGCTGAGCATCCCATTGACGACCTCGTTGACCGTTCCGTCGCCGCCGAGGGCGACCACGACATCGCATCCGGTTTCCACGGCCTGCGTGGCAAGCTCGATGGCGTGACCGCGACCCTTGGTCTCGAAGGTGTCAACCCGCAGGTCAGAGCTGAGCGCAGCGGCGAGAACGTCCCGGGTGCGAAGTGTCGTTGCGGTGGCATTTGGATTGACGACAAGCACCGCTCTCATGAACAAATGTTACCTATGCGTTCGCTTTAAGCTGAGGTGACATGCCGCACGCGCCTGCGAGAGGGGCGTAGCCCGGGTCGGGCAAGCGTTCAGAGCTGACAATCGCGAAAGCAGGGGGCCGCACGTATGCCGGGTTCCGCCCCCCGTTCCGGCGATCCATCGGTGCCCGTTGGCGGGCCGGAGAAGGACCGCGCGCGCACCGCTGCCACGGCGGGGGCGGCGCTGCTCGCATTGCAGGGCCTCGGGCTGGTGGTGGCCGGGGTGTTCCTGATCGTGCGGGCCCTCGCGCCGGATGCCCACCACCGCGGCTCGACCGAAGTGCTCGGTGCGCTCTCCGTGCTCGCTGGAGTGGGGGTGGTCGCACTCGCCCGCTCGGTGCGCGCCGGCAGCCGCCGGTTTCGGTCCCTGCTACTGGTCATGGAAATCATCTGTCTGCCGATCGCCGTCACCTCGATCCAGGGCGGTCGGTGGTACATCGGCGGCCCGCTGGCGCTCGTGGCGCTAGCGGTGATCGTCCTGTTGGGGGTCGCCGGGCTGCTGACGCCCGCTGAGGACTGACCGGACGGTACTAGTCGTCGGCGAGCAGCCCGGCGCGCAGTTGCGTCAGGGTGCGCGCCAGCAGGCGCGACACGTGCATCTGCGAGATCCCCAGGTCTGAGGCGATCTGTGACTGCGTCATGTTGCCGAAGAAACGCAGGAGCAGGATCCGCTTCTCGCGCGGCGGCAGCTGATCGAGCAGCGGCTTCAGCGATTCGCGGTACTCGACGCCCTCCAGCGACTCGTCCTCGGCGCCCAGGGTGTCAGCGACCGCGGGGGAGTCTTCGTCGCCGCCGTCCGGCGCGTCCAGGGAAACGGCGGAGTACGCGTTGGCGGACTCCAGGCCCTCCAGGATCTCTTCCTCACTCATCCCGAGATGTCCGGCCAGCTCCGCCACGGTGGGCGAGCGTCCGAGCTTTTGCGAGAGCTCGCTGGTCGCCTTGGTCAGCGACAGCTTGAGCTCCTGCAGGCGACGTGGGACGCGGATGGCCCAGCCCTTGTCACGGAAGTGACGCTTGATCTCGCCGACGATCGTCGGGGTTGCGTAGGTGGAGAACTCGACGCCGCGCTCGAGATCGAAACGGTCGACGGACTTGATCAGTCCGATGGTCGCCACCTGGACGAGGTCGTCCAGCGGCTCCCCCCGATTGCGGAAGCGGCGGGCCAGATATTCGACGAGGGGCAGGTGCATCTCGACGAGCTCGTCGCGAATGCGTCCTCGCCCAGCACTGTCCGGCTCGGCCGCCGAGAGATCGGCGAAGAGC
This sequence comes from Mycobacteriales bacterium, assembly GCA_038245655.1. GTDB lineage: Bacteria > Actinomycetota > Actinomycetes > Frankiales > Frankiaceae > DATAZK01. Next base: position 91,565 of record JBBRSE010000006.1, on the reverse strand, counting down.
TTGCGCGCGCGTACGCGATCACCGGACGTAGAGCGCGGGGCGGGCGCCGGCGCAGCGGGCTCCTGCGCTACGGTCGCATCCTCCGCAGGGGCCGCCGGGACCTCGGAGGGTTCGACCGATGCGGCGCCGTTGGCGATGGTCATGTTCCGACGACCGCGGCGCGCCGCTTGATCATGTCGATACTCACCCGCGAGTCCGGGCCCACCCGGCTGTCGACGTCACCGGCAAGCGCCGACAGCACCGTCCACGCGAAGGAATCGCGGGCCGGCTCGACTCCATCGAGCGTCAGGACGCTGACCGAAACCCTGAGCTCGGCGTCGCGCAGCTCGAACTCGCAGTCCAGGTGTGCTCCCGTCACGGCCGACGGCAGCAGGAGCGCGCAGGCCTCGTCGACCGCGATGCGCAGGTCCTCGATCTCTTCGAGCGTGAAGTTCAATCGGGCGGCCAAACCGGCGGTAGCTGACCGGAGCACGGAGAGATACGCGCCCACAGCGGGCAGCTGCAAGCGCACGACGTCCACGGCATCCGTCCCGGTAGCCGGGTCGACCCCGCCGCGATACGAATCGGGCACTGCATCTCCTCTTGCCTCGTCAGGCTCTGTCCAGACAGCGCGTCCTGCCGCCGCGCTTTCTGCACCTGCCGGTAGGTACGTCAGCGTTGAGCCGGGGACCAGCGTACCGAGCCGGGTCCGGTGATGGAGGAGATCTACCCGATCACTGACGGTGCGCCGAGGTCGCGTAACGCCGCCCCGGTCAGCCGCCAGACGGTCCACTCCTCCTGCGGCGCTGCGCCCAGCCGTCGGTAGAAACCCTGGGCGGGCTCGTTCCAGTTAAGGACCGACCACTCCACCCGGCCGTACCCGCGCTCCACCGCGATGGCGGCGAGCGCGCCGAGCAGCGCGCGCCCGTGGCCGCCGCCGCGGGCGTCCGGCTGGACGAAGAGGTCCTCGAGGTAGATCGAGGCGGTACCGAGCCAGGTGGAGTAGGTGCGGAACCAGAGCGCGAAACCCACCACCTGCTCAGTCGCCTGCTTGGTCGACGGCTCCACGGCGAGCAGGCATGAGGCGACCGGATCAGGGCCGAACAGCGCTGCTTGAAGCTGATCCACGGTGGCCCTCACCTCGTGAGCTGCGCGTTCGTACGCAGCGAGGTCGTGGACCAGGGAGAGGATCGCCGGCACGTCGGCGTCGGTTGCCGTACGGATCATGGTGGCCCTTCGGGTATGGATCATGAATGGTTCGACGCGTGTGCATGCCCCGCCGGCGCGGGTTCGTCCCCGGGCGTGAAACACTAAATCGAAGCGCCGGGCGATCCTCGGCCTATATCGGCCCAGCACGGCTCGCAAGAACCACCACTCGATCCCCGGCCATGCCGCGCCTCTGCGACTTCACCAGGAAGAACGATGACCGCTTCAGCTTCTGGCACGACCGCTGCCCACGCCGGCGGCGAGCACCACGACGTCCCGGTCCCCTCCGCGATCGCCGCGTCCATCCTCGACACCGATCCCGCCTTCCTGCTGCACCGCGGAGGCAAGATCGAGCTCGGCATCACGGCGCCGCTGCGTAACCGCGAGGACCTCTCGCTGGCCTATACGCCGGGCGTCGCGCGGGTCTGCCTGGCCATTGCGGCCGAGCCGGAGCTGGCCGACGTCTACACCTGGCGGGCTAACACGGTCGCTGTCATCACCGACGGCACCGCGGTGCTGGGGCTCGGCGACATCGGGCCCGCGGCGGCGCTGCCGGTCATGGAGGGCAAGGCTCTGCTTTTCAAGCACTTCGCCGGGGTCGACGCGGTCCCGCTCTGCCTGGACTGCACCGACACCGACGAGCTGTTCGAGACCGTCGTCCGGCTGGCCCCGAGCTTCGGCGGCATCAACCTGGAGGACATCTCAGCGCCGCGTTGCTTCGAGCTGGAGCGTCGCTTGCAGGATGCGCTGGACATCCCGGTGTTCCACGATGACCAACACGGCACCGCGATCGTTGTCCTCGCTGCGCTGCGCAATGCCGCCAAGCTGACCGGACGCACCCTCGGCGATCTGCGGGCCGTCGTGTCCGGCGCCGGCGCGGCGGGCGTCGCAGTGACCAAGATCCTGCTGGCCGCCGGCATCGGCGACATCGGGGTGGCCGACTCCAGGGGCATGCTCCACACCTCGCGTACCGGCCTCAGCGACGTCAAGGCCGACCTGGCGGCGCAGACCAACAAGGCCGGCCACACGGGTCCGTTGGAAGACGCGCTCGCCAGCGCCGATGTCTTCATCGGGCTGTCGGCGGGCAAGGTGTCCGAAGGTGCGATCTCCGGCATGGCTCCCAACGCGCTGATCTTCGCGATGGCCAACCCCGATCCCGAGGTCGACCCGGAGATGGCGCTCAAATACGCGGCCGTGGTCGCGACCGGACGCTCGGACTATCCCAACCAGATCAACAATGTGCTCGCGTTCCCGGGGGTCTTCCGCGGCGCCTTCCAGGCCCGGGCCAGGCGCATCACCGAAGGCATGAAGCTGGCCGCGGCTAACGCGCTGGCCGGCGTCGTCGGCGACGATCTTGCCGCTGACTGCGTCATCCCGAGCGTGTTCGACGAGCGGGTCGCGCCTGCCGTCGCTGCCGCCGTCGCTCAGGCCGCCCGCGACGAAGGCGTCGTCCGCGCCTAGTTGGCTCAGATGCTGGCGGAGGGTTCGCGCCAGGCCGAGGTGATCGGTAGTCGGCGGTCGCGTCCGAACGCCTTGCCGGTGACCTTGGGGCCTGGCGGGTACTGGCGGCGCTTGTATTCAGCAAGGTCAACCAGCTGGATGACGCGCTCGACGACGGCCGCGTCGAAGCCGGCGGCGATCAGCTCGTCGTGGCCGAGGTCGCGCTCGACGTAGCCGTCGAGCACCACGTCCAGCTGCTCGTAGTCGGGCAGCCGGTCGGAGTCGAGCTGACCCGGCGCGAGTTCGGCGGACGGCGGCTTGTCGATGATCGCGACCGGGATGGGCAGGGTCTCGCCGGCCGCCACGGCGACTGCGTTACGCCACCGGCACAGCTGCCAGACCAGTGTCTTCAGGACGTCCTTGATCGGGGCGTAACCACCCGCGCTGTCGCCGTAAAGCGTCGAGAAGCCAGTCGCCAGCTCGCTCTTGTTGCCGGTCGTGAGGATCAGGTGGCCGTACTGGTTCGACAGCGCCATGAGGGCCGTACCGCGTACCCGCGCCTGCAGGTTCTCGGCCGCGAGGCCGGTCAGCTTCAGCTGAGCCTGGTACGCATCCACCATCGCGGCGATCGGCAGCACCTGGTGGTGGGTGCCCTGACGCTCGGCGAGCTCGGCCGCGTCGCTCACGGAGTGGTCGGAGGAGTACGCCGACGGCAGCGCAAAAGTGTGTACGGCGTCGGCGCCGAGCGCGTCCACAGCGATGGTCGCGACCAGCGCCGAGTCGACGCCACCGGACAGGCCCAGCGCGACTGAGCGGAAGCCGTTCTTGCGGACGTAATCGCGCGTGCCGGTGACGATGGCTGTGTAGAGCTCGGCGTCAGGGTCAAGCCGATCGACGATGACGAGCGGCAGCGCCTCGTACGCGTCGAGCGGCTCTTGCGAAAGGCAGAGCCGCTCGACCTCCATGCGGGCGCGGTCGCTGGCATCGACGGGTCCGGTGAAGGTGCTGCTCCCGGCGGGTAGGTCGAGGTCGGCCACCAGCAGCGTCTCGGCGAATTGCGGAGCCCGGGCGATGACCTGACCAGCCGCGTCGACGATCAGGCTGTCACCGTCGAAGACGAGCTCGTCTTGCCCACCCACCATGTTGACGTACGCGAGAGCGGCGCCCGCCTCCTTCGCGCGACGTGACGCGAGCTCGTCGCGGGCATGGGACTTGGTCCGCTCGTACGGGCTGCCGTTGATGCACAGGACGAGGCCGACCCCGGCCCGGGCGGCGACGGCAATCGGGCCACCGTCCTGCCAGAGGTCCTCGCAGATGGTCAGGCCGATGTCGACCCCATGCAGTTTGATCACCGGGAAGCGGTCACCGGGCACGAAGTAGCGGAACTCGTCGAAGACTCCGTAGTTGGGCAAGTGGTGCTTCGCGTATCGCGCCACGATGCGACCGCCGAACAGCAGCGCGCACGCGTTTTCCGGCTCCCCGGCCGGTCGGCCGACGCGGGGGACCGGCTCATTGGCGGTGTCCAGGTAGCCGACGACGACGGCGGTAGCGCCGAGATCCTCGGCGTCGAGCCGGGCAGCGAGGCGGTGCAGGCCGGCCTGGCTGGCGGCGGTGAACGAGGCGCGCAGCACGAGGTCTTCCGGCGGATAGCCCGTCAGCGCCATTTCGGGGAAGGCGACCAGGTGGGCGCCGGCGTCACAGGCCTTGCGGGTCCATGAGGCGATCAGGTCGCCATTGCCGTTCAGATCGCCCACCGTGACATCGATCTGGGCCAGGGCCACGCGCAGCTGAGGCACCCCTCAAGCGTACGGGGACGAGGTCAGCCCAGAGCGGGCAAGGTGACGTGGCGGCAGGTCAGCGCGTACGCGTCGCCGCCGGCCAGCGCCGTTACGCGGGCCGCTGCTTCTGCCAGCCGGCTCGCGGGCAGCTGACCGTTGTGCACGGCGGCGACTATCGCGTCGCGCATCCGAAGGGCCTGGTTGCCATCGGTGGTGAGCAGCCCGTCGCTGCCCGCCGAGAGCGCCTTGACCGCTGCCACGGGGAAGTCGAAGCGCAGGTTGACGGCGCCCATGCCGAGCGAGTCGGTCAGCGCCACCCCGTGGAAGGACAGCTTCTTCAGCTGGCCGTAGATGGCCGGCGACAGGCTTGCCGGGAGCCCGGAATCCTCGAGGGCCGGGTACTCCGCGTGGCCCACCATGACCGCTGGCGCGCCCGCATTGATGGCGTCGATAAACGGGCGCATGTCGCGGTAAAGCAGCGCCCAACCCGGCGTGGTCACGACTGGGGAGGTGACGTGGGTGTCGGCGTCAGCCTCACCGAGCCCCGGGAAATGTTTGATGACGGGGGTCACTCCGGCGTCGGCGAGTCCGCGGGCTACGGCGAGCGCATCTGTCGAAGCGGTCGCCGGATCCGCGGAGTACGACCGGTCACCGATGGGTGCGTTCCACGGGCTGCCCGTCACGTCCAGCACCGGCGCGAAGTCGACGGTCACCCCGAGGCTGCGCAATTGGCGTCCCAAGGCGGCTGCTCGCGTACGCAAGGCCACCGGCCCGAGCGGCGCCGTGTCGCGGGCGGAGGACGTGAAGCCCAGGATCGCGGAGAACGACGAGACGCGCCCGCCCTCCTCGTCGGCGGCGACCAGCAGCGGCCCCCCGCGACGCGATCGGATCGCCGCCACCAACCCCCGAACCTGCTCGGAACTCTGCACATTGCGGCTCGTCAGCAGGATCCCGCCGACCCCGAGAGCCGGCATCGACATCGCGAGCGGGTCGTTGGGGCTGAGCGTGTCAGGAAGGCCGACGATGAGGGTCGCGGCGGCCTGGCGTTCAAGCGATGCGGGGTGGCAGGCGGGCGGCGACGGCGTGGCAGCCGGCGACGCCGGTGCGGGAGTGATCGCGGCGCGGGTCGCAAGCGGGCGAACGGTCGGGGCTAAGGCGCCGGCATCGCTGCCTCGCGCGCCGCCGCAGGCCAGTGGCGCGAAGAGCAGACCTGCCACCAGAAGTCGGGCGCCCGTCCAGGATGCGCCGGCCGGGGTGCGCCTGCGCGTGGTCACGCGGCGAACTTACCTGCGTGCCGGTCACCAAATGGACGCGTGAGGGCAATAGGCTGCGGCCCATGGAGAGGCAGCAGGAATTCGTGCTGCGCACACTCGAGGAACGCGACATCCGTTTTGTGCGGCTGTGGTTTACCGACGTGCTGGGCGTGCTGAAGTCGGTTGCGGTGGCTCCCGCTGAGCTCGAGGGGGCGTTCGAGGAGGGAATCGGCTTCGACGGATCGGCCATCGAAGGCTTCGCCCGGGTGTATGAGGCTGACGTGCTCGCCAAGCCCGATCCCTCGACGTTCCAGGTGCTTCCGTGGCGCGGTGAGTCGCCGGGCACCGCCCGGATGTTCTGCGACATCCTCACGCCCGACGGCGAGCCGTCGCCGGCTGATCCGCGCTACGTGCTGCGCCGCGCCCTGCGACGGGCGGCCGATCTGGGGTTCGCGTTCTACACGCACCCCGAGGTCGAGTTCTTTCTCGTACGCGATCGGCCGCAGCGGGGCCAGCCGGTCCCGCAGCCGGTGGATCAGGGCGGCTATTTCGACCTGACGCCACATGACGTCTCCCACGACTTTCGCCGAGACGCCATCACGATGCTTGAGCAGATGGGGATCTCGGTCGAATTCAGCCACCACGAGGTGGCCCCCGGGCAGCAGGAGATCGACCTGCGCTACGCCGACGCCCTGACGACGGCCGACAACATCATGACCTTCCGGCTCGTGGTCAAGGAGGTGGCGCTGCAGCAAGGGGTCTGGGCGACCTTCATGCCCAAGCCGTTCACCGATCAGCCCGGTTCGGCCATGCACACCCACGTCTCGCTCTTCGAGGGCGACCGCAATGCCTTCTACGACCCGGACGACCCGCTGCACCTGTCGAAGGTCGGTCGCTCTTTCATCGCTGGCCTGCTGCGGCATTCGGCTGAGATCACCGCCGTCACCAACCAGTGGGTCAATTCCTACAAACGGCTCTCCTGGGGTGGCGAGGCGCCGTCGTACGTCAGCTGGGGGGCCAACAACCGCAGCGCTCTCGTGCGCGTGCCGATGTACAAGCCCAACAAGGGCCAGTCGACCCGCGTGGAACTGCGCGCGCCGGACTCCGCGTGCAATCCGTACCTCACCTTCGCGCTGGTGCTCGCGGCCGGCCTGGAGGGCGTTCAGAAGGGTTACGAGCTGCCGCCGGGCGCCGAGACCGACGTGTCCGCCCTGAGCCGCGCGGAGCGCGAGGCCCACGACATCGAGGCGCTGCCCGATTCGCTGGCCGCGGCGATCGCCGTCATGGAGAAGTCCGATCTGGTACGCGAGACGCTCGGTGACGGGGTCTTCGACTACTTCCTACGCAACAAGCGGGCCGAATGGGACGACTACCGCCGAACGGTCACCCAGTTCGAGCTCGACCGCTACCTCGCCATCCTCTGACCACCATCACGCTGCCGCCCTAAGGTGGAGCAGTGGCACCCGGCAGGCAGCGCGGAGGGCCGCCGCAGCCGTCCGGCGAACTGCGCACCGCACGCAAGAGCTCGCCGCGCGCGGTCATGGCCCGCATGGGGTTCGAGGATGCCGAGCTGGCGATCGCGCTCACCCAGCAACTGGACCTCTCCCGCGAGGTGCTCGCTGCCGTAGCTGCGGCGGCGTCCCCTGACCTGGCACTGGCGACGCTCGCCCGCATCGCCGCGGTCGACCGGGCGCTGCTTCCGGCGTTGCGCAGCGACGAACTCCTGCGCCGCCGGCTCTGCGCCGTACTCGGTGCCAGCGCAGCCCTGGGCGATCACCTCGCGCGTCACAGCGGCGACTGGCGATTGCTCGGTTCCGACGCGGGAACGGACGCGCTGCCCGCGTTCGGCCAGCCGCAAGACGCGGACAGTCTTCGGCTGGCGCACCGGCGCGGCTTGCTGGCGATCGCGGCGCGTGACCTGACGGATGAGATCCGGCTGGAAGACGTGGCCGAGCGCCTCGCCGATCTCGCCGCCGCTGCCATCGAGGCAGCGCTGAAGCAGGCCCGGGCGCTCCTGCCCGACGACGCCCCGAACGTGCGCTTCGCCGTCATCGGGATGGGCAAGTGCGGAGCCCGCGAGCTGAACTACTCCAGCGATGTCGACGTCATCTTTGTCGCCGAAGCCGTTTCCGGGACCGACGAGCGGGAAGCGGTTCGGACGGCGACCCGCCTCGCCGAGTCCGTCATCCGGCTCTGCTCCTCGGTCACCGCCGAAGGCGCCATCTTCCCGATCGATGCCAACCTGCGGCCCGAGGGCAAGGCCGGTCCGCTGGTACGCACGCTCGCCAGCCACGAGGCGTACTACCGCCGCTGGGCCCACACCTGGGAGTATCAGGCGCTGCTCAAGGCGAGCCCGCTGGCCGGTGACGCCGACCTCGGCCGGCGCTACATGGAGCTCGTCACCCCGATGATCTGGGCGGCCGCCGCCCGGCCGAACTTCGTGGCCGACGTGCAGGCGATGCGCCGGCGGGTCGTCAAGTCACTGCCGCGGACCGAGGCCGATCGCGAGGTCAAGCTGGGGCCCGGTGGGCTGCGTGACATCGAGTTCGCCGTCCAGCTGCTGCAGCTGGTCCACGGCCGCGGCGATGACCACGTCCATCAGGCTGCGACGCTGCCGGCGCTCGCCGCCCTCGCGCGCGGTGGCTACGTCGGGCGCGTCGACGCGGTCACCCTGGGGGCCGCGTACCGGTTCCTGCGCAGCGTCGAACATCGCCTGCAACTGCAGCGTTTGCGACGTACTCACGTGATCCCGACCGAGCCCTTCACGCTGCGCTGGCTCGCCCGCAGCCTCGGCTTCCGCGACGGCCCGGCCTTGGAGACCGAGCGCCAGCGGCATGCCCGCGAGGTGCGCCGGCTACACGAGAAGCTCTTTTACCGGCCGTTGCTGTCGGCTGTCGCCCGGCTGCCCGCCGACGAGTTCCGCTTGCCTGCGCAGGGGGAGTCCGAAGAGGCGGTCCGGCTGTCTCAGCAGAGCGCTATCGCCCGGCTGTCGGCACTCGGATTTGCCGATCCTGCCTCGGCTTTCGGCCACTTGCAGGCGTTGACCCGAGGTGTCAGCCGTACCGCGGCGCTGCAGCGCGTGCTGTTGCCGGTGATGCTCGAATCGTTCGCCGACGCGGCGGATCCCGACGCGGGACTGCTGGCGTACCGGCGGGTGAGCGACGCTCTGGGCCGCACCCCCTGGTACCTGCGCCTGCTTCGCGACGAGGGGGGCGGGGGACCGCCGGTCGCGGGCGGTACGGCCGAGCGGCTGGCCAGGCTTCTTGCGACGAGTCCGTACGTCGCCGATCTGCTGACGCGTGCACCGGAGGCCGTCCGGCTGCTCGCGGGAGGCGAGGAGCTACGCCCGCGCACCCGCGAGGAGTTGGAAACCGGGCTGCTGGCGGGCGTGCGTCGGCGCGACGAGCTAGGTCAGTCGTGGCAGGCCACCGTTGGCGTCGCGAGAGCGGCTCGCCGGCTGGAGCTCTTCCGGGTCGCCTGCGCAGACCTGCTCGGAACCCTCGACGTCACGCAAGTCGGGACGGCCCTTTCCGACGCCGCGGAGGCTGCCCTGTCTGCGGCGTATGAGGTGGCCGTCCGAACAGTCGAAACGGAGCGCGGCTGCGGCCCCGGCGGCCTGCCGATGCGGCTCGCGATCATTGCGATGGGACGCCTCGGAGGCCGCGAGGTCGGTTACGGCAGCGACGCCGACGTGCTCTTCGTCCACGAGCCTTACGCGCCGAACCGGCAGCCGACTCCGGCCGACTCCATCGCCGCTGGCGCTGCACACGACGTCGCCGAAACGATGCGCCGGCTGCTCGCCGTGCCCGGCCCGGACCCGCCGCTGGTGCTGGATGCGGGCCTACGGCCGGAAGGCAAGCACGGTCCGCTGACCCGTTCGCTCGCTTCGTACACGGCGTACTACGCGCACTGGTCGCTTGGCTGGGAGGCGCAGGCGCTGCTGCGCGGCCGGCCGATCGTCGGCGATCATGGGGTCGGGCTGCAGTTCGAGGCGATTGCCGATCCGATCCGCTACCCGACCTCTCTGTCGGGCGAGGCGGTCGCCGAAGTGATACGCCTGCGCGGTCGCATGGAGCGTGAGCGGGTCCCGCGCGGGGTCGACCGAACCCTGCACCTCAAGCTGGGTCCCGGCGGCCTCACCGACGTTGAGTGGGCGGCCCAACTGCTGCAACTGCGCTACGGCGCGCAGGTCGACAGCATGCGTACGAGCGCGACACTGCCGGTCCTGGCGGCGGCGGCCGCCGCAGGCCTGCTGTCGCAGGAGGAGGAGAAGGTGCTGCGGGGTGCCTGGACGGCGACCGTTCATGCGCGCAACGCCGTTGTGCTCACGACCGGACGCGCGTCCGACGTGCTGCCGTCGAGTGGCCGGCCGCTGATGGCCGTTTCGCGGGTACTCGGCTACGGCGAGGACGGTGAGGCGCTGCTGGCCGAGCACCGCGAGCGCGGGCGGCGCGCCCGCGACGTCGCCACAGAGGTGTTCCGTAGGGTCGGTGAGTGACCGTCGGCCCTTTGCGTGTCCGGAATTGGCCGAAGGCAGAGCCCGTGCTGGTCGATGGCCGGACGCTGGCCGTACGGCAGTTGTCCACCGGCGACCCATCCTCACCAGCGCCGGCGGACGCATCCGAGCTCACCCCGCCCCTGCTCCTGCTGCATGGCCTGCGCGCCACCGGTCACCAGTGGAAGAGGCTGCTGGGCCAGCTCCCCCCGCATCGGCGGCTGCTCGTTCCTGACCTGCCGGGGTTCGCAGATTCTGAGGACCGCGGCGAATACACCCTGTCCGCCGTGGCGACGACGCTCGCTGCTCTGGTGGAACAGGAGGCCGGCGGCCCGGTCGACGTCATCGGCCACGATTGGGGCGCAACGCTCGCGATCGCGCTCTGCGCGCTGCGCCCCGACCTGGTGCGTCGGCTCGCCGTGATCGCCGGGATGTGGCCGCCCTCGTTGGCGTCGGGCCCGGACCACCCGGCTTCCGGAATGGGCCGTCGGCTGCAGCGGATCGAAGCTGGGCCAGCGCGCGGCAGTTGCGTGGCCAGGGCCTACCTGCAGCCGGATCCGGCCCTGCAAGGGGTTCCGACGCCGGAGCGCTCCCTCGTCATCTGGGGAACCACCCCGCGCCTCTCGCTGCCCGGGAGCGGTGTCCAGGCTCGCCGGCTGAGCCCGCGCTACGGGGAGAAGGTCGTGAGCGCGCTTGGACGCGGCGTCGACCCGGCGACGGTTGACATGGTCACGATCCCCGGGGGCGGCTACCTGCCCCACCTGGCGAAGCCGCACGTGCTCGGCCCGGTGCTGTGCGACTTCCTCACGTCCTGACGGCAGCTGTGCGCCCGGATCATCGGCCGGCGGCGCTGGCGGGCGCGCTCGCTGTGATCCTCGCCGTCGGCTACATCTGCTGGGTGCCGCCGGTCCCTGACCTCGCAGCACAGACCGCCCGCGCCGACACGGCCGGTGCGGCCATCTACTGGACCGGCTGGTTCGGGGGAGTGCACACCCCGGGCTACAGCGTGCTGGTGCCCCCGCTGATGCACCTGTTCTCGGTGTCGTTCGTCGGAGCGGTGGCCACGGTGATCGCGGCCGCCATCTTCCCGGGGCTCCTTTCCGGTGCAAAACGCCCCTTGCTGGCGAGCCTCGCGTTCGCGGTGCTCATCGCCGCTAACCTGCTGGCCGGCCGGATCACGTTTGCCGTCGGTGTGGCGCTGGCCCTCGGCGGCCTGCGACTGCTGGCGGCCGGTCGTACCTGGTGGTCGGTGCTTCCGGTCGTCCTGTCCGGGCTCGCCAGCCCGGTCGCAGCGTTGTTCCTGGGCGCGGGGGCGGCGGTGCTCGTGCTGCTGGTCCCGGGGTGGCGCCGGCGCGGTTTCGTGCTCGGAATGTGCGCGGCCGTACCGGTGCTGGCGGTCGCCGTGCTTTTCCCGGAGCCGGGTCGGATGCCGTTCACTCGCGAAGCGCTGAAGCCGTCGCTGTATGCCTCCCTCGGGCTCATCCCCTCCCTGTACGGCCGTGCCGCCCGCGTCGTGCGCTGGGGAGCGGTCGCCTCGCTGGTGCTGGTGTTAGGCGCGTACTTCATCACCAGCCCGATCGGGAGCAACGCCGAGCGGCTCGCACTGCTCTGGGGACTTCCGGTGTTGCTCGCCTACTCGCCGCTGCCCGCTTTGGCGGTCGCTATCATCGCGGTGCCGCTGATCTGGTGGCCGGAGCGCAATCTTGGTCAGGAGCTGCGTCGGTCGGGGGACGTCAGCGCGTCGAGGTCGTTCTACGCGCCGCTGTCCGCCGAACTCGCGCGCCGGTGGAACGCCACCAGCCGGATTGAGGTCGTCGACTCGCGTACCCACTGGGCCTCGGCGTACATCGCCGAGGACTTCCCGCTGGCCCGCGGCTGGGAGCGGCAGGTCGACAGCGCGCGTAACCCGATCTTCTACGGCCGGGCGCGCCTCGATGCGGCGAGCTACCGGCGTTTCCTTGATGAGTACGCGGTCGGCTGGGTCGCGCTGCCTAACGCGAAACTCGACTTTGCCGCCGCCGCCGAAGGCCATCTGGTACGCCAGGGGGTCAGCTACTTGACGCCTGTTTGGCGCGACGCATCGTGGACCCTCTACCAGGTCACAACCCCTGCGCCGCTCGTCGACGGGACGCTGAAGACGGTGCAGCAGAAGCGCTCCGGGGTGGATCTGACCGCGCCAGCGGCGAACGCGTCTGGTGTGCTGCAGCTGCACTGGTCACGCTGGCTGCGCAGTGACAACGGGTGCCTGCGGCAAGCGGGGGACTGGACCTACGTGCGGGCGGCGCGGCCGGGGCGGGTGAGCATCTCGGTCAGCGTCACATCTGCTCCACGTAAGAGCTGTGCCGCGCAGGCAACACCCGCCTTCGGGTGAGGAGACGGGCGAGCAGGATGCCGCCCAGGCAGGCCACGACGCCGCCGACGGCGTCCAGGTAATAGTGGTTTGCGGTGCCGACGATCACGAACAGGGTGACGATCGGGTAGAGCACGCCGAGGACGCGTACCCAGGTGCGGCGGGCCAGCAGGAACACGCAGATCGCCACCCAGAGCGACCAGCCGATGTGCATGGACGGCATGGCGGCGTAAAGGTTGGCGTCCTTGGAGACGTTCTTGTCCCCCCAGGAGCCCCAGGTGTGGTACCTCACGACCGTGTCGATGTAGCCCGCGCCAGGAAGCAGCCGCGGCGGGCAGAGGGGCAGGAACGCGAAGCCCAGCAGGGCCACCACGTTCATGGAGTACCAAGCACTGCGAAGCTGGCGCGCCCAGTCCGGATGGCTGCGGTAGATCCACACGCCGACGACGATGGTGACCAGGAAGTGCATGATCGCGTACCAGTAGTTGGAGATGTACGCGAGCCAATGCTGGCCGGCCAGGAAATGGTTGATCGACCGCTCGTGGTAGATGTGCAGCGTGCGCTCCAGTCGCACCAGCTGCTCGGCGAGGTGGATCGCTTCGCCCTTGTGGCCGGCGACCAGGCCGCGCACCCACGAGTAGATGAGGTAGCCGACCAGGACGAGGACGACTTCGTAGTACCAGGTGCGGCGGCGCTTGGCTTTCGCCTCCTTGACCGCGGATTCCTGATGCGACTCGATGGCATCTTCGAGGTCGCGTTCAGCAGTCCACGGATCCGACACCACGTAAGGGATTCTCCTACACGGGCGGATGGGATGGGGAGACGCGCCCCGACCGGCCTGTCGCCCGCTGTTCAGCTGCTGGCGAAGTGCGGTTCAGCTCAGCTGGAAGTCTCGCAGGACGGGAGCGGCGACGGCGAGGGCGAACCGCCGCGCGCCAGGCATGTCGATCGGGCACGTCCGGTGTCCGTTCTCGGCCGGTCCGGTCTCCAAGACCGGGCAGAAGTGGCCTCCGTCTGCCTGGCGTACCACCACGGTCTTGGTGCCGTCCGGCCACCGTCCGGTGCAGGTCTCGCCCGCCTGGCAGGGCAGGGTGTCGGTGTAGTGCCCACGCAGCAGCACCGAGGCGGACGCGTCGATGAACCGTACGAGGCGGCCCGTGGGGAAGCGCACGGGCAGCTTTGAAAACATGACGCCGAGCGGGGTGTTACCGACGTATCCCTGGGCGGCGTCGGTCCGGCTGATCGGCGTGCTGGCGAAGTAGATCGGCACCTTCGCCGCGCTGAACAAGGCGATGGCGGCCGCCGCATCCGCGGCGTACTTGTCGAGGAGTCCTTGCCCGCTGTAGGCAATGCCGCCCCTGTCGTGCATGCAGGGACCAAACGCGTCCCCGGAGAACTGGATGATGACGACCTGGGGATGGAAGCCGGCCAGGTTGGCCGGGTCGAGTTCGCTTCGCATATCGGGAAGCCAGTCGCACAAGGCCGACCCGCCAAATGCATGGATGCGGGGGCTGACGCGCCCGGAGGCGCCGAGCGCGAACGTGATGTAGTGGCTCGTCTGGTCGGAGATCGAATCGCCCCAGAGTTCCACGCGCAGCGGCGGCCCGGACGGACGGGTCGATCGCTTCACTTGCGCCGGGCGCGGCGCGGGCCGCGCGCGCGGAGCGTCCTTCGTGGGTGACTGCGCTGCCGGCGGGGTCGCGACGGGCCCGGCCGCGGCGCCGCCTCCACGTGCACCGTTACTCGTGCCGGAGGCGCTCGACCTTGATGTGCCGGCGCAACCGGCGACGGTAAGTGCGATCAAAGTGGCCATGGCCGACGGCAGGGCCTTGGCGCGCAGGCGGCGACGGACAGATCGGGATATGGCGAGCACGCTGACTCCCTGCACGATCTGGGGCGGGCTCTTGCACCGTATGCGGCCTGTATGGGTGCTTCCATGCCGCTTGGTGCCTCTGACCTGCCGTGCTGTTTCCAACGAGCCTCTCGCGAGCGTTGTGGACACAGTACGGTGCGTGAGCCTTCCACCTGAGGAGAACGATGGCCGCGCGCCGTTTTGTACGACTGCTTATGGCCGGCATGCTCACCCTGTCGTTGGCGGCAGCATGCACGCCGGCTGCTCCGAAGCCTCCGCTGCGGGTCGAGCTGTGGGGTGACTCGATCTCCGCCCAGGCAGGGCCCTACTTCAACTACTTCATCGGTCTGTCCGGCAAGGCCACCGGACGCACGCATACGTATGGCGGGACGGCGCTGTGCGACTGGATTCCCGACATCCGTAACGAGCTCAACGCGGCGAACCCGGCGGCCTTCCACCCGCAGGCCGCCGTCATCCAATTCTTCGGCGCTGCCTTCACCCCGTGCATGCGGGACCGTAACGGCGTTGCGTACAGGGGCCAGGCGCTCATCGACAAGTACGCGGCCGACGCGGCGTACGTCATCGGACTCTTCACGAGGGCGGGAATCCCCGTCTATTTCGTCAGCACCCCGATCTCGCGGGCAGAGGCCGCGCTGGGCTATGTGGGCAACACCCCGATGGGCGCGATGTTCTCCAGGCTTCCGGTTCGTTACCCGGCGCGGGGACTCGTGCGTTTCGCCGACGCCGCCGCTGCGGTGGAATGGCACGGGCACTACAGCCAGACGCTCCCGTGTCTCAACTGGGAAACGTGCACCGGCCGCTGGCCGGACGGAACCAGGACGGTCGTCGTTCGTCAGGCCGACGGCATCCACTTCTGCCCTGTGACGGAAGTCCCGATTCCGGGCGGCGGTGGCTTGCTTCAGTGCCCAGTAAACATGCCGGGCGCCGTGCGTTTCGTACTGGCCATCACCGGGCCGATCCTGCGGGATTTCCGGCTGAGCTGAGCGCCTACCGAGACGATGGTTCGCCGTCGCGGTAGCCCGAGTATCGTTCACAAACTTTCGCGGTTCGGACGAATGTGTGATCCTGGCGCTAAGCGCGCAGCCGTCTCAGGTTCTAGTCACGCGGCGCCCTGCGCTGCGCGGCGAGGTCGTCAGCCCAACTTCGGTTGGGCGATCCGGATGGCATTGCCGAAGGGATCGCGCAGGCCGAAGTCGATGCCATAGTCCCGGTCCTCCGGCTCCTCGCTGAGCTCCACGCCCTTCGCCTTGAGCTCCGCGTGGGTCTTGAAGGCGTCGTCGCAGCGGAAGAAGAGCGTGCCGCCGGCCGCGCCCTTGGTGAGCACATCGCGGACCTGCGCCGCGGTCTCGTCGTTCAGCGACGGCGCTCCGGGACGCTCCAGCAGGATCTCCCGGCCGGGGTCACCGGGGACGTTCACGGTGAGCCACCGCATGAAGCCGAGGTCGGCGTCGGTGTGCACCTCCAGGCCGAGCTTGCCGACGTAGAAGTCGAGGGCCTGGTCCTGGTCGAGGACGTAGATCTGACTGATTCCGATGGCGTTCAACATGGGCAGAACGCTAGCGGTGCTCACAGCCTGGGTGCTTCTCCAAAACTGCTCGGTCGCAGCCATGCCCGCGCGAAGCACGACGGCACCGCCGGCAGCGGTCCGCGGCGACGATAGGCGCTCGGCGGCTCCCCGACGATGCCCGTGAAAACGCGGCTGAACGTGCCCAGGCTGCTGAACCCGACGTCCAGGCAAATGTCGGTGACGCTGCGCTCGGTGGAGCGCAGCAGAACCATCGCCCGCTCGACCCGGCGCCGCTGCAGGTAGCGGTTCGGCGGTTCCCCGAACGTTGCGCGAAACGTCCGAATGAAGTGCGACGGCGACACCAGTGCGATTCGCGCCAGGGTAGGGACGTCGAGCGGCTGGGCGTAGTCGCGATCCATCGCGTCTCGGGCCCGCAGCAACCGCCGGTTCTGCTCCTCGACGGGGGGGCGCATTGATCGATCACAACACACCGGTGCCTGCAAGATGGGCGTCCGCGTGATCGCCTTGGACCTGCGGAGCACCGGGCTTTCCGGTCACCCGCACGGCGACGACCTCGACCTGCGGCCGCGAGCGATTCACCCAGGCTCCCTGCTGCGACACGGTTTCGCAGCTGGCGGACTCCCTATGGGGGTTCAGTCGTCGCGTTCTTTGTGTCGATGAAGTGGCATGCCGACTTTTGGTGCAGTCTCACCGTGGACCGCATCCGACCCTGGTGTGCGGGACCTGATTCACTCATCTCCCGATCCGACGGTCGTGATTCAGGACGGGCGGCACGTCTTCGCCAACGACCGGGCGCTGGCGCTGTATCGAGCCGCGACCCTAGCCGAGTTGGCGTCCAAACCGGAGATCGATTACATGGATCCCAGTCAAAAGCGGCAAGCGGTCGCTCGAATGCGTTCGATGGCCGAGGAGGGGTCTCACCTGGGCTACGTCGACGAGACCATCATTCGACTGGACGGGACGCGGTGCGACATCGAGGCCGCGGGTAGCCCGATCAGCTATCGCGGCCGATCCGCGGCGCTCGTGGTCATGCGTGACATCACGGCCCGGATTGCTGCCGAAGCGGCGCGAGAGGCGGCCGAGGAACGGTTCCGCTCCGCCTTCATTCACGCACCGGTCGGTATGGCCGTACTCGACAGAGCAGCCAGGGTGTCGGAGGCGAATCCAGCACTAACGCAGATGCTCCGGTGCTCGATGGAGGAGCTTCTTGGTTCAACGGTGTGGCGGTGGCTCCATCCGGACGATCGGGAGAAATCGCAGGCGCGGTTTGCCCGCCTTCGCGATGGCACCTCGGCGGTAGAGACCTCCGAGGTGCGCCTTCTGCGCGCCGACAATGAACCCGCGTGGGGATACGCATCGACCTCCGTCCTTCGCAACCGGACCAATCACCCGGCTTCTTTTGTCCTTCAGCTCCAGGACACGACGGCACGCAGGTCAGCCGAAGATCAACTGAAAAGCCGCGTCTCGCACGATCGACTCACCGGCCTCGCGAACCGATCCCGGTTCACCGCCCAATTGGTGAGCGCTCTTGAGGCCTCCCCCGCTGATGGCGCGACGCTTGCGGTCATGTTCTTGGACCTTGACCGGTTCAAGGTCATCAATGACAGCATGGGACACGACTGTGGCGACAAACTGCTCGTACAGGTGGCAGACCGGCTTCGGGCCTCGCTTCGGCCGGAAGACACCGTGGCTCGATTCGGAGGCGACGAGTTTGCGATTCTGCTAGAGGGCGTCGACGCGCTTGAACAAGCGTCGAGTGCGGCGCGTCGTATTCAAGACCTGTTAGCGAAACCGTTCCTGCTCAACGGCACCGAAGTGTTCGCCAACTTCAGCATAGGAATCTCGCTCGCTGAACCGGGCAGCGATGCGTCGACGTTGCTTCGGGATGCTGACGTGGCCATGTATCGGGCCAAAGCCGACGGTGGCGGTAATTTCGAGACGTTTGACGAGAACATGCGAGCCGACTGCCACCAGCGGATGGACATCGAGAACGGCTTGTACGGCGCGCTGTCACGGAGGAGCTGTCCCTGCTCTATCAACCGGTCATCGAGACGAGCACCGGAAAGGTTGTCGGCGTCGAGGCCCTTATTCGCTGGAGGCGGGCCAGCGGCGAAGTGGTCATGCCCGACGAATTCATCTCGATCGCCGAGGAAACGGGGCTTATCGTCCCCATCGGAATCTGGGTTCTTCACGAGGCGTGCCGCCAGCTGCGTGTGTGGCGTACTCAGCGGCCGGACTCACCTCCGCTCTCGATGGCAGTGAACGTTTCCAGCCGGCAGCTTGGTACGGGCGATCTCTTCGAAGTGGTGCGAAAGGCGGCACTCGAGATTCAGCCCGACGTGCTCACGCTGGAAATCACCGAGACCGCGGCGGCACTGGTCACCGACGCCGCTGCCCTGAACTTGCAGCTAGTGCGCGACCTGGGTGTCAGCATCGCCATTGACGACCTCGGAACCGGACATTCCTCCCTGGCGCGCCTGCGCAATCTCCCGATCGACGTCCTGAAGATCGATCGGCAATTCATCGAGGGAATAGCGACGAGCGAAAACGACCGGAGTCTCGTCATCGCGATCATCGCGATGGCCCGCGCCCTCGGACTCGTAACGGTAGCCGAGGGAGTGGAAAACGAGGAGCAGGCCAGCATCCTGCGCCGCACCGGCTGTCCGCTGTCACAGGGCTTTCTTCACGGACGACCGCAACCAGCCCAGGACATCCAACGACTTCTCAGGCGACAGGTCCCGCAGTGTCGCCGCGCCCGTCCGCGCGCCGCACACGCTGCGGCGTAGACACGCTTCCCGAGTGCGGCTGATTTAAGCTGGCCAACCACGGCCGCGGTCGGCCGCCAACATGCCGCAGCCCCCACCAGGGGGGAAATCGGGGGAAACCCCGGTGGGGGCTGCGTGAACGCAGTGGTCAGGGCCGGTTTCGACCCTGCCGGTCAGATGTCGTAGTACAGCTGGAACTCGTACGGGTGCGGGCGCAGGCGCACCGGGTCGACCTCGTTGATGCGCTTGTAGTCGATCCAGGTGTCGATGACGTCCTGGGTGAAGACGCCGCCCTCGAGCAGGTAATCGTTGTCGGCCTCTAGCTCCTCGAGCACCTTCTCCAGGCTGCCGGGCACCTGCGCAACGCTAGCCAGCTCGTCCGGCGGCAGCTCGTACAGGTCCTTGTCGACCGGCGCCGGCGGCTCGATCTTGTTCTTGATGCCGTCGAGACCGGCCATCAGCAGCGCCGCGAACGCCAGGTAGGGGTTGCAGGACGGGTCCGGCACGCGCCACTCGATGCGCTTGGCCTTGGGGGAGGTGCCGGCCAGCGGGATGCGGCAGCACGCGGAACGGTTACGCGCCGAGTAGACCAGGTTGACGGGGGCCTCGTAACCAGGCACGAGCCGCCGGTAGGAGTTGGTCGTCGGGTTCGTGAACGCGAGCAGCGACGGCGCGTGCTTCAGCAGGCCACCGACGTAGTGGCGCGCCAGGTCGGACAGGCCGCCGTAGCCGACCTCGTCGTAGAACAGCGGCTCGCCGCCCTGCCACAGGCTTTGGTGGACGTGCATGCCGGATCCGTTGTCCTGGAACAGCGGCTTGGGCATGAACGTCACGGTGTGACCGGCGGCGTAGGCGACGTTCTTGACGATGTATTTGAACGTCATCAGGTTGTCGGCGGTCTTCAGCAGCGTGCCGAAGCGGAAATCGATTTCGGCCTGTCCGGCTGTGCCCACCTCGTGGTGCTGCATCTCGACGTCGATGCCGGTCTGCATCAGCACCCGGACCATCTCCGAGCGCAAGTCGGTGAAGTGGTCGGTAGGCGGGACCGGGAAGTAGCCGCCCTTGTAGCGCGGCTTGTAACCGAGGTTTCCACCGGCCTCCTGCCGCGAGGTGTTCCAGGCGGCCTCGATGGAGTCGACCTGGTGCATCGAGCCATTGGGCTGGTAGTCGTAGCGCACGTCGTCGAAGATGTAGAACTCGGCCTCGGGACCGAAGTACGACGTGTCGGCGACCCCGGTGCCGGACAGGTACTGCTCGGCCTTGCGCGCGATGTTTCGCGGGTCGCGGCTGTAGGACTCGCGGGTCAGCGGGTCGTGGATGAAGAAGGTCATGTTCAGCGTCGGGTGCTGGCGGAACGGGTCCATGTACGCCGTCGTCGGGTCCGGCAACAGCAGCATGTCGGACTCGTGGATGGCCTGGAAACCACGGATGGACGAACCGTCGAACGGCAGACCGTCCTCGAACACGGAGGCGCCGAAGTTCGTCACCGGAAACGTGAAGTGCTGCATGATGCCCGGCAGGTCGCAGAAGCGGGCGTCGACGAACTCAACGTCGTTGTCACGCAGGTACCGCAGCACCTCGTCTTGATTGCTGAACATTCACCCTCCGTGATCGATCCCCGACGGCGCCTGACCGGTGGTCGGTGCTGGAGTCGAACATAGACCGTGACGTTTTCGGGAGGGTTCTAGTGAGGTTTCGGGTGTGTTACCGAGGTCCCGATACGACGCCAAATGTCCTGCTGGTCGCGTGATGTGCCGATGCCGCAACAGCTCGTCGTTGCATCGTCCGGGCGCCAAATCAGGGGCGTAAGTAACCTTCGGATATGGCGCGGGCGATCGGAGGATGGCTGTCCGGGCCGCCGGTGGCGCAGGGTCACGTGCCCGGAGCCCGGCTGGGATTGCCGGAAGACGGTCCCGGCTCGGTGGCGGGTTGGGGCGCGCGGATCGGCGCGTTCGTTGTCGATGGCGTTGTCGCCAATCTGCTGGCCGGGGTGCCGTACCTGTTCGGCGTCCGCTACGGGGCGAATGCGCGCGGGTTCGTCATCCTCGGTGCCTTCCTGCTCGTCGAGTTGATCTTCGACGCAGTCTACGGCCAGACGTTGGGCAAGCGGCTGTTCGGGATTCGCGTCATCAGGGCGGACGGTGACGGTCTCGCCGCGCTGCCGTGGTTGCTGCTGCGCACGATCCTGCTAGGTGTTCTGGTGCCGGCCGTCGTCTGGGACCGCGATCGTCGCGGCCTGCACGACAAGGCGTCCGGCACCGTCGTCGTCATCGACCCCAACAAGGCGCCGGCCACCCGACCACCCGTTGCCGCCGCCCGCCCGGCCTCCCGGACCGCTACGAAGCACGGCCCAGCCCGGCCGGCAAAGCGGCGCAAGCGTCGCCGCTGACTTGCCCGCCCCCGGGCAAGCCCCCGCTAGCGAATCTTTCCGCCGCGCGGGATCCGGGTCGGTACGGGCCCCTTGGGGATCGGCAGGTTCATCGCGCCAAGAGCAGCGAGGCGGCGGTAGAGGTCGTCCACCTCGTTACGCTTCAGCACGCGCCGCTTGCGCATGATCGTCTGTTGCAGCTTCTTGAGCGGTACCTCGCCCTCGTCGTGGCCCACGATGACGTCGTGAAGCGGCGCGTCGCCGATGACCTTCTTCACCCGGCGTACCTCAGCGCCCAACAGGTCACGCGGCCCGCGGCCACGACCTTCAGCGATGAGGATGACCCCCGCCCGGCAGACAACTCGGCTCACCAGGTCCTGGTTGCGGTTGACCTGCACCGGGGTCGTGACCCGAAAATCGCCGCGCATCCGCTGTACGACGCTGACGCCCGCGCCCGGCTGCCCCTCCATCTCGGTGAAGGCGCTCTTCTGCGCCCGGCGCCCGAAGACGTTGAGAGCGAGCAGGAAGCCGAACACGACACCGGTAGGAATCCAGAGCCACAGCGGCTTCAAGAGGAATCCGAGTAGCACCCCCAGCCCCACCGGAATGATGAAGGTCAGCAGCGTCCACCAGATCATCTTGGGGTCGCGCTGGCGCGTCATCTTGAAAACCAGCTGGATCTGCTTCAACCGGCTCTGCTTGGCGCCCTCGGCTTTCGCCGCTCGCCTGCCCTTCGCCGGTTTGGCACCGCTACCGCCGGTGTGACCGGTCGGCGTCGCACCCTTCCTCGCCATGGCTGTCAGAGTACGGTCCGGTGCCAACATGAGGCGCGTAGGCTGCGTCACCACGTGATCAGCACGTCCACCAGTCGCCTGCACATGTCGCGGAGGAGTCCATGAGCGTCGCCCTCACCAAGGGTGGAAACGTCTCGCTTTCCAAGAGCGCCCCCAATCTGACCTCGATCGCCGTGGGTCTCGGATGGGACGCGAGGTCCACCTCAGGGGCCGATTTCGACCTCGATGCCAGCGCTTTGCTGACCGGTGTTAATGGCAAGGTCCTGTCCGACTCGCATTTCGTCTTCTTCAACAACCTGAGAAGCCCCGACGGCTCGGTCGAGCACACGGGCGACAACCTCACGGGCGAGGGCGAGGGCGACGACGAGACCATCAACGTCGAGTTGCCGCTCGTTCCGCTGGAAGTTTCGAAGATCGTGTTCACGGTGTCGATCTACGAGGCCGAGCAGCGGGGCCAGGCATTCGGCCAGGTCACCAACGCCTACATCCGGGTCGTCAACCGCGCCGACGGCAGCGAGCTGGCGCGCTACGACCTGTCGGAAGACGCGTCGACCGAGACCGCGATGATCTTTGGCGAGGTCTATCGGCGGGATGCGGAATGGAAGTTTCGCGCCGTCGGCCAGGGCTACGCCAGTGGCCTGCGCGGCATCGCGGTCGATTTCGGGGTGAATGTCGCATGAGTGACGGGGTCTCGCTGTCGAAGGTGACGCTCACCAAGTCCGCGCCGAGTGTCTCGCTCTCCAAAGGCGGGGCACGCGGTCACCTGCGGGTCAACCTGAACTGGACCGCCAAGCCGGGGGGCTCCGGAGGCTTCTTCAAGAAGCTGATGTCGGCCGGATCCGGCGGGATCGACCTGGACCTGGCGGCGCTTTACGAGCTGGCCGATGGATCCAAGGGCGTCGTACAGGCGCTCGGCAATTCGTTCGGCAGCATCGACGCGCCGCCGTACGTCAAGCTCGATGCTGACGACCGGACGGGCTCCAGCGCCGCTGGCGAGACGCTGTTCATCAACCTTGATCACACGGCGCAGATCAAGCGCATCCTCGTCTTCGCGTTCATCTACGAAGGCGTACCGGCGTGGGATCAGGCAAATGCTGTCGTCACCCTCTTCCCGATCGAGGGTCCGCCGATCGAGATCGCGCTCGACGATCACCGAGCGGGTGCGCGTACGTGTGCCATCGCGATGATCGAAAACGCCGCCGGTGACCTCACCGTCTCGCGCGAGGTCCGCTACATCGAGGGCGCGCAGGACAAGCTCGACGCCGCCTACGGCTGGGGCCTCGATTGGCGGCCCGGCCGCAAGTAAGCAAGATCAACGCTGCAACGATCATGACTTCGTGGCCGATTTGGCCACGAAGTCATGATCAGTGCAGCGTTGATCTTGTAGCGCGGGACTCCATGGCCTGGGCGTAGAGCCGACCGGCGCGGTAGGACGAGCGCACCAGCGGTCCGCTCATCACACCCGCGAAGCCGACTTGCGCGGCCTCTGCTGCGAGCTCGACGAACTCATCCGGCTTGACCCAGCGACTCACCGGATGGTGGCGCGCGCTGGGACGCAGGTACTGCGTGATGGTCAGCAGCTCGCAGCCGGCCTCGTAGAGGTCGACGAGGGACCCGCTGACCTCCTCGCGGGTCTCGCCCATGCCGAGGATGAGGTTGGACTTGGTGACGCGCCCGGCGGAGCGGGCCTGGCGGATCACGTCGAGCGAGCGTTCGTAACGAAAGCCCGGACGGATCGAACGGAAGATGCGCGGCACCGTCTCGACGTTGTGGGCCAGCACCTCGGGAGCGGCGGCGAAGACCTCGCCGAGTAGCTCCGGGTTGGCGGAGAAGTCGGGGATCAGGAGCTCGACCCCGCAGCCGGGGAGCGCGGCGTGGATCGCGCGAACCGTCTCCGCGTAGAGCCAAGCGCCCTCATCGGGCAGGTCGTCGCGGGCAACACCGGTGACCGTCGCGTAGCGCAGTCCCATCGTCGCCACCGATTCGGCGACCCGCCGCGGCTCGTCGCGGTCGAGCGGCTGCGGCTTGCCGGTGTCGATCTGACAGAAATCGCAGCGCCGGGTGCACGCGTCGCCGCCGATCAGGAAGGTGGCCTCGCGGTCTTCCCAACATTCGAAGATGTTGGGGCAGCCGGCTTCCTGGCAGACAGTGTGCAGGCCCTCACGGCGTACGAGCTGGGTGAGCTCGGTGTATGCGGGTCCAGTGCGCAACCGGGTCTTGATCCACGGCGGCTTGCGTTCGATGGGGGTCTCGGCGTTGCGCGTTTCCAGGCGCAGCAGCCGGCGACCTTCGGGGGCGATCGTCACGTCGCCATCTGCGTCCGGCTCAGCTGGTCGACCACTCGGTGCTCCACAGCAGGTAGAGCGTCTGCGACGCCGAGTCGCTTCCCGAGCTCGACCGAAAGGCTCGTCACACTCGCGTCGCGAATCCCGCACGGGACGATCCGGTCGAACGCGGTCAGGTCGGGATCGCAGTTGAGCGCGAAGCCGTGCATCGTCACTCCGCGGCTGACCCGCACTCCGATCGCGGCGATCTTGCGCTGCCCGTCGGGGGTCCACACACCGGACCGGCCGCTCACCGTTCCCGCGTCGAGCCCGAGCTCAGCGCAGGCGGCGATGAGTGCGGCTTCGAGGCTGCGTACGTACGCGACCACGTCCACCGGGTCGGCAAGCCTGACGATCGGGTAGCCGACGAGCTGCCCCGGCCCATGCCAGGTGATCTTGCCACCACGGTCGACCTCTACGACCGGTGTGTCGTCCAGCGGGCGGTCTTCCGGCTGGGTGCGCCGCCCCGCGGTGTAGACGCTGGGATGCTCGAGCAGCAGCAGGGTGTCGGGGTTCAGCTCGTGCGCGCAGCGCTCGTGCAGCTCACGCTGGTAGGCCCAGGCCTGCTCGTATCCCATGAGACCGAGCCGGCGTACTTGCACCCCTCAAGGCTACGACTGGGTGAGCAGTCGCGGCGTGATCTGCGTTTCGAGCACACCACGGTCGTCGCCGCTGATCGCGGGCTCGACCTGCCACGCGTAGGCGTCCGGCCGGTCCGAGACGGCTTCGACCAGCTCGGTGCCGCGAAAGTGCAGGCCCACGCCGTCGTCGGTGGCCCAACCGGCTGGCAGGGTGCCGTCGGCGACCATGCGTTGGTACGTCGGACGCCGCCGCGCCTCGGAGTCGTAGTGCGGCGTGTTGCTGTACGGCAGCAGCGCCAGCCCGTCGGTCACGGCGCGCAGCTCCGGGCCGTAGGAGTCGGTCGTACCGCCGGTGTGCCAGCACAGCGAGCCGGCCGAGACCCCGGTGAGCACGACCCCCGCCTCCCAGACCTCGCGAAAGACCAGGTCGAGTCCGTGGACCCGCCAGATCGCCAGCAGGTTGGCGACGCTCCCGCCGCCGACCCACACCACGTCCTGCTCTAGCAGGTGAGCCCGCGGGTCATCGACGTTGGGCATCGGGAAGAGCGCGAGGTGGCTGAGCTCCACATCGGGCCGGTGACCGGCGAAGGCCGCATACGTCAGCGCCACCCAGCGGCTGTCGTCACCTTGCGCGGTGTGCATCATGGCGACCTTCGGACGCCTGCCGCTGACCTCGGCCAGCTCGATCGCGTACTCGAGCACGGGACTCGGGCGCAGGCCCTCGCGGCGAGCGGGACGGAATGCGGCGCTGGTGGCCAGGATGTTCAAGCGGGCTCCCGCTGATCTTTGAGGACGGCTTCGGCAGCGCGCCGGCCACTGACGAGCGCGCCTTGCTGCGAGGGCGAATCGCGGTGGTCACCGCACACGTAAAGACCCGGTTCGACCCGGACCGGCCGGCGTAACCGGCCCTGCGGAGGGTCAGCGGCGGGCAGTGCGGCGTCGATCTCGTACCGCGCCAGGTGCTCCCAGCCGGCGACCTGCGCACCGAACCAGTCGCGCAGGGCCTCCCGAACCGCGCGCTCGGACAGGTCTTTCTGCAGGGTGCTGACGCTCATGAGCGTGCGGTCACCGGGTCCGTACGAGGGGACGGAGGCGGTGAGCGCCACGGCATTTGTCAGCGGTCCGGGGCCGATGCAGAGCAGTCCATCGGTGCCGGTGGGTGGCTCGTCCGCGGCGAAGTACAGCGTCGTCACCCGGCGCATCGTGACCGGCCCCAACCGGCCGGCGAGGAGGTCGACCGCCGTGCCGGGTGTGGTGGCGACGATCACGGCGGCAGCCCTCAAGATCGCACCGCTGACGACGACGATCCCCGCCTCGACCTGCTCCACCGGACTCTCGAGGCGTACATCCGCCAGCGGCGAAGCGAGGCTCTTGGGGAGGGCGCCGATGCCACCGGCGGGGAGCACCTGACGTCCGCGGCTGAAGGCGCGCAGTACGAGCTCCACGAACCGGCTGGACGTCGACAGCTCGTCTTCGAGCAGTACTCCGGCGAGGAACGGCCGCAACACCCGGTCGATGACGACAGCGGACAGTCCCGCCCGACGGAACGCGTCGTACGCGCTGGCCTCCGGGCGATCGAGCAGCCGGTCACCCTTGGTGAGGCGCAGCCTGAGGAGCAGCGCGGCGAGGGCCGCTTTGTCGCGTAGGCCCCCGACGGGAGCGCCGAGCACCCGGGCGAGATCGGTCGGGCGTTGGCGCGGATCGGCCAGCCGGTGAAAGTCTGCTCCGACCCGTACGAGCGCACCGTTCGGCAGCGGCTGCAGGTCGAGCGCCGCCCGATCGGCGTCCGTCAGGAGGCGGCGCGGCTCGGGGTAGCCGGTGTCGAAGACCTGAAATCCACGGTCGAACAGCCAGCCGTCAACCGCGTCGGTACGCACCCGGCCGCCCACGGCGTCACTGGCTTCAAGCACTGTGACGGTCCGCCCGGCCGCTTGAAGATGGCGCGCGGCGGCCAATCCCGCAAGCCCTGCGCCGACGACGATGACGTCAGCCTCCGGCACATGTCCAGGCTAGTGGAGGGGCAGCGGCTGCGCCCAGCTCAGCCGGCTCGAGCTTTTGAGTACGCAACCCAGCTGGAATGGCGTCACCACCGCTTCGGACGCAGGGATTCGCCTGCGAAGCAGCTGATCGCCAGTGGGAGTTTTCCATTTAAGCTGGTCGCTGGCCCCTGCGCGGGAAAACTGCGGGATTCAGTCGCGCGCTCCCCGGACTTATCCACAGCCCCGAAGGGGCGCCAGGTCGAATCGGCCTAGCGTGCGGCAGGTGGACGACAGACCGCCGCTGGTTGATGGCCTGCGGCTGATCGAGCGCACCGACGAGGCCGGTTCCGGAGAGGTATGGCGCGCCCGGCTGACCGGTGGGATCGGCGGAGCGCGGGGCGATGCCTTGCCAGGCGATCTCCCCGGCGTGGGGGAGTGCCTGGTGCGTCTCGTGCGCCTGCCCGTCGATGAGTCGATACGCGGCCGCGCCAGGGTGTTGGCGCAGGACCTGGTGGCGCTGGATGATCCGGGCCTGGTCGCCATCAGGGAGGTGCGCCGAGCGGATGACGGGGTGGCCCTCATCCTGGCTGCCCAGCCGTCGCCGCTGATGGCTCTGCGCCTGCTTGCGCGCCGGCGGCAGCTGGCAGCAGGAGAGATCATCACGCTCGGGGTCGCGCTCTCGTGGGGGCTCGAGACTGCCCATGCCGCGGGCGTGATGCACGGCCGGCTGCGCGACGGCGACGTGCTGCTCGATCCGGTGGGACAGCCGCGGCTGGCCGGCGTCGGACTCATGGGAGTCCTTGGTTCGCCCGGTGATCCAGCCGATGACGTACGGGCGCTCGCCCGCATGCTCGGGTCGCTCCTGGATCGCAGCTCACCTGGCGCCGGGGCAGTGATGTCCGTGCTCGGCGACCACGCACCCGCTGGAGCAGCGACGTCGGCCGGCGGGTTGGCGGCCGACCTCGCCGATGCTGCGCCCGCCGCGCCGATCCGGCTGCCGGACGCGTCCGCCGGTTCTGCCGCGGATGAAACGTCCGCGGCGGCCCCCGCTGGTGATCCACGTTGGCGGTGGCGCCGGGTAGCGGTCCTGCTGTCGGGCGCCGTCGCGATCGTGGTGCTGTCCGGTGTCGTCGGCTGGGTGAGCGCGCCGGCACCGTCGGGGGGGCACCTACCTCCGGTCGCGGCGACACCTGACTGGCGACGGGTCATGGAGGGGCTCGACTCGGCCCGGGCCGCCGCATTCGCCGACCCGTTCGGCGCTTCGCTCTCGCGCGTGGATGCACCCGGGACCCCGGCCCTCGCGTCGGACTCCGCTTCGCTGTCCGCACTCCGCGGCCGGGGCGCCCACTCGAAGGGTCTGCGCATCATGCTGGATCAAGTCGACGCGGCGAGCAGGTCAGAGCGGCAGGTCACGCTTGCCGTGACGGATCGCCTGCTGCCGTACGCGCTGCTCGACAGCTCTGGGCGGGTGCTCTCGGAGGTGCCCGGGCGCGGCGTCGCGCGCCATCTCATCACCCTTCGCGACGTGGGAACGGCAGGGCATTCCAGCTGGCGGGTCGCGACCGTCGTCGAGCTGCCTCCCGCCCCGTCGTCATGACCCGAGCAAGGCCGCCAAGGCGCCGGGAAGCTCCGGGTGGCGAAACGTGAAGCCGGATTCGGTGAGGACGCGGGGGCGGAGCCGCTGCCCGATCAGCAATCCCTCATCGGCAAATCCGTCGAGCGCTGCCCGCAGGGCAAACGGCGGCACGACGGCCACGGCGGGCCGGTGCAGGGCCTTGGCGAGCGCCTTGGTGAACTCCCGGTTGGTCACCGGGTTGGGCGCCACGAGATTGACCGGGCCACTGACCTGGTCGGCTGTCAGCAGGAAGACGATCGCGGCGATCTCGTCGTCGATGCTGATCCAACTCGTGTATTGGCGCCCGTTGCCGAGCCTGCCGCCGAGACCGAGCTTGAAGATCGGCAGTTGCAGCTTGAGGGCGCCGCCCTTGCGCGACAGCACGATTCCGGTGCGCACGTGGCACACCCGGACCCCCGCCTTCTCGGCGGCGGCCGTACTGGCTTCCCAGGCGACGACGAGGTCGGCCAGGAAGCCCTTGCCGCGTGGACCGCCCTCATCGGCCGTCGTGTCACCCGTGTCGCCGTAGTAGCCGATGGCGCTCGCCGACAGCAGCACCTTCGGCGCCGGCGAGAGCGCCGCCAGCGTTTTTGTCAGCAGGGTCGTGGTCTGGACGCGGCTGTCGAGCAGCTCGCGCTGGTATTTCGTCGACCAGCGCCGGCTGCTGATCCCGGCTCCGGAAAGGTTGATCACGGCGTCGACGCCAGCTAAGTCGGCGGGGTCGAGGACGCCCGCCGCGGGATCCCAGCGAATTTCGTCGCCGGCGCTCGTCCCGTGTCGAACCAAACGCCGGACCTCATGCCCCGCAGCCCGCAATGCGGGCACCAACGCCGAACCGATCAGGCCACTGGCCCCGCTGACGGCAACCTTCACGACGGGCTCAGAAGCCCAGGTCGGCGTCGAACGCGCCCTCTTCCAGGCGCTCCTTCACCGTCGTGAGGAAGCGGGCGGCATCGGCCCCGTCGACGATCCGGTGGTCGTAGGTCAGCGCGAGGTAGACGATCGAGCGCACCGCGATGACCTCGCCGAGTTCGGGGTCGTCGATGACCGCGGGCCGCTTCACAACCGTGCCCGTGCCGAGGATGCCGACCTGCGGCTGGAAGAGGATCGGGGTGTCGAACAGCGCGCCGCGGCTGCCGGTATTGGTGAGGGTGAAGGTGCCGCCGCCAAGCTCGTCGGGGGTGACGGCATTGCGCCGGGTGCGGTCGGCCAGATCGGCGATGTTGCGGGCCATTCCGCCGAGGTTCAGGTCACCGGCGGAATGGATCACCGGCGCCAGCAGGCCGCGCTCGGTGTCGACCGCGATGCCCAGATGCTCGGCGTCGTGGTAGGTGACCGTGCCGCCAGCCTGGTCGATGCTCGCGTTGAGCTTGGGGTGGACCTTGAGCGCCTCGCACGTCGCGACGGCGAAGAACGGCAGGTAGGTGAGCTTCACGCCTTCGCGGGCCTCGAAGTCGGCCTTGGCCGTCTCTCGCAGTCGGGCGATCCGGGTGATGTCGACCTCGACCACGGTTGTCAGCTGGGCGCTGGTCTGCAGGCTCTCGACCATGCGGGTGGCGATAACCGTGCGCAGCCGCGACATCTTCTCGGTGCGACCGCGTACCAGCGTGGCAGCGGCGGCAGCGGCCGGTTGGCTCGCCTTGCCCGGAGCCTGCGGCACGCTGGGGGCAGGCGCCGGGGGCTGGGAGATGGCGGGGGTGGGAGCCGGCTCCGCCGCAGCGGACGAGCCGTTAGTGGCGCCCGTACGCGCCGCGTCCAGCACATCCTGCTTGCGGATACGGCCGCCGACCCCGGTGCCGCGCAGGGCCGAGAGGTTGACGTCGTGCTCGGCCGCCAGCCGTCGTACGAGCGGGGTCACGTAGGGACCCGCTCCGGCGTCCTCGTCGCTCGCCGCCGGCTCGGGGGAGGGCGGCGAGGCAGCGGGGGCAGCAGCCGGTGGCGGGGTAGGCGCCGCCTGCTCGGCGGGGGCCGGAACCTCATCGACCGGCTCGGGCTCCGCCTGGGCGACCGGGGTCTCGGCGGCGGGCTCCGGCGCTTCGGCTTCCGCAGCCGGTGCGCTCGGCTCGCCGGAACCGGATTCGCCGGCATCGCTGCTCTCGGAGATCACGGCCAGCTCGACGCCCACGTCGACGGTCTCGTCCTCCCCGACCTTGATCGAGGTGAGCACGCCCGAGCTCGGCGCCGGGATTTCCGTATCGACCTTGTCGGTACTGACCTCGAGCAACGGCTCGTCGGCCTCGACATGGTCACCCTCTTGCTTGAGCCAGCGGGTGACCGTCCCTTCGGAGACGCTCTCCCCGAGGCGGGGCATCGTGACGGAGACCGGCATCGGTCGTCGCGCTCCTTCGATTGTTCGGTGGGTCCTTGAAGTCGGAGTGGTTCGTGAAGATCAGCTGTGCGAGTGCAGCGGCTTACCGGCGAGCGCCAGGTGCGCCTCACCGACCGCCTCGGAGAGGGTCGGGTGGGGATGGATCAGCGCGGCGACTTCGGAGGCGTGCGCCTCCCAGTTGACGATCAGCTGACCCTCGGCGATGAGGTCGCCTACCCGGGCGCCGACCATGTGGATGCCCAGGACCGGGCCGTTTTTTTCCGCGACGAGGGTCACGGCGCCCGCCGTCTGCAGGATCTGCGCGCGCCCGTTGCCGGCCAGGTCGTAGGTGCTGGTGACGACGTCGTAGCCGCGCTGCTTGGCCACCGCCGACGTGATGCCGACCGAGGCCACCTCAGGGTGGGAGTACGTGATCCGCGGGACCCCGTCGTAGTCGATCGGCACGACCCGCAAACCCGCGAGACGTTCGGCGACGAGGATCCCCTCCCCGAAGCCGACGTGAGCGAGCTGCAGCCCCGGCCGCAGGTCGCCGATCGCGCTGACGTTGGCCACGTTGGTCTGGCAGGTCGCGTCGACCTTGACGTAGCCGCGGTCGACCTCGACCCCGGCTTCCTCGTAGCCGAAACCGGCGGAGACGGGGCCGCGACCGACGGCTACCAGCAGGATCTCGGCGGAGACGGTTTTGCCGTTTTCGAGGGTGACGGTGACCCCGTCGTCCTTGACGGCGACATCGGTGAGCTTCGTCCCGATGTGGAAACTGATGCCCTTGCGGCGGAACTGACGCTCCAGCAGCTTGGAGGACGACTCCTCCTCCGCGGGTACGAGGTGGGGAAGCGCCTCGACGATGGTGACGGCCGCACCAAAGGAATTCCAGACAGAGGCGAATTCGCAGCCGATCGCACCCGCGCCGAGCACGATGGCCGACTCGGGCACCCGATCCAGTCCCAGCGCGTGGTCACTGGTGATGACGCGCACCCCATCGACCGCGACGCCGGGCAGCGACTTGGCCTCCGAGCCGGTGGCGAGGATCACATGACGCGCCTCGATGGTGCGGTCGCCGACCTGCAGGCTCGTCGGGCTGGCCAGCCGGCCTTCGCCTTCGACGACCTCGATCTTGCGCGACTTCACCAGCCCGGTGAGTCCCTTGTAGAGCTTGGTGACGACCCCGTCCTTGTAGGCGTTGACGCCGGCCATGTCGATGCCCTCGAAAGTCGACTTGACGCCGAACTTCTCGGGGCCTTCCTTGGCGTTGTCGGCGACCTCTGCCGCGTGGAGCAGTGCCTTGGTCGGGATGCAGCCGCGGTGCAGGCAGGTGCCGCCGACCTTGTCGCGCTCGACCATGACGACAGACATGCCCAGCTCCGCGGCGCGCAGCGCAGCGGCATAGCCACCGCTGCCTGCTCCCAGGATGGCGAGGTCAACCGGCTCGCTGGACGGACTCACGAGACGCTCCTTTGCGGACTCGGCGGCGGAACGTGCGGTCTAACTCTGCAGGTACCAGTCTGCCACTGCTGGCAAATGCCAACCGCCGCCCGCGGACCGGCGTCAGCCGGCAGCCACCAGTCGCTCGAGCAGTCCCACTAGCGTGCGGGTCATGACGCCCGTGGCGCCGCGAGGTGTGAAGCCGTGGGCCTCCCCGCCGTTCCAGGCAGGCCCGGCGATGTCCAGGTGGGCCCAGGCGATGCCCTCGCCGACGAACTCCTTCAAGAAGATCCCGCCGACAAGCATGTGGCCGTCGCGGTTGCCCCCCGGGGCGACGTTCAGCAGGTCGGCGATCTGCGAGTCGAGCCCCTTGCGGATCTCCGCCGGCATCGGCATGGGCCACATGGGCTCGCCCGCGTCGCGTCCCGCGGCCTGCAACTGCTCAAGAAGCGTGTCGTCGGTGCCCATCAGGCCGCTGGTCCGGCTGCCCAGGGCGACGACCTGCCCGCCGGTCAGGGTGGCCACGTCGACGATGACGTCGGGCGACTCTTCGCTGGCCCTGGCCAAAGCGTCGGCGAGTACGAGACGGCCCTCGGCATCGGTGTTCAGCACCTCGACCCGCTTGCCGCCGTACATCGTCAGGACATCGGTGGGCCGGATCGCCGCGGCGGAGGGCATGTTCTCGGCCACCGCCAGCCAACCCGTGACGGCAATCGGCAGCTTCAGGCGGGCGGCGGCGAGGACGGCTCCCAGCACCGCGGCAGCGCCGGCCATGTCGATCTTCATGTACTCCATGCCGAGCGACGGCTTGAGGGAAAGCCCTCCGGAGTCGAACGTGATGCCCTTGCCGACGAGGGCCGCCGTACGCGTCGCACCTTCCGGTCGCCACGCCAGCCGGACCAGCCGGGGCGGATTCACTGACCCCTGACCAACCCCGAGAATCCCGCCGTAGCCGCCAGCCGCGAGCTCGACCTCGTCGAGCACCGTGACCTCGACGCCGGTGCCTTCGGCCTCCGCGATTGCCCGGTCCGCCAGCACGGACGGTGGCAGCAGGTTGGCCGGCGCGTTGCCGAGGTCACGCGCCATGATCACCGAGCCAGCCAGGATCTCGGCGCGCGACGAGCCCGATGCACCGTTAGCCTCGCCGCCGAGCAGGACGACCTCGGCGACCGGCGCCTTGCCGTTGGTGGCGGGCTTCATGGCGTACGAGGCCAGCAGTGCTCCCTCGGCGGCACCGTCGCCGCCGCCATCTCCCGCAGGTAACGAAAACGCGACGCGCTCACGGCCGGCGAGCGCGCGAACGGCTGCGCCGGCCGCCCGGCGAAGGACGTCAGCGGAGACCGCGCCATTGACCCCGGTGACGTCCCCGAGCCCGACGACCGCGATGAGCGGCGCCGTGATGGCCCCGAGCGAGGCGAAGCGGGTGACTTCACCCTCATCGCCGCTGGCGCCGAGATCCGTCAGCACGGCCGAGAGCCGGCCGCCGAGTGCCGCGTCGACGGCCTCGCTGCCGGGCAGGGGGACCGGTCCGTCCGCCGACTTTCCTGCGGCGATGACGAGGACGTCGACCTCTGCCGCGTCGGGTGCGGCGGTCGAAACGGAGAGCGTGGCCATTCTGGCAGCGTAGGTGCTGGGACTGTGGATCATTGCAGGCGTGAGGCGCGGGGTCGTTTCAGCCGTTACTGCCCGGCGCCGGTAGCGTCGCGGAATGGTCTCTGAGCTGCTGCGTTCGCCGTTACACGACCGGCACGTCAAGGCCGGTGCCCGCTTTGGCGCGTTCGGCGGGTGGGAGATGCCGCTTGCCTATTCCGGTCCCGGTGGGGGAACCGTCGCCGAGCACAATGCGGTGCGCAATGCCGTCGGGGTATTCGACGTCAGCCATCTCGGAAAGGCTCGGGTGTTCGGAAAGGGTGCCCGGGCATTCCTGAATACGGCGCTGACCGCCGACCTGTTCAAAATCGCCCCGGGTTTTGCGCAATACACGCTCTGCTGTACTGAGTCGGGCGGCGTGGTGGATGACCTGATTGCGTACGTGATCAGCGACGACGACGTCTTCCTGGTCCCCAATGCGGCCAACACCGCCGAAGTCGTGCGCCGGCTCACCGCGGCTGCCCCGGCCGGCATCGAGGTGAAGGGACAGCACCGCGACTACGCGGTCCTGGCCCTTCAGGGACCGCAAGCTGCCCGCGTGATGGCGGAATTGGGCCTTCCTGGCGACCACAAGTACATGTCTCATGTCACCGCCGAATGGGGCGGCCGGCCGGTCATTGTCTGCCGTTCCGGCTACACCGGCGAGCGCGGATACGAGCTGCTGCCCAAATGGGACGACGCGCCAGCGCTTTGGGACGCGGTCGTGGAGGCCGGCGCCGTCGCTTGCGGGCTGGGCGCGCGTGACACGTTGCGAACCGAAATGGGCTACCCGCTGCACGGGCAGGACCTCGGGCCGGACATCAGCCCCGTTGCCGCCCGGCTGGGATGGGCCGTCGGGTGGGACAAGCCGGCCTTCTTGGGCCGCGACGCGCTGCTCGCGGAGCGGGCGCATCCCACCCAGCGGTTGTGGGGGCTGCTGGTCTCAGCGGGGATCGCGCGTCCCGGGATGCAGGTAGCCGACGCCAGCGGTGCTGCCCTCGGCGCCGTGACCAGCGGCACGTTCAGCCCGACCCTCGGTAGGGGCATCGCGCTCGCTCTCCTGAAGGAACCCGCTGATGGGTCCCTCGAGGGCGCGAGGGTCACGATCGACGTGCGCGGCCGGCCGGTGGACGCCACGGTCGTGAAGCCGCCGTTCGTGAAGGCATCCCCGCGCTAGGGCTAGCGCAGCCAGACCGGAGCGCGCGCAGACATGACAGCCAGGTCGACCAGGACGGCCACCTCGACCAGGGCGCCGAAGACGTCGCCCGTCATCCCGCCGAAGCGTCGCACCGCAAGTCGTCGGAGCGCCGCGGCCACGACGATCGCGCAGAGCACGGCAAACATGGCGTGAGCGCTCTCCCGGAAGCGGCCACCGTCGTAGTCGAGCTTGCCGGCGACTCCGGCGAAAGCAAAGACGGCTACCGTCGTCGCCGCCGCCCGTACCCGCGACACCGAGCCGATCACGCTGGCGCCGAGGCCATCGGGACGGGCGGCCGGAATCCCTGAGCGGCACGCGTGGACGATGGCGAGCCGACCGGCGAGCTGTGACGTCAGCAGCGCGACCGTGCCGTGGTGGCGTCCGACGGCGAGTCCCAGCGACCCGACCTCGCCAAGCAGCACGAAGATCAGGGTCACCGCCCCGAGTGCCCCAATGCTCGAGTCCTTCATGATCGCGAGCGCCTGGGCGGCGGGTTTTCGGGAGCCGAGAGCGTCGCCGACATCGGCGAGCCCGTCCAGGTGCAGGCCGCCCGTTAGGAGCGCGATCGAGCCGAGAGCGAGTACGGGGACGAATAGCGCCTCATCGGCCTGCAGCAAGAGCCGGCTGGCGAGCATGATGCCGGCCGCCGGGAGCCACACGATGACCCCGACCAGCGGGGCGAGGCTCATGGCCCGCCCGACATCGCCGGGGGCCAGGTCGATCGGCCGCCGACCGACCGGGATCGCGGTCAGCAGGCTGATCACACAGCGCAGCGGCGCGAGGCTCGTCAGGTCGGCTCCGGGTCGGATGCGGGCTCACTGGGCCGGTCGCTGACCCCCGCCTCGTCGAAGGTGGCCATTTCCGCGAGGGTGGCCGCGGCGGCCTGCACCAGGCTCACCGCAAGCAGGGCGCCGGTACCTTCTCCGAGTCGCAATCCCAGGTCCAGTAGCGGTTCCATCCCGAGGGCGGAGAGCGCCTTCGCCTGAGCCGGCTCGGTCGAACGGGTGCCGGCGATCCACCAGGCGCTCGCGCCGGGCGTCATTCGTTCCGCCGCCAGGGCCGCGACGCAGCTGACGATGCCATCGAGGATGACGGGCGTACGCCGGGCGCCGGCCTGGACAAGGAGGCCGGCCAGCGTGGCGAGATCGCGCCCGCCGACGACGCGCAGGAGTCCTTCGGGAGCGCGTCCCACGGTGTGACGCGCTCGGCGCAGGGCGTCTCGAATGGCTGTCGTCTTGCGCATCCAGCCGGCGTCGTCGATTCCGGTGCCGCGGCCAACGACGACGATCGGCTCGAGGCCGAGGATGCCGGCGACGACCGCCGCTGCCGGGGTGGTGTTGCCGATACCCATGTCTCCGGGGATCAGCAGGTCGCAGCCGGAATCCACCTCTTCGTCGGCGATCCGCCGGCCGAGCTCGAACGCGGTCTCGAACTCGGCCGCCGTAAGCGCGTCTTCGCGGTCGATCCGGCCGGACGGTGAGCCGACGCCGTCATCGACGACCCGCACCGTCGCTCCCACCTGGCGTGCGAGCACGTTGACAGCAGCGCCGCCGGCGGCGATGTTCGCGACCATCTGGCTGGTGACCTCCGGCGGGTAGGCCGAAACCCCGGCGGCCGCGATCCCGTGGTCGGCGGCGACGATCACCACCCTGATGCGGCTGAACGCACGGGGCGGGCATTGGCCTTGAACGGCGCACACCCAGGCCGAGACGTCCTCGAGCCTGCCGAGCGCGCCGGCCGGCTTTGTCAGCCTGCCCTGGCGCTCGAGCGCTGCCGCCCGCGACCCTTCGTCGGGGGTTCTCACCTGAGTCGGCATGCGACCCCCGCCACGCACTGCCAGACCTCATCGGACAGCGCAGCCAGGTTGGCGTTGAGCCGCCCGAGTTCGTCGCGGAACGCGCGGCCGCTCTCCGTTGCCGGTACCACTCCGGAGCCCACCTCGTTGGTGACCAGCACGACCTCCCGCTGACAGTCCCGCCACGCCGCGATCAGCGCTTCGGGAGCTTCGGATCCACGGGCCAGCCAGAGCCCGAGGCAGTCGATGATCAGCGGAGGACCCGCTGCCCGTAGCAAGGGCGCGAGGACGCCCGTCTCGACCGTGTTCCAGTGTGCCGGGCGGCGTGCGCGGTGAGCGGCCAGCCGCGCCGACCACTCGTCATCACCGGGGTACTCCTGCGCCGTTGCGACGTAGATCACCTCCGGCGCACCGGCGAGCCGGCGCTCCGCCTCGTGGGACTTCCCCGAGCGCGCCCCGCCGGTGATCAGGACCCGCCGCGGCGCCGTCAGTCGACGTGACGCAGTCGCCCCGGACCGCGTCCGCAAGATCTCCCCGTCGTGCGGGGCGATCGCTCCCATCAGCGCGAGCCGCCGCATCAGCTCGGGACCAGGTGGATTGCCGTGCCCCAGATGTACCGCCACCACCTGCGATGCCTCGGTCAGCGCGCCGCGTCGACGCAGGTCGGAGACGGTCTGGGCGAAGCTCTCCAGGTCGTGGTGATCGCCCTCCCGCCGCGCGTCGCCGTGCGTCTCCTCGAGCAGCAGGATGTCGTACGGATGCGCCGCGTCGCCGGGGAGTTGGCCACTCGGCAGCGGCGCAGTGTCAACGGCGTAGAGCAGCCGGTCGCCGTCCGGACCCGTGACGTCAAACAGGACGGCCGGCCCGACCTCGGGGCCGGCGTGACGGGCCGCATGCACTCTGATCCGGTAGCCCTCCCGTACCAACTCATCGCCCGCGCGGACTGGCGTGAAGGTCACCGACCCGGCCGGATCGACCCACGCCGCGCAGTCAGCGACGGCGGCCGGGGGAGCGATCACCTCGAGCGGAACCGCGGCCCGCGAGGACCAGCCGCGCCACATGAAGGCCTGCGGGCCGCAGTGGTCCGGATGGGAATGCCCGATCAGCACGACGCGGACCCCGGCGAGGCTGACGCCGTAACGCGCCGCCGCCCGCGGAACGTCGGGACCGCAATCGAGCAGCACCGCGTCATCGATGAGCACGCCGGTCTGCCCCCGCGACTCGCCGGCGTCGCGCGCCCAGGTGCACGATGCGCATTCGCACCAAGGATTGGGCCAGCCGTCCGAGGATCCGGTGCCGAGTAACTGGAGCTTCACCCGCCTGAGTCTGCCGATCCGGCGGCCGAACCTTGGTGTGGGGTGTAGGGGACCGGCCGGTCGTGGGCAAGAATGTCCGGTAGCACGCAGGCGAAGGCGCCCGACGTGGCGAAAGCGAGGAGCTCCGGTGTCGTGGACGTGGCAGTACCAGACCGCCGACGGAACCCCCGTGGATCCCGATCAGCTGAACGCTGCTCCGACCGCGGAGATCTTCCCGTCGCAATCAGATGCGGAGTCCTGGCTCGGAGAGGTCTGGCCCGAGCTGTTGCATGCGGGGGTCGAGCAGGTCGTCTTACGCGACGGCGATCGCAAGGTGTACGGGCCAATGAGCTTGCGCCCGGCTGGTTGACCCGCGCAAATCAAGCCTCAAACCAACCTCAGCGGCGCGGGATCCAGCGACCGACGACGATT
This sequence comes from Mycobacteriales bacterium, assembly GCA_038245655.1. Classification (GTDB taxonomy): domain Bacteria; phylum Actinomycetota; class Actinomycetes; order Frankiales; family Frankiaceae; genus DATAZK01. The sequence goes on along the minus strand of JBBRSE010000006.1, from coordinate 53,137 downwards.
GAGGGCCGCGGCCTGGGCTGGCGCCAGCGGGCCGGCATCAGCGCGCGCTGGCCGACGTAGCCCTTCAGCTTGACGGTCGAATTCGGGTACTTCTCGGCGATCTTGCGACTGACCAACCGGGCGACGAAAATGCTGTCGGCAACGATGGCGATCAGGCACAGCGGCAGCGCGTAGAACGCGATCGCCCGCAGGATCGTGACCGGCGCCAGCCCGACGAAGTACGCGACCACGATCACCGAGAGCAGCAGCGGACCCAGATTGCGCCGCTGGTCGACGATGTCACGCGCCATCACCCGCTCGGGCACCCGCTCGCGGGCCGGCAGCCTGGAGATGTCGCCGGAGTTCATCGCCGCGCGGTATTCGGCGGCCTTGGCCCGGCGCGCGTCGCGTAACACCTGCTTGGCGGCCTTGGGGTCACCCGGCTTGGCCCCAGGACGGCTGGTCACTCGCCGAACCGCCGGGCTGCCGCGCCGGGCGGCCTGCGCCTGCTTGCGGGTCGGTGTCGCGCGGCCCTTGCCATTGCTCTTGATCAGGTCCGGCTTCGGATCCACCGGCGGGGCTTGCTTCTTAAACAGCGATGGCATCTGGGGTTCTCACAAGGTCAGCATTCGGTCGAGGGCCTTACGGGCGTCTGCCGCGGTACGCGGGTCGACGGTGATGCGGTGCACGAGCTGTCCAGCGGCGAGCGATTCGAGCGTCCACACCAGGTGCGGCAGGTCGATCCGATTCATCGTCGAGCAGAAACACACCGTACGGTCCAGAAACGCCACAGTCTTGTCCGGATGTTGGTTGGCGAGGCGTCTCACCAGATTCAGCTCGGTGCCGACCGCCCACGCGCTTCCCGGCGGGGCCTCGGCCAGCGTCTTGAGGATGTACTCGGTGCTGCCCACCTGATCGGCCGCGTTAACGACCTCGTGCGGGCATTCGGGGTGGACCAGCACGTTGACGCCGGGGATCCGCTCGCGTACCTCCTGCACGCTGGCCAGGCTGAAGCGCCCGTGGACCGAACAGTGGCCCTTCCACAGCAGCATCTTCGCCTCGCGCAGTTGCTCGCGGGTCAAGCCGCCGGAGCGCTTGCGCGGGTCGTAGACGACACACTGGTCGAGCGGAATGCCGAGCTCGAGGACGGCGGTGTTGCGTCCCAAATGCTGATCGGGCAGGAAGAGCACCCGCTCACCGCGCTCGAAGGCCCACTCGAGGGCGCGGCGCGCGTTGGAGGAGGTGCAGATGGTGCCGCCCTGACGGCCGGTGAAGGCCTTGATCGCGGCGGAGCTGTTCATGTACGAGACGGGCACGGTGCTCTCCGCGATACCCGCGTCTTCCAGCGCTTCCCAGGCTTGTGCCACCTGCTCAGCGGTCGCCATGTCTGCCATCGAGCATCCGGCGGCGAGATCAGGCAACACGACGGCCTGGGTGTCGCAGGTGAGGATGTCGGCGCTCTCGGCCATGAAGTGGACGCCGCAGAAGATGATGTATTCGGCCTCCGGCCGGTCCGCGGCGGCCTGCGCGAGCTTGAACGAGTCGCCGGTGACGTCGGCGAACTGGATGACTTCGTCCCGCTGGTAGTGGTGGCCCAGGATGAAGGCCCGGTCGCCGAGTGCTGCGCGAGCCGCCCTGGCGCGGGCGACCAGGGAGGGGTCAGACGCCGCGGGCAGCTCGCCCGGGCAATCGACGCCGCGTTCGGAACCGCCGTCCGACTGGGTTCCCAGCAGGAAAAGTGCCTGACCCAACGCACCCTCTGGCGTACGCCTGGGGTCAGTAGCAGGGCGCCGCAGGATCGGGCTCGCCAGGTCGACGGTCATGGGCACTCCCTCGGGACCGAGTGATGGTCTAAACGACTATAACTCCACGGTGGCGTGCCCCGGTGGGTGAGGGGGTGAGCGGGGCAATCGGGGCAAGCTGAGCGAGGTGAGAATCATCGTGGCGCCCGACAAATTCGCCGGCAGCCTTTCGGCGGTGCAGGCGGCGAGCGCGCTGTCAGACGGCTGGGCAGAGGTCCGGCCCGCCGACGAACTCGTGCAGCTGCCGATGTCGGACGGCGGTCCGGGTTTTCTCGAGGTGCTCGGTGCCGCACTATCCGCCGGCTCGACGCTCCCCGTGACCGTCACGGATCCGCTCCGCCGGCCGGTGCAGGCAACCGTGCTGTTGTCCGGGGACGCCGCCTACCTGGAGAGTGCTCAGGCAGTCGGTTTGCATCTGCTCCGCCCTGCCGAGCGTGATCCAGAGCGCGCCGACTCCGCCGGGTTGGCGCGGTTGCTGATCGCCGCCGTAGACACCGGTGCCGAGCGGATCGTCGTGGGACTCGGCGGCTCGGCCACGAATGACGGTGGCCGCGGGATGCTCGAGGCACTTCACGTCGCGGAGCGATCGCGGCCGGGGCTGATCGCCGCGATCCGCCGGACCAGCCTGGTGATTGCGGCCGACGTCGCGAACCCGCTGCTCGGCCCGGCAGGCGCCACGGCCGTTTATGGACCGCAGAAGGGCGCGACTCGCGAAGCGGTGGCGCGGCTTGAAGGCCGAATGCTGGAGTGGGTGTCGGCGCTGCCCGGGCTGGTCGAGGTTGCCGGGCTGCCCGGAGCGGGAGCGGCCGGCGGCCTCGGGGCTTCGCTGCTCTGGCTCGGAGGTCACTACGAGGCCGGTGCCGTACTGGTGGCGGCTGCGACCGGGCTGGCGCAGGCGCTGGCAGCCGCTGATCTCGTACTCACGGGGGAAGGGGCGTACGACTCCACGTCACTGCGCGCGAAGGTGGTCGGCACCATCGCGGCTGCGGCTGCGCAAGCGGCCCTGCCGTGTCTGTTGGTTGCGGGTCGGGTGATGGTGGGCGCTCGGGAGGCGGCGGCTCATGGCGTCGACGAGGCCCTGGCCCTGGCGGATATCGCCGGCTCGATCGATGCCGCGATGGCCCAACCGGCCCGTTGGGCCGCCGTCGCCGCCGGCCAGCTCGCCTTACAATGGAGCCCTGGATGACCGATGTGATGCGGTATCGGAATTGCCGGACCGGGAATGTCTGCACCTGCGCCGATGTCACCTACCATGGAGAAGTCCTTCGGAGGGAGTCCACCAGATGAGTCTTGACACGAGTGAGACCGCGACCGCAGCGGTAGAGGCGCCAGCCACCGCTGTCGTACTGACCGAGACCGCCGCCGAGAAGGTCAAGGCGCTTCTTGACCAGGAGGGTCGCGACGACCTCGCGTTGCGCATTGCCGTGCAGCCGGGTGGTTGCTCGGGCTTGCGCTACCAGTTGTTCTTCGACGAGCGTGATCTCGATGGCGATGACCGCACCGATTGGGGTGGCTTCGACCTGGTGGTTGACCGGATGAGCCTGCCGTACCTGGGTGGCGCGAGGATCGACTTCGTCGACACCATCGAGAAGCAGGGCTTCACGATCGACAACCCGAATGCGTCGGGCTCCTGCGCCTGCGGCGACTCGTTCAGCTAAGCGTTTCAACAAAGCGGATAGCCCGGTCCTGATCGTAGGACCGGGCTATCGGCTTTTCTGGTCTCGCGGGGTCCGCTAGAGGTGGCTCGCGCTCGCGGGTTCTAGTGACCGGCGAGCGACATCCCAGCGCCGAGACCGATGAGCGGACCATCGCCCGCATTGTCGACAAGGGTGGCCAACCGCTGCGACGAAAGCTCGCTGCTGAAGCTGCGCGGTCGGGGTAACACGATCGCCGGCGTGTCAGCGCCGGCAAGGTCAACGGCGGTGCCGAAGGACAGCAGCCCCAGCGGGAAGTCCGCCGCAAGCTGCATCAGGCCGGTCCAGCCGTCAGAAGTCGTCGTTTCGTTGGTGGTGGGCACGTTCCCCATCGCTGATGGGGTGTAGCCGGGCGGGCGAGGGTCATTGAGGTCGTCCAGATGTAGCACCTGACCGACGCTAGGCGGTTGCGACCAGCTTGGACAGGCTTACCAGCCGGTAGTGTTCGGCAATTGCAGATAAGGTCACCCGTTGTGCGTATTGCCGTGACTGGGTCAATTGCCACCGACCATTTAATGAGCTTTCCGGGGCGGTTTGCCGAGCAGCTCGTCGGTGACCAGCTGGAGCGGCTCTCCCTCTCGTTTCTAGTCGATGAGCTGCAGATACGCCGCGGCGGGGTGGCCGCCAACATCGCTTTCGGCATGGGGGCCCTCGGGCTGCGCCCGCTGCTCGTCGGTGCCGTGGGTAAGGACTTCGACGATTACCGGTCCTGGCTGGAGCGTTCCGGCGTCGACACCGAGAGCGTTCACGTCAGCGAGCTGGCGCATACGGCTCGCTTCCTGTGCACCACCGACCTCGACATGTGTCAGATCGCCTCGTTCTACCCGGGCGCGATGAGTGAGGCCCGCGAGATCGAGTTGTCGCCGGTCGCCGCTCGGGTCGGTGGCCTCGACCTGGTTGTCATCAGCCCCAATGATCCGCAGGCGATGCTGCGCCACACCGCCGAGTGTCGCCAGCGTGGTTACGCGTTCGCTGCCGACCCGTCGCAGCAGTTGGCCCGGATGGACGGCGACGACATTCGCGAGCTCTGCGAAGGGGCCGCGTACCTGTTCTGCAATGACTACGAGCACGGCTTGCTCCTGCAGAAGACCGGCTGGACCGACGCCCAGCTGCGCAGCCGGGTCGGGGTCCTGGTAACCACCCTTGGCGGTAAAGGCGTGCGAGTGCAGCCCGCTGACGGTGTCGACATCGAGGTGCCGGTCGTTCCCGAATACGCCAAGACCGACCCCACCGGTGTCGGTGACGCGTTTCGCGCCGGCTACCTCGGCGGCCTCACCTGGGGCTTGGCTGACGAGCGGTGCGCCCAGGTCGGGATCCTGCTCGCGACACTGGCGCTGGAGACGGTCGGCCCGCAGGAGTACCAGGTCGACGCCGCAGCGCTGGCACGCTTTCGCGCCACGTTCGGTGACGTTGCGGCGGACGAGATCGCGCAACACGTCGGCCGCTGAGCTCAGGCTTCAGCGGATGCGTACCCGATAGGCCATGGCAGGGCCGGCGCCGGGGCCACCCGGCGGGTTCAGCGGCGCAGTGGGGGAACTGCCTTCGTAGTCTTGCCCGCGCATGCGGCACCAGGCGCTCACGTCGGCCGCCGCTGCGGGGTCGTCGGCGAGCAGGATGATGAGCGTGCCGGGGGCAGCGGTCCGGGCGGCAGCGGCCAGGTCGATGATCGGCAGCGGGCAGCGCCGACCGCGCGCATCGACCGTCAGCTCATTCACGCGGTCACAGCCCGGTGACGCCGGCGTCGGCGCGCAGCTTCGCGACCGCCGCCGGCAGGACGGCGAGCAGCCGGTCCACCTCGGCGTCGGTCGTGTCCCTGCCCAGCGAGATGCGCAGGTTGCCGTGCGTCAGCGCGCCCACGGCTGATAGCACGTGGCTGGGCGACAGGCTGCTTGCCGTGCAGGCCGAACCGCTGGCCGCCGAGATGCCGTTGCGGTCCAGCCGGTCGAGCAGCGCCTCTCCGTCCGCGTAGAGGAACGACATGCTGACCAGGTGGGGGAGGCGCCCCGCGGGGTCGGGGTCGCCGTGCAGCTGCGCGTCGGGGATCTGCTCTGCCACCTGGCGGCGTATGCGCGCGGTCAGCTGGTGCAGCCTGGCGGCTTCCGCCGCGAGCTCGCTGATCCGTGCCACCAGGGCAGCGGCTGTCGCGACGGCTCCGGGGACATTGAGCGGACCCGCGACCCTAGTGTCACCTCGGTCGTCATCCGGCCCAGGGCGTACCCAACGGGTGCCTTCGCGGACGAGCAGCAGTCCGACTCCGGAGGGGCCGCCGAACTTGTGGGCGCTCGCCGTGAGCAGGTCGACGCCCCATTCATTCGCGTCAACGGGCAGCTGTCCGACGCTCTGAGCGGCATCGACGTGCAGGGGTACGCCTGCCGCCCGGCACCGCTGCGCCAGCAGAGCCACGGGCTGGATCGTCCCGATCTCCTGGTTGGCCGACTGGATACTCACGAGCGCGGTCTGCGGGGCCGGGGGGAAGGCGACCAACGGGACTCGCCCCGCGCCGTCGACCGCAAGCCTCGTCACCAGGCCGCCCGCGGCTTCATGGGCGCCCGCCGCATGCAACACGCAGGAATGCTCGACCTGCGACGTGATGAGGTGCACACCCACACGCCGCCGACCGGCCAAACCGCCGAGAATTGCCAGGTGAGCCGCTGCCGTACCCGAGCCGGTGAAGCTGATTTCCGGCGGTCTCACGCCGAGCGCACCGGCGACCGTTTCGCGGGCCGCTTCGTAAAGGAGCCTGGCCTGACGTCCTTCCCGATGCAGCCGCGCGGGATCGGCCCAGCCCGCGTCATAGGCCGCGAGCAGGGCATTGCGGGCCGCTGGGTGCAAGGGCGCCTGCGAGGCCCAGTCGAGGTAGGCGCTTTCGGGCGGCACGGATCCAGCCTAGGCAGCATCGGCGCGACCCGCCGAGCGCCGCAGGACGAGCGGACGCGCGCCGACGAGATCTGGGCGTGGCGACCATGCCAGGCAGGCGCGCCGCACGTCGCCTGCGATACATTCCCCGCAGAACGAAAGCAGTCCGTTCTGCGCGTTGCGCTGGGCCGTTGGCAGCGTGACGGCAGGATGTACGAGCGGTGTCAGCGCAAGGTTCCACGCAGCTTGGAAGCACGACCAAAAGCTCGATCAGCAAGCAAGATCAGTCATAGTCCAGCAGCCGGGCACAACGCCTGTCATCAGGAGGCCATGCGGTGATCCGCTCGATCCGCCGGACCCCGCGCCGTCGGCTCGTTATTCGCGCGCTTTCCGGGGCCTTCCTGCTGGCTACCGTGACCGCGTGCGAGCTGCCGAGCTTCGGGTTCCCCAAGGGCATCACCCCGCAGGCCAAGCGCATCTACAACGTCTGGTCCGGTTCCGTCATCGCCGCCCTGATCGTGGGTGCGGGCGTCTGGGCGCTGATCTTCTGGGCGAGCTTCGCCTACCGGAAGAAGTCCGACGAGCTTCCCAAGCAGATCCGCTACAACCTTCCGATCGAGATCCTTTACACCGTCGTTCCGTTCGTGATCATCGGCGGGCTCTTCTACTACACGGCCCGCGACGAGTCGAAGCTCGACCAGAAGCCCAAGGCCGACATGACCGTGCAGGTCGTGGGCTTCCGCTGGAACTGGTCCTTCGGCTACATCGAGAAGGGCAGCGACGGTAAAGGCGTCATCCGCGCACAGGTCACGGGCCGTCCCGGGCGGCCTGCTGTCCTCGTGCTGCCGACCAACCGCAGCATCCTGTTCCGGGAGACCTCCCAGGACGTCATCCACTCGTTCTGGGTCATCGAGTTCAACTTCAAGCGAGATGTGATCCCCGGTCGTATCAACGAGTTCGAGATCAGCAAGATCACCAAGACCGGAACCTTCGTCGGTCGCTGCGCTGAGCTCTGCGGCGTTGACCACGACAGGATGAATTTCATCGTGAAGGTCGTGCCGGACAACGTGTTCGATAAGTATCGCGCGAGCAACTATGACCCGAAGGTCTTGGCGAGCGCCTCATCCGCGGGGAGTGGATCGTGACCCTGCTGAACGAGCCGGTTCCGACCGGCGATTCGGCTCTCCTGCCGGCGCCGCCGGATCAGGTGCAACACGTCACGCAGCGCACCACGCTGCTCGGCTACATCACCACGACGAGCCACAAGACGATCGGCGTGATGTACACGGTCACCGCGTTCGTCTTCTTCGCGCTCGCCGGGGTGATGGCCGAATTGATGCGCGCGGAGCTGGCGCGCCCCGGCCTGCAGTTCCTGTCGAACGAGCAGTACAACCAGCTCTTCACGATCCACGGCACCGTGATGATGTTCCTGTTCGCGCCGGCGCTCGCCTTCGGCTTTGCGAACTACATCATCCCGCTACAGATCGGTGCTCCGGACGTCTCGTTCCCGCGGCTGAATGCCCTGGCCTACTGGATGTACGCGTTCGGCGGGACCATGGTTGTCGCCGGGTTCCTGACGCCGGACGGTGCCGCCGACTTCGGCTGGTTCGCGTACGCACCGCTGAACAGCAGCCTTTACTCACCGGGCACCGGAGCTGACCTCTGGATCTTCGGCCTTGCCCTGTCCGGCACGGGAACGATCCTCGGTGCGGTCAACCTGGTGACGACGATCCTGACGCTTCGCGCGCCGGGCATGACCATGTTCCGGATGCCGATCTTCTGCTGGAACATGCTGATCACCGGCATCCTGGTGCTGGTCGCGTTCCCGGTCTTCGCCGCCGCCGCTCTCGCGCTCGGGGCCGATCGACATCTCGGCGCCCACATCTTTGACGCCTCGAACGGTGGTGCCGTGCTTTGGCAACACCTGTTCTGGTTCTTCGGCCATCCCGAGGTCTACATCATCGCCTTACCCTTCTTCGGCGTGATCACAGAGGTCATCCCTGTCTTCAGCCGAAAACCGCTTTTCGGCTATAAGGGCCTGGTCTTTGCCACCATTGGCATCGGCGCGCTGTCCATCGCCGTATGGGCCCACCACATGTTCGCGACTGGGGCGGTGCTGCTGCCGTTCTTCGCCCTGATGTCTTTCCTCATCGCGGTGCCTACCGGTGTGAAGTTCTTCAACTGGATAGGCACCATGTGGAAGGGTCAGCTGACGTTCGAGACCCCCATGCTGTGGGCGGTCTTCTTCCTGGTGACCTTCCTGTTCGGCGGGCTGACCGGCGTCTTGCTGGCGAGTCCACCGATCAACTTCCACGTGACCGACTCGTACTTCATCGTCGCCCACTTCCATTACGTGGTGTTCGGCTCGGCGGTGTTCGGTGGCTACGCCGGTATCTACTTCTGGTTCCCGAAGATCACCGGCCGAATGCTGGACGAACGCCTCGGGAAGCTTCATGCCTGGACCCAGTTCATCGGCTTCCACATGACGTTCCTCGTGCAGCACTGGCTGGGCATCAAGGGCATGCCGCGCCGCGTAGCCGACTATTCGCCGGGTGACGGTTTCACCACGTTGAACACGTTCTCAACGATTGGCGCGTTCTTACTCGGGGCCAGTCAGCTGGTCTTCTTCTACAACGTCATCCGCTCCTACCGGCACGGCGTGCTGGCCAATAGTGACGACCCCTGGGGCTACGGCAATTCCCTGGAATGGGCCACGTCGTGTCCACCGCCACGGCACAACTTTGTCTCGCTGCCGAGAATTCGCTCCGAACGCCCAGCTTTCGACCTGCACTATCCCGAAGTGGCTCAGAGACGTGACCACCACGCGTCTCCCGAGGCAGAAGTGGCAGGCGTGCGATGAAGGTCGAGAGCCTGGTTTTCAACGTTTACACCGCTTTCCTCGGGATCACCGCCGTCGTTTACTGGTTCACGTCGAAAGACCCCACCGGCACGGCCGCGCTGGGGATTTCGGCCGGCTTGGGAGGGCTCATCGGGGGCTATCTGCTGGTGACCTCCCGCCGTATCGAGCCGAGGCCGTCCGATCTGGTCGACGCCGAGATTGCCGACGGCGCCGGCGAGATCGGTCACTTCAGCCCGGGCAGTTACTGGCCATTCTTCATCTCGGCGTCGCTGGCCGTCGCCCTGCTGGGGGCGATTATCGGGATCTGGCTCGCGCTGCTGGGCGTCGTCGGCGTCATCGCGACGGTCATGGGGCTGCTGTTCGAGAATTACATCACCCGGCTGTCGGTCGAGCAGGACTGATCCAGGGCCGCCCGGGGACGCGCCTCGCCGTTGGACGCGCGACATGCCGGGGCGGCGAACCGGACGGCGAGCCCAAGGTGCGCCTAGCGGTGGCCTCGCCGCTTGGCGCGTGAGACGCCGGGGGCGGCGTACCGGACGACGAGCCCCCAAGGCAGGCGGCGCGGCCCGGATTGGGTGCGTGTGTCTGCCCCCCGCAACAACAGAGCCCGTACGACCCTGGCTGGTGAAGGCCTGATCCGTACGCGCTCTATTGGTTGGACGAGCAGCTAGCTGCGGCGACCAGCGTGTTCCTCCGGGGTCGGGCTTTCGGCTTCGGCGCCGCGTTCGACGAAGAAGCCAGTCACCGCACGTCTGCCACGGGTCAGCAGACCATGGTCGGAACCGTTGTGATGGCCGTTGACTTCGTCTGCCTCGACCGGGGTGAGCTCGATCCGCTCGGGGAGCGGCTTCGGGATCGTGACCTCGACGAATTCGCCACTGGGCAGCTGGCGCACGATGCCAGTCTCGACGCCGTGATGTTCAAGCTCACGGTCCTTGGCCTGCAGCGCGTAGCAGATGCGCCTGGTGACGTAGAAGGCCACTGGCGGCGCTGCGATGGCGAGGAAGCGACCGGCCCAGGTCATCGCATTCAGACTGATGTGGAACGTCGTGGCGATGAGGTCGTTGCCGCCGCTCATCATGAGCACGCCGTAGAACGCGAGCGCCATGGCCCCGATACCCGTACGGGTTGGATTGTCCCGGGGTCTCTCGAGCAGGTTATGGAACTCGCGATCTCCGGTGAACTTCTGTTCCAGCCACGGGTAGAGCGCCAACGCCGTAAAGAGCAGGCCTGGCATGACGACCGTCGGCCAGAAAAGCGATGATAGGGACACGCCGGCGCCGCGGAACTCCCACGGCAAGAACAGCCGGGTCGATCCGTCGAGGAATCCGATGTAGAAGTCGGGCTGGGATGCCGCAGACACCTGCGAAGGGTCATACGGACCGTAGAGCCACACCGGGTTGATCTGGGCAAGGCCGCCCAGCGCCGCGCTCATCCCGAACACGATCATGAAGAAGCCGCCCGATTTCGCCGCGAAGTGGGGGAACATGCGGTGGCCGACAACATTGTGTTCGGTACGGCCGGGGCCCGCGAACTGGGTGTGCTTCTGATGCCACATGATCCCGAGGTGGGCGCTGATGAGCGCCAGCAGGATGCCGGGCACCAGCAGGATGTGCATCACGTACAGCCGCGGTATCAGCCCGCTGCCGGGGAATTCGCCGCCGAAGAGCAGATAGCCGAGCCAGGTGCCGACGACCGGAATGGAGATGATCACCGAGTACATGATCCGAAGGCCGGTGCCGGAGAGCAGGTCATCGGGGAGCGAGTAGCCGGCAAACCCTTCGAGCAGCGCCAGCACCAGCAGGATGACGCCAATCAGCCAATTGACCTCGCGCGGCTTGCGGAAGGCGCCGGTGAAGAACACCCGCATCAAGTGGATGATGATCGCCGCCACGAACAGCAGGGCTGCCCAGTGGTGAATCTGCCGGAAGATCAGACCGGCTCGAACATCGAACGACAGCCGGATCGTCGAGTCGAAAGCCAGGCTCATCGGCACGCCTTCGAGAGGCGCGTAAGAGCCGTGGTAGATGGTCTCGGTCTGGCTCGGGTTGAAGAAGAGAGTCAGGTAGGTGCCGGAAAGCAGCAGAACAATGAAGCTGTAGAGCGCAATCTCGCCGAGCAAGAACGACCAGTGGTCGGGGAAGACCTTGTTGAGGCTCTTGCGAAGGAACTTCGCGCTGGAAAAACGATCATCGACCCCGCGGTGCAGCTTCTGCGCCGGGTTGAGGGTGCTCATCCGCGCTCCCAATACGTTGGACCGACGGGCTGGCTGAAGTCGCCCTTTGCGATGAAGTATCCCTCGCTATCAACCGTTATCGCCAGTTGAGGCAATGGGCGGGCGGCCGGACCCGAGATCGGACGACCGTGTTCGGTGACATCAAAGCTCGACTGATGGCACGGACACAGCAGGTGGTGCGTCTGCTGCTCGTACAACGACACCGGGCACCCTGCGTGAGTGCAGATCTTGGAAAAGGCGATGTGGTCGAAGTAGGTGTTGGCTTTGTTACGTCCCTTGAGCTCACCGGGGCGCAACCTGATCAGCAGCACCGTCGAATCGCCCTTGACCGCAAGTGAGGGCTCAAGGTACTTGCCGGGCTTCTCCGGATCGGGAATTGCCGGGAAAACCGTCAGCAGCCCGCCCGCAGCGATGTCGCCGAGCTTGATGGCGCGGCCGGTCTGGTCGATCATCCGGACGCCCTGGATGGTCTTGCCCGAAGCGTCGGTGGTCGGTCTGGTCTTGCGCCACGAGGTCTCGCCGAACGACTTGGGCTTGCGACCGCTCATCGGGCCGAGGTTGAGGATCGGAACGACCCCGATCAGCCCGAGCGCTCCACCGGCCAGCAGCAGCGTGCGCCGAATGATGGGCCGCCGGCCGATGCCGGACGTGGCGAATCCCTTGGCGAAGACGCGCTCGGTCGCTTCGACCTCGTCGGACGGGGAGAAGTGTGGCTCGCGCTCCTGAACCGCTTCCTCGTCGCCCATCAGGCGCTTCGCCCACTGGATCATGCCGATTCCGAGGCCGCCGAGCGCCAGGGCGAGAAAGACGCCGAGCAAGGGCGTGTAGTACTGCTTGTGCGTGTTGCCGATCAAGTCGGTGACGACGAAGGCGAACGTGCTGACCGCGGACAGCAGGAACCAGAAGGCGACGATGAACTCGGCGCGGCGCTCCCGGCGCCGATCGAGGTCTTCGACGCCGTGGGCCCGCTGGGGGGCGACGTCACCTGTGCCGTGGCCCCCGACGTCGCTGGCGCCGCCGTCTTCGCCGTCAGAAATGCCGCTGTCGGCCGTAACGACCCCGCCTACCCGCACCGGCGGGCCGTCCACGGACTCCCCAGTGGTCTTGCGCCGACCCCTGGAACTCACCGGAGTCTTCAGGCGTCCGAGGACGCTGTCCGTCGGGCTCGCGCCGGCGAGCGGCGGCTCCGGAGCCTCGGCGGGACGATCAGTGCGGTCGCTCACGAGAATCTCGATCCGATCCAGAGAGTGGCGATGACGAGTCCGCCCAAGCCGACGAAGATGGCGACGAGTCCCTCAGGGACCGGGCCGTAGTGGCCGATCGCCGCGCCGCCCGGGTCTTTCGGGTTGGTGACGAACTTGACGTACGTGATGATCGAGGCGACCTGCTGCTGGTTGAGCTGGCCGTCACCGAAGACGGGCATCGACTCGGGACCGGTGCGGATGGCTTCTGCGATCTGAACCGAGGTCGCCTCGCCCAGCCATGGAGCGTGCTTGCCGTTCGAGAGCGCGCCGCCCTGGCCGATCGCCTGGTGGCAGGAGGCGCAGTTAGTACGGAAAAGCGCGCCGCCCTGTGCGATGTTGGCCTGGTTCTCCACCGTCGCCGCGTCGGGCTTCGCCGGGCCCGGAGCGAGTGAGGAGATGTAGGCGGCTAGCTGGTCGATCTGGGTCTGCGTGTACTTCGGCTTGTGTCGCTCGGCCTGCGCCTGGGGCTTGGCAAGCGGCATACGACCGGTACTGACCTGGAAGTCGACGGCGGCGCCCCCGACGCCGATCAGGCTGGGAGCCTGGTTGCCGCCCTGAGCGGACAGCCCGTGACAGGACGAGCAGCCGGCGAGGAACAGCGCGCGGCCAAGACGAACCTGCTCATTGCTTGCCGACGAATCGGCGGCCCGCCCGTCTGGTGCGAAGGCTGCCCAGAGCAGCCCGGTGGCCATCAGCGCCAGAACGACGACGATGCCGGCGGGCAGCCGCCGCTTACGGCGACCGGGGCCGGACTTTATCGAGGAGACAACGGAGGTCACGGCGCTCGCTTCGAGGGTCATTTGAGCAGGTAAATGGTCGCGAACAGGCCCACCCAGACGACGTCTACGAAGTGCCAGTAGTACGACACGACGATGGCTGAGGTGGCGTGCTCAGGGGTGAAGGGCCCGAAGGTGGTGCGGGCCAGTACGACCACGAAGGCGACCAGGCCCGCGGTGACGTGCAGCGCGTGGAAGCCGGTGGTCAGGTAATACACCGAGCCGTAGGAGTGGGATGAGATCGAGAACGTGTTTTCGCCGAAGTACTCGTTCATCTGCGCGGCGACGAAGATGGCGCCCATCGCGAGCGTGATGGCGAACCACATCCGCAGCCGGTAGACGTCGCCGCGCTCAGCGGCGAAGACGCCCAGCTGACACGTCACGCTGGAGAGCACCAGGACGGTCGTGAAGATCAGCGCGTAATAGACGTGAAGATCGACCGGGCCCACGTGGAGCGCGCCAACGCCCTCTACTGGAGGCCACGCGAACGGTGCCTCCGAGCGAACCGTGAAGTACATCGCGAACAACGCCGCGAAGAACATCAGCTCGGACGACAACCAAATGATCGTGCCGACCGCCACCATTGACGGGCGGGAAGCCGAACCATGAGGCGGCGCCTTGTCCAGGGCCGGTGCTGCTGCTGCCACAGGCGCATTCTGGCAGACCGAGCGGGTTATTGCGGGCAACGGGTGCGACGAGGTTGAGCGGCGCCCAAACCTGCTCAGCCGACGGGGGTCGGGAGAGCCAGGTCAGTCAGCAACGAGAGCCGCGTTGCGCCCTTGATCGGCGTGCTTTCGGAGTACTCGGGATGCTCCACGACGAGCTCGACGCCGACGTCTGGATCGCGAAAAGCATCGCGCTGCTCGTCGCTCAGAGTGAAGCGCACGACGTGAACGCTGACGGTGTCACTGGGACGATTCAGATCCTCGTCCGGCCCGCGCTGCTCGGTCCCGACAGCGGCGGAGGGGCCTGAACCCACCCCGGAGCCGATCTCCAGCCGTACGGTGTTTTGGATACCGGCGAGGCGGGCCAGCTCGCTGCGCACGTCAACGTCCTGGTCGAGCTCCACCAGCATGGTCGCGCACAGCTCATGGCTGGTCGGCAGGAAGCGTCCGTACGCCTCGATCTCGTGAGCCACGTCAGCGGGCTCGCTCTGGCGTTCCACGTAGACCATCTCCTGCACCTGGTAGCGCAGGGTTTCCTCGTTTTCGAACTCGAACGCGAGCAGGTCGCCTACGCGAACCCGGCGTTCGGCACGGATCGGCATCATCCGCGCCCGTTCGACGGCCCGCAACAGGGCGTAGCGCTCGTGGTCGGTAGTGATTTGGGTCGCACTCAACATGTCGTGGCTTTCCTCAGGTCGAACGAGCGGTGTGCAAACGCCGTAGGGGCCGGCCGCTGTTGCCAGCGTCGGCCCCCACGGACAGGACGGATGAAACTCAGGCGGTGGCGGATGCCTCGCTGCGTACCCGGTCCAGGGCCTTCTGGAAGCGCCCAGCGTGGGTCTTCTCGGCCCGGGCGAGAGTCGCGAACCAGTCGGCGATCTCGTCGAAGCCCTCCTCGCGGGCGGTCTTGGCAAAGCCCGGATACATGGCGGTGAACTCGTAGGTCTCGCCGGCAACGGCGCTCACCAGGTTCTTCTCCGAGTCGCCGACCGGCTCGTCGGTGGCCGGGTCTCCGACGGCGGCCAGGAAGTCCATGTGGCCGAACGCGTGACCGGTCTCGCCCTCGGCGGTGTCACGGAAGAGGCCGGAGGTCTCGCTGTCGCCCTCAATGTCGGCGCGGCGGGCGAAGTAGAGGTAGCGCCGGTTTGCCTGGCTCTCGCCGGCGAACGCCTCCTTGAGATTTTCGTGCGTCTTGCTGCCCTTGAGATCAGCCATGAAATTCCTCCTGCGGTTGAGATCGATGTAACCGTGCTTCGGAAACGGGTTCAGGTGTGGATTTGCAGGCCGGGCAAAGCCCGTGGAACTGCAGGTCGTAGCGGGTGATGGCGTAGCCGGTGCGTTCGGTCAGCTGCCGCACGACCTGAGCCGGCAGCGCGCTGTCGATGTCGCTGGCTGCGCCGCACGACAGACACACGAGATGATCGTGGCGAACGGTGTTGCCGTCGTAGCGGGCGGCGCTCCCATCGCCGAGCGAGAGCTCCAGGGCCAGCCCGTGGCTGACGAGCAGGGCCAGCGTGCGGTAGACGGTGGCCGGGCCGATGCCGGGGACGGCCACCCGGACGCGCTCGAAGACCTCGGCAGCAGTCGGGTGGTCAGTGGCGGACTCGAGGGTGCGCAGAACCGCCTGGCGCTGGGGAGTGAGCCGCGGCGCGCTGTCGATCATGCAATCACCTCCAGGACGCAGAGAGGCCAATGCGGCCGATCAGGTTGAGAACGAGTCTCAGTATCACTGAAGGTCGCCCAAACGGCAAATCCGCCACGCCAGTCGTCGAAAAGGATGCAGGTGGATGTCGCGGTCGCAACGGCGCTGGATACGGGGGTGGATAACGCACGGGCTGTCCGCCGCGGGTCCGGTAGCCTGCTGACGATCAGTTCTGCCATCGGAACCGGCCTGCAGCGACGGCTGGAATCGCGGTGGTGTCCGTCCTTCCGTCCCTTTCATCTAGGTGGCCATCCCGGTATGAGCACGGTGCTCGTCTACAGCGATGATCCGGCGGTACGGGAGCGGGTTCGCGTCGCCGTCGGCCGGCGCCCCGACCCGGGACTCGATCCCATCGACTGGCTCGAAGCCGCCGATGGCGGAGCGCTGGTCACCCGGGTTGATCAGGGCGGCGTCGACGTTTGCATCCTGGACGCGGAGGCCGCGCCCGAGGGCGGGATGGGCATCAGCCGTCAGCTGAAGAACGAGATCGCTGACTGCCCGCTGATGCTGCTGCTGGTCATGCGGCACGACGATCGCTGGCTGGCACGCTGGTCGCTGGCAGATGCCGTCGTCCAGCAGCCGATCGACCCGGTGGAGCTCACCGATGAGTTGGTACGGCTGTTGCGAGAGCGTGTGCGCGGCCTGCCGGCGCCTGCCGCTGGCGAGCTCGCCGGCCCCCACTAGATCCGTCCTGCGTTGAGCGCGTCGACCACCGGCACCCCGAGCTGGCCTGCGCTGATCGCCGACCTCATGGCCGGCCGCTCCTTGCGGCCCGCGGCGACCGCCTGGGCGATGGGCGAGATCATGGACGGCGCCGCCACCGGGGTTCAGGTGGCGGGATTTGCGGTTGCCTTGCGCTGCAAGGGCGAGACGTCCGCGGAGGTCGACGGAATGGTCAGCGCGATGCTGGAGCGGGCCGTGCCTTTCCCGCTGCCCGAGCGACTGCGTACTCAGGCCGTGGATACCTGCGGCACCGGGGGAGATCGCGCCGGCACCGTGAACATCTCGACGATGGCGGCGATCACCGTCGCCGCCGCCGGGGTTCCGGTCGTCAAACACGGAAACCGCGCTGCCTCGTCGCGGTCGGGATCGGCTGACCTGCTGGAAGCCCTCGGCATCGGCATCGATCTCCCGCCCGCGGGTGTTGCGCGGTGTGTCGAAGAGGCTGGCATCGGCTTCTGCTTCGCTCCCCGGTTTCATCCGGCGCTGCGCCACGCCGCCGGTGCGCGCAGCGAGCTCGGGGTGCCCACGGTCTTCAACATCCTCGGACCGCTGACGAACCCGGCCCGGGTGATGCGTCAGGCGGTGGGAGTACCGGAGCCGTGGCTTGGCCCGGTGCTTGCAGGCGTGCTGGCCCGCCGCGATGCATCAGCGCTGGTGTTTCGCGGCGACGATGGCCTCGACGAGCTGACCCCGGGGGCGCGTTCACACGTGTGGGTGGTGGCCGGCGGCGCGGTTCGTGAGGACACCCTCGATCCGGCGGAGCTGGGCTTGGCGCCGGCGACCGTCGCGGATCTGCGGGGCGGCGATGCGGCGCACAACGCACAGGTCGCGCGCGCCGTGCTCGGCGGTGGGGGAACGGCGGCGGTACGCGACGCTGTCGCTCTGAATGCAGCAGCCGCGCTGGTCGCCGCGCAGGGAACGACCGCGCAGCCCGTCACTGTTCAGCTGCGCCCGGCGCTGGAGCGCGCCCAGGCCGTACTCGCGTCGGGTGCGGGGCTCGCCACGCTAGAAAAGTGGGCCGAGGTCTCCCGCAGCTAGCGGATCACTCCGCCCCGTCGGCCCCGAGGCTGAACGCTGCCTGCAGATCGTGGCGGGAGTAGGCCCGGAACGCGATCAGGGTCTCGGTGTGGGTGACGCCCGAGACCTTGTTCATCTGATCGGCGATCACGTCAGCGAGCTGCTCATGGCCGCGAACGCGCACCATCGCAACGAGATCCACGTCGCCCGTGACCGAATAGACCTCGCTGACGCCCTCCAGCGCGGCGATGGCTTCGGCGACCTCAGGGATGCGCGCCACCGCTGCTTTGATCAGCACGACCGCCGTGACCACGCGACCTCCTCGGAACCTGCCGTTATCTGCGCCACCGCCATACGAAAGCTGACCGCGGGCCGACCCTATCCGGCGAACCGGCGCCCCGGGCCGACCGGCCCCGAGGGACTGACCGGGCCATGCGGATCGGCTCTTGCCGGCCTTGACGAGGTACGCAATCCGCGGCGCTCCGGCTTGATCGCCAGCGGGCTGCCACGCTCGGCGACGGCGCTGAGCCACTCGCGCTGACCGGCCGCACCCCAGGCGGGGGAGCTCCAGCCCTGAGTGATCTCCACCAGCCGGGCGCCGGGACTCTCGAGCCAGCGCAGCACGCACTCGACTTCCTCGGCGCCTGCGCTGGGGAGCGGGCCGGGCCCGCGAACGACGGACTCGGCGGTGGCTTGCAACGCGGCCACATAAGGGCGCACGGCCGCTCCTGCCGGTGCGCGGCCGGAAGCGACCAGCCTTCCGTGGCGCACGACCGAGAGCTCCCAGCCTCCGGCCCCGTCGGGCAGCGCGGCGACCAGCTCCTCGATCCTCGCCAGGGCCCCCAGCTGTTGCCGGCGGGCGGCGGCGCGGATGAACGCGACCAGCCGATCGCGGTGGACCGCCGCATCCTCATAACGCCCGGCTCCAGAAAGCTTGGCCATCCGCGCGCGCAGCGCGGCGACGAGCACGGCCGGATCGCCAGTGATTGCCGCCGAAGCCGCCTTCACGTGAACCGCGTACTCCTCGCGGCTCTGGCTGCCGGTACAAGGCGCGCCGCAGCGCGCGAGCTCCGCCAGGACGCAGGCGCCGCGCGTGGAGGACACGGCCAGCCGTCCGCCGCACTGGCGCAGCGGAAATGCCTCATGCAGGGCAGCGGCGGCGAGCTCCGCGTGGCGGGGCGAGCTGAACGGGCCGAGGTAGGTCGCGGCGTCGTCGCGGACCACCCGCACCTGGGAGAGCCGGGGAAAGGGCTCGACGGTGAGCTTGAGCCACACCGAGCGCTCCGGCCAGCGGGAGCGCCGGTTGTAGCGCGGTTTGTGTTCGGCGATCAGTCGCAGCTCGCGTACCTGAGCCTCCAGAGCATGCGCGCACGGCACGGCGTCAACGCGCTCGGCGATCGACACCATCTCGGTCATGCGGGTGCGCAGCTCGCTGGCGGTGAAGTAGGAGCGCACGCGGGTGCGCAGATGGCGAGAGGTGCCGATGTACAGCGCTCGACCTTGCGCATCGCGGAACAGATACACGCCCGGCAGATTCGGCAACTGGTCGGCGAGGTGGCGCTTTCGCCGCACCGCCGCCGGGACGAGGCCGGTGAACGTACGCAACTCGTCAATGGTCGTGATGCCGAGCGGCCCCAGCCGCTCGAACAGACCGTGTAACACATCGACGGTCGCGCGGGCATCGGCAAGCGCACGGTGGCACGGCGGTTCGGTCGCCCGGAAGTACGCCGCGAGGGTCGACAGCTTGCAATTCGGGGTCTCGTCACGGGTGAGCACACGCCTGGCGAGCACGGCCGTATCGACGGTCTCGAAGCCGGGCCACGCAATCCCTAGCCGCTCGCAACCGGTGCGCAGGAACCCCATGTCGAACGGCGCGTTATGGGCGACCAGCACGCAGCCGCGGGCGAATTCGAGGAAGGCCGGAAGCACCGCGGCCGGCCGCGGCGAGGAAGCCACCATCGCGTCGGTGATCCCGGTCAGGACGGAGATGAACGGCGGAATCTCCCCGCCTGGGCGCACCAGGGTCGCGAACTCTCCGAGCAGCTCGCCGCCGCGCACCTTCACCGCGCCGATCTCCGTGATGTCGCAGGCCGCGGGCGATCCGCCGGTGGTCTCCAGGTCGACGACCACGAAGGTCAGCTGGCGCAACTCGCGGTCAGAGGCCGGAATGGCTTCATCGAGCCGCGGCTGGCGGGCGAGGGGTGCTTGCGCCGGGGCGAGAGAGGCGCGAGCGGGTGGCATGAGGGAAAGGTAGGAGCCGCCACCGACAAAATCCCGCAGGCGCGGCCGACGGGCGCGGTTTATCGGCCGCGTCTTGCGGTGGCCGCGCGCCTTAGGCTGCGGGCATGCCCACGGTTTTCACCCGGATCCTCAAGCGCGAACTGCCCGGCCGGTTCGTCTACGAAGACGACGACTGCGCAGCCTTCCTGACGATCGCCCCGGTCACGCCTGGCCACACGCTCGTCGTAACGCGTCGCGAGGTCGACGACTGGCTCGAGCTCACCCCTGACGAGCGCAACGCACTCTGGGCCGCGTGTGCCACGGTCGCCAGGGCGATCGACCGGGTTTTCCATCCCGCGAAGGTCGCCGCGATGCTGATCGGCCTCGAGGTGCCTCACGTGCATGTGCACCTGGTGCCGATCGACAACGAATCGCAGTTGGACCTCGCCAAGGCCGACAGCGGGGTCGACCCCGCCGCTCTGGATGAGGTCGCGGCGTCCATTGCGGCAGCGATTGAGCGGAACTAGTCGCGGCAGCGACCCAGCGAACTAATCGCGGGCGACCGGCTCTGGATCAGTCTCTGCGGCGCGACCGAGCCGGGGGAGTCGCGGCCACCAGTCGTACGGCAAAGGTGCTGCCCTCGTTGATTCTGCTGGTCACCGAGATCGCGCCGCCCATCGCCTCGACGAGGCTGCGGGCGATGTAGAGGCCGATCCCGGTGCCGCCGAAGCGCCGGGTGCCGCTCGGGTCGCCCTGCCAGAACTTGTCGAAGCAGTGTTCGACGGTCTCCGAGGTCATGCCGACACCCGTATCGATGATCTCGAGGATGACGATCGCGCCACTGTCGTGAACTCCGTCCCGGTCCGGTCGTTGCCTAACGCCCCGAACCGCGACGAGATCACCGTCGGGTGAGTACTTGACCGCGTTGTCGAGCAGGTGATCCAGCACGGTGACGAGTGCGGAGGTGTCGCCGAAGACGGAGGGCAGGTCGTCGGGCAGGTCGACTTCGATGTGGCGATCGGTCGCCTCCGCGAGGGTGGCGGCGCGCTCGTACACGAGCGGAATGAGATCGACGAGCGTCTGGGCGACCTCGGCCCGCCCGGCTTCGATGCGGCTGGTGAGCAGCAGCCGGTCGACGACACGCGCCAGCTCCTCGCCGCGCCGGCGGATGGCGGCTAGTGCCTCGCGCTGCTTTTCGGGAGTCAACGACCGGGTGGTCAGGGTCTTGGCGAAACCGTTGATGACCGTCAGCGGTGTTTTCAACTCGTGCGATGCCGTAGCCAGGAACAGGGTTTTTGCCTCATCGGCCTGCTGGAGTCGGGTGATGTCGCGGATGCTGTGCACCACTTCGATCTCGGGTCCTTCCGCGGCGGGTAGCGCGCTGACGCTCACCAGCAGCCGCTGGCGGCCGCCATCGCGTCCCGGCCGCCAGGCTTCGAAGTCGAGCGTGTC
Source organism: Mycobacteriales bacterium (assembly GCA_038245655.1). GTDB lineage: Bacteria > Actinomycetota > Actinomycetes > Frankiales > Frankiaceae > DATAZK01. The sequence goes on along the minus strand of JBBRSE010000006.1, from coordinate 31,911 downwards.
GCCGTCCAGCATCGTGGCTTCGGCCGCCTCGCGCGACGTCGCAGACATCTCCGCGTTTCGCAGCGCTAGGAGCCGGCAGCCGGTGCTGCAGTCCAGCCGGCGCTCGCCGAGGTGCAGTCCCAACGCGGTGCTGCAGAGCTGGCCGACGAGCGGCTCCGAGTTGCCCAACACGTGGTCGGCGGCCGGGTTGGCGGTCAGTAGCCGGCTACGCGAATCGGTGACGACGACAGCGCTGGCCACCGCCGCCTGGACCGCGTCGGCCCGGGACTTGGCGCGGGCGAACCGCTCCTCCGCGCCGCGTGAGCGGGTGGTGGCGCGTTCCACGATGAGCAGGACGCCGATCACCAGCGCGGCGAACAGGCCGAAGCGCTCCGCCGTGAAGCGCTGCGCCGGCGGCAGTTGGGATTGCACGAGCAGAATCAGCCCGAGGGTGAATCCGCCGAGGGCCCAGGTCGGGAGAGCAGGGTAGGTGTAAGCCGCGAAGGCCGCGATGATCGGGTAGCAGGCGGTAAGCCCGATTCCCTGATGCAGCAGGCCCTGCGCTGTGGCGAGCATGACGAGGTCGGCGAGCGGGCCGACGATCAGGAGCACCCTGCTGCGGGTGCGGTAGGTGGCGACCAAGACCGCCAACGACACTGGCACCCAGCCGGCGGCGACCACGGTCAGCCAGAGCCGGGTGTCCGGCTCTTTGGCGGTGACGAACAGCCCGCCGATGCAGATGGCGAGGCCCACTACGACCCGCAGGATGGCGTACGCCCGCAGCAGACCGGCGTCTTCGGTGCGCTGCGCAGATTCAGCGCTGCCGCGTCCCGTGAGCGATGGCAGCCACCGCATCGCACTCACGCGGGCGCCGCCCTTCGCCTCGGCTCGTCGCCCGGCGGCCGCGGTAGCCGCTGCGTTGGCTGAGGATTTGAGTGTGCAACGACCCGAAAGCCATCCGGGTGATGGGCAGATCGCGCGGGATGGTGGCACGTTTCGCGACGCGCGGTGCAAATCACCACATTAGCCGAACTACGGTGCGCGCGGGCGGTGTCGCCACGGCATACGTTGGCCGAGGGCAAAGCCGCCCGCCTGCTGCGCCAGGCAGCCGTCCTCGTCCCCCAGGAGCTCGCGTGCCCATCGCCCTTCCCGGCCCTGACACCCGATGGCGCTGCGGATCCTGCGGCAACCTCACCCGCTTCGACGTAGTGCGCGCTGTGCGATCCCGTGAGTTCGTTCACGTCAGCCTGGCAGGGGAGCCGCAGACGCAGGAGCGCGAGGTGATCTCCGAGACGGTGGAGCGGGTGACGTGTCGCTGGTGCGCCGCGGTCGACAGTGTCGTGTTGGAGCCACGTCCGGATAGCGCTTACCTGCCCGCCTCCGACCTCGGGCCGTGAGCCTGCCGGATGCGTCCGGTGCGACCTCTCGCGAGCTGCCGCCGATCGTGCGTACGCGGGTGATCGCGCTGTCCGACGAGGCCCTGGCCGCACTGCCCGAAGCGGACGTCCCCGCGTCGCTGCGCGCCGTTCGCCGCTTCACCCCCGCCAAGCGCATCCGCCTCGGCGGGGCGTCGATCGGGGCGGCGCTTTCGAGTGAGCCGGCTTTTCGGGCGGCGGTCGCCGCTCAGGTACGCGACCAGCTTCCCAGCATCGCCGATGCCGTCGAGTCGGGCACCGAGGCGCCAGCGGTACCGGCGGCTGAACTGGCGGCGGTTGCGTACCTGCTCGAAGCGCCGGGGTGGCAAGCGCTGGTTGCGCAGGCCGGCGCCGCGAATGCTTCAGAAGCGTCCTTGCTCGGTGACGACGACCTTGCCCATCGACTGCGCTCCGAGGTCGAGCGCGTCCGCAATGAGGCCCGTAGCGAGCAGGGGCGGCTGCGCGAGGAGCTCGCGAGCGGCCGCCGCGAGGTCGACGAGCTGCGTCGCAAGCTGGCGAAGGCGGAGGGGGCCGCCCGGCGTTCGGCGCAGGAGCAGGCCCAGGCCGAAGAGCGGTTGTCCCAGCTCGAGGTGAGCCGCGCAGTGTTGGAGCGCGAGCTATCGGCGCAAGTACGCCGGTTGCGGGCCCGGCTTCGCGACGTCGAGGCGAGCGCCGCAGCGAGCCGGCGGGACACGCGTTCGGAGCGCGAGGGCGGCACCGCCCGGCTGCGGGTGTTGCTGGAAACGGTGACCGGTGCCGTCGCGGGGCTGCGTCGTGAGCTCGACCTGCCGGTCGGTGCGGTCCGGCCCGCCGACGGCGTGGCGGAGGATCTCGCGGGCGACACCGATCCGACGATGCAGCCCGGCCTGCTCCCGATGCTGCGGCGTGGGCGCCCAGCGGATGACCCGGCGCTGGTGGACGACGTGTTGGCGGTCCCGGGCATGCATCTCGTGGTCGACGGCTACAACGTCACCAAGCTCGGCTACCCGACGATCACGCTGGAGGATCAGCGCGGGCGGCTGATCAGTGGGCTCGCGGGACTGGTGGCCCGCAGCCCCGGCGCCGAGGTCACGTGTGTCTTCGACGCGACGGCCGCCACGAACCGGCCCGTCGCGGCCGGGTCGCCCCGCGGGTTGCGGGTGCTCTTCAGCGCCACCGGGGAGTTGGCCGATCAGCTGATCGTCCGCCTGGTGGCGGCCGAACCGACCGGCCGTCCCGTGGTGGTGATCACCAACGATCGCGAGGTCGTCGAGGCGGTGCGCCGGGCGGGCGGCGAGAGCCTGGGTTCGGCGGCGTTGCTGGGACGGCTCGAGCGCAGCTGACGGGCGCCGGAGGCTGGGTCCGGCAGTTTTGTCGGACCCCCGTCCTAGCGTCGGCGCCGTCCCGGCAGGCAGCCGGGTGCGAGGAGGGGTTGTCGTGATCATCGACTGCGCGAGCTGCGTTGGCCGGCCTACCGAATGTGGCGATTGCGTGGTCAGCGTCGTGCTCGGAGCTCACCCGGGCGGCGTCGATTTCGACGCCGATGAGCAGACAGCGCTGGCCGTGCTCGCCGGATCTGGTCTGGTGCCGCCGTTGCGGCTCATGCCGGTGCTGCCCAGCCCGGCTGCGCAGGACGCGACTGCTGGCGACGCAGGCGCTTCTTCCGAGGCGGTCGGGTGCAGCGGCGTCGCCCATCACCGGGGCACGGCGACGAAATGGTCGCGTCGCCAGCGTGCAGGCTGAGCTGCGTCTCGTACGATCCGCTGCGTGGCAGGGCGGCGCAGGTTGGCATGACACGCACCCTCGTGTTGACCAACGATTTTCCGCCGCGCGTCGGAGGCATCCAGTCCTTCGTCCACAGCCTGGCAAGCCAGCTGCCTCCCGACGAACTGGTGGTCTACGCGCCAAAGTGGGAGGGCGCCGCCGCGTTCGATCGCGATCAGCGCTTTCCGGTGGTGCGCCACCCGACGACGCTGATGTTGCCGACGCCCGACGTTTTGCGACGGGCCCGGAGCATCGCCGCTGACCACGGTTGCGATTCGGTGTGGTTCGGTGCGGCGGCTCCCCTCGGGCTGCTCGCCCCTGCCCTGCGGCGCGATCCTGGCGTACGCCAGATCGTCGCCAGCACCCATGGTCACGAGGTGGGCTGGGCGAAGCTGCCGGTGGCGCGTCAGTTGCTCGCCAAGATCGGTCGTAACTGCGACACGGTCACCTACCTCGGTGACTACACGTTGCAGCGGCTCGCCGCCGCATGCGGGCCGCAGACCCACTTCGTGCAGCTGCCCAGCGGGGTCGACACCGAGGCGTTCTCTCCTGACGCGGCGGCCCTGGGTATCCGCCGTCGCCACGGCTTGGCGCAGCGGCCGGTCGTCGTGTGCGTGAGCCGGCTGGTCGCGCGCAAGGGGCAAGACGTCCTGATTCAAGCGCTGCCGCAGATCCAGCGCCGCGTCCCGGACACCGCGCTGTTGCTCGTGGGCGGCGGTCCGTACCGAGCGCGGTTGGAGCGGCTCGTGCGTGAGGCGGGCCTCGAGCGCGATGTCGTCTTTACCGGCTCGGTGACCGGCGCTGAGCTCCCCGGCCATTACGCGGCCGGTGACGTCTTCGCGATGCCGTGCCGTAGCCGGCTGCGCGGGCTCGAGGTGGAGGGCCTCGGGATCGTCTACCTGGAGGCCAATGCCTGCGGTCTACCGGTCGTGGGAGGCGATAGCGGCGGAGCGCCGGACGCGGTGATCGAGGGTGAAACCGGTTACGTCGTCGACGGCCGGAGCGTCACGGCCGCGGCCGATCGGGTCGGGGCGCTGCTCGCGGATGAGGCGCTACGCCGACGCATGGGGGCCGCCGGCCGGGAGTGGGTGTCGCGCGAGTGGCGCTGGCCGACGCTGGCAGCCCGCCTGAGCGCGCTGCTGCGCGCCGGGAGTTAGCGCACCGGGCAGTCCAGGGCTAGCTGTAAAGCGCGTCGACCTCGTTGGCGAATTCTTTCATGACCACGGCACGTTTCAGCTTGAGAGACGGGGTGAGCTCGCCGCCTTCCTCGGTGAAGTCCACCGGGAGGATGACGAACTTGCGGATCGCCTCAGCTTTGCTGACGGCCTCGTTGGCTTCGTCGACGGCTGCCTGCACCGACGCCCGCATGTCGGGGTCATCGATGAGCTCCGACAGCGGCGCGTCTTCGGCTTTGCCGTGTTGCTTGCGCCAGTACGGCAGCGCATCGGGATCGATCGTCACCAGGCAGGCGATAAACGGCTTGGCGTCGCCCACCACCATGCATTGGCTGATCAACGCGTCCGAGCGAAGGCGGTCCTCCAGGACGGCCGGCGCGACGTTCTTGCCTCCGGCCGTGACGATCAGCTCTTTCTTGCGACCGGTGATGGACAGGTAGCCGTCAGCGTCCAGCTCGCCGATGTCGCCGGTGTACAGGAAGCCGTGCTCGTCGATCGAATCCTTGGACGCGGCCTCGTTGTGCCAGTAGCCCTGGAAGACGTTGGCCCCACGAATAAGGATCTCGCCGTCGTCGGCAATGCGCACCGTGGTGCCCGGGATGGGGCGCCCGACGGAGCCGACCCGAATCGCGTGAGGCAGGTTGACGGTGGCGGCGGCGGTCGATTCGGTCAGGCCGTAGCCCTCCAGAACGGTGGTGCCGACCCCGCGGAAGAAGTGGCCGAGCCGGGCTCCGAGCGGGCCGCCGCCGCTGACCGCGTACAGGACGTGCCCGCCGAGCAATTCTCGGATCTTGGCGTAGACCAACCGGTCGAACACCGCGTGTTGAACCTTGACAAGGGGGGAGATGCGACCGCTCTGCAGGCCCTCGCTGTAGGCGATCGCGATGTGTTCGGCCTGGTCGAAGATGCGGCCCTTGACCGAACTCTCACTGTGGGCCTTGTTGTGCGCGCCGTTGAAGATCTTTTCGAAGATGCGCGGAACGGCGAGCACGAACGTCGGCTGGAACGCGGCCAGATCAGGCAGCAGGTTCTTGATGTCGGCGGTGTGGCCTAGCGTGACGCGCTTGGCCACGCACGCGACCTGAATCAGCCGGGCGAAGACGTGAGCCAGCGGAAGAAACAGCAGGGTCGATGAACCGGTCGCTTCGAAGAGCCGCTCGAGGCTCGTGGTGGCCGCTGACACGTCGAAGACGAAGTTGCCGTGGCTGAGCTCGCAGCCCTTGGGGCGACCGGTCGTGCCGCTCGTGTAAATGATCGTGGCCAGGTCGTCGCCGCGTAGCGCGGAGCGCCGGGTTTCGATTTCCTCGTCGGAGACGTCGCCGCCCGCCGCGACCAGCGCGTCGAGGCCGCCGCCCTCGATCTGCCAGACCTCGCCCAGGTCAGGAGCCTGCTCACGGACGTTGGCTGCCATCGTGCTGTGTCGCTCGGTCTCGGCGATCATCGCCACGGCGCCGGAATCGCTGAGGATCCAGGCGACCTGCTCGCTGCTGGACGTCTCGTAGATCGGCACGGTGATGGCGCCGGCGAACCAGATCGCGTAGTCCGCGAGAGTCCATTCGTAGCGGGTCTTGCTCATGAGGGTCACCCGGTCACCGGGGGACACGCCTTTCGCGACAAGGCCCTTGGCCAGAGCGCGTACCTCGGCGAGGAACTGCGTCCAGGTCACCGATTCCCAGCCGTCGGCCGTCCGGCGGCGCATGGCGACCTGGTCGCCCGCCTCGGCGGCATTCGTGATCAGCGGGTCGGTCAGGTTGGCCTCGGGGGTGACGGCCTCTTGCATTTCCCGCCGAGCAGGCACATTTAGCTCGCGCACGGTTTCTCCCTTCGACGCGGTCCCAATGGACCACGAATCCGATGCGAAGTGGCGCTCTCCGGACTGGGAAGGTTACCGGCAGGTAGCGCGATGTGTGGGCGGCATCACCAGGTTGGTTCGGCTGCGACTACATACCGGCTCAATACAGGCGCGCAGGATCCGATCAGAAGAGTGTGGAGAGTGCTCGTTGCCCGGGATGCGGCGCTGCCGTACGCCCGCTCGCCGACTGGTGCTCGCTCTGCTACCAGGATCTGCGGCCCGTGCCCCAGCTGATCACCGTGCCGGATCGTTCGTCCCGGCCGCAGGCTCACCCGACTGCTCCCTTGGTCGAGGCCACGCTCGAACCCGGTCCGGTGCACCTTCGCGATCTCGTTGCGTTCGAAGGTGTCGTTGATGCGGATCCTGTCGAGCAGGGCGGCCCTGCGACCAACGCGCCGGCTCGGCTCGGCGCCGATGTCAGCTGGCCGTGTATCTGCGGCGTTGCCGTGCCGCTGGAGCAGAACACCTGCCCGGACTGCGGAAGCAAGTTTCTCGGGGAGCTGCACGAGGGCGGTAGCGGTAAGCATCGCCGCCACGCCGAGCGAAGCTGGTGGCCCGCCACCAGGGGCCTGCGCATCGCGCTCGCGTTGCTGATGGCGTTGCTGCTGGCGGTGGGTGTGCCGACGCTGCTCTCGCTCTTGGGCTGAGCGCGCCGCGTCGAAACGCCTGTCAACGGCAGCGCTGGCACGCGTCCGGCAAGTCAGCGATCATGTTCGCAGGCGGAGGTCCTCACAGGTAGCCTCTTCTCTCCGGGGATGGCTGGAAGTCGCCCGCCGTTTTGCGAGGAGGCAGCTGAGTGGCCGATCACGCCAATGAGAGCATCACCATCAAGGCTGATCGCGCGGCTGTCATGGCCGTCATCGCGGACTTTCCCTCATATCCGCAGTGGGCAGGGCCGGTGAAGCGCATTGACGTGCTGGAAGCAGGAGCCGACGGCCGCGCCAAGACAGTGCAATTCCATGTCGAGATCCTGGGCCTGTCCGACACCTATACCAACGAATACACCTGGGACGGCGACACCAGCGTCGACTGGAACCTGACCCAGGGCAAGTCCCAGAAGAGCCAGGTCGGCCGCTACGAGCTGACGTCGTCGGGCGCGACCACCACGGTCAATTACGACCTCACCGTCGAGGTTGCCATCCCCGTCCCCGGGCTGATCCGCCGCCGTATCCAAGCCAAGGTTGTCGACACGGCGTTGAAGGACCTCAAGAAGCGCTGCGAGGCTTGAGCTCGCGATCCCGGGCGGGAGTTGCCTAGTTGCGAGTCCTGCTCTTCACCGGAAAGGGCGGCGTCGGTAAGACGACCGCCGCTGCGGCGACCGCGGTTTCAGCCGCCGGCCGCGGGATGAAGACACTTGTCATCTCCACCGACCCGGCCCATTCGCTGGCCGACGCGTTCGGGATGCCGCTCGGGGCCGACCCCACCGAGATCGACACTGGACTCGCGGGCATGCAGATCGACGCCCAATCGAGTTTCGAACGCTCGTGGCGCCAGGTGCAGGGCTACCTGCTCTCGGTGCTCTCCAAAGCGGGCATCGACCCCATTGAGGCCGAAGAGCTCACCGTGCTGCCAGGCGCCGACGAGGTGCTGGCGCTGCTGGCGGTGCGCGAGCAGGCTGAGTCTGGGCGCTGGGATCTGGTCGTCGTCGACTGCGCGCCTACGGCAGAGACCCTGCGGCTGCTGGCGCTTCCGGACGCGCTCGACTGGTACATGCGCCGACTCTGGCCCATCGAACGTCGCGTCGTGCGATCGCTGCGCCCCGTGCTCAACCGGGTCGCCGGCGTTCCGATGCCGAGCGATGCCGTTTTCGACGCGGTCGAGCGGCTGCACGCCGAGCTTGCCGGAGTACGCGCGGTGCTGACCGATCCGGAGCGCACCGGCGTCCGGCTGGTGCTGACCCCGGAAGCGGTCGTCGTCGCCGAAGCCCGTCGCACCATGACCACGCTCTCGCTCTACGGCTATCGCGTGGATGCCGTGATTGCCAACCGGATCTTCCCGATGGGTGATGCGTGGCGCGACGCCTGGGCCGAGGCGCAGCAGAAGCAGTTGCGCGAGGTGGCGGATTCGTTCGGTCCGTTGCCGCTGCTGCGGATCGCGTATCAGGCCGCCGAGCCTGTCGGGCTTGCGGCGCTCGCCGAGGTCGGCGCGCAGGCGTACGGGGATCTCGATCCGCTCGGCCTGCCGGCGATCCCCGAGCCGATCACGGTCGAGCGCACCGTCGACGGCTTCGTGCTGTCGATCGCGTTGCCGTTTGCCCACCGCGAAGAGGTCGGTCTTACCCGGCGCGGCGATGAGCTCTCGCTCACGGTCGGAAGCTGGCGGCGGCTACTTTCCTTGCCATCGGTCTTGCGGCGCTGTGACGTCACCGGCGCCCGGCTCGCCGACGGGCAGCTGCGCGTGAGTTTCGAACCCGATCCGGCCCTGTGGATGCGATCATGACCTCACCTGGAGCCGGCCCGGGGGCACCTGGCGCCCACGCCCACGGACCGCTGGCCGAGGAAGCCGCCAAGCTGGCAGAGGCGCTTTCCGGCTGGGTCTCGAGCAGTTTTGCCGGGCCGCTGTTGGCTGGGGTCGGCGAATCGCCGGAGTGCCGGCTCTGCCCGGTCTGCCAGCTCTTGCGGCTCGCCCAGGGCAGCCGTCCAGAGGTCTTCGAGCATCTCGCCGACGCCTCGGCATCGCTGATGGCCGCGGTGCGCGCCGCCGTGGAGTCCTCGCAGGCGTCGTGGGCGGCGGGCAACCGGCCCGCGTCCGAGCGCATCGACATCCGCTGAACCGGCGGAAACCGGGAAACGAGGTCTGGCGCCTCATGGGGCTGGCAATCGGCGTTGACGTCGGCGGGACGAAGGTGGCCGCCGGCGTCGTCGAGGAGGACGGCACGATTGTCGAGGTGCTGCGCCGGCCCACGCCCGAGAAACCGGCCCACGCGGTCGCCGCAGTCGTCGTCGACCTGGTGGCTGAGCTGGGGGCGCGGTACCCCGGCGCTCGTACGGTCGGCATCGGTGCCGCCGGTTGGATCGATCGCGAGCGTTCCAAGGTCTATTTCGCGCCGAACGTTCCCTGGCGGGACGAACCGCTGCGCGCCGACCTCGCTGCCCGGATCGACCTGCCGATCGTGGTCGAGAACGACGGCAACGCCACCGCGTGGGCCGAGCACCGTTTTGGCGCCGGCCGCGGCTCCCCGGATCTGATCTGCGTCACGATCGGCACCGGAATCGGTGGCGGGATGGTGGCCGGCGGCGCGTTGTATCGCGGGGCGTTCGGGATCGCCGGAGAGTTCGGACACATGCAGCTGGTGCCCGGCGGTCACCGTTGCGGCTGCGGCGGCCGCGGCTGCTGGGAGCAGTACTGCAGCGGACGGGCGCTGGTTCGGGAGGCACGCGACATTGCCGCGACCGATCCGGTACGCGGCAGCCGCCTCCTGCGGCTCGCGAGCGGGCGGGTCGACGACATCACCGGTCCGATCGTCACCGAGGCGGCGCGTGAGGGAGACGGCGCAGCGGTCGAGGCGTTTGCTGCGGTCGGCGAGTGGCTCGGGCGCGGCTTGGCTAACGTCGCCGCCGCCTTGGACCCGGGACGTTTCGTCATCGGCGGCGGAGTGTCGGAGGCCGGGGATCTACTGCTTGGCCCGGCGCGTGCGGCGTATCACCGAAACCTTCCCGGCCGGGGCTTTCGGCCGGAGGCCGAGCTGGTCAGCGCGGTGCTCGGCCCGGAGGCGGGCTTGGTGGGTGCCGCGGATCTTTCGCGGCAGCCGCCCACGATCGCGGTCGAGCTCTAGTCACTGACGGACAAGGTCAGCGGGTCCCGCCGAAGTCGGGGACCAGCTCCGTGGCCAGCTGCTCCAGGAAGAGTCCGATGTCCGTCACCATTCCGATGGCCTGGGCACTCCCGCGGTCAGCGAGCTTGGTGACGGTAGCGGGGTTGATGTCGACGCTCACCAGCGGCACCGAGGCGGGCAGCAGGTTGCCGGTGGCGATCGAGTGCAGCATGGTCGCAATCATGATCGTCAGGCCGACGCCCTTCAATGCCGCACGCATCGCCCGCTGGCCCTCGATGACGTCCGTGTAGACGTCGGGCAGCGGGCCGTCGTCGCGGACGGATCCGACCAGGACGAAACGCTTCCCCTGGGTCACCAGGGCGTGCATGATCCCGCTCGTCACGACCCCCGAGGCCACCGCGGAGGCGATCGAGCCTTCCCGGCGAATCGTGTTGATCGCACGGATGTGGTGTTCGTGGCCGTGTTCGACACCACGTCCGGCCGACAGGTCGACTCCGAGTGACGTGCCGTACATCGCAGCTTCGATGTCGTGGGTCGCGAGCGCGTTGCCGGCGAAGACGACGTCGACATAGCCGGCGTTGATCAACGCCACCATGGCGGCTCCAGCGCCCGTGTGGACGACGGCTGGCCCAGCGACCCAGAGCACCTTGCCGCCGTCACCCTTCACGTCGCGGATGCGCGAGGCGATCTGGCGTACCTGCAGCGCTTGCGGCTTCTCCGAGGAGACGGCCGAGGCCATGAAGCCGAAGATCTCCGGGCCGCTGCGGGCGCCGGTATGGGCGGAATGCTCGCGTGGTTGCAGGACGACCCGCACCCCGGAGGCGCCGCACACGATCGCATCTCCCTCGCGGACGTCGGAGACGGGAACGGTGCGCACGCGTGAGCCGGCGACGAGCAGCCCGCAGTCCATCTCCGGTTGCTCGACAGGCACCCACGAGCCCCCGAGTCGCACCACGGTCTCCAAGTTGGTGGTGGAGTAGAAGTCGTCCGGGAAGACCCCGTCGCGCGGCGCCAGGCGGGTGATCGCGGCACCCGGCTCGACGGCGTTGACACCGTGCGATTGCAGCCTCATCAGCAGTCGGGCCAGCGTCTCGGCGTCCTCGGCGATGACCACGATCTGCGCGGTCGATTCGTCGTCGTGAGTACGCCCGACCTCGAAGCGCTCGATCGAGTAGTCGGCGCCGTACTCCAACACGTCGTCGAGTACGCGCGCCAGCACCCCCGTATCCATGAGATGGCCGGTGACCTCGACGGTCTCGGAGACGCTCATGCAGCCCCCCATCAGCCTGCTCGGGCCGGTTTCCGGCTGGTTATCGGCGCTGGACAACAATGGTGCGCGAGTGGGGCACCCATCGGGTGCCCGTCGCGCCGCTGCAGGCTACCGGGAGCGACCGGCGAAAATCAGACCACCGCGCCGTCATCGGGGTCATCCGCGCTGCGCTCCCGCAGCCGAGAGACCAGGACAGCGGTGGCGCCGAGCACGCAAAGGACGCCTGCCACATCGAGTGAGGTGCGGTGGCCGAACGCGAAGATAGTCGGCAGGAGCAGCAGTGCGAGCCCGAGCCCCATGGCGATCAGCGCCCACCGGGTGACTGGCGGGTGCGGCTCGAGCTTGGGCAGCGTCGGAGGCTCGTAGTGCTCTTCCTCATCGTCCGGAACGGCTTCCCCGGCCTTGGCCAGAGACGTCGGCGGGACGGCCGGACGCCGGCGCTCATTGGGGGGCCGCTGGGCAGCCGGTTGCGACGCGGGTGGGACCGGCTCGGGAGGCAGGTCCTCGGCTTCCGGCCAGGTGCGCTCCATGGGTACGCGGTGAAATCCGGCGACGATCGCGGCGAAGGCCGCCCCGTCGGCCAGGCTCGCGGTAGACCCGGTTGGCGACGGCCCGGCCGCCGGGTTGCCCGCCGACGGGTTGTCGGCCGGGGTCTCGCCGTCAGACGGCAGTTCTCCAGCGAGCGCCGGTGTGAGCCCCGCCAGCACGATGCCCGCAGGAACCCGGCGCAGTGCGTCGACGTGAAGGATCAGCCGGGTCGTGCCTCCCGGCCCAGGCGCGGGGACCACGTAAGCCGCAATGTTGCGCTCGGCCAGCGCGCCGAGCATCTGGTCACCCAGCGACTCCTCGATCTCGATGAGGACCGCGTAGGTGTTGGCGCGCAGGCCATTGCTGCGGGCCGTCATCGCGGACCCACTTGCCGCGCGCCGCTGTGGGCGCGCACGAAGTCGACGCTCTCGGCAAAGATCACCGGCGCGTCGAAATCCAGCGTCGCGACGTGGTAGCTCTCGCTCAGCAGTCGCTCGGTAACGGTCGTCGCGCTCGCGCCTTCCCGAAGCAGCGCGCCGGAGATCGGCTCGACGATGTGGTCGTTCTCGCTACGGAAGGCGAGTATCGGGCAGGTAATGGAGCCCAGGTCGGCTCGGGTCTTCGCCCAGAGCTGGCTCAGCGAATACGCCGCCTGCAGCGGCATCTTGGAGTACGCAAGCTCCGTGACACCGGGCTTGGCAATGTCACCGGCCACCCCGGGAAGCGCCGGGATGATGTGGCGCAACAGCGGTAACACTCTCGCGTCTTTACGCTCGGTCGCCAGCGAGGCGTTGATGACGATCGCGCCCGCGATTTCGCTCGCTCGCTGCTCGGCCAGGCGCAGCGCGAGCGTGCCGCCCATCGAAAGGCCGCAGACAAACACCTCGGCGCAGCACCGGCGTAGCTCATCGAATGCCCGCTCGGCTTCTGCGTACCAATCCGTCCAGCGTGTGCGGGCCATGTCCTGCCAGCGGGTGCCATGACCGGGAAGGCGCGGCACGGTGACCGTGAGACCCGCCCCCGCCAGTGCCAGACCCCAGTCGCGCACGCCTTGCGGGGTGCCGGTGAAACCGTGCAGGACTAGCGCGCCGATGGGCCCACCGTCGAGGGCGAGCGGTTCGGCGCCAGGCATCAGGGGCATGCTCGCACCTCCATCCTCTGCGCATCTAATGCGCGTCCGGCCCGCGGATCGATCGTGGGCACGTCACCTGACGGGCCGAGTACCCGCACAGCGGACCTACCCATCGTTTCACGCGCGAGCGGCGCCTGGCGAGTGATGACTCAGTTAGGGTTGGTCAACATCGGCCCGTCGGACACGAGGTGTGCGTCGGTACCCCTTCGACTGGCCGCGGCGAGGAGTCGAGGTGTTTTATTGGGTCGTCAAGGCGATCTTGACGCCCCTGTTGCGGATGCTCTACCGGCCCTGGACAGAAGGCTTAGAAAACGTCCCTGAAGAGGGCCCCGTCATCCTGGCGAGCAATCACCTCTCGTTTCTTGACTCGATATTCATGCCTCTTATGGTGCCGCGCCGGGTCACGTTTCTCGCCAAGAGTGACTACTTCACGGAAAAGGGCATCAAGGGCCGCTTGAAGAGAATGTTCTTCACCGGCGTCGGCCAGGTTCCGATCGACCGCAGCGGAGGCCACGCGAGCGAGGCAGCGCTGCGAACGGGCATCGCGATCCTGCATGAGGGCAAGCTGCTCGGCATCTATCCGGAGGGCACTCGCTCACCCGACGGCCGGCTTTACCGGGGCAAGATCGGGGTAGCCCGGATGGCCCTGGAAGCCGGTGTTCCGGTGATTCCGGTTGCCATGATCGGTACGTTTGAAGTGCAGCCGCAGGGCAAGGTGCTACCCCGTATCAAGCGGGTGGGAGTTCGTTTCGGTGCCCCGTTGAATTTCAGTCGTTTCGCGGGTCTTGAGGATGACCGTTTCGTATTGCGAAGCATAACGGACGAGATCATGTACGAGTTGATGTCGCTTTCCAACCAGGAGTACGTCGACGTCTACGCCGCCAAAGCCAAAGCCGAGCTGGCCGCTGCCCGCAAGGCTGCCCCGTCCGGCGGCGAGCCCACCCGCGAGGCCGCCTGACCAACATGAGCGTTGGTCATGAGGGCTGGTCGGGCTTGCGGGTGGGGGAGCGGCGGCGTTCCGGGATGAGGCCCAGCACCTCGGACGCGGCCGACGGGGCGGGCAGTAGGCGCACCGCTCCCGTACGCGCGGCGAAGGCGGCCAGCTCCCACTCCCAGCGCCCGGGACCTCGAAGTTCGCGCTCGCATTGCGAGGCCAGCGCGACCGCGAGCCCACGTTCGGTCTCGTCGCCGATCTCCCCGTACCACGCGACGGCTTGCTCGGCCGCGTCCAGCGCCGCCGCACGGTCTCCCCGCAAGCGCGCGCTCGAGGCCTGCAGCGACGCCAGCCCGGCTCGTACCCACCGGGTCTGGTGGGCCGCCGCGTGCAACCGAGCCTCCAGGGCCGCTCCGCGACCGGCGCGCGGCTGACCTCCGGCATCGAGATCGTCCAGATAGCAGGCTACGGCGACAGCCGGCGGGAGCCATTCGCGTGACGGGGTTTCTTCAAAGCCCGGGCAGTGGGACAGCAACTCGTCGTAGCGGGCGGCGGCGCGCTGCGGGTCCTGCTCGAGCGCGGCGCAGCGGGCAGCGATGGCCAGGACCGGTCGGATGATCTGCGGGAACCCGCTGGCATGAGCCTGATCGATCGCCGCGTCCAGGCTCGGGAGCAGGGTTTGCGGAGGCTCGCCCCGCAGCAGCCGCAGGAATGTACGCAGGCCGCGTAGCGACGCCTCCCAGACGCCGGCCTGCCCTTGCGAGAGGTCGAGGAAGCCGTCAGCTAGGGAGAGGGCGAGGTCCCAGTCGCCTTCGTTGTACGCCCGAAGCGCCGCTTCCGGCTCGGCCTGAAACGAGTGCAGTCCGGCTCCGCCGCCCGAGTCGGCTTTGGTGACCGCCTCGTCCATGAGTGCGTAGCTACGGCGCAGCTCACCTTCTTCCTGCAGGGTGGTGGCCAGGTTGTTGGCCACCCGTGGGAGGGCGGCCAGCTGCTCGCGGCGGGCCAGGTCGAGGGCGGCTTCCTGATCCGTGATCCCGCCCGGATCTCCGGCGAGGTAGCGCGCGACTCCCACCGTGCTGAGTCCGTTGGCGACGGCCTCGGGCAGCCCGAACCGTTCGGCCAGGGCCACCGCGCCGCGTCCGGTCTCGATCGCCTGCGACGTCTGCTCGCACAGCATTTCCAGCCGGGCCAGCTCGGTCATCGCGAGTGCCTGCTGCTCCCCGGCGGGCAGAGCGGCCAGCAGGGCCACCGCGCGGCCGTGTTCCTTGAGCGCCTCCGACCGGTCGGCCACCCACCAGGCCACCTGCCCCAGCAACGTGTGCGCCCGGGCGGACTCCGCGTCGGCGCCGAGCGCGCTCAGCTCCTCGGCGACCCGCGCGACCCGCTCGCGACCACCCTCCTTGACGTAACCGTCGCGATCCGCGAGGAAGCAGACCTCTTCGGCCAGGCGCAGACACGACTGGCGGCCGATCGGATCCACGTCCGTCGGCCACAGAGCCAGGGCGCGATCGAGGTGGGCGCGGGTGGGTAGCAGCGCTCGCAGTACGTACGAACGCTCCGCCGCCTCCCGAAGGGCCAGCCGCGCCTGCTCGGCCCTCAGCGACGATTCCGGTGCGCGCAGTGCGGAGGCCAGCTCGCTCGCCAGAACCCGGTGATGGGCGACGAGTTCGGCGCGCTCCGCCTCGCGGCCGCTGGACCGGGTGGCCCACCAGTCGGCCGCGCGAACGTGTTGCTCGAGGCGGCGCGGGCGGGGCAGGCGCGAGTAGACCAGCTCGCGTACGAGCGCGGACCGGAACACGTATTCAGGCTCACCCGGGACGCTTGAGGGGCGTACCCGGCGCAACATGCCGCGCCGGGCCAGCTGAGCGAGGCAGACCTCCACCTCAGGTCCGGGCAGCTCGGACAGCAGGGCGACGGGGCCGGGCCAGCAGCTGTCGCCGAGGACGGAGGCGGCGTGCAGGACGGTCCTCTCGTCGTCGCTGACCAGGTCGAGGCGGCTGGCGACGATGCCCCGCACCGAGCGCGGCAGTGGCAGCTCCGGGATGCCGCGTACGAGATGCGCCGCCTCGCGGTCGCGCAACATGCCCGCGCACTCCTCGGCATACAGCGGGTTGCCGCCGGCGAGGGCCACCAGCCGGGACAGCGCTGCGGGGGGCAGGTCGGGACCGAGCAGGCCCGAGAGCAGCTGGACGGTGTCGCTCTCGTCGAGCGGCGGCAGGCTCAGCGTGACGACATCCGGTCCCGACGACCCCCAGTGCGGGCGCCGCTCCAGCAGCTCCGGCCAGGCGGTGACCACGGTCAGCAGCGGCACCTCGGTGGCGAGCGCGAGCAATTCCTCGACCGCGTCGAGCAGGGCGTCGTCGGCGCGTTGCAGATCCTCGAGAACGAGGACCGTGGGTGACTCCTCGGCCAGCGCGATCATGATGCGCCGCCATGCCGCTGCTGCACCCGCAGCGCCGGACCGCCCGTCGAGCCCGCCGCTGGGGCTGGAGTGGCCGAGCAGCGGGCTCAGCGCCTGCGCGATACGCGGTGCGTCGAGGCGGGGCAGCTGCTCGGCGATCTGCTCGGTGAGCCGCGCCGCAGCGAGCCCGGGCGCGGCGGCGTCGGTCAAGTCGAAGCAGCCCGCGAGCAGCGCTGCGAGGGGCGCGAAGCTGCCCTTGTTGTCAAAGGACACGCAGGACGCGGAGAGCCATCGCACCCCGGTGTCCCGCGCGGCGGTGATAGCGCCCTGCGCCGCCCGTTCGGATCGCAGCTCGTGGACGAGCCGGCTCTTGCCGATCCCCGGCTCTCCGGTGATCGTGACGAGCGCGCCGGCGCCTTCGCCTATGACGCGGTCCAGGCAGCTTTCGAGCAGTCGCAGCTGCGGACCGCGACCCACGAACGGCAGGTCATGGCGCGGCCCGCTGGGGGCCTTCGCCGACATGCCGAGCGCCAGGAATCCCTCGACCGGCTCAGCTTTTCCCTTGAGGCTCAGCGCGCCGACGGGCTCGTACTCGACCGAGTCCGAGGTCGCCGCCTGGGTGGCGAGCGCGACCAGGACCCCGCCCGGAGGGGCGGCGGACTGCAGCCGTGACGCGAGATTGACGACGTCGCCGGTGACGAACGCCTGCCCGCGCGCCGGGTCGGCGTCCAGATCGACGAGCGCCTCGGCCGTCGCCACACCGATTCGCGCGGCCAGGGGATCGTCGCCGACCACCAACTCGGCGAGCGCGTCCTGGATCAGCAGCGCCGCGCGGACCGCCCGAAGCGCATCGTCCTCGGTGGCCTTGGGCGCTCCGAAGCACGCGAGAACGGCGTCCCCGATGTACTTCTCCAGCGTGCCGCCACTCTCTTCGATGACGGTGCGTACGGCGGCGAAGTAGTCCGACTGGGCGGCGCGCAGATCCTCCGGATCGAGCTGCTCGGCGGCGCTCGTCCAACCCACGACATCGACGAACAGCACGGTAACGATCCGGCGCTCCTCGCCCCGCTTGCGTTCCTCCGGCCGGCGCCGGCCTCCGGCTGCTAAGGAGGTGCCGCAGTCGGTGCAGTAAGCCTGACCGGTCACGGTGTCGGCGCTGCAGCTCGGACAGCTGCTGGGCAGCGCGGCGCCACAGGCGCCGCAAAAGCGGGCGCTGGGGGCGACTGGCGTCGCGCAGGCGGGGCAGGCGGTCATCGCGTCCCCGATTTTCGCACTCAAATGGCCCGGAGTGGCAAAAATAGCCATCATGTCTGCCAAGCGCCCCTCGCGGTTCTTCTACGACTGCGAGTTCATCGAGGACGGGCAGACCATCGAGCTCATCTCGATCGGGATTGTCGACGAGAGCGGCGAGCGCGAGCTTTACCTCGTATCCACTGAGTTCGACCCCGACCGGGCCGGTTCCTGGGTTCGTCGTAACGTGCTCGGCAAGCTGCCTCCTCCGTCATCCGACGCCTGGCAATCGCGCCGCACGATTCGCGACCGGGTGTTGGAATTCGTCACGGCGACCAGCGGGCGACCGCAGCTGTGGGCCTGGTTCGCGGCGTACGACCACGTAGCGCTCTGCCAGCTTTGGGGCACGATGCCGGAGCTCCCACGAGCCCTGCCGCGCTACACGCGTGATCTGCGGCAGCTGTGGGAGGAGGCGGGCAGTCCGGCCCTTCCCGCCGAGCCGGCCGACGCGCATGATGCGCTGACGGATGCGCGCTTCAACCTGGTGCGCTGGCGGGTGGCCGCCGCGCGACATCCGGCGTACGCGTCAGCGGATCTTGGCTAACTGGTCAGTGGTACTGCGCCGCGAGGCCAAGGACCGTATTCACGTAAGCGTCTGAATGGTTATAGGCGAAGATCGCGTCGTAGAGGGTGCCGGCGGTACGGCCGCCGCTGACACACAAGTAGTGGGCCGCGGAGTAGGCCGCGTCGACCTGGTTGAGGATGTCGATCGTGCCGTCGCCGTTGCCGTCCACGCCGTAGACCGCCCACGTGGAGGGCATGAACTGCATCGGACCCATCGCTCCGGCGCTGGAAATGTTGGTGTTCAGGCCGTTGTCGGTCTCCACCTGACCGATGCCCGCGACCACGCCCCAGGGCAGGCCTGGGCAGGTGGCGGCGGCTTTCACGTACAGCGCGCGGAGTTTCGCGGGGGAGTCGGCGACCAGCGGCTCGCCGGCCGAGCTGTGCGTGGAGGCGTACACCGCTGTCAGGCTCTGGGCCAGCTCACTGTTGAGCCGCTCGAGCTCGAGGCGCTGAGCGATGAGCTCGGCCTGGCGGTGCACCTCGTCATTGATTCTTTCGGCCGCGACCAGCTGGGCGTCGGCGTGTTCGGCGGCGCCGACGGCTTCTGCGGCAGCCTTGGCGGCAGCGGTACGGCGACCGGCCGCGGCTTTGTTCAGCTCGGCGAGGTGTGCCACGGCCTTTTGCAGCTTGCGGGCCCCGTCCTGGGCGTCGTGCATGCGCCTGTTGCGCACATGCTCGGCAAGGCCGGGGTCGGAGCCGGACAGGGAAGCCAGGAGCGTCGCGGTGGGGTCGACGTTGGCGGTGTCGTAGGCCTGCCGGACCGCAGCCCGCGCTTGATTACGAGCCGTCGCCTCGGCGAGTTGCGCGTCACCCTGCTCGGCCCGCAGCGCCACCAGCGCGTATGCGAGTTCCTGAGCCTTCTGCGTCGCGTCGCGCATCTTCTGCTCCGCGGCCGCCAGCTGATCTTTCGCGCTTTGGACGTTGGCACCCGCGGTCGCCGGGGTGATGTCCGAAACGAGTACGCCGTGGGTCGCCGCAGGTAGAACCGGGCTGGGCGCCGCCAGCAGAATCCCAGCAACGGCGAGCCCGGCGAATGCCAGGCGCCGCGCGCGGGAAGCGGACCCCGCGGGGCATCCAGAAGACGGTCGCACTTGGCTTGCGTCGGCGCGTTCGGGTGCTGCCTTGAAGGCCAGCCCCCAACGATCGCGTCACGCGGGAGCGTCCAACCCGCGCGCGACAGACGGCGCGAATCGGAAGTTGTACGGGTCAAGGGCACAAAGCCCTACTGATTACGCGGCTAACCGAGCTAGCCTCGCCGCATGAGAATTGGCGTGCTGACGGGGGGCGGCGACTGCCCGGGGTTGAACGCGGTCATTCGGGCGATCGTCCGCAAGGGCGTGCAGGTGCATGGACACGACTTCGTCGGCTTCCGTGACGGCTGGCGCGGCCCGATGGATGCCGACATCGTCCCGCTGGATGTGGAAGCCGTGCGCGGGCTCCTGCCGCGCGGGGGAACGGTGCTCGGCTCGAGCCGGACGAATCCGTACAAGGTGGAGGGTGCGTTGGACCGGATCCGGGCGACCGTCGACGCGCTCGAGATCGATGCGCTGATCGCCATCGGCGGCGAGGACACCCTCGGAGTGGCCGACCGGCTCCAGAACGATGGTGTCGTGCGGGTGGTCGGCGTGCCGAAGACCATCGACAACGATCTTGGCGCGACGGACTTCACCTTCGGCTTCGACACCGCGGTGAGCATCGCCACGGAGGCGATCGACCGCCTGCACACGACTGCCGAGAGCCATCACCGCACGCTGATCTGCGAGGTCATGGGACGCCATGCCGGCTGGATCGCGCTGCACAGCGGCCTGGCCGGTGGTGCCAACGTGATCCTGATTCCCGAGCGGCCGTTCGACATCGACGAGGTCGCCACCTACGTGAAACACCGCTTTGCCACCCATCGCTACGCGCCGATCGTCGTGGTGTCCGAGGGTGCCATCCCCAAGGAGGGCCCGCTGACCGTGCGGGGCGGGGAGAAGGACGCCTTCGGTCACGAGCGACTGGGGGGCATCGGACAGTTGCTGGAGCGTGAGCTCGAGGCGCGCACTGGCTACGAAGCCCGCGCTACCGTTCTCGGTCACATCCAGCGCGGCGGCACTCCCACCGCGTTCGACCGCTGGCTGGCCACCCGCTTCGGCCTGCACGCCGTTGACGCGGTCACTGATGGCGATTTCGGCACCATGGTCGCGCTGCACGGCACCGACATCGTGAGGGTGCCGATCGGCGAGGCCACCGCGCAGCTCAAGCTCGTCACCCCCGAGCTCTACGCCGAGGCGGAGGTCTTCTTCGGCTGACCTTGAACAACGCTCCGATGATCATGTTCTGGGGCCGTCCAGGCCGCGGAAACCATGATCATGTGAGCGTTGGCGTGGTGGCCGTTAGGCTGGGAGGCGTGCAGACTTCGGATCTCGATGCCTGGCGGACGCGCACTGCGGTGCAGCAGCCGCCGTGGCCGGATCCGGCGCGGCTGACCGCGGCCGTCCAGGAGCTGAGGGCCGTCCCGCCGCTGGTCACCGCCCATGAGGTACGCACGCTGCGGGAGCGGCTCGCCGAGGTCGCTGCGGGGCGCGCCTTCCTGCTCCAGGGCGGTGACTGCGCCGAGACATTCGCGGCGGCGACGGCGAATGGCATACGCGACAAGGTCAAGACCCTGCTGCAAATGGCTGTCGTGCTCACCTACGGCGCTTCGCTGCCGGTGGTCAAGGTCACGCGCATGGCCGGCCAGTACGCGAAGCCGCGTTCGGCGGACATCGAGCCCGGCACCGGCTTGCCGTCTTACCGTGGGGATGCGGTCAACGGCCTCGCGCCCACCCTCGAGGAGCGCATTCCCGATCCTGCCCGGATGGTGCGTGCCTACCATTCCAGCGCCTCGACACTGAACCTGCTGCGCGCGTTTGCGACCGGCGGCTTTGCCGACCTGCACCAGGTCCACGCCTGGAATCGTGACTTCGTGGCCGCTTCCTCAGCGGGGGCGCGCTACGACATGCTTGGCCGCGACATCGACCGGGCGCTGTCCTTCATGCGCGCGATAGGCGTCGAGCTCGGGCCGTCGGGTCAGCAGGTTGAGCTCTACACGAGCCACGAAGCGCTGCTGCTGGAGTACGAGCGCGCGCTCACCCGTACCGAAGACGCCACCGGGCTCGCGTATGACCTTTCGGCTCACACGATCTGGATCGGCGAGCGCACGCGTGATCTCGACGGCGCCCACGTCGCGTTCGCCGCCGCCGTCGGCAATCCGATCGGGATCAAGCTTGGCCCGAGCGCGTCACCGGAAGATGCGGCTGCTCTCGTCGAGCGGCTCGATCCGCGCGGCGAGCCGGGCCGGATCACCCTGATCTCGCGGATGGGTGCGGGCAAGGTGACCGATACCCTGCCGCCGCTCGTGGAGAAGGTGCGGGCGACCGGGCGGTCGGTGGTCTGGGCGTGCGATCCCATGCACGGCAACACCGTGACCGCCGGCGGGGTCAAGACTCGCCGCTTCGACGACGTGATGACCGAGGTTCAGGGTTTCTTCGACGTGTGCCGCTCGCTGGGCGCGTGGCCCGGAGGTCTGCACATCGAGCTCACGGGCGAAGATGTCACCGAGTGCCTGGGCGGTGCGGAGGCCATCAGCGAGGCTGACCTGGCCGGGCGGTACGAGACCGCGTGCGACCCGCGGCTCAACACCTCACAGGCTCTGGAGCTGGCGTTCCTGGTCGCGGAGATGCTGCAGCAGGGCTAGCAGATCGGCGATCCATGACTGACCTGTCACACAGCAGTTCGGCTGCCGGGCTTGCTGTGCCTCGGCGCCCCGGTCGGCTCGCTGATCGTCACCTCGCGCGAGCGGGCCGCGAAGACTCGGATCCTGCGCCGCAGGCTTGGCGGGGCCATGCGTCAGGCGGGCGTTTTGGCGGCTGCCGGCACGTACGCGCTGGAGCACCACCTGGAGCGGTTGGCGGACGATCACGACCACGCCAAGCAGATGGCCGAAGCCTGCGGGGTCGATCCGGCGTCGGTTCACACATCGAGACCGTTCATCGACTGCGGTGGCGCGCCGATCGGACACTATGCGCCGAATCATGCTTTTGCCCCTAGCAATGGCGGCCGCAGTTGCGTTGCGTCCGGCGGCCTTACCGGCTGCCGCTGCTAGCGCGCCGCCCAACCGCGACATCTCGAAGATCGCTACTGCTGAACGCAGCGCTCATGCCGGTCGCAACCTTCGGCCGTTTGCCACCACCGGTACAGCTGCGTTCCTGCGGGATGTCTATCCGGTGGGCAAGACCGCCGGCTTCACGGTTGACCGCGCCCGCGGGACGCTCGCTCGCTACCCGAACGCGACCGCGCCCTATCGCAACCTGCCGATCTCGATCTGGTACCCCGCGGCCTCCGGCCCGATCTCCAGCATCGATACGTTCTGGGCGGTGGCGCGGGGTGGGCACTTCCCGCTCATCGTCTTCGCGCCCGGCTTCAACGCCAGTCCCGAGTCGTACGAGCCGTTCCTGCACGCCATCGCCGCGCAGGGCTACATCGTCGCGGCTCCGCTCTTTCCCATCGAAGGCGCGATTTCGGGCGCCGCGCCTGCCTGGCGTAGCGATGCCGAGATGCTCAACCAGATGTACGACATGTCCGCCGTCATCACTCAGATGGGGGCCTACGCCAACACCCCCGGCAACTTCCTGAGCTGGGCGATGAACCCATCGCTGGTCGGGATCATCGGCCACAGCGACGGCGCGATCACGGTCGCCGGGATGACCATGTCGACCAGCTACTCCGACCCACGCATCAAGGCCGCCGTCGTGATGGCGGGCGCCGGGCCGGGCGGCCTGACCTGGAACCGCCGCAAGGTGGTGCCGACGATGGTCGAGCAGGCGACCGGGGACCCGTACAACAATCCGATCAACAGCCAGTGGCTGTTCAACCATGTGACCGGTCCGCGCGACTATCTGACGGTGGCCGGCCCGTACCACATGTGGCCACTGATCGGTAACGACGTCACCGCTGACGTGACCCGTCGCGCGGTCATCGCTCACCTGGACGGGACGCTCAAGAACGGCGGCCTTGGCTCGTTCTGGCGCCTTGTCGCGGCGGGCAACACCCCGGGCGTCACGTCCCTGAAGTTCGCCAACTGAAACCCTGCTGAGGCGGGCACAGGTGGCCGACGCGATCCTCGCTGTTCTGAAGACGCCGACTTTCATGCCTCACGCCGTGGTGCTGCCCGACCCGGCCCGAAGCACGGTTCTCGGATGACGCGCTAGCCGAGGCCCGGAAGCTTCGGCAGCGTAGGCAGCGCGGTGGGCAGCGGCAGCGAGGGGCCGGTGCTGCTCGACAGGCCGCCGGTGACCGTTCCGACGACTCCGCCAACGGCGCCTGTCACCGTTTGACCGGTGCCGCCGACGGCGCCCGTGACGGTCTTGCCGGCCCCGTTGACCGTGTTGCCGACGCTGCCGGTGACCGCACCGCCGACCTTTCCGACCACTCCGCCGTTGCTTCCGGTGCCGGTTCCAGTGCCGTTGCCGAGAGTGCCGACGCTGGGCAGGATTCCCGTACTCGGCAGGATCCCGCCGGTGGACGGCAGCACGATCCCGCTCGGACCCACGGAGGGCCGTGTCAGGCTTGGCAGCGTCGTGGGCAGGTTGAGGCTGGGCAGCGGTGAGGGAACCACTCCGCTGACCTTGGGGGTCACGCCGGAGGGCCGCGGCTTCGGCAGGACCTTGCCATTGCCCAGAGTTCCGGTGCGCCCGGACGGCAGTATCAGCTGCGGTAGCAGGGTTGACAGACCCTTGATCGAGCTCAGCGGAATCGGCAGCTGCTGGACCAGCGCACCCGGGTCGCCGCCGAGCACCCCATCGACCCGCTGCAGGAAGCCGAGGGCACTCACCGTGAGGGACTGCAGTGAGCCCGCCGGCAGGTCGCGCAACAGCCCGCCGAGCTGAAGGAACTGCTGCGAGGTGAACGTCTGCAGGGTCTTGCGCAGATCTGCGGACAGCGCGGCAGTGGACTGTGCGCTGCCTAGCGACTGGATCTGCTGGATGAGCGAGGTCGTCGCGACGCCCGCTTCCTGCGCCCAGTCGGTTAGCAGCCTGCGGACGTGACCCGCGGTCGCGCTGGACACCGGAAGGTTGGGCTTGACGCCGGCCCGATCGAGCAACTTGGCCAGCTCATTGCTGCGGGCGTGAGCGAAGCCGAGCTCGGTGACGGCCTTGTCGCGGGCGCCGCTGGCTAGGTCCAGTTGGACGGCCTCGACCTGCCGCTTCACGCCGTAGAGCAGGTCACCCGGCAAGGCCCGGTGGGCGCCGATCCCGACACCGGTGGCAGAGACCGCGACGGCCATGACGCCGGTGAAGAGCTTGATGAACAGCGGCGCGGACTTGCCGAGGGTGGCCATCGTGCTGGTCAGCCCGGCGCCGCCAGAACCGGCAGCCGCGCCCGAGCCAGCGGCCTGGGTCGAAACCGCGGCGGGCAGGGTGCCGGCGCCGGCACCGGCGGTGGCCGCGGAGGTGGTGGCTTGCTGCGCGGCTGCCGAGACGAGCTGCTGCCGCAGGGCCGAGTGGAAGGCAGCCGAGGGCTGCGGGATGCCCTGCAGGCGCTGGGTGAGCCCGGCCAGCTTGGCAAGCGCCGGGTCCTGCGCCGCACCCGATTTCGCGGTGCCGTCGAGGAGCGCGGCGAAGGCATCAGCCTTGCGACTGAGCAGCCCCGCGACCACGACACCTCCACAGGCGGCCGAGCCGCCTACTCCTGGCGGCGTCCGGTCGTCCGGGCCCGCAATACCATAGTGCCGGATTTGGGTCGGTACGACCATGGCCCGATCGGGTCATATCGGACGTCGCCAGCACCGGCGTCATTACTTTCTGAGGGTACTCGCGAGTGGTGGGTCAGCGGGCCAGGTCGCGAAGCCGGCGGAGCGCGCGAATGTCGGTGATGTGTTGCGCTTCACCTCCCGGCGTCTCGACGATGACCGGGACGCCGCTTGTCGAAGGGTGGACGAACAGTTCCGCGAAGGGCTCGATGCCGATCGTGCCGACCCCGACGGCCGCATGACGATCGCGGCGCGAGCCCAGTGGATCGCGGGAGTCGTTCGCATGCACCAATCCGAGCCGGCCCCGACCTACCGTCTTCACGAGCAGGTTGAGGGTGCGCCGGATTCCGCCGGGCGCCGCCAAATCGTGGCCTGCCGCGTAGGCGTGGCAGGTATCGAGGCAGACCCCGAGGCGCGGATGGTTTTCCAGTGCGGCAAAGTACGGCGCCAGGTCCTCTACCGTCGCTGCCAGCGCGCCCGGACCGTCCGGGGTCGGCTCGATCAGCACCCGCAGTGTCGCCGGCCCCGCGTCGAGCGCGGTCAGCAGTGGAAGCAGGCGCTCGTGTACTTGCGCCAGGGCGGCGTCGCGTGTGCCCGGGTCGACCGCCGAACCCGCGTGCAGCACCACCCCCTGCGCACCGATCATCGCGCTGCGTTCCAGCACCCGCACTAGCGTCGTCACCGAGCGCTCCACGGTCAGCGGCTGCGGCGAGCCAAGGTTGATCAGGTACGACGCGTGGACAAAGATCGGGATCCGTTGCTTGGCACACCAGTCCGCGAACGCCTCCTCCTGCAGCGGATCACCCGGGGAAGCAGCCCAGCCGCGAGCGTTGCCGAGGAAGATCTGCACCGCCTGGGCGCCGGTGCGTTCCGCGTAGGGCAGGGCGGTCCTGGCGAGCCCACCGGCCGAGGGCACGTGGGCGCCGATCGGGCTTGGTTTGCGAGCGGGCACGCGTCAGTACAGCAGCAATGGTCAGTAAAGGTAGATGGATACCTGCGAGCCGACCCGAACGACAGTGCCGCCGCTGGGTCGGACAGTAAGGATCGAGCTGTCGAGGCCCGGGAAGTAGCTGTGGGTCACGACGTTGAGCCCCAGCGACTGGAGCACCTGTTTCGCGTAGCCCGGGTTGTCGTTCTCGATGCCCGGCGGGATGGTGACCACCTGCGGGCCCTTGCTGACGCTCAGCGTTACAGTCTGGGTGCGGTGAAGTCCGGTGGTCGGGGTCGCGCCTATCGCGAAACCGATGTTGACGGTGTCGCTGAAGTCCCGCTTGACCGTCACCTTCAGGCCCAACTTCTGCAAGGCCTGCTGGGCGTCAGCGCCGGTCAGCCCGGTCAGCTTGGGGAGCTTCACCGGTTGGGGCCCCTGGCTGACGGCGAGGTCGATCGCGGTGTCAGGCTTCGCCTGGGTGCCGGCCGGCGGCGTGAACGAGATGATCGCGTTAGCCGGAACCGTGTCGCTGTACGCCAGGGTTTGTTTCCCCGCGCGCAGGTGAGACACCCGCAGCGCGTTGATCGCATCGGCCACACTCAGCTTGCCGAGCGTCGGCACCGTGTAGCGCTCCGGGCCGAGCGAGAGCTTGAGGGTCACGACGCCGCCGCGGCGCAGCTTGCGTCCAGCCCCTGGATCGATCGAACCGATCTCCCCCTTGGGGACCGTCTCGCTGTAGACCGTCGCGGCGACCAGGCTTGGCGAGAGGTGGGAAGAGCGCAGCGCCGCCTCGGCGGCCGCGGGCGACTTGCCGATCACGTTAGGAACCGTCGCCTTGCGTCCGGCCAACTGCCAACCGATGAGGCCGGCCACCAGGCTCAGGATGAGCAGGATCAGGAGGGTGAGGCGACCGGGCCGCAACAGGCGGCGCTTCGGTCGGTCAGCGCGGCGCTGCTTGCGACGGGCGCGCCTGGACGGAGCCGGGGGTTCGTCAGCACCTTCGAAATCCTCGGCCGCCAGCGCGTCGGCGTCGGCGTCGGCGTCGAAATCACCAGCGTCCAGCCCGGCAGCGAGATCGGGCAGGTCGATCCGGCTATTGCCGGTGTGACTGCCTGCGACGGGGTGTTCGAGCGTATCGGGAACGTCGTCGTCGGCGACTTCGTCGACCGCAAGATCGCCGCCGACCCCGCCGGGAGTTGCCGGCGCGGACCGCAATCCTGAAGCGGGCTTGCCGCGGCGAGCCAGATCGAGGGCAGCGGCTTCTGCGAGGTCGAGTTCGAGGGGAGCGGTGTCGTTGTGCCCGCGGCGCGTGACGGCGGGCGCCGGCCCCAGCCGATCGAGGACGGCCCGGGTACGAAACAGCAGGGCAGTCGCGTCGTGCGGGCGATCGGCCGGGTCACGCGCCGTCGCCGCAGCCACCAGGCGATCCACGGACGCGGGGACGTCAGGCTGTCGGCTGGAGGGCGCGGGAACGTTGTCATTGAGGTGCTGGTACGCCACCTGGAGTGGGCTCGTTCCCTCGAAGGGAGGCTTGCCCGTGAGCAACTCGAAGAGCATCACGCCACACGCGTAGACATCGGCTCGCGCATCGGCGACCCCGCGCGCGACCTGCTCCGGAGCGAGGTAGGCGACCGTGCCGAGCAGCAGCCCAGTGGTGGCGGTCAGCGGCGAGGCATCGACCGCGCGGGCCAGGCCGAAGTCGCCGACTTTGACGGCTCCGTCGTCGGCGACCAGGACATTTTCCGGCTTGACGTCGCGGTGTACGAGCCCGGCGCGGTGGGCTGCCGCCAGAGCGTCCAGGACCGACAGCATGATTTCCAGCGCTTCCGGAGCGCTTAGCCGGCCGGCCTCGCGGAGCACCTCGCGCAGGGTGCGGCCCTCGATCAGCTCCATCACCAGGAAGATGACGTCACCATCGCGGCCCTGATCGGTGACGGCGACCACGTGAGGGTTGGAAAGCCGGGCGGCGGCCTTGGCCTCGCGCCGAAAGCGCGCCACGAAATCCTCGTCGGCGGCGAGCGCGGGATGCATGACTTTCACGGCGACCGAGCGGTCGAGCCGGGTGTCGAAAGCGCTGTAAACAACGGCCATTCCGCCCTGGGCGAGGCGACCGGAAATCTCGTAGCGACCGTCGAGTAGCCGACCCAGCAGCGGGTCGACAGCGGAATTGAGGACGGTCCTCATGCCAGGAGTTTAGGCAGCGATGGCAGTCTCCCCGGGATGACGGACAGTGCGAGTCGCGTTGGCGTGTCAAACCAACACGCGCAAGGGGGCGCCGGCGTACCCGATGAGCCACCCTGGACCCTGCTCTCCCTGGTCCCCCTGCCCGTGGAAATGGTGCAGGGACTCTTTCGCGACCTACCGCTCAAGGTGGTGCCCACAAACAACGTGCGTGAGCTGGGGGAAGAGCTACGACGGCGGGTCGACATCGTGCTGGGTGACTGGCGCATAAGCAGCCCCGGCCTCGACGCCGCTTCGGTGGCCCTGATGCCGAACCTGGCCTTCGTGCAGCAACCGAGCGTGGGAGTTCAGTCACATGACGCCGATGCGCTGGCCGCGGCAGGCATCCCGCTGTGCAATGTTGCCGGTTTCAACGCCGCAGCCGTGACGGAATGGGCGGTCGGAGCGGCCCTCGCGATCAGCCGGCTGTTCCGCTGGGCGGAAGATGAGATGCGCGCTGGCGGCTGGCCGCAGACGGAGATTGCGCAGCATGGGTCCAGCGAGGTCGCCGGCCGCCCGGTCGGCATCGTGGGCTTCGGCCCGATCGGGCAGGGCTGCGCTCGTGCCTTTGCCGCGCTCGGATGCCCGGTCACGTACTGGTCGCGCCGGCAACGGCCGCCGGAGCTGGAATTCGGTGCCCGCTTCGAAGCTGACATCAGCACGCTTGTCAGCGGCAGCGAGATCCTCATCAACGCGGTCGCCCTCGGCCCGCAGACCCGTGGTCTGCTCGAATCGGATCGGCTGGCGCTGCTGCCGTCGGGCGCTCTGGTCATCAGCGTGAGCCGCGGGGGCATCGTCGATGAGTCGGCTGTCGCTTCGATGCTCGAATCGGGGGCGCTCGGCGGTGCCGCTTTTGACGTGTACGAGATTGAGCCGCTTCCGGCTGACAGTGCGCTGCTGACCGCTCCGCGCGAGCGGATGCTGCTGTCTCCGCACGCCGCCGGCACTACGACGCAGTCGAGCGTCAGGCTGATCGACGGTCTGCTCGCCAACGTGACGCGCGCCGTGCGCGGCGAGCCCGTCAGGGACGTCGTCAACGGGGTGTCGCCGCTCGTCCGCCGCCGATCGTGAATCATTCTGGGGTTGGGAAGTGGGGCCTCGGGTGGTTGACTCCATGAACGTGGAATGGCTCACCCTCCCTGATGCCGCTGACCGTCTCGATGCGCCGGTGACCCGGGTGCGTCAGCTGATCCGCGACCACCGGCTGCTGGCCGAGCGGCGCGACGGCGTGCTGTATGTGCCGGCCGCGTTCATCGTTGACGGACAGATACTCAAAGGCCTGGCTGGACTGCTGACGCTGCTGCTCGACGCGCGCTATGAGGACGCGGAGGCGCTGAAGTGGCTATTCACCGACGACCCGAGCTTGCCGGGGACACCGGTGCAGGCCCTGACGGAGAATCGGAGCCGGGAGATTCACCGCCGGGCCCAGGCGCTCGCGTTCTGAAGGGCTGCCATGCGTGAGGCGCGGCTGGCCAAGCTGCGGGCGGCGAAGCTCTACCTGTGTACGCCCGAGCCGCTTTCGCCGCCCGGGGTGGCGATCGTGCAGCTTCGCCGCAAGGGGCTCGAGTGGCGCGAAGAACTGGCGTTGTTACGCCGGCTGCGCGACCTCGCCGTCGACGCGTCGGTGTCCAGCGGGGCGCCAACCGCGCTCGTGAGTGCCAACGACCGCGCCGACCTGGCAGCGTTCTCTCCGGTGGACGTGCTTCACCTGGGGCAGGACGATCTCCCGCCGGCGCTGGCCCGTCGGATCGTCGGTCCAGAGGTCCTGATCGGCCTCTCCACCCATGACGAGATGCAGCTCGCCGCGGCCGTCGCCGATCCGAACATCGACTACTTCTGCGTCGGACCGGTCTGGGAGACGCCGACCAAGGCCGGGCGCCCAGGCGTCGGCCTCGGGCTGATCGAGCGGGCCGTTGCTTTCGCGCCGCCCTTCACCGCCGGGGCCCGGCCGTGGTTTGTGACCGGTGGCGTCGCGCCGGACACGCTCGACGACGTGCTCGCGACCGGAGCCCGCCGGGTCGTCGTGGTGCGGGCGATCACAGCAGCGGCAGACCCCGATGCCGTCGCTGGGGACCTCGCGGCGCGGCTGCGCGACGCTGCCGGATCGTGCGCCACCTGACCTACCTCGCCGTCCTGGCCGGATGCCTGATCGGGACGGCGCCGCTGGAGATCTTCCTGCGGGTGCATGTGTACGCCCGCTGGAAACGTTTGCTCCTGACGCTCCTGCCGATCGTCGTGGTCTTCGTCGCCTGGGATGTCTACGCGATCGCCCGCCATCACTGGTCCTACGACCGCCGGCAGACGACCGGGGTGGTGCTGCCCGGCCACCTCCCGCTGGAGGAACTGCTCTTCTTCCTCGTCATTCCGGTCTGTGCGGTGCTCACTCTCGAGGCGGTTCGCAGGGTCACCGGTTGGACGCTCGACCCGGACTCGGAGGCCGCAGACGCCGTGGCCCGCGCCGACGAACTCGCGCGCCCGTGAGCTACACGGCGCTGGCTTTGGCCGGGGTCGCTGTCGCCCTGCTGCTCGACCTCGCGGTCCTGCGCACCCGGCTGGTGGCTCGGCGGGCCTTCTGGATGGCGTACGCGATCATCATCGTCTTCCAGCTGATCTCCAACGGGATCCTGACCTACCGCAACGTCGTTCGTTACGACTCCGGGACGATTCTTGGCTGGCGCATCGCCGGCGCGCCGGTGGAGGACCTGCTCTTCGGATTCTCGCTCGTATTGCAGACCCTTGCGTGGTGGGTCTGGTGGGGGCGGCGGGTGCGCCGGCGGGCGTGAGCGGCCATAGCTTGGTGTCGTGGGCGATGACACCTGGGCCGGTTTGGCTGACAAATTTGCCGATGACGTTTACGCCTCAGTCAAGGGCCGCGTGCGCACGTATGTCATGCATCATCAGCTGCTAGAGCATCTACCCGAGCCGCCCGCCACCTTGTTGGATGTTGGGGGCGGTGCGGGCCATCAATCGTTTCTGTTGGCGCAAGATGGCTATGACGTGACGCTGCTCGACCCGTCGCGAGCGATGCTCGACAAAGCTCACGAGCGACTGCAGCGGCTGCCCGATGAGGCCCAGCGACGCGTCACGCTTCTGCAGGCCTACGGCGAGAACGCCGTCGACGCGGTCAATGGCCGACGCTTTGCCGCCGTGTTGTGCCATGGCGTGCTCGGGTACCTCGAGCAGCCGGAGCCATTGGTCAACCAGCTGTGCCGGTGCGCAGCTCCCGGTGGCGTGGTCTCGATCATGACGGCCAACGCCAAGGCTATGGCGGTGCGCCCGGCCTTGGAACGGCGGTGGGACGACGCTCTGGCGGCCTTTGACGCCAGAACCGAGATCGGGGTGCTGGGAGTGCCGGGCCGAGCCGACACCGTGGAGGAACTCAGCGAGCTGATGCTGCGCCGAGACGTGGAGCCACTGCGCTGGTACGGGGTATGGCTGTTTGTCGACTGGCTCGAATTCAGTGGAGCCGAGTTGGACCCCCGTGATTCAACGCAGGTGGCGGCGGCAGCCGCAGTCGAACTCGAAGCCAGCCGACGAGACCCGTACCGCCAGCTCAGCCGCGTCTTTCATCTTCTGGGGCGCAAAGGCCCGAGCTGACGGGCAGCCGCAGTGGCCGAGCTGGCGACCCTCCTCGGGCTGCACCACTTTGCGCATGTGGACGATGAGCGGTGGGCGCAGTTCGGCCCCGGTGCGGTCGGGGTGGACTGGGAGTCAAACTTGGTTATCCATAGGTGACTATTGGCTGTTCAGATGGCTTACCGTTCGATATAATCGTACGTATGTTCTAGTCGGCGCTCGTCGCCGAACTGGATCGCATTCTCCCCGAAGCCGCCGCCGACGGTTTGGACCCGACCGACCTGTCCCGCCTCGCCGAACAGGTCCGGGCGCAGACCATGCCCGCCGAAGCCGACAAGCGGGCCGCCCGCCAGT
>JBBRSE010000005.1:0-135428 GCA_038245655.1 Mycobacteriales bacterium | reverse complement strand
GACTCGTTCATGTACGAGCGCGGCTTGGCGAGCACCACCCGCCGCCCGGCGATGCGCAGCTCCGCAAGGTCGGCGAGCCGGCGCGCGCCACTCTTAAAGCGCACGCGGGCCCGCTCCGCCAGCAGGTCGACGACCTGAAAGCCGAGGTTGTGACGGTTACCCGCGTAAGCCGGTCCGGGATTGCCGAGCCCGACGACAACCACCGGCTCGGCCGCCAGGAACGACTCGGCTGCTTCGGGACCCCCGGGACCCACGGATCACGCCTCGGCGGGCTGCGGGGTGTCGCTGCCGGACTCGCCGGCGCTCTCCTCAGAGGCAGTCTCGTCCGCCGCGGGCCCCTCGGCCTGATCAGCCTGACCGGCGCCAACCTCGGCCTCAGCCTCGGCGAGCTCCGCGTCGAGCTGCTCGGCGGTCGGGGCAGCCAGACCGCTGATGACGAGCGCGTCGCCGTCAGTGACCAGGCTCACGCCCTCCGGCAGCACGATCTGGCTGGCGGTGATGGCGCTGCCGACGGTGAACCCGGCGATGTCGACCTCGAACCCGTGAGGGATCGCCGTCGCGTCGGCCTCGACCGACACGCTGGTCAGGTCGTGGTTCAGCAGCACGTCGGACGATGCCGGCTCGCCGACCAGGGTCAGCGGGACGTCGATGGTGACCTTCTCGCCGAGGCGCACGATGATGAGGTCGACATGATCGATGCTCTGCTTCAGCGGGTCACGCTGGACGTCTTTGGCGAGCGCGAGCTCGGAGCCACCGTCCAGATCGAGGCGCAGCAGCACGTTGGCGTCGCTGCGCAGCGCCAGACCGATCTCGCGGGCGGGCAGCGAGATATGCCTCGGCGGCTGACCGTGGCCGTAGATGACTGCAGGGACCAAGCCGGCACGCCGGGTGCGACGGGCTCCGCCCTTGCCGAACTCAGTGCGCTGCTCGGCGCGGATACGGACCTCGGCCACGGTGGAAAAACTCCTCGAACGCTAGCGATTTCAGCCCAAATGCGGGCGGCCACATCCGAACGGCGGGCGCGACCCGTCAGTTTACGCGCCGGTCACGCGAGTTAAGCAACTCCTCCGAACAGGTCCGTCACGGAACCGTCGGAGAAGACCGCGTGAATGGCTCTGGCGAACAGCGGCGCGATCGACAGCACCGTCAGCGAATCGAAGTGAGCCTCCGGCGCGATCGGCAAGGTGTTCGTGACGACGACCTCGCTGATCTGCGAATTCTTCAGCCGGTCAACGGCCGGGCCACTCATGACGGCGTGGGTGGCGGCCGCGATGACGTCGGACGCGCCGTGTTCACGCAGCGCCTCGGCGGCCTTGGTGATGGTGCCGGCGGTGTCGATCATGTCGTCGACGATGATGCAGGTACGCCCGCGCACCTCGCCGACGACGTCGAACATCTTGACCTCGTTGGGGATGTCGGGGTCGCGGCGCTTGTGGATGATCGCCAGTGGGCAGCCCAGCCGGTCGGTCCAGCGCTCCGCGACCCGCACCCGTCCGGCGTCGGGTGCGACGACCGTGACGTCACCGGAGATCCGGCCCTCCAGGTAGTCAGCCAGTAGCGGCAGCGCGAAAAGGTGGTCCACCGGGCCGTCGAAGAAGCCCTGGATCTGGGCGGTGTGCAGGTCGACGGTCATGAGGCGGTCGGCCCCTGCCGTCTTGAACAGGTCGGCGATGAGGCGGGCGCTAATCGGCTCCCGACCGCGGTGCTTCTTGTCCTGGCGCGCGTACGGATAGAACGGCGCGACGACCGTGATGCGCTTGGCCGAGGCCCGCTTGAGCGCGTCGACCATCAGCAACTGCTCCATGATCCAGGTGTTGATCGGCGCCGCATGCGCCTGGACGACGAAGGCGTCGCACCCGCGTACGGACTCTTCGAAACGCACGAAGATCTCGCCGTTGGCGAAGTCGTAGGCGCTGGTCGGCACGGGCGCGACGCCAAGACCCGCGCCGATCTCGGCGGCGAGCCCGGGGTGCGCCCGGCCCGAGAAGAGCATGAGGTTGCGCCTGCTCTTCGCCTTGATGACGCTGCCCATGACCGTGACTACTCCTTCGCCCGCCGCGCTGCCGCGGCTGCCCGCGCCGACCGGGTGCCCGGACGCCGCCGTTCTGTCCAGCCTTCGATGACCCGCTGCTGCGCCCGGCCGACACCGAGAGCTCCGGCGGGTACGTCTTCGGTGATCACGCTTCCGGCGGCCGTGTAAGCACCGTCCCCGATGACTACCGGCGCCACCAGCAGCGAATCGCTGCCGACGAACGCCGCGTCACCGACGACGGTACGGGACTTGTTCACCCCGTCGTAGTTGACGAAGACCACGCCGCAGCCGATGTTGCTGCCCGCGCCGACCTCGGCGTCGCCGACGTAGCTGAGGTGGGGGACCTTGGTGCCCGCGCCGATGGTCGCGGCCTTCATCTCGACGTATGCGCCGGCCTTCGCGCCGGCGCCGAGCCGGGTGCCGGGGCGCAGGTAGGTGTACGGGCCGATGTCGCATTTGGGGCCGATGACCACGCCGTCGGCGGTCGTCGACCGTACGACGGCGGCTGCCCCAACCTCGGTGTCGGTCAGCGTGCAGTCCGGACCGATGACCGCGCCGGTCGAGATCCGGGTCGAACCTGCAAGCCGGACCCCCGGGAGCAGCGTCACATCGGACTCCAGTTGCACGCCCGCAGCGATCCAGGTCGAGGCCGGGTCGATGACCGTGACGCCGCCTCGCATGGCCGTCTCGAGCAACCGCCGGTTCAGCGCGAGTCCCGCAGCCGCCAGCTGCACGCGGTCGTTCACCCCGGCCGTCTCCGCCGCATCAGCTGCGGTCATGGCCGCCACCACGGCGCCCTTGCCGACGAGCCACGCGACCACGTCCGGTAGGTACTGCTCGCCCTGCGTGTTGTCGGTCGTCAGCTCGCCGAGGGCCTGCGCCAGCGCGCCGGCGGCGAAGGCGTACACCCCCGTAGCCACCTCGTCGATCTCGCGGGTGACCGCGTCGGCGTCGCGCTCCTCAACGACGGCGCGTACCGGCCCGCTGCCGGCGCCCTCCCGCACGACGCGCCCGTAACCGGTGGGATCAAGTACGACAGCGGTGAGCAGGGTGGCAGCCGCCTGATGCTCACCGTGGCGCCCCAGCAGCGAGTCGAGCGTCTGCGATCGCAGCAGCGGCGCGTCGCCGGGCAGGACGAGCACGGCATCGTGCGGATCCAGGGCGGCGGCTTCAGTCAGTGTGTCCAGCGCCACGCGGACCGCGTGGCCGGTGCCCAGCTGCTGCTCCTGAACGACGGCCAGCACGCCAGGCTCATCCGGCAGGCTCGCCGCCACCTGCTCGCGGCCGGCGCCGACCACGACCGCGGTACGGGCGGCGCCGAGCGGCGCAGCCGCGGCGAGTACATGGCCGAGCATCGAGCGTCCGCCCAGCTCGTGAAGAACCTTGGGAAGCCGGGACTTCATCCGCGTGCCCTCACCTGCCGCCAGCACGATCACTGCCGCTGGCTGGGCGTCTGGCACGGGGGGTGGGCTCCTGTCACCGGGGGCCGGAAGTCGTCGCCGACTGTACCGGGCCGCGGCAGCTGGAGCTCCTGCGCCAGGATTCGAACCTGGTCCAGGTGAGTCAAAGTCACCGGTGCTGCCGTTACACCACGCAGGACTGACGCCGCAAGCGCGCCGCCCGAGAACGCCGCCCCTCACACGATGCCATGCCTGGCCAACCGGGATTACCGATACCGTTGGCGCACCCCCGGCGAAGGCGAGTCCTCGTCGTATGACAGGCGGTTACCAGCTGTGACACTTTCCGAGATTCCCCTGGTCGCGCCCGACCGGCAGGCGCGAGCCGCAACCCCGGGAACGATGAGCGACCTCGACGGCCTTCAGTTGCCGCCCCGCAGTTTGTTCAAAGCCCGCGCCGAGCAGGTCTTGCTGGCCGTCATCATCCTGGTTCCGCTCGGAGCGCTAGCCGCCGCGATCCCGCTGCTCTGGGGGCATTGGATCCACTGGCGCGATGTCGTCCTGATGGTGATTCTGTATGCGATCACCGGCCACGGCATCACCGTCGGTTTCCACCGCTACCTGACCCACGGGGCGTTCAAGGCCAAACGGGCACTGCGCGTCGCGCTAGCGGTCGCCGGCAGCATGGCGGTGCAGGGCCCGGTCATCCGCTGGGTGGCCGACCACCGTCGTCACCACGCCTACTCCGACGGGGTGGGCGACCCGCACTCGCCGTGGCGATACGGACGCAGCTTCCCCGCCCTGGCAAAGGGCATCTTCCACGCCCATGTCGGCTGGCTGTTCGACGCCGAGCAGACCGACCAGCAGCGCTTCGCGCCTGACCTGCTGCGCGACCGTTCGCTCGTGATCGTCCACAAGATGTTCGCCGCGCTCACGGCGACCAGTCTGCTGCTGCCGGCCGTCATCGGCGGCCTCTGGGGAGGATCGTTCGGCGCCGCCTTCGAAGCCTTTTTCTGGGCCGGGCTGGTGCGTATCGCGATGCTGCACCACGTCACGTGGTCGGTGAACAGCATCTGCCACACGGTGGGCAAGCGGCCGTTCAAGACCCGCGACCAGTCGGCCAACGTCTGGCCGCTGGCCGTGCTGGCCATGGGCGAAAACTGGCACAACCTGCACCACTGCGAGCCCACCAGCGCGCGCCACGGCGTGCTGCGCGGTCAGGTCGACAGCAGCGCGCGGCTGATTCAGGTCTTCGAGAAGCTCGGCTGGGCGACCGACGTGCGCTGGCCGGATCCGGCCCGGCTGCAGGCCCGGCTCGTGGTCCCGGCGGCTTCCGGCTGAGCTCGGCGGCTACGGCTGGCTGATTCGCACGCCAGGCACCGGGCCGCTCGCCGAAATCACCGTGCGGCAGACGCCCTCCCCCGCCAACGCGGAGGCGAGCTCGACGGCTTCTGACGGGTCGCGCGCCAGGAAGGCGCAGGTCGGACCTGAGCCGCTCACCACGGCGCCGAGCGCTCCAAGTTCCCGCCCGGCGGCAAGCACCCGGGAAAGCTTCGGCCGCAGCCGAAGCGCCGGTATCTGCAGGTCGTTGGCAAGCGCCCGGCCGAGCGCCACGGGATCGCCCTGGCCCAGCGCCGTAAGCAAGGCATCTGTTGAGGACAGCGCGGGGCGCGGAAGCTCCGCCCGGTAGCGATCGAGCTCCGCGTAGACCGCCGGGGTCGACAGTCCGGAG
Source organism: Mycobacteriales bacterium (assembly GCA_038245655.1). Taxonomy (GTDB): domain Bacteria; phylum Actinomycetota; class Actinomycetes; order Frankiales; family Frankiaceae; genus DATAZK01. Next base: position 130,267 of record JBBRSE010000005.1, on the reverse strand, counting down.
TCGTCGAGGGCGAACACCCAGGAGTAGCTGCCCCGGGAGAGGATCGGAGTGAGCCGCTCACCGCGACCGGTGCCAAGAGCGGTTCCGCCGGTCAGCGCGAACGGGACGTCGCTGCCGAGCTCCGCCGCCAGCGCCTCGAGCGCATGACGAGACAGTCCGGTCCCCCAGAACGCGTCGCACGCCACGAGTGCCCCGGCCCCGTCGGCACTCCCTCCGGCCATGCCCGCCATCACCGGGATCGATTTGCGTACAGCAACGTGGACGCCGTCCTGCACCCCGGCTTTCGTGGCGATCAGCTGGGCCGCCCTTATCACCAGGTTGCCGGCGTCGATCGGAAGCGTGTCGGCGCCCTCGCCAGCCAGTGACATCGTGATGGCACCCGGTTCGGCGGGGGCGCCGGCAGTCAACTCATCGTAGATGGAGACGGCCTGCAGCACGTTGTGGACGTCGTGGTAGCCGTCGTCGTTCAGCGCGCCAACTCCGAGGTGCAGGTTGACCTTCCCCGGAGCCCGAACTGTCACTGACGCGGGCCGCATAAGCGATCAAGATATCCGTCCGCGACCGGCCGCCGGCTCGTCGCTAGGCTGACCAGCGTGGCGGGTGGTGCGGATCAGGACGCGGACCGCAAGGCAGCATTTCGCCGCTGGGCCCGCGAGAATCACCCCGACGTCGGCGGCGATGCCGCCGATTTCGCTGCCGGGGTACGCGCCTTTCGGGAGGGGCACTGGCAGGAGGGGCATTGGCACGAGGGTCGTAGCACGGTGTACGTCCGGCGCTCGGCCCGCGGGATCGCTCGGGTGATCGTCGCAACCCAGCGCTGGAACGATCGTCGTCGCCGGCCACCCCGGGTGCAATAACTAGGGACTGGGCACCGAGGCCCTGCGTTGGGTCGCGATGCGAGCGAAATCGTTCACGTCGAGAGCTTCGCCCCGGGCGCCCGGGTCCACTCCCGCCGCGCGCAACAGCCGTTCCGCTTCCTGGGGGGTTCCGGCCCAGCGAGTGAGCGCCGCCCGCAGCGTCTTGCGGCGCTGGGAGAAGGCTGCGTCGATAGCGGCGAAGGTCGACCGGCGATCACCTTCCGGTACGGGCCGGCGTTGCCAGGTGAGCAGCGCGCTGTCGACCCGCGGTTGTGGCCAGAAGACGGTTCGCGGCACCGGAGCCGCGACCCGTGCGCTGGCGTACCAGGCGAGCTTGGCGCTCGGGACGCCGTACACCCGGCTGCCGGGTGGCGCCGCCAGCCGCTGCGCCACCTCCGCCTGCACCATGACGATCCCGCGGTGCACGCTGGGCAACGATTCCAGCAGGTGCAGGAGGATCGGCACGGCGACGTTGTACGGGAGGTTGGCGGCGAGCACTTCCGGCTCCCCGGGGATCGCGACGCGCAGCGCATCACCCGTGACCACCGTCAGCCGATCCGACGAACCCGGGATGCGCGCCGCCACCGTCGCCGGCAGGGCAGCCGCCAGAGCAGGATCGAGCTCGACCGCGGTCACCCTGGCGCCGCTCTCGAGCAGTCCGAGGGTGAGCGAACCGAGCCCCGGGCCGATCTCCAGAACGTGTTCGCCGAACTCGCCGGAATCGGTACTCAGCTGCGCCAGCCGCACGATCCGGCGGACCGTATTGGGATCGACGAGGAAGTTCTGCCCCTTCGACTTGACGGGGGCGACGCCGAGCTGCCGCGCCAAGGCCCGCGTGTCAGCCGGCGACAGCAGGGTCACCAGTCGCCGAAGACCCGGGTCGCCGTGGCGCTGACGTGGGCCGCGAGCTCCTCAACCGCGACGCCCTTGACCTCGGCGATCGCCCGGAGCGTGAGCGGGATGAGGTTGGGTGCGTTGTGGCGTCCCCGGTAGGGCACCGGCGTCAGGAACGGCGCATCGGTCTCCACGAGCAGCTGATCGAGCGGGGTGGCAGCAACCGCATCGCGCAGCGGCTGCGCGCTCTTGAACGTGACATTGCCGGCAAAAGAGAGCACGTACCCCCGCTCCACGCACTCCCGTGCGAAGCCGGCGCCGCCCGAAAAGCAGTGCAGCAGGACGGAATCCGGCGCGCCGACCTCGTCCAGCACTCGGAGCACGTCCTGGTGCGCATCGCGGTCATGGATGACCAGTGCTTTGCCGGTCGCCTTGGCGATGGCGATGTGACGGCGGAAAGACTCTTCCTGCTGCGGGCGACCGGCCTCACCCGTCCGGTAGAAATCGAGGCCGGTCTCTCCGACGGCCCGCACCTGCGGCAGCTGCGCGAGTTCGGCGATGGCAGCCAGGTCAGCCTCGAGATCGCTCGATTCCGCGGCTTCATTGGGGTGCACCGCGACGGTGGCCACGACGGCCTCGTGGTCCGCCGCGACCTGCGCGCACCAGCGGGATGAGGCCACATCAATTCCGACCGTGACGACCCGCGGCACTCCCGCGACGCGGGCCGCCTCCAGCGCCTCGTCGACGGATACCGCCAGCAGATCCAGGTGGCAATGGCTGTCCACCGCACCCACCTGCAACGGCTCCGGCGCGGGGACCGGCGTCTCGTCGCGGCTCATGCATCCAGCCGCGGATAGAGGATCGGGCCCTTGTGCACGCTGGCGCCAGCCGGCAGGTGAGCGCTGGTGATCGCGTCAATGCGCGCATCGGCTAGCGCCCCGGGCGCGCCCAGGCTCTCCCACAGCAGCTGGCACGCCTTCGGCATGAATGCGACCAGGAGCACCGCGATGGCTCGCAGCGAGTCGGCGGTCGAGTAGAGCACCTCGTCCAGCGCCGCCGCCTGGTCGGGATCCTTGGCCAGCTTCCAGGGCGCCTTGTCGGTCACGTAACCGTTGACCATCCGTACAAAGCCCATGATCGACGTCAGCGCCAACTGAAAGTCCAGCCGCTCGATCGCCGCGTCCGCCGTGGTCACGGTGGCCTCGAGCGCCGCGGCAAGCCCGGCGTCCAGCGTGCTCGCGGGAAGGCTGCCCTCGCGGTAACGCTCGACCATGCTGGTCAGCCGCGACGCCAGGTTGCCCAGTTGGTCGGCGAGCTCGCTCTGGTAGCGCGCACCCATCGACTCCCAGCTGAAGCTACCGTCCTGGCCGAAGGCCAGCTCGCGCAGGAAGTAGTAGCGGTAGGCGTCACTGCCGAAATGGTCGGTGATCTGCTGCGGCGGGATCCCGGTGAGCTTGGTCTTGCTCATCTTCTCCCCACCGACCAGCAGCCAGCCGTTGGCGAAAACCTTGCGCGGCAGCGGAAGCCCGGCGGCCATCAGCATGGCCGGCCAGATGACGGCGTGGAAACGCAGGATGTCCTTGCCGACCAGATGGATGTCGGCCGGCCAGTACTCCGCTCTGCCCTCGACGGCCGTCCAGTAGTTCAGCAGCGCATCGATCCACACGTAGATGACGTGGCTCGAGTCCCAGGGCACAGTGATGCCCCAGTCGAAGGTCGAGCGGCTCATCGAGATGTCGTCCAGGCCACCCTCGACGAAACGCAGGACCTCGTTACGCGCGCTCTCCGGCTCGACCTTCAGCGTCCCGTCCCGGTACGCCTCGAGGAGCCGCTCCTGATATGCCGAGAGCCGGAAGAAGTAGTTGTCCTCCGACAGCATCTCCACCGGTCGGTGGTGGATCGGGCACAGGTTGCCGGGCTGAATCAGCTCGCCCGGAACCTTGAACTCTTCGCAATGCACGCAATACGGCCCGGTATAGCTGCCCTTGTAGATCTGCTCGGCGTCATAGAGCCGCTGAACGAACTCCTGCACCCGCACCGTGTGACGGGGCTGCGTGGTGCGAATGAAGTCGTCGTTGGCCGCATCAATGGCCGTCAACATCGGCAGCCAAGCGGTTTCGACCATGTGGTCGCACCACTGCTGCGGGGTCATGTCGTGTTCCGCCGCGGCGCGCAGGATCTTCTCGCCGTGCTCATCAGTGCCGGTCAGGAAGTACACCCGCTCACCGCGCTGACGGTGCCACCTGGTCAGTACGTCACCGGCCACCGTCGTGTAGGCGTGCCCGATATGGGGCGCATCGTTCACGTAGTAGATCGGCGTCGTCACATAGAACGCCTTACTCATACTGCTGAGGGTAGTGAGCGAGGCAAACGAGTGGTCCGCGGCCTCACGCACCTGATCTGGTGCCCGGCTGGACCGATGTTCTTTTCCACGAGGCACCAGATCCGTCACACAAGCGCCGGATCGGGTGCCTGGTGAAAAAAACACCGCTACCCCCTGCGCATCGCATAAGGTGCTCAACCGTCGCCGGCGGGTGGCCCGGGGATCTCCGACGAGATCCGCACCGCGCGCTGCAGCGCGAGGTGGTCGCGATCGCGGGGGTACCACCCAAAAGCGCAGTCATCGGGGCCGGCAACCATCACCATGACGGACTGGTCTTGGCGCTCGTCCGGAAAGGCCTCGTCCGGAAAGGCCTCGTCCCGAAACGCGAAGGGCGCTGCCCTCTCGAGAAGCCCCGTGAAATGGGGCATCCGCCAAACCATGACCTCCGCGTCAGCGATGGCGAGCAGCGTGCCGTTCAGCAGGTCGGCGAAGCTGAAAATGGGAAGCCCGGCCTCGGGCTCCATCGGATTGACCGCGCCGACGGCCTCCAGGATCGCTGCAACGGCAGGGATCGGGAGCTGGTCGCTGAACCAGACATCGAGCTCCAGTACGCGCAGGGCTGCGCCCCGGATGCGTGCACCGGCCTTACCGCCGATGAGCATCGTCTGCGGACTTGGACAGGCCCTGACGAGGGCGAGAAGGGGCTTCTGCCAGGTTGCCTCAAGCCGGTCGGCGGGAGCGAGGCTGAGCAGCACGCGGGTGGGCTCATCCTCCAACCCCGGCTCGGGCACAAGAGACAAGCGCAGCCGCATGCCGCAGCCAGCGAGGAGCTTCTCGAGCGTCTCGACACTCGGGCGGTGAAGGCCACTTTCGTAGCGGCTGAGGACTTGGCGCGACACCCCGGCGCGCTGGGCTACCTCGGCCTGCGTGAGCCCTGCCATCCAACGGGCGTCGTGCAGGATGCGGGCGGCGGGAGAACCTTCGGACATGTGCCGATTGTCGGGCGCAAAGCACCCTACAAGGACTTTTCCACAGCCCGAGAACCGGCCCGTGCGGCGAGAACCGCGTCGTAGACCTCGCGGCGCGGCACCCCCGCCTCGCGGGCGGCAGCGGACATGGCAGCCTTGCGGTCCAGCCCGGTCGCTTCCAGCGCCGCGACCTCCCTCGCCAGGTCTGCAGCGGCGGGGGGAGGTCGATCAGGAGCTCCAGCGACGACGAGCGTGACCTCTCCGCGAACGTCGCGCTCGCCCGCCCAGGTCACCAGCTCGCCGAGCGGGCGGCGAACCACCTCTTCGAACGTCTTGGTGAGCTCCCGGCAGAGCGCCGCGTCGCGATCGTCACCGAAGGCGGCGGCGAGCTCCCCGAGCGCCTGGGCGACCCGGCGTGGCGACTCCAGAAAGACGACCGTGCGGCGCTCGGACGCCAGCTGCTCTAGGCGAGTGCGCCGCTCCCCCGCGCGCCGCGGCAGGAACCCCTCAAAAACCCATCGGTCCGAGGGCAGTCCGGACAGAGCGAGCGCAGTCGTCACCGCGGACGGGCCAGGCACCGCGCGCACGGTGATTCCCGCCTCGGCCGCGGCCCGCACGAGCCGATACCCCGGGTCGGAGATGGCTGGCATCCCGGCGTCGGTGATCAGGGCGACCGTTGCCCCCGCCTGCATCCGCTCGATCAACTGCGGAACGCGGGCCCGCTCGTTGTTCTCATAGTAGGAGACGATCTGCGCGGGCAAGGCAATCCCCAGGTCTGACGCCAACCGGCGCAACCTTCGGGTGTCCTCCGCGGCGATCAGGTCGGCCGACTCCAGGGTCTCCCGCAAACGACTCGACGCGTCCGCAACGTTGCCGATCGGGGACCCGCACAGCACGAGTGCACCCGGGCGCGTGCGCGTACCTGCACACAGATCGCTCTCGTCCACACCCTGGAGTCTTACGCTGTGCCTCGATGACCGCGACGCTTGCCCCGCCGCCGGCGCCAGCCGCCTGCGACCGCGCGAGCGAAGCGCTGCGGCTCCCCCCGCTGCACGACCGTCTTGCCGGCTGGCTGTGGCCGCTCGCGATCACCGTGCTCGCCGGGGTCCTGCGCTTCTATCGGATCACGAGTCCGGCGGCGATCGTCAAGGGCAAGCCGAGCTACACGTTCGACGAGGTCTACTACACGGTCGACGCCCACTCCCTGCTGCAGTTCGGGGTGGAGAAGGGGGAGCATTGCGTCGGTCCGGGGCTCGCCGTCCATCCGCCGCTGGGCAAGTGGATAATGGCGATCGGCGAGTGGTTGTTCGGCTACATCGACTGCGCCGGTCACCCACACGGCAATCCGGCACTCGGCTGGCGGTTCTCGGCCGCCGTCGTCGGCACCCTCGCTGTACTTATCCTGGCGCGGACGGCCCGGCGCATGTTCAGGAGCACGCTCCTCGGATGTCTGGCGGGCCTGCTCCTGGCCCTTGACGGCATGGAACTCGTGCATTCACGCACCGGGCTGCTCGACATCTTCCTGATGTTCTGGGTGGTCGCAGCGCTGAGCGCGTTCATACGCGATCGCGACTGGGGCCGCGATCGGCTCGCCGAAGGCCTGGCGGTCGGATTCTGGCGTCCCTGGCGGTTGCTCGGCGGGGTCTGCCTGGGCGGCGCCCTCGCGACGAAGTGGAGCGGTCTCTACGTCGTCGTCGCGCTGAGCGCGATCGTCCTCGCCTGGGATATCGGTGCCCACCGAAGCACCGGAGCCGAGCATCCGGTGAGACGGATGGCGCGCCGCGACGGGGCCGGTTGGTTGGCGAGCTTCATCGCGGTCCCGGTTTTGGTCTACACAGGGTCCTTCACCGGGTGGTTCGTCTCGCATGGCGGCTACCTGCGCAACGACTATGGCAAGGGCATCTACAACACGTGGCGCGCCTGGTGGCACTGGCACCAGTGGGCCTACAACTTCCACGAACACCTCAGCACCCGACACCCGTATCAGTCGGACAGCCCCTTCCAATGGCTCATCCAGGGCCGTCCGACGCTCCTGGCCTACACCTCCACCCCGCGCGGACCCCTGTGCCACTCGGTCACCGGCTGCTCGTCGACCGTTCTCGACCTCGGCAACCCGGCGATCTGGTGGCCGGCGATCCTGGCCGTGCTCGGCTGCATCTGGCTGTGGCTGGCGCGTCGCGACTGGCGGGCTGCGCTGGTTCTCGTTGGCGTAGCGGCCGACATCCTGCCGTGGCTGCCCTACTCGACGCGTACCAAATTCGACTTCTACGCGCTCCCGATGCTGCCGTTCCTGATCCTGGGCCTGTGTGCCATGGCCGGACTGGCGCTGGGGCAGCGAACCGACAGCGAGGTTCGAAGGCTCTGGGGCGCGCTCAGCGTCGGGGCGTACGCCATGATCGTGATCGTCGCGTTCGGGTACTTCTACCCGATCTGGACCAATGCGCGGATCTCGTACGACTCCTGGCACGCACACATCTGGTTCCCCGGGTGGTTCTAGCCGGCCGGTGCTACCCCTCAGCGCTCGTAGAGCGCGCGCTTCGGGCAGGAGTTGATCGCCCGGCGCACCTTCTCCTCCTCGCCGGCCGGAACCTCGCTGACCAGGATGTGCAGCTCGTCGTCGTCGTCGAGCTCGAACACGTCGGGCGCGATACCGCAGCAGACCGCGTTGGCCTCACACTCGTCCGTAAGTACTTCGACGCGCATGGATGTCCTTTCGTAACGTCCGGCTTTCGGCTAAGTCAGCTCGATTGTGCCGGGCGGGGTTCGGAAAGTCTGGCCCAGTTAGATTCCGTCCCGTGCCTACGACCCTGCCGCCAAGCATCGGTGCCCTCGTGCAGGACAGCGCGCGGCGCTTCGCTGACATCGAGGCTCTCGTCGACGGGCCTGCGCGGCTCTCGTTCGCGGGCCTCGGTCGGCGCGTGCGCGAGGCGGCGGCCGCCGCGATGACGTCCGGGATCCAGCCCGGTGACCGGGCATCCATCTGGGCGCCGAACCAGGTCGAGTGGGCCGTCGCGGCGCTCGGGCTGGTGTCCGCCGGGGCGTCGCTCGTCCCGCTGAACACCCGCTACAAGGGCGACGAAGCCGCGTTCATCCTGGCGCGCAGCTCCACCAAACTGCTGGTCGTCGCGGACGGATTCCTCGGTGGCGACTATTCGGGGATGCTCGCTGGGGCCGACCTTCCTCACCTGCAGACGATCGTGTCCCTGTCCGAAACGCCGGCGGCGGGCACGATCGGCTACGGCGCGTGGCTCGCGGCCGGCGCCTCGATTGCGGCGGACGAGGTCGACAACCGCATCGCAGGCGTCGGCCCGGATGACGTGAGCGACGTGTTCTTCACCTCCGGCACCACCGGCCGGCCCAAAGGCGTCGTCGTCACCCACGCCCAGACCATGCGCGTCTTCCAGACCTGGAGCGAGGTCGTCGGCCTCGGCGAGGGCGACCGCTACCTCGTGGTCAACCCGTTCTTCCATACGTTCGGCTACAAGGCCGGGATCATCGCGTGCCTCCTGCGGGGGGCGACCATCATTCCGGAGCCGGTCTTCGACGTGCCCGCCGTCCTTGCGCGGATCGCTGCCGAGCAGGTGACGGTGTTGCCCGGCCCGCCGACGCTCTACGCGTCGATCCTGGACGGTCCGGATCGCAGGGGTCTGGACCTCAGCTCGCTTCGCCTCGCCGTGACCGGCGCCGCGAGCGTCCCGGTGCGCCTCATCGAGCGGATGCGGGCCGAGCTCACCTTCCGCACCGTGCTGACGGCGTACGGGCTGACCGAGTCGACCGGCACCGTCAGCATGTGCCGCCAGGACGACGACGCGGTGACGGTGGCGACCACGTGTGGGCGGGCGATCCCCGACACCGAGGTCGTCGTCTTTCGGGCCGACGGCTCCCCCGCTGACCCGGGCGAGGCTGGGGAGGTCTGCGTACGCGGCTACAACGTCATGCGCGAGTACTTCGACGATCCCGTCGCCACCGCCGAGACGATCGACGCCGACGGCTGGCTGCACACCGGCGACATCGGAGTGCTCGACGAGCGCGGCTACCTGAAAATCACCGACCGGCTCAAGGACATGTACGTCGTGGGCGGCTTCAATGCCTACCCCGCAGAGATCGAGCAGGCGCTCGCCCGCCACGACGCGATCAGCGAGGTAGCGGTGATCGGCGTACCCGACGAGCGGATGGGCGAGGTCGGCAAGGCCTACGTCGTCACGCGGCCGGGAGCCACGCTGGAGCCGGCCGAGCTGATCAGCTGGGCCCGCGAGCGGCTGGCCAATTACAAGGTCCCGCGCTTCGTCGAGATCGTCAGCGCGCTCCCGCGCAACGCCTCGGGAAAGGTCCGCAAAGGGGACCTACGAGAACCTGACATGCCGTCAGATGCGGGTTAGGCTCCGCGAATGGACGAGTTCCCCAAGATCATCTCGGTGGACGACCACGTGGTCGAGCCGGCCAACCTCTGGCAGGACCGGCTACCGCAGAAGTTTCGCGACGCCGGACCCAAGGTGGTCATGGCCCCGCAGGGCGAGGTCACCTTCGTCGGCGGCAAGCTCACCGTCACGCGCGGTGAGCCGGGCAGCGGTCCCGACGTCGCCTGGTGGCTCTATGAGGACTTGCAGCGCCCGCTCATGCGCCTCGATGCCGCGGTCGGCTACGACCGCGACGACGTCGACCTACGCCTCGTCAACTACGACCAGATGCGCCGGGGTGCGTTCAGCGTTCCCGAGCGGCTGGCCGACATGGATCAGAACTGGATCGAGTCCTCGCTCTGCTTCCCGACCTTCCCGCGCTTTTGCGGCCAGACGTTTTACGAAGCACACGACAAGGACGTCGCCCTGGCCTGCGTGAAGGCCTACAACGACTGGACGGTCGAGGAGTGGTGCGGCCCGTCCGAAGGCCGGCTGATCCCGCTGATCATTGTCCCGCTTTGGGACGCGACCATGGCCGGCGAGGAAGTGCGTCGCAATGCCGCCCGCGGGGTACGCGCGGTGTGCTTCTCGGAGATACCGCCCTACCTGGGGCTGCCGTCGATCCACGACAAGAACAACTACTGGGATCCCTTCTTCGGCGCCTGCGCCGAGACCGGGACCGTCATCAACATGCATATCGGCTCGTCGTCGAAGATGCCCTCGACCTCGGCTGATGCACCCGCGGCCGTCGGCTCCACGCTGACGTTCGCCAACTCCGCGTACTCCCTCGTCGACTGGCTGATGAGCGGCATCTTCACCCGCTTCCCGACCCTGCAGATCGCGTACTCCGAGGGTCAGATCGGCTGGATCCCTTACGTCCTGTCGCGCGCTGACACGGTGTGGGAGGAGAACCGCGGCTGGGGCGGTGTGGCGGACAAGGTCCTCGTCCCGCCGAGCGAGATCTTCCGCGACCACGTCTACGGCTGCTTCTTCGACGATCCCCACGGGCTGCGCATGCTCGATGTGATCGGCGTCGACCGGGTGACTTACGAGAGCGACTACCCGCATTCCGACAGCACCTGGCCGAGGACTCGCGACATCGCGGAGGAGCAGATGAAGGACCTCGACCGCGACACGATCGAAAAGCTGGTTCGCGGCAATGCGATCACCATGCTCGGGCTCACCCCCGAGGGTCGCTGGGCAGAAGGGCTCGCGTAATGCTCGATTTCCTGATCCGTGGCGGCACCCTGGTCGACGGCACCGGCGCTCCAGCAACCAAGGGCGACCTCGGCGTCCGCGACGGACGGATCGTCGCCGTGGGCGGCACGATCGAGGAGGACGCCGCCGAGACCTTGGAGGCCGAAGGGCTGGTCGTCTCTCCGGGATTCGTCGACGTCCACACGCATTACGACGCGCAGCTCTTCTGGGACCCGTACGCGACCCCCTCCAACGTCCATGGCGTGACGACGGTGCTCGGCGGCAATTGCGGGTTCACGCTTGCGCCCCTGCACGCGCAGGACGCCGACTATCTGCGCCGGATGATGGCCAAGGTCGAGGGCATGCCACTCGTAGCGCTCGAGACCGGCCTGGACTGGAAGTGGGAAACCTTCGGCGACTACCTGAACCTGCTCGACGGCAAGATCGGGGTCAATGCGGCGTTCCTCGTCGGCCACTGCGCACTGCGTCGCTACGTCATGGGCGCCGACGCGATCGGCCAGGAAGCCACTTCCGAGCAGATCGATGAGATGGTGCGCGTGCTCCACGAGTCGATCGAGGCCGGCGCGATCGGTTTCTCGACCACGCTGTCCTCGACGCATTCCGACGGCGACGGCCAACCGGTGGCCTCCCGCTGGGCGACGAAGGAGGAGCTGCTCGCCCTGTGCAGAGCGACGGGCGAGCACGAGGGCACGCTGCTCGAGGGCATCGTGCAGGGCTGCCTCGACAAGTTCGCCGACGACGAGATCGAGCTGCTCGCCGAGATGTCCGCGGCTGCCGGCCGCCCGATCAACTGGAACGTGCTCACCATCGACGGGCGCACCCCGGACAAGGTGACCCACCAGCTCAAGGCCTCCACGCGGGCCCGCGAGCTCGGCGGCCGGGTCGTCGCGTTGACCATGCCGACGCTGGTCCCGATGAACATGAGCCTGCGTACGTTCTGCGCCCTCAACCTGATTCCGGGCTGGGGCGACATCCTCAACCTGCCCGTACCCGAGCGCATCGCGAAGCTCAGCGATCCCGTGGTCCGTACCGAGATGTTGCGTGCCGCCAACAGCCCGGAGGCCGGCGTCTTTCGCCGGCTCGCCGATTTCGGGCGTTACGTCATCGGTGACACCTACTCGCAGGCGAACGAGGGTCTGAAGGGCCGCGTCGTCGCTGATATCGCGAAGGAACGCGGCACCGACGACGAGTTCGGCCTGCTGGTCGAGATCGCCGCAGGCGACGAGCTGCGCACCGTGCTTTGGCCGATGCCGACCGACAACGACCCGGCCTCCTGGGCACTGCGCGCCGAGACGTGGGACAACCCCGACGTGTTGCTGGGCGGGTCCGACGCCGGCGCTCACCTCGACCGCATGGCCGGGGCGCCGTTCCCGACCCGCTTTCTCGGCGACTGCATCCGCGGCCGCAAGCTGGTGCCCCTCGAAAAAGCCGTGCAGATGATCACCGGCGATCCGGCGGCACTCTTCGGGCTGAAGGATCGCGGGCGGCTGGCCGAGGGCTACTGGGCCGACATCACCGTCTTCAATCCGGAAACCGTCACCGCCGACGACGTGACAATGGTCAACGATCTGCCCGGCGGCACCGGACGCCTCACCGGTGGCTCGCAGGGGGTCGTGCGGGTATTGGTCAACGGCGTCGAGATCGTCCGTGACGGCACAGCCTCGGGCGCGCTGCCCGGAACGCTCATGCGCGCCGGCCGCGACACCGTCTCGGTCAATACTCGCTAGCCAACGACTGCCGAGTCGCCGCAGGGCGCCGCAAGGCGCGCCGGACGGCGAGCGCAATGAATGCCGTGAGCAGCGGAACCACGCTGAGCGCCCACGGCAATGAGGTCACGGACGCCAGCTGACCGATGATCGGTGGGCCGAAGACAAAACCGGCCCATCCCATCGCCGAAACTGCCGCAATGCCGGCCCCCGCAGGCAGCCCGGGCAGTTGGCCGGCGGCGCTGAAGACAGTCGGCACGACGGCGCCCAGACCGCCTCCTAGCGCCGCGAGACCGATCAACGCCACCACCGCATTGGAGCTAAGCAGTGCCAACGCGAAGACGAGGGCCGCGCCGCCGGACAAGACCGTCAGGACGCGTGCGATCCGGTACCGCCCAAAGAGGCGGTCGGCGCGCAGCCGAACCACGACCATCGCGAGGACGAAGACGGCGTAACCAAGGCTGGCGACCAACGCGCTGGCACCCAGCGAGTCGCGCAGGTAGACCGCCGACCAGTCAGCCGCCGCCCCCTCGCCCAGCATCGACGCGAAAGCGATCGCCCCCAGCAGGACAACCATCCACGTCCAACGCCTGCGGTGCTCCTGGTGGGGTTCGGAAAGGGGCGCCGTATCGGTCGACACCAGTCGTGCCGTCAGCGGGACGGCAAGCAGCACCGGGACGCCGAGAATGATGAGCTGCACGGTGAGCGAGAGCCCGAGCCACACCCCCAGCGCACCCGCGCCGGCGCCGGCCAGAGCACCCAGGCTCCAGCGCCCGTGCAGGCCGGACATCAAGGTCTGGCTCGCCGCCCGCTCCTGGGTGACCCCCTGAGTGTTCATCGCGACGTCGAGCGTCCCCTGAAAACCGCCCCACACCAGCAGCGCCAAGAAGAGCAGAGCGGGAGAGCCGGCCAGGCCGACGAAGGGCCCGGCGAGCGCGTACCCGATGACACAACCGATGACCATGCGCCGACTGCCGATGCGCGGCAGCAGCCAGGCGCCGACCGCCATGGCCGAGATCGATCCCACCGGCGTTGCCAGCAGGACAAGGCCGAGGCTGCCGTCGGAAAGCCCGAGATGCGCCTTCACGTAGGGAATGTGGGCAGCCCAGGAGGCGAAGAGCAGGCCGTGGACGAAGAAGACTCCGTTCAGAGTCTGCCGCGCGTTCGGCCGGGCGCTCGGCATACCCGCGACGCTACGGCGGTTGACGAGTTACGTGCCAACCGCGAATGAACTGACTGCAGAGATCATCGACTTCCTGACGGTGGGTACGCGCACCGGCAAGCTCGCCTACACGGCGAGTGACGGCCGGCCTCTCGTCGCCCCCGTCTGGTTCACGATCGACGGCGGCGACATCGTCTTCAATACGGGTTCGACGACCGCCAAAAGCAAGTCCCTGCAGCGCGATGGGCGGGTCGCGCTGACGGTTGACCTGGAAGCCCCGCCGTACGCCTTCGTGCAGGTGCAGGGCACCGTGGAGATTTCGCATGACCCCGTCGAGGCGCGCCGCATCGCCACGATCCTCGGCGAGCGCTACATGGGCGCCGAACGCGCCGCGGAGTACGGCGCCCGCAACGGCGTCCCTGGCGAGCTGACCGTGCGTATCAAAGCGAGCAAGGTCAACTCGAACTTCAACCTGACCGGCTGAGCCGGGCTCAGAAGGTCAGCACGCCCCGGGCGAGCTTGCCGTGGTGCATGTCTTCGACGACGTCGAAGAAGTTCTCCATCGGATACGTCTTCGACACCATGCTGTCGAGGTCGAGCAGACCCTTCTTGTACATGTCGACGATGACCGGGATGTCCTTCTGGGCCCGCACCCCGCCGGCCCGGCTGCCGATGATCCCGCGGTCCACCTGCGTCAGGTGGGTGATCGGCACCGCGTAGGTGACGCCCGGTGCCGGGACGCCGACCTGGACGCAGGTGCCTCCCCAGTCCAGGCAGCGGACCGCCGAGTCGGTGACCGCCGGGTGACCGACGCACTCGAACGACCAGAGCACCCCGCCACCGCCGAACGGTCCCTCGTTCGCCTCGCTCGACCACGGCACGATCTCGCGGATCTGCTCGACGGCGTCGCCCTTGCTCGCGTCGATGAAGTGCGTCGCGCCGAGCTGCATCGCGAGGTCGCGCTTGGAGGCGAGGGTGTCGACCGCGATGATCGTCGCGGCCGCCTTGATACGAAGCGCCTGGATGACCGACAGGCCGACCCCACCTGCGCCGAAGACTGCCGTGTGGTCGCCAGGCTGAACGTTGGCCCGGTTGAACACCGAGCCCACCCCCGTCACGACCCCGCACGCGATCAGGCAGGCCGAGGTGAGGGGCACCGACTTGTCGATCGGTACGGCCTGCACCTCCCGGATGATCGTGCGTTCGGCGAACGAGGAGGTCGCCGCGAAGTTGCCGCCCGGTACGCCGCCGACCGTGAACGGCTCGGAGCGGTTGCCGATGGACTGCTTGCACCAGGTCGGATGGCCGGCGTTGCAGCGGTCGCAGATGCCGCAGTTCGCGACCGTGCCGATGACGATGTGGTCGCCCGGCTTGGTGCGGGTGACCTGCGAGCCAACGGCCTCGACGATGCCGGCGCCCTCGTGCCCCATGACCGACGGTGCCGGCCACGGAATGGTGCCGTCGACCACGCTGATGTCGCTGTGACAGACCCCGGCCGCCACGACCCGCACGAGGACCTCGGTCGGTCCCGGGTCACGGACCTCGACGTCGTCGCGGATTTCGGCCGTCTTCCCGTTGAACACGATCGCACGCACGAGTTACCTCACCTCTGTTAGTCAGCCGGGCCAAACGATGGCTTGCAGTTCGCTGTACGCATGCAGGCCGAACAGGCCGCCGTCGCGCCCGACGCCGCTCATCTTGAAGCCGCCGAACGGGGCCTCGAAGTTGCGCTGCGCGGTGTTGACGCCAACGGTGCCGGTGCGCAGCTGGCGCGCAACCCGGTAGCCACGCGAGGTGTCGCCCGCGTAGACGTAGTCGTAGAGCCCGAACGGGGTGCCGTTGGCGATCTCGATCGCCTCGTCCTCGTCTTCGAACGTGAGCACCGCGACGACGGGACCGAAGAACTCCCCCTGGGCCGCGGGATTGTCCGGGGCGACATTCGTCAGCAAGGTCGGCTTGACGAAGAAGCCCGACTCGAGGTCGGGTCGGCCGGCGCCGGCCACCAGCTGCGCCCCAGCGTCAGTGGCCTGGGAGATCAGCTGCTCGACGCGCCCGCGCTGGGTGCCGGTGATCAGCGGGCCGACGATGGTGTCTGCCTCGAGCGGGTCGCCAACCTTGAGCGCATTGGCAGCACCGATGAGCTTGGAGACGACCTCGTCAGCCTTGCTGCGATGCACGATCACGCGGGTGGGCGCGGTGCAGATCTGGCCGGAGTGGAAGGCCCAGGTACTGGCAACTCCACCGACGGCGGCGTTCAGGTCAGCGTCGTCAAAGATGATCGCGGCGCCCTTGCCGCCTAGCTCGAGCAGCTGGCGCTTCATGCCGTCCCCGCAGGCGCGGGCGATGATCTGACCGATCGGCGTGCTGCCGGTGAAGCTCACCATGTCGATGTCGGGCGAGCTGGTCAGCGCGGCTCCGGCGGCAGCACCCGAGCCGCCGACGATGTTGACGACACCGGGTGGGATCCCGGCTTCCAGCAGCAGCTCACCGAATTGAAGGATGTGCAGCGGGTCCTGCGGGGCGGGCTTCACGACGACGGTATTGCCCATCGCCAGCGCCGGCGCGATCTTTCCGGCGAGGTTGACCAGCGGGAAGTTGTACGGCGTGATGCACGCGACCACCCCGACCGGCTGCCGCACGGCGACCGCGCCGATGAGCCCACCGGGGGCGAGCGGCGTCTGGTGCTGCAGGTTGGGCGCGAGTGGGACGGTGTCGGGCAGCATGGCGTCACGGGCGTAACGGCGGAACCGGTCGAGCGCGACAGGCACCTGCATGGTCGACGCGACCCGCATCGTCGCTCCGGTCTCGGCCTGCAGCAGCGGGATGATTTCCTCACCGCGCTTGAACAGCAGGTCGGCGACCCGTTCCAGGATGGCGGCGCGTTCGGCGGTGCTGGTACGCGACCAGCCGTGAAATGCCGCCTTCGCCGACGCGGCGGCGTCAAGCGCCTGGGCGACGCTGGCTTCTGGCGCCTGACCGATGACCTGCTCCGTGGCGGGGTTGACGACGTCGTAGTAGCCGCCGCCCGGCTCGACCCACTCCCCGTCCAGCAGCAGCCGGCCCGGCTCCACCGCTAGCGACATTGCTCTCCTCTATTGCTGGCGGGCCGACGTCCCGCGACCTGACGCACCGTCAGGTTAACGCGCCGATCCCCGCTAGGCCTTGAGGGTCTTGCGAATCAGGAACGTCATGAGCTGGGTGACGACCGGGTCGCCGCTGGGCGTGGTCAGTTCGGTACGCACCTTGACCGCGGTCATCGTGGCGCCGCCCTTGCCTTCCTTCACCGACACGTCCTCGACGACACCGGAAGAGTGCAACCGCTGCCCGACCAGAACCGGAGCGTGGTAACGGAACTCCTGCTCGCCGTGCAGCAAAAGGCCTCCGTCCTTGCGCAGATCGGTGAGCAGGTCGGCGAGATTCACGGCGGCGGGATCACGCTCGGGTTGCTCCTCGGGGTAGGAACCCCAGTAGCCGGCGATGAACGTGAACGTCGCAGGCACCGGTATCGACGGGAAGCCCGCTTCGGCGGCGGCCGGCGCCGACTGGTAGACGGGGCTGGTGGCCAGCACCGCCTCTGCGAACCGGGCAACCGGGCCGCGCTCGACGAGGATGACGGCGGCAGGCAGCGTGGTGCCGACCAGGTCGGTGTCAGCCATGTCAGCGACCTCCCGCTTCGGCAGCGGAGGCGCGCGAGGTCAGCTGCGCGCTGGCCTCGCCGGTGATGATAGTGACGCCTTTGTCGGTGACCAACTCGCAGCGCAGGTCGACCGCCGGCCCCGCCACCCCGGTAATCGTGATCTTGGTCTGCAACACGTCACCCGGCCAGGCCTGCTTGGTGAAGCGGACGGCGTAGCGGGTCAGCGTGCCCTCGCCCACGTAGTCGGTCAGCGCTGACGCCAGGAACCCGGCGGAGAACATGCCGTGGCCGAAGACGCTCGGCATCCCGGCGGCCTGGGCCTTCACCTCGTCGTGGTGCATCGGGTTGAAGTCACCCGACGCTCCGGCGTAGCGCACCAGGTCGGTGCGGGTCAGCTCGTGGGAGCGCTCTGGTGCGGCACCGCCCACCTCGGCATCCTCGGCGTACAGCAACTGATCCTCCATCGGTCCGGCGGGCGGCACACACCTGCTCCGCACAGGACCGTACCGGCCGGGCGGTACGGATCTGACCTCGGCTATGGTCATAGAACTTGTTCTAGCGCCATCGCTGCCGAAGGAGTCAGCCAGCCATGGAATTCGGCATCGTCAACTCGCTGTACCTGCACCACAGCATGAAGGAGGCGGATCCCGTCCACGCCGAGCACGGGCGGCTGCTGGACGAGGTCAACTGGACCAAGGCCGCCGACCGCGCCGGCTTCAAGTACACGTGGGCCAACCACCCCGCCCGCGTCGCCGAGCAAGCCGCGATGCTCGACCACCTTTCCGGCGGGCGTTTCGAGCTCGGCTTGGGTCGCGGGTCTTCCAGCACGGAGCAGCGCGGCTTCGGCATCGAGGATCCCGACCTCACCAAGACCATGTTCGACGAGGTCATCGGCGAGCTGCCGAAGATGTGGCGCGAGAGTGCTTACGCGTATGAGGGCCAGCTCGGGGCCGCTGCGCCGGCCAGGGTCTGACCCGATGGATCTGAAATACAGCCCGGCGGAGCAGGAGTTTCGCGGCGAGCTGCGGTCCTGGCTCGCCGAGGTGCTGCCCTCCATCGGGCCCAAGCCGCACGTCGATGACTGGCCCGGCCGGCGCGAGTTCGACACCGCCTGGCAGCGGATGCTCGCAGGCGCCGGCTACGCGGGCATCAACTGGCCGAAGGAGTTCGGTGGCCGCGGCGCGACTCCGACCGAACACCTGATCTTCCTGGAGGAGTCCGAGCGCGCCGGCGCGCCGTACGTCGGGGTCAACTTCGTCGGCCTGCTCCACGCCGGCCCGACGCTGATCGCCGAGGCCAGCCCCGAGGTGCAGCAGGCCCACTTGCCGGCGATCCTGCGCGGCGACGAGGTGTGGTGCCAGGGCTTCTCCGAGCCCGGCTCGGGGTCGGATCTCGCGTCGCTGCGGTGCAAGGCGGTCCGCGACGGCGATGACTACGTCGTCACCGGGCAGAAGATCTGGACCTCTCACTCCGAGGTGGCCGACTACTGCGAGATGCTCGTGCGTACCGACCCGGATGCCCCGAAACACCGGGGCATCTCGTGGCTGGTGATGGCGATGGATTCGCCGGGCATCACGATCCGGCCGCTGCGCACGATCATCGGCTCGACCGAGTTCGCCGAGATGTTCCTCGATGAGGTACGCATCCCCGTCAGTAACCGGGTCGGCGCGGAAAACGACGGCTGGCGGGTCACCAACGTCACCCTCTCGTTCGAGCGCGGCACCGCCTTCGTCGGCGATGTCGTCGACGCGCTCGAAGTGGTCGGCGAGCTGTCAACGCTGGCGAAGAAGATCACCCGACACGGGGCGACCGCGTGGGACGACCGGGCCCTGCGCCGCGAGCTGGCCCATATCGCGGCCGAGCTCGAGGGGCTCTGGGCGCTTACCCGACGCAACGTGTCCGAGGCCCAGCGGGTGGGGCGGGTCGGCTTCGGCGGCTCGATCTTCAAGCTGCGCTAC
Organism: Mycobacteriales bacterium; assembly: GCA_038245655.1. GTDB lineage: Bacteria > Actinomycetota > Actinomycetes > Frankiales > Frankiaceae > DATAZK01. Next base: position 111,207 of record JBBRSE010000005.1, on the reverse strand, counting down.
TCAGAGATCCGCCAGCGGCTGGCCGAGGTGGCGGCGCAGTTGCTGGGGCGCGCCTCGCTCGCGATGGACGATCTCGACGCGCTGCCCAACGCCCGCTTCGCCGAAGAGCGGCTGCAGTGGTTGAACCTTTCGATCGCCGCCGGCACGTCCCAGATCCAGCGCAACATCATCAGCGAGCGGGTCCTCGGCCTGCCTCGCGAGCGCCAGTAACCGCCAGTAGGAGCTCGATTCATGGATTTTCTGCCCACCGAGGTCCAGGAGGCGCTGCGCGCCGGGGTTCGCGAGATCTGCGGCGACGCCTTTCCTCGCGCGCGCCTCGGCGAGCTGGCGGCATCCGGCGCGGGCTTTGACCCCGCGCTCTGGACGACCCTGCGCGAGCTCGGCGTCTTTGGCCTGCGCCTGCCCGAAAGCGAGGGCGGTCTCGGTCTCGGTCTCGGCGATGCGGCGCTCGTCTACGAGGAGCTTGGCCGCGCGCTCGTGCCCGGTCCGCTCGTCGGCACCCTGCTGGCCGCGGGGTTGCCCGGTGCCGACGTGGGAGCTCCCGTCAGCGTGTTGGACGTCAGCGCGGAGGAGCCCGGGCGCACCCTGCTTGTCGAACACCCTGACGTGATCACGAGCCTTATCGTGCTCGACGGTGAGGACGTGCGGCGCGTCGACGCGTCAGCCCTCGCGACCACGCCGATCACGATCCTCACCGATCCGCTGACCCCGCTCGGAGCGATATCCACGCTGCCTGCCAGCTCGCCGGTCGACGCCCGGGCGGCCACCTGGCGACTCGAGGGCGCCGTACTCACCGCCGCCCTGGAGGCAGGCATCGCCGCCGCGACAGTCGAGCTGGCCGTGCAGTACGCGAAGGAGCGCGAGCAGTTCGGCCGCACCATCGGCTCGTTCCAGGCGGTCAAGCACATGTGCGCCGACATGCACGTCCGGGCTCAGATCGCCTCGGTAGCCGTCCACGCCGCCGCCGTCACCCTCGACGACCCGAGCATCGGCGATCCGGTACGCGCCGTCGCGTCCGCCAAGATGCTGGCCGACGAGGCGGCGAACCTCAACGCCAAGACCAGCATCCAGGTCCACGGCGGGATGGGCTTCACGTGGGAGGTCGTCGTGCACTACTACCTGAAGCGCGGGTGGGTGCACCAGACGCAGTTCGGCGACATCGACACCCACGCCGACGCGATGGCCGCCCTCCTCTAGCTTCCTTGATCAAGGGTTAGCCGAGGGCTCCGGCCGCGCGCAACGCGGCGATCTTGGCGTCGTCGTAGCCGAGCCGGGTACGTAGTACCTCATCCGTGTGCTGACCGAGCGTGGGCGCCTTGGTCGGCGGGGCGAGTTCGCCGTCGACCAGCAGGACCGGGAACGGGAGCTGGTCCGCGCCGAGCTGCTCCTTCGGGATCCACGGCATCCGCGCCTTGAACTGCGGGTCGTCGGCCAGCGTCTGCGGGGTATTCACCGGCGCCATCGGCGTATTCACCTCGCCGCCGAACTCCAGCCACTCCTTCGTCGTCTTGGTGGCGAAGATCGTCTTGAGTTCGCGGCGCAGCTCGGTGTTGCCTGCGGCGTGGTCGGCGTACTGCGCGCCGGGGTGGGCTTCGAAGAGCTCGGGACGGCCGATCCCCACGCAGAAGTTCTTCCAGAACTCGCGCTCGGAGGCCATGAAAAGCACGTGACCGTCGCAAGATTCGTAGATGTTGTAGCGCACGCCTTCGGCCATGCCTGCGGTGCCGGGAGCGCGGCGACGGAAGTCATCCGACGCGTTGCCGGTCACTTCGGATTCGGGACGCTCGTACGCCCGATACGTCTCCGAGCGCAGCCAGTCGATCGCTGCGGCAGAGTCGGACTGCGCCACTTCCAGCCGCACACCGCGGCCGGTCGCCCGGGCCTGCGTGATCCCGGCGAGGATGCCGAACGCGCCGTAGAGCGGGCCCGCGTTGATGCCGACCGAGACGTGTTCGGGGATGTAGGTGAAGCCCTCGTCGTCGACCGCAGGCTTCACGACTCCGGCCCAGGTGTCGTACGCGATTCCGTGGCTCGGGTAGTCGCGGTACGGGCCGGTCAGGCCGTAGCCGGAGATGGTCAGGAAGACGATCCGCGGGTTGACTTCCTGCAGCTTGTCGAAGCCCAGGCCGCGGCGCTCGAGCCCGCCGGGACGCATCGCTTCGACGACCGCGTCGGCATCGCGTACCAACTCCAGAAAGATCTCCACACCTTCGGGCTTTCGAAGGTCGAGAACGACGCTGCGCTTGCCGCGGTTGGCGTGCAAATGCAGCAGCGAGGTGTTTTCGACGATGGGCCACGTCATGCGCCGGCCGTAGTCACCCGCCGGCGGCTCGACCTTGATCACGTCGGCACCCATATCGGCAAGGGGGCCGGTCACTGCGGCCGGACCCAGCATGGAGCATTCGATGATGCGCACCCCGACCAGTGGTCGGCTCGGATCGAACACGGCCTCGCGCGCGCTCATTCTCACTCCTGTCTGACGGGGTGTCAGAGGGGAACCTATCCCGGCCCGCAATCGCAACGTCACCGCGGGTCGCTACGATCACCCGGTGCCCACCCCCGAGGACGCCCCCGACGTCGCTGAAGGAGACCTCACACCCGCGAGCGACGGGCGCATCCCGGGTCCGCGCGGGCTCGCCACCCGCAACCGGCTGATCGAGTGCACGGCCAACATCGTCGCCGTCACGCCGTACTCAGATCTGCGGGTCACCGATGTTGCCCGGGCGGCCGGCACCTCACCCGCGACCTTCTACCAGTACTTCGTCGACATCGACGCCGCTTTGCTGGTGCTCGCGACCCAGACCACCGCGATCGGCGCCGAGCTGGCGGGCTACATCAAGAACCGGCGCTGGCGCGGCAAGGCCGGCTACGACAGCGCCCGCGAACTTGTCGATGGATTCCTCGACTTCTGGCAGGCCCACCTGCCGGTCCTGCGGGTGGTCGATCTGCTCACCGAAGAAGGCGATGCGCGGTTCCGCCAGGCGCGCGTCCACATGCTGAACGCGATCACCAGAGCGCTCGCAGACGCCATCGCCACCTCCAAGCCCGACGGCACCCCGCAGGCCATCGCGCCGATGGCCACCGCGAGCGCGCTCGTGTCGATGCTGGCTCACGTCGCCGCCCACCGCGAAGGCATGGAACATTGGGGCATCGAGGTCCCGCAGGTGACCGAGGCGATGACCCGGCTCATCTACTGGGGCGTCAACAACCCCCGCGTGCCTTCGAGCTAGTCGCGCCGGTTAGACGGGTGCCTGCTCCGCCTGCGCGCGGGCCCAGCCGTAATCGGCCTTGCCGTTGGGATTGCGCTGGATAGCGCTAACCACGACCAGCTCGCGCGGCACCTTGTAGCCGGCGAGGCGCCCCTTCGCGTATGCCTTCACCTCGTCAAGGCTCAGCTCATGACCGTCGCGGGTCGCGACGACGGCGACCACCCGGTGTCCCCAGCGCTCGTCCGGCAGCCCGACGACCAGGATGTCGGCGATCGCCGGGTGGTCGAGCAGCGCTGACTCGACCTCTTCGGGGAAGACCTTCTCGCCACCGGTATTGATGCTGGTCGAGCCGCGGCCGTGAAGGATGACCTCGCCGTCCGCCTCGACGCTCGCCAGGTCGCCGGGCAGCACCCAGCGCACCCCATCCTTCTCCACGAAGGTCTCCGCGGTCTTCTGCGGGTCGTTGTAGTAGCCGATCGGTATGCGGCCGCGCCGCGCCAGGCGCCCGACGGCACCCGAGCCAGGCTCGACCGGCTCCAGATCGTCGTCCAGCACGGCCATCCGCTCGTCCATCTTGAAGCCCGTGCCTGCCCGACCAGCCGGGCCTTCACCCGTGCTCATGCCGGTCACGCCGGTCTCCGTCGACCCGAAGCCGTCGACAACAGCAACGGTCGGCAGCAGTTCCTTGGCCTTCGCCTTGGTCGACGGCGAGACGAGCGCGCCGCCGGAGGCCAGCACCAGCAGGGTCGACGCGTCGATCGGTTCACCGGCTTGCGTGGCCGCCGCGTACACGTCGAGCATCGGGCGCACCATGGCGTCGGGCGTCGTGTGGCGTCACGAGGACGTCTTCTTCGCCACCATGGGCGGCGGTGACCCGACGACGCTCGAAGGTCCGGTCGAGTCGCCGGAGCAGCTCGCCGATCGCGTACTGAGTCCGGGGATTTCGGCCATCATCACGCCGCCGCTGATGCACGTCAGCGCTCACTGGGGAGCGTTCAAAATGATACTGGGCGGGGGCAAGGTCGTGCTGCCGCCGGTCGGTTCGTTCGACGCGAAGAAGGTCTGGCAGCTCGTTGCGGACGAAAAGGCCAACCTCATCACGCTCGTCGGCCCTTCGGCATGCCGGTGGTGCCGCCCGTGCAGGCGATGTAGAGATCGTCCGAGCTTCGGCCCGGGAAGTCGCCATCGGTGCCGGCCGCGGCCAGCAGGGCCTCGTACTCCAGCGTGTCCGGGGTCGACTCATCGGCGCCACTCGTCGCGTCCTCGACCACGATGACCGGCTTCAAGCTCGGGACCTGCGGCTTCACCGCGGCCGCGAGCGGCAGGTACTGGCGGTGGACCACCAGCGCCGACAGCTCGGTGAGGTTGTAGAGATGTTCCAGCTCGCGCTCGACGTAGCGGTAGTTGATGTTGACCGGGATGGCCCGCAGCTTGAACGCGGCCAGCATCCCTTCGAGGTACTCGGAGCCGTTCTGCAGGTGCAGGCCGACCTTGTCCTCGGGGCCGATCCCCAGCTCGCGGAGACCGTTGGCCAGCCGGGTGGCGCGCTCGTTCAGCCGCGCGTAGGTGAGGCGCCGATCGCCCGTCACCACCGCCTCGGCGTCGGGAACCTTGGCCGCGACCCGTTCAAAAAGCTCGGACAGGTTGTAGGACGACATGCGGCGCGGCTCCTCAGGCAGATTCGGCGAGGTGGTCAGTCGCGGGCGCCGAGCACGTGCTGCCCGGCCATGGACACCGCGACCATGTCGGACAACGACGCACGGACCGCTTCGATACTCATCCGCCCGCACAGCCAGCCCAGCAGGTCCGTCATCAGCACCTTGCCGATCAGCAGCGAAACGGCGTAATCACGCGGGCTGACGGCGGCGCCCCGACCATGGATCGCCGTGGCAATGATCGAGGAATTGACGGCGTTGACCTGCTCGACCTCGGCCGGTCCGGCGACCACCATCGCGCGTACGAGAGCATCGCTGACCAGGCGGTCCCGTTCCAAAGCGCCGATCAACCGGTAGATCACGCCGAGCACCCGCTCCCCCTCATCGGCACCCTGCGGCTCCTCCCGCAGGAGCTGGTCGTGCAGCGCCTCGAGCTGGCGAACCATGGCGGCCGCGAGCAGATGCACTTTGGAGGGGAAGTAGCGGTAAAGCGTGCCCAACGCCACACCTGCGAGCTCCGCCACCTCGCGCATCTGCACGGCGTCGTAGCCGCCCTGGCGGGCGAGGGAGACGGCGGCATTCAGGATGCGGCGGCGGCGGGCGCGCTGTGAGGCGGTCGTCGCCCGGGCGGGAACCGCAGCAGGCGACAGCGAAGGCATGACGTCCCCGGCCATGAGACGTACCCCCCTCGCCCAGACTGGCTGAAACGCGTTCTAGTCTAGGCGCGATCTTGTCTAGGCGCGATCTTGCGGCGACTGCTAGCGCAAGTAGCGGCTCAGTGACTCGATGACACACGACGGCTTGGTCGCGCCCTCGGTCTCCATGGTCAGCTTGGTCTTGACCTGGAAGCCGCCGTCGATCGGCGTGACCTCCATGATCTCCGCGCGGGCGCGCAGCTTGCTGCCGACCAGCACCGGGGACGGAAAGCGGACCTTGTCGACCCCGTAGTTGATCCCCATCGAGATTCCACTGACCGACAGCAGCTGGAACGCGAAGAAGCTCGCCAGCGAGAGCGTCAGGTAGCCGTGAGCGATGGTCGCGCCGAACGGGCCGTTCTTGGCCGCCTCCGGGTCGACATGGATCCACTGGTGGTCACCGGTGGCCTCGGCGAACTGGTCGATGCGCGACTGCTCGATGGTGATCCAGTCGGTCGGACCGAAGGTTCGACCGACGGAGTCAGCAAGCTCGTCGATGGTCAGCGTTGACGCAGGCGTGGTCATTCTCTGACCGTACTTAACGACCGCGGGATAGAGTCAGGTGATTGCGGCGCCATCTCACCGGTGCTCGCTGGTTGAGCACGGATGAGAAGGAGCTGCCGGGTGGCGGGCGAGTCGTTGCGGGTCGCCCTTTTGACTTATCGCGGTACGCCGACCTGCGGCGGACAGGGAATCTATATTCGTCACCTGTCCCGCGAGCTGGTCGCTCTCGGTCACCGCGTTGAGGTTTTCAGTGGCCAGCCGTATCCCGTGCTTGATCCGGGCGTCGAGCTCACCGAGCTGCCCAGCCTCGATCTCTACCGCGAGCCTGACCCTTTCCGGTTGCCGTGGCCCAAGGAGTTCACCAGCCGCATCGATGCGTTGGAGTTCGCGCTCATGTGTACGGGCGCCTTCCCCGAGCCGCTGACGGCGAGCCTGCGGACCGCGCGGGTGCTGCACCCGTCGACCTGGACCCATCAGCGCCGTTACGACATCGTCCACGACAACCAGGGCCTCGGCCGAGGCCTGGAGAAGCTGCGCAAGGCGCTGGCCCCGTTGAAGGTCCCCGTGGTGGCGACGATCCACCATCCGATCACCGTTGACCGGCGCCACGACCTGGCCGCTGCCGGTAACCCCTGGCGCCGCTTCACCAAGCGCCGCTGGTATTCGTTCCTGCCGATGCAGCAGGAGGTCGCGAAACAGCTCGACGGCGTGCTCACCGTCTCCGACCTGTCGCAGGTCGACATCCCGCGCGAGATGGGCATCGCGCCCGAGCGGGTCCACATGGTTCCCCTCGGCGTCGACCCCGACGTCTTCTTCCCGCGGCCCGAGGCGGCCGTTGATGGCCGGATCATCGTCGTCACCAGCGCTGACGTGCCGCTCAAGGGCCTCATGGTGCTGCTCGACGCGCTTGCCAAGCTTCGGGTAGAACGTCCGCAGGCTCACCTGGTCTGCGTGGGGCGCGCCAAGCCCAACGGCCCGGCTGACCGGCGCCTTGACGAGCTGGGGCTGCGCGGCGCCGTGACCTTCCGCTCGGGGCTTTCGCAGGAGGAGGTGGTCGCTCTCATGCAGTCCGCGGAGGTCGCGGCCGTCCCGTCCTTCTACGAGGGCTTCTGCCTTCCCGCGGTGGAGGAGATGGCCTGCGGACTGCCCCTGGTGGCCACCCGGGTCGGCGCCCTGCCGGAGATCGTGGGTTCTGACGGCACCGCCGGGCTGCTGGTGCCCCCGGGCGACGCGGGGGCGCTCGCATCGGCTCTCGGGGAGCTGTTCGACCGGCCGGAGCTTCGCGCCCGGCTCGGGGCGGCCGGGCGCATTCGCGTCCAGGAGCGCTTCACCTGGCGCGCTGCCGCCGCCGGCACGGCTGATTGGTACCGCGAGCGCATCGCTGCCCTGCGCGGCGGCGGTCCGGCTCCGGAGCCCACCGTTGCGCAGGTCGCGGCGCCATGCTGACCGTCGACTTCGACCGTTTCCCCGTCGGGCCGGGCGATCGCGTCCTCGACCTGGGGTGCGGCGACGGACGCCACGCCGCTGAGGCCTGCCGGCGGGGAGCCACCGTCGTCGCCCTCGACATGTCGGCGCCGGACCTCAAGGAAGCCCGCGACCGGCTGAGCGAGGTCGACCCTGACGGCACCCGCGGTGTTGCCGTCCGCGCCGACGCGCTGCGCCTGCCCTTCGCTGACGGCACCTTCGATCGCGTCATCATCGCCGAGGTGTTGGAACACATCCCGGCCGACGAGGCGGCCATGGTCGAGGTAGCCCGCGTCGTGCGTCCCGGCGGGCTCGTCGCGGCCACCGTTCCGCGCTGGGGCCCTGAGCAGGTCTGCTGGGCGCTGTCCGACGCTTACCACGAGGTCGAGGGTGGCCACGTGCGTATCTACCGCAAGCGCCAGCTGCGCAGCCGGCTCGAAGCCGTGGGCCTGCAGCTGCTCGACCACCATTACGCGCACGCCCTGCACGCCCCGTACTGGTGGCTACGGTGCGTCGTCGGCGTTCATGACGATGGTCATCGCGCCACGAAGCTTTATCACCGGCTGCTGGTGTGGGACATGATGTCCGCCCCCCGCACCACTCGTACGGCAGAGCGGGTACTCCAGCCGCTGATCGGCAAGAGCCTGGTCTGCTATCTGCGCAAGCCACCGCGCGAACATCCGGTCAGGACGCCTCGTGCGGCCGCCTGAGCTGCGCGGCATCCTCAGTCGCGACGACGTGGCGCAGACGGGGGCCTCCATCGTCGCGGCGCAGGAGGCAAGTGGCGCCCTTCCCTGGCCCGACGGCCACACCGATGCTTGGAACCATACCGAGTCAGCGATGGGCCTGCTCGTGTCCGGCGAGCGCAAAGCCGCCGAGCGGGCGTACGAGTGGCTGCGCAAGACCCAGCGGCCTGACGGTTCCTGGGCGATGACGTACGAGCGCGGCAAGGCGGTCAATCCCGACGGGGAGAGCAACCAGGCTGCTTACGTCGCGGTCGGCGTCTGGCACCACTGGCTCACGACCGGCGACCGGCGTTTCGTCAACCTGATGTGGCCCGTCGTCGTGCGGGGGCTCGACTACGTCGTCGGCATGCAGGATCCGGGCGGGGGGATCCGCTGGGCCCGCCGCCCCGACGGCTCGACGTATCCCGACGTGCTGATCACGGGATGCAGCAGCACGCTGCAGAGCCTGCGCTGCGGGCTGGCCCTGGCCGATCTGGTCGGCGAGCAGCAGCCCGACTGGGAGCTCGCCGCCGGCGCGCTGCACCACGCCCTGGTCGCCCACCCCGAGTCGTTCACTCCCAAAGCCCGCTGGTCAATGGACTGGTATTACCCGATCCTCGGCGGCGCGCTGCGCGGCGACCGCGGGCATGAGCGCATCCGCGAGTCCTGGGACACCTTCGTGGTCGCCGGACTCGGCGCGCGCTGCGTCAGCGACCAGCCCTGGGTCACCGGCGCGGAGACGTGCGAGCTCGCGATCGCGCTCCACACGCTGGGCGAGGACGAGACCGCCCGTGAGCTGGTCCGCCAGATCCAACACACGCGTCACGACGACGGCGGCTACTGGACGGGGTGGCAATTCGCCAACCAGGTCAGGTGGCCCGCGGAGCGCTCCTCCTGGACGTCGGCGGCCGTCTTGCTGGCGGTGGATGTGCTTTCCGGTGGACCCACCAGCGAGCTTTTCTGCGGAAATGACTTACCTCGAGGGCTGGACGCGGAGTGCGTGTGCGGGGCAGGGTCGGGCGGGCCGCTACAGTCCATTCGCTGACCTGTACCGACAATTCGACCAGCCCTGACTAGGAGTCCCCGCGTGGACCAATCGATGTCTGAGTCGCTCAAGGGACTGCCGATTTTCGCCGCTTGCTCCTCGCGCGACCTGGATGCGGTTGCTCGGCTGTCCACGACCCTCGACATCCCGCCCGGCAAGGTGCTCGCGACAGAGGGCGCCCCGGGACACGAATTCGTGGTGATCCGGGCCGGCACCGTGCAGGTCACTCGCGGCGGCGCAAAGCTGGCCGAGCTCGGCCCGGGCGACTACTTCGGCGAGATCTCGCTGATCGACGGCGGCCCGCGGACGGCCACGGTGACGGCCACGACCCCGGTCACGATCGAGGTCGTGGAGCGCCGCGAGTTCGACTCGCTGCTGGAGAAGGTGCCCGGCCTCGCCCAGCGCCTACTGATGGGCCTGGCGGCGCGGCTGCGGGAGAAGACCGACCGCTTCTGACGGCTCAGCCGGTATTTCTGTCAGCCGGTATTGCAGCAGCGGGTAGTTCGAGAGCAGCCCCGACCCGTCGGTGAGCAGCTGCACCTGCTCCAGCGTGAGCTCGTGCTCGGCACAGATCTGCTCGAAGATCGGGCGCAGCTTCGGGTCGGCGAGCGCGTCGACGTAGCCACGCGCGATCCGAAGGTCGGTTTTCGCAAGCGTCATTTCGACGTTGCCCAGGAAAAGTCTGGAAGAAGGCCCAGTCAGGCATCTCGTTCAAGACGTCGCCGAGCCCGGCGTCGCGGGCGGCGAGCAGGCCGCTGCCGACCCCGTACCAACCGGGAACGATCAGGCGGGTCTGCGTCCAGCCGAACACCCACGGGATCGCCCGCGGGCTCGACAGCGAAGCGGAGCCGGCTCCCGGTCGCTGTGACGGGCGGGAACCGATGTTGAGCCCACCGAGCTCCTCCACGGGCGTCGCCTCGCTGAAGAACCGCGGCAGGTCGGGCAGGTCGACAAGGCCGCGATAGGACTCTGCGGCCGCACCGGAGTTCAGGTCCGCCGCGGCCGTGAAAGAGCCGCAGCCGTACGCCATGGGCTGCCGCGACGTCACGAAGCCGGCGCTGCGCCCGATGGATCTCCCACTGCGAGGTGGTGACACCGGCGTCCTTGTTGGAGTCGGAATAGCCGAGCATGACCTCCTGGACGTCGCCGCGAGCCCGCACGATCCGTCGGTAGCTCGGGTCGTTCAGCAGGCCGTCGAGCAGCTCACCGGCCCGGCGCAGCTCGTTGACCGTCTCAAAGTGCGGCACCAGATCCAGGTCGCTGCGGTCGGGGCGGTCGTCGTCCGGTCCGGGATGCAGTTCGATGAGCCCGCTCTCCCGGGCGAGGACCGCGACCGCGAGCAGGTCGTCGATCCCCTGCGTCATCGAGACGATGTACTTCTGCACCGCCTCCCCGCCGAAGGTCTCCCTGGCGGCCCGCGCTGTTTCGAAGACCGCCATGACGCTCTCGGCGGGCGCGGGAAGCGGCGAGCGCCAGGCGGCGAGTGGGCGCTGGCCAGCCAGCTCCCGCGAAAGCAGGGTGGTGCGTTCCTCGCGGCCCAGTTCGTCGTACGCCTTCGGCAGCTCCCCGAGCCGGGCGTAGAGCGCGGCCAGCGCCTCGTGGTGGCGATCGGCGTGCTCGTGCAGGTCCAGCGTCGCCAGGTGGACCCCGATCGTGCGGGCCGCCCGCAGCGTCCGCGCGAGCCCACCGTCGGCGATGCGATCGCCGGAGTGGGCGCGCAGCGATTCGGACATGACCGCGAGATCGGCCAGGTAGGCGGCCGTACCCAGGTCATCCTGCCCGGCCTGGTGGGGGCGCCCGGCCGCAATGCGATCGTGGGTCTGCAACAGCCGAACCCGGATGTAGCTGCATTTGAGCCGGTACGGCTCCCCCGCGTTCAGCCTGATGAAGCGCTGGTAGACCTCGGGGAGCGCCTCCCGGTCGGTGGCCAGGCGCTCCTGCAGGGCGCTGGAAATGCCGGAGATCCGGGTCGACACGGACAGTTCCTCGATGAGCTCGTCGACCACCGACACCTGATAGCGCACTGCGCGGTCGGCGTACAGACGCAAGGCGTCCATCGTGACGTCGGAGGAGACGTTCGGGTTGCCGTCGCGGTCACCGCCGACCCAGGTGCCGAGCCGGATCGGCGGGGTGTCCGCAGGTGGGACGAGGCCGACCCGGCGCAGCTGCGCGTCAAGATCGTCCAGCAGGTCCGGCAGGACTGAGCGGGCCAGCTGATCAAGGTAGTACGTGACCGCGCGGGCCTCGTCCACCGGCGTCGGCTTGCCGGTGCGCAGCTCATCGGTCAGCCAGAGGACATCGATGAGTTCCGCCAGGCGACGCTCGACAACCGCCGGATCGCCGTCGCTGACCAGCAGATCGGCGATGCGTCGCAGGGTGGCAAGCACCGACTGGCGCGAGGCCTCGGTGGGGTGGGCGGTGAAGACGGGACGCAACTTGGTGCGGCCCAAGGTGGCCTGGATCAGCGCCCGGTCGGCGTCGGTGTTCAAACGCTCGACGAGGCGCCGCAGCGGACCGCCGTCGCGCGCGCGCCGCTCCGCAAGCTCGCGGGATCGGTGCAACTGCTCGGCGACGTTAGCCAGCTGGAAGAACGTCGAGAAGGCCCTGGCCAGCAGTACCGCCGTAGGAACATCGACGCCGGAGAGCAACGTGGCCAGCTCGAGGTCGGCATCGTCCCCGCTGCGCCGCGACAGCCGGCGCACCCGCTCTACGAGGTCCAACACCGGAGCGCCCGCCTGGCGGACGAGCGTGTCGCCCAGCATTTCGCCGAGGCGTCGGATGTCGGCGCGCATCGCGAAGTGCCCCGATTCGGCGACAACTCCGGCGTGCGTCTCGAGCGGGTCGCGCGCAGCCATGGTGGCCAGAGTGCCCGGGTTGGGTTACGCGGGCGTCACCGGAGCGGCTCAGCCGACGCGCAGCGTGCGGTCCGGGTTCTGGACGATTCCGGTGATGTGGAGCCGGCGCGGGTGGTATCCGCCGCGGTTCTCACCGAGCCAGTAGGTGGCGTACGCGAGATGCAGCTTGCCGGCCGCATCGATGACCGGCGAAGCGCCGCCCGGACCCTGGTTGACGCCGCTGCTCGCCAGCAGCGGCACCGGACCGCCGCGGGGGCGTACGCAAGCACCACGCGGACCCTGCGGGCAGACGGCGTAACCGGTCGCGTAGTTGCTACGGCCGTCCGCATCCGAGATGGAGTCGTTGGCCGAGTAGAACAGGTACGTGGTGCCATTGAGATAGACCATCGACGGGTTCTCGATGGTGCTGCCCTCCCAGGCGGCCGAGCGGTTCGTGTAAAGCAGCAGGGTCGGCTGCCTCCCGGGCACCGGCAGGCCGTTGCTGCCCAGCTCGACGGACAGCAGCGACGACTCGCGGACCCCGAGCTTGCCGGCGGCCTTCCAGAGCAGGTAGTCCTTGCCGTTCGTCGGGTCGTGGTAGGGATACGGATCGATCGAGCCGGCCGGGTCGTGGTCGTAGGTCTGGCACTGGATGGGCGCCCCGCGGCTGATGTCGCGGAAGGGCCCCATCGGGCTCGGGCCGCTCGCAGCGGTCAGGCAGAAACGTCCATACCTGTGCGGGTCGTCGCTGACGGTCCCGACCTTGACCGCGGAGTACGCGTACCAGGTGCTGCCGATGTTGATGACGCTGGAGGCCCAGTACGTCTTCTTGACCCAGTTGTTGACGTTCGCCGCCAGCCCCCAGGAAGCCGGGCGTACGAGAGCGTCGTTGTTGTTCCACTGATCGCCTGGGCTTTCAGCGTCGTGGAGGATCTCGGTCGGAATGCCGTTCTTCCAGTTCGGGTCGTTGGCATACGGTGCGGCGGCGGTGCTCCAATGCGGATGAATCATCCAGGTCTTCAGGTCCGTGCTCGTCGTGACCGACAGGTAGCGACCTCCGGCGGAGGAGCTGTAGGCGTAGTAGGTGTTGCCGACCCGCCGGATGTCGGGGTCGCCGAAGTCACCGACCCACGCCCTGCCCGCCTGGAACCACCCGTGGTTCAGCGGGGCGGCTCCATTCGCCGGGACCGTGTCCATGAACGGCGCCGGCGGGGTCCCGGCGGGTACGCACCCAGCGGCCGTTCCCACCAGTCCCGCGACGGCCAGCAGCGCAGGGGCGAGCCGGCGGCGCAGTGGGGTCATCTACGGGTCTTCGGCACCTCGGGCTAGCGCGTTAAGCCACTCGCCCGACGAAAGGGCGAAATCTGCCGGTCTGAAGTCCCGTCCGCACCAATTGTGGTGCGCGCGGGTCGGGAGGGTTCCATCCGCGAGGCACCCGATGCGTTGCAAATGAGCCGGATCGGGTGCCTCAACGAAAAGAGGTCACCCTGGCCAGGGCAGCAGATCGGGTGCGCGGCACGACCAGGGCCCGATGCTTGGGTTCAGCCGCGCGCCTCGGCCGTCGCAGTGGCTGGCACAGTTGCCGGCGCCGTCGCCGACGCCGTGAGACGTTCGAGCACCTCACCCGCCTGCCGCACGATGCGCGAGATCAGCTCCTCGACGGACGGCAGGTCCTCGATGAGCCCGACGACCTGGCCCGACGTCATCAGCCCCAGGTCAGCACGACCGTCCACCATCGAGGCCTTCAGCAGCATCGGGGTGTTGGCCGCCATGATCACCTGACTCCACGCGAGCTCGTGCCCGGCTTTCATGGCCTTGCCCTCGCGCAGCATCTCCGTCCACGTGATGCCGCTCTCCTTCTGGAAAGCGAGGGCATTGCGGGCCGCCCGCGGCAGCCGGCCGACGGCGGTCGATTTCACGAGCTTGTCGACGAGTTCGGTACGCAGGACGCGGTGGGGCACCCCGTCGACGGCGGTCGTGACGATGGTGCCGTTGACGTCCGTGGACAGGTACACCTCCTTGACCGCGTTGCTGACATTGCTGTCGCTGGTGAGCAGGAAGCGCGTCCCCATCCCGACGGCGCTCGCCCCGTAGGCAAGCGCGGCGACCAGACCGCGACCGTCGAAGAACCCGCCGGCGGCGACGACCGGGATGTCGACCGCATCAACGACCTGCGGGAGCAAGAGCGTCGTCGGCACGGAGCCGGTGTGGCCACCGCCCTCGCCGCCCTGGACGAGCACCGCATCGGCGCCCCACCCGGCGACCTTTTCCGCGTGGCGACGCGCCCCGACTGACGGCATCGTGACGAGCCCGGCGTCCTTGAGCTTGGCGAGCAGTTCCTTCTTGGGCGCGAGTGCGAAGGACGCCACCTTCACGCCCAGGCGGATCATCAGATCGACGCGCTCGCCTACGTCGTGTCCGTCGGAGCGGATGTTGACCCCGAAAGGTGCGTCAGTACGTTCCTTGACCGCCCGAATGGCCGTCTCCAGCTCCGGAACGCTCATGGTGCTCGACGCGATGATCCCCAAGCCGCCCGCGGCTGCCGTCGCCGCCGTCAGCCGGGCACCGGAAACCCAGCCCATCCCGGTCTGGACGATCGGATAGCGAACGCCGGTGAGCTGCGTGAAGCGGGTCGATAGCGCGGGGTGCTCGCTCACGCCGCCACCTCCCGGTAGCGCAGCCCCTTGGGGTCGAGCTGAGCGATGAGGCCGAGCTCTTCCTCGGTCGGCTCGCGCGTGGTCGGTACGTCGCCGGTGGCACCCTCGAGGGCGAAACCGGTGGCCGAGGTCACCTGCGCGACGGTCACACCCGGGTGGACGGATATGAGGCGCAGCTTGGCGTCCGCACCCGGAGCATCGCCGAATCCGAGGACGGCCAGGTCGGTGATCACCTGGCCGAGACCGTGGAACCGGGCGGCTGCGACACCCGCCGCAGCCGCCCGGGCATAACCGACGCCCGACACCATGTCCACTGCTGGGACGAAGACGCGCGTCGAGTGTTTGGGGATCCAGTAGCTGGTCCGGTGGTTGACCGTATTGCCTGGCGCACCCCGCACGCCCAGCAATTGGGACTTGGGGTGACCCTGATCACCAATGCAGGAGATGTTCGTATTGCCGGTGGCATCGATCTGGCTGGCGCCCATCATCACGTGGCGCCGGCCGGAAGCCACGATGTCAAACACCTGCCGGTAGGGGATCCAGCCCTCGATGACGGCGTCGGCAAGCGGCGCGCCGAGCGGCGGCACGGCGGCGAGCAGGAACGCCTCGCCGTCAGACAGCAGCAGGTCGGGCTCGAAGGTCAGCCGGGCCAGCCGGGCGCCGATGCCCGGCAGCGTGCCCATCGGGCTCGCCATGATCTCGCCGTCGCCGCGGTAGGCCTCGGCTATGGCGACTGCACAGACGTCGGCCCGGCGCACAGCGGTCTCGGTCGGGGTGCTCATGAGGCCTCCTCAGCAAACGCGCGTACGGCGGCCTGATATGCGGCCTCGTCGCCCGCCAGGAAACGCTGCCGGAACGCCTCCCACGCCGCGGGATCGGCCGCCGCAGTGGCGTACGCCTTCTGGAACTTCTCGTCACGCTCGTAGTCCGGCGCGCAGGTCGTGAAGTGGGCGCCGCCAGGCGTCTCGATCACCCCGTCAACCATCAAACGGTTGATTTTCAGCGTGTGGAACGAGCCTTCCTTAAGAAGATCAGCCGTCTCGACCACGCGCTCGCAGGACATGAAGCGCTGCGTCGCGGCGAGGCAGTACAGATCGTCGAAGTACGGATCCGGTCCGAGGAACTGACCGTTGCCGCTCGCGTCGGCGCGGTTCATGTGGATGATCGCCGCGTCGAGGGTGAGGGCGGGCATAGCGACCAGCTCTTCGGCGTCTTCGTACGGCGAGACGACCGTGCGCAGCTGCGGGTTGACGCGCATGACGTCGGATCCGAGTCCGGCGCGGATCGGCAGGAACGGGAGCCGCTGCGCCGCGGCGAGCAGCCCCCACTGCAGCATGCCTTCGTCAACCTCGAAGAACTCGACGTCGCCACGCTGGCGAGCGGCGCGAAAATGCGGCTCCAGGGCGATGGAGTCGAGCGAGACGAATCCGCTGACCAGCTTGCGTACCTTGCCCGCGGCGACCAGCAGGCCGACATCCGGGCCGCCGTAGCTGACGAGGGTCAGATCCTTGAGGTCGGAATTCGCGATGGCACGCACGATCGCCATCGGCTTGCGACGCGACCCCCACCCGCCGATGCCGATGGTCATGCCGCTCTCGAGCTGGCCGACCACGCCGGCGATGGCCATCCGCTTGTCGCTCACTCACCGCTCCCTGACTCGCCCGGCTTGGTCACGAAAGCATCCCGATGCTCGTCGGCCCGGCCGGAGAGGTTGATCTCGAACGTGAATCCCTGCTCGAAGCGATAGCTGCGCTTGACGTCGATGGGGTCGATGCCGTTCAACGACTCTTTCGCGAGCCGGATGATGTACGGATCCTTCGCCGCGATCTCGCCGGCCACCTCGAGCGCGGCCTCCCGCAACTGCTCCTTGGGTACGACCTTGAGAACCGAGCCGTGCTCGAACAGCTGCTGCGCCGTGGCGGTACGAGACGTGTAGACCATCGCCCGCATGAGATGCGCCGGGACGAGCCGAGCCAGGTGCGTAGCAGCTCCGAGCGCTCCGCGATCAACCTCGGGGAGGCCGAAGGTCGCGTCATCACTGGCGACGATGACGTCAGCATTGCCGACGAGTCCGATGCCGCCGCCGAGGCAGAAACCGTGGACCGCGGCGAGGACCGGGACCGCACACTCGTACACCGCGGCGAACGCGGCGTAACAACCCCGATTTGCGCCGACGAGCGCGCCGAATCCGGTGGTGCGCTGCATTTCCTTGATGTCGACGCCCGCGTTGAAGCCGCGACCCGAGGCGGCGAGCACGACGCAGTGGACGCTCTCATCGCGGCCTGCGCTGATGAGGGCATCGGCGAGGTCGAACCACCCGGCGACGGGGAGCGCATTGACCGGCGGGTAGTCGACGACGATCTCGGCGATCGGACCGTGCCGATTTACCTCGATACCCACAGGCAGGACCGCCCTTCTCGCCCAAGCGCTTGCTTGGTAACGTACCAGCCCGTGACCGGCACCGGCAGCATCGACTATGCAGGACGAGGCGTGCTGGTAACCGGCGGGGGGCGCGGTATCGGGCGCGGCATCACCGAAGCGTTTCTGGCCTCCGGCGCCGAGGTCGTGGTGTGCGCGCGACACGAGCCTGCCGAGCTGCCCTCCGTCACGACACCATCCGGTACGCGAACGGCGAGCTTCGTCCTGGCCGACATCCGTGATCCCGAAGCCGCCGCCGCACTCGTGGATACCGCAGCCGAGCGACTTGGCCGCCTCGACGTCGTGGTCAACAACGCGGGGGGCGGCCCGGCGCTCGCCGCGGCTACGGCATCGCCGCGCGTCTCCACGCGGATCATCGAGCTGAACCTGCTCGCTCCGCTGCACGTCTCGCAGCGGGCAAACACCATCATGCAGGCCCAGCCCGAGGGCGGCTCGATCATCATGATCAGCTCGATCAGCGGCGCGCGGCCCAGTCCCGGTTCGGCGGTGTACGGCGCCGCGAAAGCCGGGCTGACCCACCTGGCACGCAGCCTCGCCATCGAGTGGGCACCGAAAGTGCGGGTCAACACGCTGGTGGTCGGCCTGGTGGCCAGCGAGAATGCCGACGATCACTACGGCGGCGCGGCCGGCAGCGCCGCCGTCGCGCGTACCGTCCCGATGCTTCGCATGGGCACCGCCGAGGATGTCGCCGGCGCCTGCCTGTTCCTGGGATCCGACCTTGCGGGCTTCATCACGGGCGCGGCATTGTCGGTTCATGGCGGCGGCGAGAAGCCGGAATTCCTAGCCGTGGTCAAGGCCGCACTCGCCGAATCCAACACACCGGCTACCAAGACACCCACGGACGGAGCTCCATGACGGGCATTTGCGACGGCCGCGTCGTCATCGTGACGGGCGCTGGTCGGGGCCTCGGCCGCGAACACGCGCTGGAGTTCGCCCGCCAGGGCGCGCGGGTCGTCGTGAATGACTACGGCACCGCGCTCGACGGGGGCGGCCGGGCCAGTGAGGTGGCCGATGCCGTCGCCCGGGAGATCAAGGCGCTCGGCGGGGAGGCCGTCGCCAATGCCGACGACGTCGCCGACTGGGCCGGCTCGCAGGCGCTGATCCAGACCGCGCTCGACACCTGGGGTCAGCTCGACACACTCGTCAACAACGCCGGGTTCGTGCGCGACCGGATGCTGGCCAACATGTCCGAGGAAGAGTGGGACGCGGTCGTCCGGGTCCACCTGAAGGGCCACTTCGTCCCGCTTCGCCACGCGGGCGCGTACTGGCGTAACCAGTCGAAGGCCGGAACCCCGGTCGAGGCGCGAGTGGTGAACACCTCGTCTGGCGCCGGCCTGCTGGGTAGCGTCGGGCAGGGCAATTACGGCGCCGCCAAGGCCGGCATCGCAGCGCTCACCCAGATCGCCGCCGCCGAGATGGGTCGTTACGGGGTCATCGTCAATGCCATCGCCCCCTCCGCTCGCACCCGCATGACCGAGGGCGTCTTCGTCGCGATGGCCGCCGTCGAGTCGGGCTTCGACGCGATGGACCCGAGCAACGTCTCCCCGCTGGTCGTGTGGCTCGGCAGCGATGAGGCCCGCTCGGTCACCGGCCGCGTCTTCGAGGTCGAGGGCGGTCAGCTCTCGGTCGCCAGCGGCTGGCATCACGGCAAGCCGATCGACAAGGGCGCCCGCTGGGACCCCGCGGAGATCGGTTCCGCGGTCGAGGCCTTGATCGCAGAGGGACCGGCCGAAGACCCCGTTTACGGGGCCGGCTGATGCATAGTCAGGTCCACGCGCGCACCCCGTAAGCCCTCATCCCTGAAAGGCACGCCCGTGCTCTCCGTCCTCCGGCTGAACTTCGTCGTCCCCGGCCTCGACAGGCCGACCCTCTCCGCGCACTACCGCGCCGGCATCGAGATGGCCAAATACGCCGACGAGAACAACTTCTTCACGGTCAGCTTCGAGGAGCATCACGGGGCCGACGACGGCTGGAGCCCGACCCCGCTGACGAATGCGGCGCTCGTCGCGGGCGTCACCAAGAATGTGCGGCTGATCATCCAGGCCCTGCTCGTCCCGCTGCACGACCCGATCCGCCTCGCCGAGCAGATCGCCGTCCTGGACCTCGCGACAGGTGGCCGGCTCTCGGTGGTGGCCGGGCTCGGCTACCGCCCCGATGAGTACGAGGCCGCCGGCAAGTCGTGGAAGGACCGCGGCAAGATCCTGGACGCCTCCATCACCGCCATGCTCGCCGCCTGGACGGGCGAGGAGTTCGAGTACGACGGCCACCGTGCGCGCGTCACTCCCGTGCCGATGTCGCCGGTACAAGGGCTGCTCTTCGTCGGCGGCTCCGGCAAGCCGGGTGCGCGCCGGGCCGCCCGCTTCAACCTACCGTTCCTGCCCGCGGCCAACCTGCCCGAGCTTGCCGAGTACTACAACGAGCAGTGCGCCGAGAAGGGCGTGTCGCCGTTCATCATGATGCCGCCGGAGGACACCGCGATGCTGCACATCGCGGAGGACCCCGACAAGGCCTGGGCCGACTACGGCAAATACTTCCTGCATGAGGCGACGACGTACGCGAGCTGGCAGACCCCGGACATCCACTCCGCGGTCCACTCTCACGCGACGACCGCGCAGGAGCTGCGCGCCGAGGGGATCTACCAGATCCTCAGCCCCGATCAGTGCATCGAGCGGGCCAAGGCGCAGGGCGACTTCGCGACGTGTGTGCTGCACCCGATGGTCGGCGGCATGCCGCCGGAGGTCGGCTGGGAGTCGTTGCGGCTCTACGTCGACGCGGTGCTGCCCGCCTTCGCGTAGCCGGCGCTGCGCTCAGTCCAGCGGCGGCTTTTTGTCGGTGGTGGTCGGTAGCGTTTGTCATGAATCCGGTGTCCGTGTTGCCTGTCCCGTCCTCGCCGCTGACTGCCGTCGAGCTGGCCTCCCTGTCTGACGATCAGATCGAGGACGGGCTCAGGACGTGGGCGGGCCGGGTGGCGGCAGGGGATCCCGGCCTGCTGGCCTACATCGGCGAGTTCGATGAACGCCGGGCGTGGGCGGTCGACGGGGTGCTCTCATGTGCCCACTGGCTGTCGTGGCGGCTCGGGATGGGACCCAACGCCGCCGGTGAACGGGTCCGGGTTGCCCGGGCGCTGCGGGCGCTGCCGGCGACGTTCACCGCGTTCGCTGCCGGGCGGCTGTCCTACGCGCAGGTACTGGCGATCAGCCGGGCCGCCGGCGACATCGCCGAACAGACGCTGATCGACCTGGCCCGCCACGCCACCGGCGGTCAGCTGGAACGGCTCGTCAGCGGGCTGCGCCGAGCCCGCAAACTCCTCGACCGGCGCGACGCTGCAGACGGCGCCGACGACGGGGTTGCGCCCGCCCTCGAACGGATCCGGGTCCACACCCGCTACGACGACGACGGCGACCTGCAGATCACCATCCGGGCCAGCGCCACCGACGGCACACTGCTGCTCGCCGCGATCGAAGCCGCCCGCACCGACCTCGACGCCACCCCAACTCGAATCTTTCCGCGGAAAGACCCGCCAGCCCCGACAGCCCCCAGCAGGCGACCCGCGGCGACGGGCTGCTCAAACTGTGCCGGGCCTACCTCACCGAACGCGCTGCCGCCCATCCCGACCGGGCCCGCCGCGACCGTTCCCAACTCACCATCCACATCGAGCCGCTCTCCGGCTGGGCCCGCCTGCCCGACGGCGAACTCCTACCACCCGGCAGCATCGCCGCGACGCTGCCCGCCGGCGCCGTGCTACGCCCGATCCGGCCCGCCGACCTCACCGCCCACGACACCGGACGCACCCAACGCCACCCGGGCCAGCCGCTACGTGACCTGCTCGGCGCCGTCGACGGTGAACGCTGCCGCTACCCCTCCTGCACCCGCCGCCGCAAACTCCACGCCCACCATGTCATCGAATGGGGCGACGGCGGCCGCACCGACCTGTCCAACCTGATCTTGCCCTGCTCCCGCCATCACACCGTCGTCCACGCCGGCCGCTTCCGCCTCACCCTGCACCCGCTCACCCGCGCCCTGACCATCACCACCAACGCCGGACGGCCCGTCCCGCACCGGCCCGAATGGCCCTGCCAGCCCGCCGAACACCTCGACCCCACCGGCCAGATCGACCGAACCACCCTGCCGCCCCGCGCCGGTGACAAACTCGACCTGCACTACGCCGTCAACGTCCTCATGCAACACGCCGCCTAAGCCTCGCCTAAGCCGCGGCTCGCCGGCAGCGAGCTGGGCGTCGAGCGCGGCCGCCCGCAACCGCGCCAGAAGAGCGTCACTGCTCCAGCTCGCGCAGCAGCTCCTCGAGACGACCGACCTGCCCGTCGACGCGATCGCCGAGAAAAACGGTTTCGTCAACGCCGGCAACCTGCGCAAGCACTTCTCGCGGTCGGTGAAGACCTCACCGTACGGCTATCGGCGAACGTTTCAGGGCGCTGGACGCTAACCGCACGGCCGATGTGAATGATGTGTCCATGAGCACGGATGCGAGCTGGATCGAATCGATGCCCGGGCATTACGACTCGGCCCTCGGGCCCGCGCTCTTCGCGCCGTTCGCCGCTCACCTCGCCGAGCTGATCGCGCCACTGGCTCCGCAGCGCGTACTCGAGCTCGCTGCCGGTACGGGGATCGCCACCGCTTCCTTGGTACACGCTCTCCCCGGTGCGACCATCACGGCCACCGACCTCAACGCCGCGATGGTGGCGTGGGCCGCTGCCCGGGTGCCGGGTCCCGCGTGGCAGCAGGCCGATGCGCAACGCCTGGAGTTTGCCGACTCCACCTTCGACGCCGTCGTGTCGCAGTTCGGCGTCATGTTCTTTCCGGACAAGCCTGCCGCCTTTGCGGAGGCCGCCCGCGTCATGGCGCCCGGGGGACGGTTGGTCTTCTCGGCGTGGGACGTCGTCGAAGCCTCCCCCTTCACCGCGGCCATGGTGGACAGCCTGGCGGCCGTACTGCCCGCGGACCCGCCGAGCTTCATCGTTCGGGTTCCCCACGGATACACTGAGCCCGATCAGATCAGGGCTGACCTGCGCGCCGGCGGGTTGGAACCGGGCACCCTCGAGCGGGTCGTCCTGCGTGGCAGCTCGCCATCGGCCCGCACGCTCGCCGAAGGCTTCAGCCTCGGGACGCCGCTACGCTTCGCGCTCGCGGATCGAGGGCCGTTGGACGAGCTCACCGCGGCGCTGGCGGATCAGATGGAGGGTCGGCTCGGGACCGGTCGCCTCGAGGCCGAGCTAGCCGCGTACATAGTCACCGCGAGCCGCGCAGGTTAGGGACGTATCTGCTGCTTTGATCTGGCTGGTGCGCCGCAGCTCTCTGGGTCGACAGTTCGAGTGGCTCTGGACGGCGTACGCCGTCAGCACGTTCGGTACCTGGCTCGGGTTCGGCGCGTTCCCGCTGATCGCGATCATCGTGCTGCATGCCGGGCCGACCCAGGTGTCGTTGCTGGCCGCGGCTGGACTCGCGGTGGGTGCCGTGGTGGCGGTGCCGCTCGGGCCGTGGGTGGAGTTTCGTGGCAAGCGGCCGGTGATGGTGACGATGGACGTGACGCGGTTCGCCGCGTTGATGAGCATCCCCACCGCGTACGCGCTCGGCCGGCTGACTTTCGCGCAACTCCTGGCGGTCTCGGTGATCGTCGCCGCTGCCAACATCACCTTCAAGGCGGCCAGCGGAGCCTTCGTGAAGACGCTCGTGGCCCCGGAGGACCTGCTCGTGGCCAATGGCCGCTTTGAGTCCACGACCTGGACCGCGACCATCTTGGGACCGCCGCTCGGCGGCGCCGCCGTCGGCGTGTTTGGCCCGGTGACAACCGTGGTCGCCGACGCGATCAGCTACCTGCTCTCGGCGTTGAGCATCCGGACGATCGGCGGACGCGAGCCGCATCCCACCCGAAGCGGTGCAGCGCGGCTGCGGGCCGGCGACGTGCTCGAAGGCTGGCGCTACATCCTGGCCCACCCGACGCTGCGCCCGCTGCTGTTCAACACGACCCTGGTCAACTGCCTGATCATGGCGACCGTGCCGCTGCTGGCCGTCCTCATGCTCGGCCGCCTCGGATTCGCTCCGTGGCAGTACAGCCTCGCGTTCGGGGCACCCTGCCTCGGCGGCCTCATTGGCTCGCGTCTGGCATGCCGGCTCGTCGTGCGGTTCGGGCGGCACCGGGTCATGGTCACGGCCGGCGCACTGCGTGCTTGCTGGCCGCTGGGGCTGGCGTTCGTCCGCCCAGGCGTCTCGGGACTACTTCTCGTCATCGCCGTCCAGTTCGGCCTGGTCGCCTGCATGGGCGTCTTCAACCCGGTGTTCGCCACCTACCAGCTCGAGCAGACCGCGCCGGAGCGCGTCACTCGAACCCTGTCGGCGTGGTCGGTCACCAGCAACCTCACCATCGCGGCGCTGACCGCGCTCTGGGGACTGCTGGCCACTGTCACCAGCTCCCGCACGGCGATCGCTCTAGCCGGTGTCCTGATCCTGACGACGCCGCTCCTGCTGCCGCGGACGCGGGCGCATTCAGCCAGCGGACATCTGCTTCATGATCGTTTCGAGGTCGAAGTAGTCACGCCAGATCGCGATCTTGCCGTCGCGCAGTTCGAAGACGCCCGCCACCGGCAGCTCCATCCACTTACCGCCGATCAGGAAGCGGTCGGTGCGCTCGTTCATGGCGATGTTGCCGGTCTCGACCTCGCGATGAACGATCCACTCTGAGCCCTGCGCGTTAGCCAGCAGCATGTCGAGCGTGTCGCGGACGGCCTGCTTGCCGTTCACCGGAGGCAGCGGCATGTTCTGGTACTCGATGTCGTCGGTGAGATAGCTGACGGCGGCATCGTAGTCGCGGTCAGCCGCGGCTTTCATGAACGCGTTGACGGTGTCGAGCGCTGACATACGGGCTCCTCAGGGGTGCTGGCTGCTGACCGAGACGACCTCGCCGGTCATGTACGACGAGTAGTCGCTCGCCAGGAAGACGATGACGTTGGCAATCTCCCACACCTCCGCGGCGCGCCCAAAGGCCTCCTTGCCGGCCAGCTCGGCCAGGAACTCCGCGCTGCTGACCTTGGCCAGGAACGGGTGCATCGCCAAGCTCGGCGCGACGGCGTTGACCCGTATCCCGGAGCTGGCCGCCTCGATGGCGACGCAGCGCGTAAGTGCCATGACTCCGGCCTTTGCGGCGGCGTAATGCGCCTGCCCGGCTTGGGCGCGCCAGCCGACGACCGAGGCGTTGTTGACGATGACCCCGGCGCCCGCGGGCATCATCCGGCGAAGGGCGGCGCGGGTGGCCCGCATGGTGCCGTTGAGCGTCACATCGAGGACGCTGGTCCACTGCTCGTCGGTCATGTCGACCAGCGCGACCTCGCCGCCGAGACCCGCGTTGTTGACGAGCACGTCGAGGCGTCCGTGGCGCTCATACACCGCGTCGAACAGCGCCTGCACCTGCTCCTCGTTACGCACGTCGCACGGGACCGCCAGCGGAGCCTCGGCGGTGATCTCCGCGAGTTGGGCGGCGGCCTCACCAAGGCGGCGCTCGTGGTAGTCGGAGACGACGACGGTCGCGCCCTCTTCGGCGGCCCGCTTGGCCGTCGCGAAGCCGATCCCGGTACCGGCCGCAGCCGTCACCAGGACGATTCGACCCTCGAGCAGGTTGTGCGCGGGCGGGTAGCTGGGGGCCGGGCTAGGCACCGGTGGGCTCCTTGGGCAGGCCGAGCGAGCGCTCGGCGATGATATTGCGCTGGATCTCGCTGGACCCCGCGTAGATGGTGTCGGAGCGACTGAACAGGAAGAGCGACTGCTCCGGGAGCAACTCGTACGGCGCCGCGGCGACCACCGTGGAAGCCATCCCGAGTACGTCCATTGCCAGGTCACCGAGTTCGCGATGCCAGGTCGACCAGTAAAGCTTGCCGATGGATCCAAGAGAACCGGCCCGCTCGTCGGTTGACGTCGACAAGGTGCGCAGCGCGTTGAGACGCATGATCTCGACGCCGATCCAGGCTCGGGAGAGCCGGTCGCGAATGCTCGCATCGTCACTCGCTCCGGTGCGCCGCGCCAGCTCCATGATCCGTTCGAGCTCGCGGCGGAAGCCGACCTGCTGGCCGAGCGTCATCGAACCCCGCTCGAATCCCAGGGTCGCCATCCCGATCTTCCAGCCGTCGCCCTCGGCGCCGACCAGGTTGTGCACCGAGGTGCGCGCGTTGTCGAAGAACACCTCGTTGAACTCGGACGTGCCCGTCGCCTGGATGATCGGTCGCAGTTCGATACCCGGCTCACGCATCGGCACGAGCACGTACGAGAGCCCGCGGTGGCGTTTTGAACCCGGCTCGGTTCGCACGATCGCGAAACCCCAGTCCGACCAGTGCGCGAGCGAGGTCCAGACCTTCTGGCCGGTGATCACGTAGTCGTCGCCGTCGCGCACCGCCTTGGTGGTGATGTTGGCGAGGTCGGAGCCGGCGCCCGGCTCGGAGTAGAGCTGGCACCACAGCTCCTCGCCACGCTGGATCGGCGGGAGCAGCCGAGCGCGCTGCTCGTCGGTGCCGAAGGCCAGCAGGGTCGGTCCGACCATGCCTTCGCCGATGAGCCCGACCCGTACCGGAGCGTCGGAACGCGCGTACTCCTCGTGAAAGATCACCTGGTGGCGTAAGGGCAGATCGCGCCCGCCGTGCTCAACAGGCCAGCCCAGACACGTCCAACCGGCAGCGGCGAGGTGACGCTCCCATAGCGCGCGGATCTCGAACGCCTCATGCTCGCGACCCGGCCCGCCGAGCCCGCGCGCCCCCGCGAAGTCACCCGTCAGGTTGGCTTCGAGCCACTCGCGTACTTCGGCACGGAAATCATGCTCCTCAGCGCTCTCGCGCAGCTCCATGCGAGCGAAACTACCTGGCATGCGCCTTTGACTCGCGACCAGTCCATCCCTACCCTGCTAACCAAGCAAGTGCTTGGTTCCCTACTCGTCACAGCAAGCTCACTAGAGGACAGTCATGGCTGACGCCGTCATCGTTGCCGCTACTCGTAGCCCCATCGGCCGGGCGGCAAAGGGCTCGATGACCGAGCTGCGGCCCGATGATCTGGCCGCGACCATCGTGCAGTCAGCGCTGAAGCAGGTACCCGAGCTGGGCGCCTCCGAGTTCGAGGACCTGATCCTCGGCTGCGCCCAGCCCGCCGGTGAGCAGGGCTACAACCTGGCCCGGGTCGTCGCGATCCTGGCTGACCTGCCCGGCGTTCCCGGCCTGACCGTCAACCGCTACTGCTCGTCCTCGCTCGCCTCGATCCGCATCGCCGCGCACGGCATCAAGGCCGGCGAGGGGAATGCGTTCATCGCCGCCGGCGTCGAGTGCGTCAGCCGTTACGGGGTTGGCCGGGCTGACGGCGCCCCGGGCTCCCACAATCCGCGGTTCGCGGCGGCGGAGTCGCGTACCAACGACCGCCAGCTCGGCGATGGCGGCACGTGGGCGCCGATTGCCGGACTGCCCGACATTTATGTGGCGATGGGCCAGACCGCCGAAAACGTCGCCGAGCTCGAAAACGTCTCCCGCGAGGACATGGACGCCTGGGCCGCCCTCTCCCAGCAGCGGGCCGGCGCGGCGCAGGAGAGCGGCTTCTTCGCCCGCGAGATCACCCCGGTGACACTGCCCGACGGCCGGGTCATCGACCGTGACGACTGCCCCCGCCCGACGACCACCGCCGAGAAGCTCGCCGACCTCAAGCCCGTCTTTCGCCCCGACGGCAAGGTGACCGCCGGCAATGCGTGCCCGCTCAACGACGGGGCCGCCGCGGTGATCGTCATGAGCGACGCGCGGGCCCGCGAGCTGGGCATCACGCCGCTGGCCCGCATCATCAGCTCGGGCGTCTCCGCGCTGGACCCGGAGATCATGGGACTCGGCCCCATCGCGGCGAGCCGCCAGGCGCTGGCCCGCGCGGGCATGAGCGTGGGCGACGTCGATCTGTTCGAGATCAACGAAGCCTTCGCGGCCCAGGTCGTCCCGTCGGCGCGCCAGCTTGGGATTCCGGACGACAAGCTCAACGTCCACGGCGGCGCCATCGCCCTCGGCCACCCCTTCGGCATGACCGGCGCGCGCATCATGACCACCCTGCTAAACGGCCTCGCCTCGACCGGCGGCACCATCGGCCTGGAAACCATGTGCGTCGGCGGCGGCCAGGGCATGGCGATGATCGTCGAGCGGCTCAGCTAGCCCGGTCCCGCTGCGTGCAGGGTGGCGCGAGTCAGGGGGTACGCGTGATCGGCGGGTTGTCGATGATGGCGGCGGCGACCCGCGCGCGGTGGGTGATCGCGTCGCCCCACGCCGGCACCAGCCACCAGACGCGCTTGAGCCAGTACTGCAGGTCCAGCTCGTCGGTGTAGCCGATGGCGCCGTGGATCTGGATCGCCGTACGGGCAGCGTGTTCGCCGGCCTGCGCCGCATTCACCTTGGCGGCCGAGACGTCGCGCGAGGCGGTCGCGGTGGCATGCGCCAGCGAGTACGCAGCACGGTGCACTAGCGGCCGGGCGAACTCGACGGCCAGCATCAGGTCCGCAAGCTGGTGCTTCAGCGCCTGGAACGAGCCGATCTCCCGGCCGAACTGCTTGCGGGTTTTCGCATAAGCGACGCTCGCCTCCAGCAGGTGCTGCGAAGCGCCCACCAGCTGCGCTGCCGTCGCCAGCACCGCCCGGTCACGCAGGCCGGTAGCCGCCGCGGCGTCCAGCGGCCGACCCGGCGAGTGCGGCAGCGAGAAGAGCGGCCGGCTCGGGTCGACGGTGGGTTGGCGGGTCAGGTCGCCTGCGCCCTCCAGGAGCTGCGCACCCTGTCCCGACGGGCGGCCGGTCAGGATCAGGACGTCGGCGACGTCAGCGTCAGGCAGGTAGCCACCAGGCTCGGCCGCGCTGGCCGCCACGCCGCCGTCAGCGAGCCCGTCCGACCACGTGGACCCCACCAACACCGGCGCTGCGACGAACGCCGTCTCCGCCACCGGACCGGGCACCGCTGCGCGGCCGAGCTCCTCGAGAACGAGGATCGCGTCGAGCTCGGTGAGCCCCAGCCCACCGGCCTCGTCCGGCACCAGCAAGCCGAAAACCCCAGCCTCGGACAGTGCCTTCCAGACCCCGCCGCGGCGTCCGGACGCTTCGGAAGCGCCAGCTCGCACCGCCGGGGTCAGCTCCGCCGCCAGGATCTCGCGTACGGCCCCGGCCAGCTCCCGCTGATCGGACGTGAACCCGAACCGCATCACGCCCCCTTGGGCAAGCGCAGGACGCGCTCGGCGACGACATTGCGCTGGATTTCGTTGGTGCCGGCGTAGATCGGACCGGCCAGCGCGAACAGGAAATCGGCGAGCCACTGGCCCTCGACATCAGGGGCGTCGGCAGCCAGCACGCCGCGCGAGCCAAGCAGCCGTAGCGCCGTCTGCGTGATGTCGATGTCGAGCTCGGACCAGAAGAGCTTGTTGAGGCTCGACTCCGCGCCGAGGCTCTCGCCGGCCAGCATCCGACCGACGGTGCTGAAGGTGTAGAGCCGGTACGCCTCCGCGTCGATCCACGCTTGCGCCACGTCGGCCCGCAGGGTCGGGTCCACCGCCTCATCCTGGCGACGGCAAAGATCCGCGAGCCGATCCGTCGAAGCCAGGAAACGCCCCGGGCTGCGCAGGGTCAGCCCCCGCTCCGAACCGGTGGTGGACATCGCCACCTTCCAGCCCGACCCGGGCGTACCGAGGACGTCACGATCGGGGACGAAAACGTCGTCGCAGAAGACTTCGGCGAAGCCCGCTTCGCCGTCCAGCTGGCGGATCGGGCGAACGGTGACGCCCTTCGCCGACAGCGGGAAGAGGAAGTACGTGAGGCCGGCGTGGCGGGGCGCCTCGGGGTCGGAGCGAAACAGGCCAAAGGCCCAGTCGGCAAAGACGGCTCGCGTGCTCCAGGTCTTCTGGCCGTTCAGCACCCAGCCGCCGTCGACCTTCGCGGCGGTGCTGCGGATGGCCGCCAGGTCGCTGCCGGCGTCAGGCTCGGACCAGGCCTGCGACCAGATGTCGTCACCGCAGGCCATGCGCGCCAGCAGGCGCTCGCGCTGGTCGTCGGTGCCGAACTCGAAGATGGTGGGAGCCAGCAGGAAGATGCCGTTTTGCCCGACGCGACGCGGTGCGCCGACCCGGTAGTACTCCTCTTCGAAGATCAGCCACTCGACGAGTGACGCGGACTTGCCGCCGTACTCCGCGGGCCACGAGACGACCGCCCACCCACCCGCATGAAGCTTGTGCTCCCATTCGCGATGGGCTTCGAAGCCTGCCAGGGTGTCCAGCGAAGGCAAAGCCGCCGATGGCACGTTGGCCTCGAGCCAGCTACGCGCCGCGGCCCGGAAGCTCTCCTCGTCCGGGGTGAGCGCGAGGTCCACGGGTCAGGACAGCCGCTCGATGATCGTCACGTTGGCGACGCCGCCGCCTTCACACATGGTCTGCAGGCCGTAGCGGCCGCCCGTGCGCTCAAGCTCGTGAAGCATGGTCGTCATGAGCCGAACACCGGTCGCGCCGAGCGGGTGGCCGAGGGCGATGCCGCCGCCGTTGACGTTGACCTTGGCGAGGTCGGCGCCGGTCTCCTGCTGCCAAGCCAGTACGACGCTCGCGAACGCCTCGTTGATCTCCACGAGGTCGATGTCGTCGAGCGTCATCCCACTCTTGGCAAGCGCGTATGCGGTGGCCGGGATGGGCGCGGTCAGCATGTAGACGGGGCTGTCGCCGCGAACCGAAAGGTGGTGGATACGCGCGCGCGGCTTGAGGCCGTGGGTACGCACGGCGTCCTCGGAGGCGATGAGCATCCCGCTCGCCGCGTCAGAGATCTGGCTGCTGACGGCTGCGGTGAGCCGGCCACCCTCGACGAGCGTCTTCAGCGACGCCATCTTCTCAAGCGTCGAACCGCGGCGCGGGCCCTCATCGGTGGTGATCTTCTCGCCGGCCAGATTCTCGTACGGCAGGATCTCGCGCTCGAAGCGGCCCTCATCGATGGCGCGGATCGCGCGCTCGTGGCTCTCGAGGGAGAACGCCTCCATCTCCTCGCGGGAGATGCCCCACTTCTCGGCGATCATCTCGGCGCCGTGGAACTGCGAGATCTCCTCGTCGCCGTAACGCGCCCGCCAGCCGATCGATCCGGAGAACGGGTCGGTGAAGCCGAGCGGCTGCGCCATGGTCATCGCGCTGGCGATCGGGATCATGCTCATGTTTTGCACGCCGCCCGCGATGATCAGGTCCGACGTACCGGACATGACGGCCTGGGCAGCGAAGTGAACGGCCTGCTGCGAGGAACCACACTGGCGGTCGACCGTGACGCCCGGGATCTCCTCCGGCAACCCGGCGGCGAGCCAGCAGGTGCGGGCGATGTTGCCGGCCTGCGGGCCGATCGCGTCGACGCAGCCGAAGACGACGTCTTCGACGGCCAGCGGATCGATGTCGGCGCGGGCAACGAGCGCCCGCAACACATGCGCACCGAGGTCGGCCGGATGCGCGGTGGACAGTCCCCCGCCGCGCTTTCCGACGGGCGTACGCACGGCATCAACGATGTAGGCCTCACGAGCAGCCATGAGCTGCACCTCCTTGTGCTGCAGTAATCCGACGTTACCCGAGCGAGCGCTTGGTTCTCATTCCGTCCAGCATCAGCGTCAGATACTGGTCGGCCAGCTGGCCGGACGTGAGCCGTCCGCCCGGGCGATACCAGCGCACCGCAACCCAGATGGCGTCACGGATGAAGCGGTGCGCCAGCTTCGCGTCGAGGTCAGCTCGCAGCTCCCCGCCCGCGATGCCTTCGCGGATCACCTTCATCCAGAGCCGGCTCACCGACTGCTCCGACTTGGACAGGTAGCCAAAGCGCGGGAAATTCAGCAGGTAGGACCGCTCGTTCTGAAACACGGTGATGGCCGCGCGGTGGCGGTCGAAGGAGCTGAAGGCCGCGTGCACGAGCCGGCTGAGCACATCGACGCTGGTGCCCCCCTCGGACACGATCGCGCGGTACTGCGCGAGCAGCTCATCGAGGTAGCTCGAGAGCAGCTCATCGATGATCGACTCCTTGGAGTCGAAGTGGTGGTACAGGCTGCCCGAGAGCACACCTGCCGCCTCGGCGATCTCGCGCACGGTCGTCGCCCGGTAGCCCCGCTCCGCGAACAGCTCCGCCGCGAGCGTCACGAGCGCAGCGCGGCGCTCAGACGGTGGCGAGGTCACGCTCGGAGTATGCCGCCCAAGCGCTTGCTTGGCACGCCGACTCCCTGGGGGACTAGCGGCTGACGATCACCGACGACGCGTTACCGAACAGCCCCTGGTTAGCGGTGATCCCGACCTTGGCGCCTTCGACCTGGCGGTCACCGGCCGCGCCGCGCAGCTGCCAGACCAGCTCGCACACCTGGGCAATCGCCTGGGCCGGGATCGCTTCGCCGAAGCAGGACAGCCCGCCCGACGGATTGACCGGGACCCGGCCACCGAGGGCCGTCGCTCCGCTGCGCAGCAGCTGCTCGGCCTCACCGGTGGCGCATAGGCCGATGTTCTCGTACCAGTCGAGCTCGAGGGCGCTGGACAGGTCGTAGACCTCGGCGACGTCAACGTCCTGCGGCGAGACGCCGGCCTGCTCGTACGCCCGCAGCGCGATCGAGTCACGAAAGCTCGGGCCGACGGCCTGGCCGGCATCGGTCGCGAAGTTGGGCATCTCGATGACCGGGTTCGGGAAGGTCGGGGTCACGGTCGAGACGGCGTCGATGCCGACCAGCGGGACGCCGGAGCTGCCGAGGCCCTTGCGGCGCGCGTAGTCGACGCTGGTCAGGATCAAGGCGGCGGCACCGTCCGAGGTGGCGCAAATGTTCAGCAGCCGCAGGGGATCGCTGACCATCGGCGAGTTGAGCACGTCCTCAACGGTGACCTCGGAGCGATAACGGGCGTTCGGATTCTTGACACCGTGCCGCGCATTCTTGACCTTCACCTGGGCGAAGTCCTCCTCGGTCGCACCGAAGAGCTCCATCCGGCGGCGCGCGTACAGCGCGAAGTACACCGGGTTGGAGGCGCCGACCAGCCGGAAGCGCAGCCAGTCCGGGTCGTCCTTGCGATCGCCGCCCACCGGCGCGAAGAAGCCCTTCGGCGTCGTATCGGCGCCGACGACGAGCGCGACATCGCAGAGTCCGGCGAGGATCTGCGCCCGGGCACTGGCGATCGCGGTCGCGCCGCTCGCACAGGCCGCGTACGAACTCGAGACGCTTGCACCGGTCCAACCCAGCGCCTGGGCAAACGTGGCGCCCGCGACGAAGCCCGGATAGCCATTGCGAATCGTGTCGGCGCCGGCGACGAACTGCACATCGCTCCACGGGATCCCGGCGTCAGCCAAAGCGGCCTGAGCTGCGGCGACCCCGTACTCGACGAAATTACGGCCCCACTTGCCCCAGGGGTGCATGCCGGCGCCGAGCACCGCGACCCGCTTGTCGCCGCTCACGCCGCCGCCTCCCCGTCTACCCCGTCTACCCCGTCTACCGCAGCCTCGCCGGAAGCGCTGTCGACCGGTCGCCATTTCCAGATCAGCTGGTCCTCGAGGGTTCCATCCGGCGTGGGCCCGGTGAACAGCGTGTCGATCACCAGCTCGACCTCCATGCCGATCCGCAGCTCATCGACGCTGACCCCGGCCACCACCTGGCCGAGAACGACGATCTGCTCGGCCTCCAGCTCGACCGCGACGATGGCGAACGGCTCGAACGGATCGCTCGTCGCCACGTAGGGCGGCGGCGGCTTGTAGCGCGCGTCGGTGTAGGACCAGATGCGCCCGCGCGAGGACAGCGGCGCCTCCTCGAAATCGCTCCCGGAACAGGCCGGGTTGGGGCAGAAGAGCGTCGCCTTCGGAAACGTCAGCGTGCCGCAGCTCGTACACCGGCTTCCGAGCAGGGCCGGGCCGCCGTCCGGTCCTTCGCAGGTGAACCAGCCGTCGACCGCGGGCACCTGAGCGTTTGACATAGCGAGAACTGTAACGAGTTGCAGCGACATTGAATCGGTCGGTCGCTGTGGAAAGCTGGCATCCGTGGACAATGCGCTGCAGACGGCTGCTGAAGGTGCCAACGGCTTCATGCCCGTCGACGAAGGCACGGCGTTGTACGACGCGGCTGTCGAGGCGCTGAAGCGCTCCCCCGGCGGGGTACTCGGCGAGATCGGCACCTACTGCGGGAAGTCGACGCTCTACCTCGCGGCTGCCGTACGCGAGGCCGGGCACGGGACGGTCGTCACGGTCGATCACCACATCGGCTCCGAGGAGAACCAGCCGGGCTGGGAGTGGCACGACGAGACGCTGGTCGACCCGCATGCGCGCCGGCTGGACACGTTGCCGACGCTGCGCCGCACGCTCTACGACGCCAAGGTCGAAGACATCGTCGTGGCCGTCATCGGCCGCTCGCAGGCGGTTGGCGCGCTGTGGTCGACGCCGCTCGCGTTCCTCTTCCTGGACGGCGGCCACACCGAGGTGCAGGCGCAGGCGGACTACGAGGCGTGGGCCGCTCATGTCGCTCCCGGCGGCATTCTGGTGATTCACGACGTCTTCGAAAAACCCGAGGAGGGTGGTCAGGCACCGTTCCACGTGTGGGAGCGCGCGCTGGCCGGGGGCTTCACGGAGTGGTCACGCACCGGCTCGCTGCGCGTCGTTCAGCGCCCCGCAGACGCGGCCTGACGGACCGTCAGCTATCGTCGCGCGCCGTGGTGACCGATGCGAGCGCGCTTGACCTGACGGGGACCGTCGCGGTCGTGACCGGGGCCGCCCGCGGCATCGGAAAGACGGTCGCACACTCGCTCGCGGCCTGCGGTGCGCAGCTAGCTCTCTGCGACCGGCTGGGAGAGCTGCTCGCCCAGACCGCCGAGGAATGCGGCAACGATCCGCTGACGAGCGTGATGGACGTACGGGATGGCGCCGCTGTCGAGGCGTTCTGCGCGGCGATCGGGGAACGTTTCGGCCGCATCGACACGCTGGTCAACAACGCGGGCGGCGGCTTCTACGCGGCCGTCCTCGACGTCTCCGCCGGTGGCCAGACCGCCCTGGTCAACGAGAACTTCACCAGCGTCACCCATTTCGTACGCGGGTGCGTGCCGCTGATGACAAACGGCGGCTCGATCATCAACGTCACCACGGTCGAAGTGACCCGCGCCGCCCCGGGCTTCGGCATCTACGCGGCGATGAAAGCGGCGGTCGAGCATCTGTCGCGCACGCTCGCCCTCGAGTTGGCGCCGCGCCGGATCAGGGTCAACACGATCGCCCCCGACGGCATCCCGACGCCGGGCGACGACGACCTCGGCGATACGGCCAGGCAGGGTGGCCGCGAGACGTACGCGCCGAAGCTGCCGCTGGGCTGGGGCAACATGGACGACTGCGCTGGGCCGGTGCTCTTCCTGGCCAGCGACCTCTCGCGATACGTCACCGGGACCACGCTGCACGTCGATGGTGGCAGCTCCGCGGCGTCGGGCTGGGTCCGCCGCCCGGACGGGACCTACGAGCCGTGACGACCACGATCAGGACACGCTGAGGAGCTGGGCATGAGCGGTCATGTGAGTCTGGAGATCGACGGCAAGATCGCCACGATCACCAACCACAACCCCGAGAAGCACAACGCGTTCGACGACGACATGGACGCCGAGCTGTTCGCTGCTCTGGGCGAGCTGCGCGGGCGCCCTGACGTGCGCGTCGTAATCTGGCAGGGCGAAGGCAAGTCGTTCTCCTCGGGCCGCGACGTCGCCTCGATCGGTACGAACCTGAAGCCGGTCTCCCACCACGAACTGATGCGCGGCGGTCACCGCGGCATCCAGCAGCTCTGGGACATGGATCAGCCGGTGATCGTCGCGTGCAAGGGCTGGGTGATGGGCGGCTCCTTCCAGCGCGCGCTGCTCTGCGACATCCGCATCGCCGCCGACGGCACCCGCTTTCGGCTGCCGGAGCTGACCCACGGCGTCATCCCGGACACCGGCGGCTTCGGTGCGCTGTACGAGATCTGCGGGCCGGGGCTCGTGAGCGACCTGGTGCTGACCGGGCGCGTCATGGGCGCCGAGGAAGCGCTGGGCCACGGGATCGTCAGCCGGGTCGTTGCATTGGACGCGCTGGAATCCACGGCGCGTGAGATGGCCGAAGCCGTCGCCGTCGCGCCGGCGGTCTCGGTCAAGATGGCGCGCGAAATCATCCGCCACCTCGCCCAACCCCAGCTACGCAGCTCGATGAACGACGAGCTGATCTACCAGACCTCCATCAACCGCAGCGACGACTTCGCCGAGCTACGCGCCGCGCGGGTCGAGGGGCGGCCGCCGGAGTACAAGGGCAGCTAGGGCTCGGGGTAATGGACGTTGAGGGCCGGGCCGGCGACTTCGGCGAGTGGGTCGTTGGAATGCAGGCCGCGCTTCGAGGCGAGGGCGAGTCGGATGTCCCGTGCGGGAGCTGCACGGCGTGCTGCACGGCGTCGCAGTTCGTGCACATCGCCCCCGACGAGACCGACACGCTCGCCCACATCCCGCGCCAGCTGCTGTTCCCAGCGCCCGGGCTGCCCCAGGGACACAAGCTGCTGGGCTACGACGAGCGCGGCCACTGCCCGCTGCTGATCGACGGCGCATGTTCGATTTACGCGCATCGGCCCCGAACCTGCCGCACCTACGACTGCCGGGTCTTCACAGCGGCCGGCATCGACCCGGGCGATCCCGAGAAGGCCCGCATCGCCGAGCGGGCGCGGCAATGGACGTTCTCGTTTCCCACGCACGAAGACGCCGCGAAGGCCGCCGCCGTCAGGGCAGCAGCCCGCTTCCTCGTCGAGCATCCCGATCAGCTTCCGCAAGAGCGGCGACCGAGGAGCGCGACAGAGTTAGCCGTGCTCGCCGTCGAGATCCACGAGGAGTTTCTCCCGGATGGAGCGGGCGACCCGAGGTGATCAGGCCGGCGCGGCGACCATCTCGAAGCCGGGGATGGTGATGTCGTCGCCGGGAGCGTCAAGCGTGACGAGCACGTCGCCGAGCCGAGCAAGGGTGCGCGACGCGCCGCCCACGTACAGCTCGATCGACTTACCCCACAGGAAGTAACGATGGATCGGGTACGTCGTGTCGGCGCCCATGCCCCCGTGCAGATGCTGCGTGATGTGGACGCAGTGCTGCCCAGCTTCCGCGGCCCACCAGGAAGCCGTCAGGACGTACGCCTCCGCCTCCGCCGCCGTCGTCCCGAGGTCAGCTGCCGCGTCCAGCCGCCAGGCCGCCTGCAGCACCGCCGCACGGATCCCGAACGCATCGACGTAGGCATCGGCGGCCTTCAGCGCCACGCCCTGAAAAGTGGACAGCGGCTTGTCGAACTGCATGCGCTCCGACGTGTACGACGCCGTCTGACGCAGCGCCGAGTCGGTGATCCCGGCCGCCGTAGCTGCCAGCGCGACCAGTAGCCGCGCTTCCCACCAGTCCGCTGCCCCCGCGCCGACCTGCTGCACCCGCGCCTGATCGAGGACGAGCTCACCGTGGATTTCGCGGGTGGTCGCGATACCCGGAAGCACCGTGACGCCGTCGGCGCCCGGCTCGAGCAGGTAGAGCTCGCCGCCCGCCGGGATCAGGATCCCGGCAGCGACGTGGGCATACGGCACCCCGGCGATCGCCGCGGAGATCGTCCCATCGACCACCTTGACCCCAGCCGCGGCGACCGGGGCCGCGGCCGTCAGCACCAGCTCGCCCGACGCGGCCGGACCGACCCAGCGCTCCCGCTGCGCGGCGTCGCCGTGGACCGCGATCGCCATCGCTGCGGTGGTCGACCAGGCCAGCGGGATCGGCGCGACGACGCGGCCGTGCTCCTCACACACCAGCGCCATCTCGACCAGACCCAATCCGGCGCCGCCGGACTCCTCCGGCAACGCGATGCCGAGCAGGCCGGCGCCGGCGAGCTCGCGCCAGAGGTCACGGTCGAAGCGCTCGGCGGTCGCCTCGACGGCCTCGACGCGCTCGGAGGTGGCCTTGTCGCCGAAGATCTCGGCGGCGAGCGTACGCAACGACTCCTGGTCATCGGTCAGCGAAAAGTCCATGTCAGCGAGCCCTTCTGGCCATGTGCAGGCCCGCTGCGGCGACGATCTCGCGCTGGACCTCGTTGACACCGCCGCCGAACGTGTTGATCTGGGCAGCGCGGGCGGCTCGCTCCACGTCACCGGACAGCGCGGCGCCGGGCGAGCCGGCGCGTAGCCAGCCGCCGGCCCCGAGGATCCCCAGCAGCAGCCGGTAGACCTCGACATGGGTCTCGGTACCGTAGAACTTCACCGCGGACGAATCCGCCGGGTTCAGCTTGTCAGCCGCGATGTCGGCCGTCATCCGCCAGTTCATCAGCTTCATCACGTCGAGCTTCGCGTAAGCGCGGGCCAGGTCGGCGCGCACCCACGGGACGTCAGCCACCCGCGTAACGTCGTCGGCTCCCGGCAGCGGGGTCGCGAGCGCCCACTCCCGGACCTCGCCCCAGAGCTGCCAGCAGCGGCCGCCGAGGGCGGACAACCCGACCCGCTCGTGGTTGAGCTGAGTAGTGATCATGGACCAGCCACCGCCGCGCTCGCCGACCAGATTGTCCTTCGGTACGCGCACGTCCTGGTAGTACGTCGCCGTCGTCATCACGTCGCCGACCGTGTGGAGCGGGGTCCAGTGGAAGCCATCCGACGAGGTCGGCACCAGGATGATCGAGATGCCCTTGTGCTTGGGCAGCTCGGGATCCGTGCGGCAGGCGAGCCAGACGTAGTCAGCCTGGTTGGCGCCGGACGTGAAGACCTTGCTGCCGTTGATCACCCACTCGTCGCCGTCCAGCACCGCCGACGTACGCAGCGAGGCGAGGTCGGTGCCCGAGCCCGGCTCGGTGTAGCCGACGGCGAAGTTCAGCTCGCCGTTCAGCATCCCCGGCAGGTACTTGGCCTTCTGCTCGGCGGTGCCGAAGCGCATGAGCGAGGGGCCCATGGTCGTCACGGTGACGAACGGGAACGGCGCACCGCAGCGCTGCACCTCGTCGAACATGATGTATTGGTCCATCGCCGACCGGCCCTTGCCGCCGTATTCCGTCGGCCAGCCGAGCCCCAGCCAGCCGTCACGACCGATCTTGCGGACCAGGGTGCGCCAGATCTCGGTGCCCTCCCCGGCGGCGCCAAGCTTCTCCTTGACCGGAGGTGTCAGCATGTCGGCGAAGTAGGCGCGCAGCTCGGCGCGCAGGGCTCGCTGCTCGGGCGTGTAGTCCAGGAACACGTTCTAGAAGCTAGCGCAGCTAGCTGACCGAGTCAGTCCCGGGGTAGCCCGAGCAGTCGCTCCGCGATGACGTTTCGCAGGACCTGGCTGCTCCCACCGGCGATGGTGAGCGCCCGGGTCGACAGCGCGAAGCGCGACGCCGCCGCTGCCGCCGGGTTCGACATGTCAGCACCGGCGGCCCCCAGTGCCTCCAGGGCGAGCTCGCGCGCGTCCTGCACCTGGTACATCCCGACCAGCTTCCGCACGCTCGAAGACGGCCCCGGGTCCAACCCGCCGAGCTGGCGCAGCGTGATCTGCAGCCCGAGCGACGCGGCCGCCTGCAGCCCTGCCACGAGCGCGCCGATCCGGTCGTCGAGCACCGGATCAGGGCTCGACGACTCGAGCAGTCCATCAAGCCCTCCCCCGATGTCGGTCGTGGAGGACATCGCCACACGCTCGTTGGCCAGCGTCGTCCGCGCCAGCCTCCAGCCCCCGTCGACGGGCCCGACCACGCGGTCCTCCGGCACGAACACGTCGTCGAGGAACACCTCGTTGAACATCGCCTCGCCGGTGATCTCGCGCAGCGGGCGCACGTCAATGCCCTTGGACTTCATGTCGACCAGGAAGTACGTGATCCCCTTGTGGTGCGGCGCATCAGGGTTGGTACGCGCGAGGCAGATCCCCCAGTCGGCCTGGCGGGCCAGCGAGGTCCAGACCTTCTGACCCGCCAGCGTCCAGCCGCCGTCGGTCTTCGTGGCCCGCGTACGCAAGGACGCCAGGTCGGAACCGGCGCCCGGCTCAGAAAAGAGCTGGCACCACGCGATGTCGCCGACCAGCGTGGGCCGCACGAAACGCCCACGCTGCTCCTCGTTGCCATGTTCGATGATCGTGGGCACCGCCCAGTTGCCGATGACCAGATCAGGCGGGCGGACGGCCGCGTCGGCGAGCTCCTGCGAGATAGCAAGCTGCTCGAGCGGGCTGGCCGCGAGTCCGTACGGCTTCGGCCAGTGCGGCGCGATGAGCCCCGCATCAGCAAGCGCAATCCGCCGTGACTTGCGGTCGTCCGGGAGTGACGCAAGGACTTCCCGCACCTGCTCGCGTAGCGGATCCGCTTCGGCCCCGATGGCGACCTTCCGATGGCGGCGCAGCCCCTCTCGACCGAGCGACGTCACGCGCGCGTTCCAGGCGGCCGTGCCGCCGAGCAGCGCGCGCATGGCCATGGCCCGCCGCAGCGAAAGGTGGGCGTCGTGCTCCCACGTGAAGCCGATGCCGCCGAGAATCTGGATGCAGTCCTTGGCGTTGGCAACCGCATCCTGCACGGCGATGGCGCCTGCCGTCGCGGCGGCGACCGCGAGCTGGCGGCGCTCGTCGGCGGTCCCGCCTTCCAGGAACGTCGTCGCCGCGCTGGCGGAGTCCCACGCGGCGGCGGCGGCGAGCTCGCTGCGCGCGAGCAGGTCGGAGCACAGATGCTTGATCGACTGGAACGAACCGATCGGGCGGCCGAACTGCTCGCGAACCTTCGCGTACGCGGTCGCCGTCTCCTGCGCCCAACGTGCGATCCCGGCCGCCTCCGCAGCGGCGACGGTCACGTACAGATCGCGTACGACATCGCCGTCCAGGCCGGTGAGCACCCGCTCAGCCGGCACCAGCGCGTCGGTGAGCGTGACCCGAGCGAGCGGACGCGTGACGTCGAGCGAATCGACCGGCTCGACGGTGACCCCACCACCGATGTCGAGCACGGCCCACAGGTCGCCCTCTGGGCCCTTCGCTGGGACGAGCAGCCACCTGGCCTCGGGCAGCCCGAGGACCAGCCCCGCGTCGCCGGACAGGCGCAGCCCCTCCGGGTGCGCACCGGCGGTCACGTCGGCGTCCAATGCCACGACGGCGGTGGCCTCGCCGTCGGCGAGATCGGTCAGCAGCCGGTCGATGAGCGACTGGTCCGGCGCGGTGCGGCGGGCGGCGAGCAGCACCAGCGCGGCAGCAGCGGCGGGGACGAACGGACCGTGGGCCATGTGGCGCCCCAGTTCCCCG
Source organism: Mycobacteriales bacterium (assembly GCA_038245655.1). Lineage (GTDB taxonomy): Bacteria > Actinomycetota > Actinomycetes > Frankiales > Frankiaceae > DATAZK01. Next base: position 70,790 of record JBBRSE010000005.1, on the reverse strand, counting down.
ACCGCGACGGCGAGCTCCGCCACGGTCGCACCGGAGCCACCGATCTCTTCGGGCAGCGCCAGGCCCAGCAGCCCGAGCTCGACAGCGCCCGACCACCACTGCGGACGTACCGCCGGACGGTTCACCGCCGGGACGTCAACCTGGGCCCGCGCCGCCGTGCGCACCTTCGCGCGCTCGGCCCATCCCGCGACCGACTCTGCCAGTGCTGCCTGATCTTCGGTGACCGCCAATGCCATGGCGGCGACTTTAACCGGGCCGTGGATTCTGAACGCGGCGGCTAACCTGCACCCATGCTTGACCACACCGGTATCCAGGTTGCTGATGTCGACGCGTCGCTGGCGTTTTACCTAGGCGCCTTCGGGCCGGTCGGCATGCACGAAGTGATGCGCTTTCCCATGGGTGAGTCGTTTGTGGTGGGTCTAGGCGGGGCCGACGGTATTCCCGACTTCTGGCTCAGCCCGGCGATGGGCGCCGAGGCACGCGAGATCCACATCGCCTTCAGCGCGCCGGACCGCGCGGCGGTCGAGGCGGTGCACGACGCCGCGGTGGCCGCCCGCCGCGAAGTGCTGCACGCGCCGCGGGAGTGGCCCGAGTACCACCCGGGCTACTACGCCGTCTTCCTACGCGATCTCGACGGCCACAATGTCGAGGCCGTCTGCCACGGATTTTAAGAACGCGGCGCGTTGATCTAGAGCCGCTCGAGGATCGTCCCCGTCGCCATCGCGCCGCCGCAGCACATCGTGACCAGCGCGAGCGACTTGTCGGTGCGCTCCATCTCGTGCAGCGCGGTCGTGAGCAGCCGGGCACCGGTGGATCCGACCGGGTGACCGAGCGCGATGGCGCCGCCGCTGACGTTGACCCGGTCGAAGTCGGGCTTGATGACCGAGTTCCAGGACAGGACGACCGACGCGAACGCCTCGTTGATCTCGATGACGTCCATGTCGCTGATCGCCATCTTCGAGCGCTCAAGCACCCGCTGGGTCGCGTCGATGGGTCCGTCGAGGTGGTAGTACGGGTCGGCGCCGACCAGCGCCTGGGTCACGATCCGGGCCCGCGGGCGTAGCCCTAGTGCCGCCGCCCGCTCCTCGGACATCACCAGAACCGCAGCGGCACCGTCGGACATCTGCGAGCTGTTGCCGGCCGTATGGCGACCGTCGGGCAGGACCGTGCGTAGCTTCGCGAGGCCCTCGAGGGTCGTCTCACGCATGCCCTCATCGCGGCTCACGATCCGGGTCTCGCCGGTCGGCGCCCCGTCCTCGCCCAGGATCGGCGCCTCGACCGGCAGGATCTCGCGGTCGAACCGGCCCTCGTCCCAGGCCTGCTTCGCCAGCTTCTGCGAGCGGACGCCGAGCTCGTCCAGGTCGGTACGCGTGAAGCCGCGCTTCTCGGCGATCCGCTCAGCGCTCGTGAACTGGTCGCCGGTGTCGACCGACCAGTCATCGGGACGGCCGGACTTGCCGCCTGCCGCCTCGCCGAAGGAGACCCGGCTCATCGACTCGACGCCGCACGCCACGCCGACGTCGATCACGTCGTTAGCGATCAGCGACGCAATGAGGTGCGTCGCCTGCTGCGAGGACCCGCACTGGGCGTCGATCGTCGTGCCGCCGGTGGTGTACGGCAGTCCGGCGTACAGCCAGGCGTAGCGGGCGAGGTGGTTGGCCTGCTCGCCGCCCTGGGTGACGCAGCCGCCAATGACCTGCTCCACCAGCGCCGGATCGATGCCGGCGCGCTCGACGACGCCGCGCTGAACGGCCGCCAGCAGCGCCATCGGCTTGAGCCCTGCGAAGCCACCCTTGCGCCTGCCGATCGGGGTGCGGAGCGCCTCGACGATGACGGGATTACCCACGGCTCCTCCTGCGAAAGCTCGAGGCGACCCCAGCGAGCCAGGAGCCGCGTAGTGAGGCGTCAGGCTACCTGACGGCCCGTCAGGAACCCAACCTCGAGGGCTAGTCGAGGAAGGTGGGCGCGCGACGTTCCTTTCGCGCCTTGACGGCCTCGTCGAAGTTGCGCGTGGTCATGCGGACGAAAAGCTGCGAGATGCCCTCGTACTCCATGTGGCCGGCGAGACTGCTGGCATCGAGGCTGGTCCAGAGCGTGCGTTTGGTCAGCTCGATGCCGGGGCGGCTGAAGCCGACGATGCGCTCGGCGAGGGTGTAGCAGGCGTCGAGCAGGTCGACGTCAGCCACCGTGCGTGAGACGAGCCCGATGCGCTCCGCCTCCTCGGCGTCGACGTCGCGCCCGCTGAGCATGATCTCGAACGCGCGGCTCGACCCGACGGCCCGCGGCAGCAGGTACGACAGTCCCAACTCGCTCGCCGTGAGCCCGTTGTTGATGCCGGCAGCCCGAAAGTACGCGCTCTCGGCGGCGATCCGGATGTCGGTCGCCAGCGAGAGGCAGAAGCCGCCGCCGATCGCTGGGCCGTTGATCGCTCCGATGACCGGCTGGTGCAGGGAGCGCAGGGTGAGGATCACGTCGTCCAGCACCTGCAACGCGCGCCGGGCGATGCTCGGAACTGTCAGATCCTCGATGTTCGGCACCGTGCCGGAGGACTCCAGGTCGGCCCCCGAGCAGAACCCCGCACCCGCCCCGGTCAGCACGACGACCCGGGTGTCGTTGTCCACGGCGATCTCGCGCAGGGCATCACGCAGCGGCACCATGACGTCGAAGGCCATGGCGTTCATCCGGTCGGGGCGATTCAGCGTGACCCGGGTGACCGCCGGCCGCGGGCGGTCGATGAGGACGAAATCCTCGCGAGCTCCACTCACTTGGCCAGCGCCCCGAGGTCGACCGGAAGGCTGATGCCGGTCACGTAGCGCGACAGGTCCGACGCCAGCCAGAGCACCGCCTCCGTGATGTCGTCCTTCTCCACCCACGGTCGCGACAGAAGGTTCATTCCCTGGAAGCCGGACGCGACGTCATCGGCGCTGGGCGACTCGAGGTCGGGCCGGAAGAGCTGACGAATCGCCTGGTTGTTGATCATGTCGGTGTTGACGTTGCCAGGGTGGATCGAGTTAACGCGCACGCCCGCATGGGCGAATTCCTGGGCGCCGGTACGCATCAGCCCCACCACGCCGTGCTTGGACGCCGTGTAGGCCGGCACGCCGCCGTAGCTGCGCATACCCATGATCGAGCTGATCAGGATGATGGAGCCGCCGCGCTTGCGGGCCACCATCGCCCGCGCGGCCGCCTGCATCGTGAGGAAGACGCCCGTCAGGTTGATGTCGATGGTCTCGCGCCAGGTCTCAGGTGCGGTGTCGAGCAGCCCGCCTGAGCTGCGGCTGATGCCGGCGTTGGCGACGACGACATCGACCGCGCCGCCGTCGGCGTCCAGCTCCCGCACGCCATCGGCCAACGCGCCCCGCAGACCCTCGGCGTCGCGCACGTCGACGATGCGGGTGAACGCGCGACCACCCGCTTCTTCGATGAGCCGGGCGGTCTCGTCCAGGTCGGCCGGCCCGGGAAGCTCGTAGTCAGCGCTCGCGATCGGCCCGCACAGATCGACCGCAATGACGCTCGCCCCCTCCCGAGCGAACCTCACCGAGTGATTGCGCCCCATGCCACGCGCGGCACCGGTGACAAAAGCGACCCGACCATCCAGCAGCCCCACTGCAGCTCTCCTCGTCACTTGTCAGCCGCGTACGCAGGCGGCGGTGAGCACAACCCAGCGACCGGCCCACCGTCACGAAACGCGCAAAGGCCGATCAGTCGCGGTCCTTCTGCTGCTCAAAGATGAAGCGCGCCAACCAGAAGCGCATGAAGCTGGCAAAGGAGTAACGCAGGAAGGCCGCTGCGCCTGCGACGGTCAGCGCGATGCCGACCATAGCGATCTGCTGGGCGTCGTTCAGGGTGCCCACGGCGTTGGATTGGTGGGAGATGAAGTAACCCATGATGGTCAGGACGATGCCGATACTCATGACGACATAGCCGGCCTTCAGGGCCGCCGCCTCGCGACCGGCGTTGGGATCCTTGATCTTCAGGCTCCTTAGCTCTTCTTTGAAGCTCTCCGTGCGCGCGCCCGTCGGGTTGGCCGGGGAAGCTTCGGTCTTCGTTGTCATCTCAGTCACCTTTGGATCGGGTTGGGATCGGCAAGCGGGTTCTCGGACGGATCGAGTCGGACGGCTGCCTCGCCGCCGAGGTAAACGCTGGACAGGTCTGCCTCGACTTCTTTCGGGGTGCCGGTCAACACGACCCGACCGTTGACCATGACGGCCGCCCTGTCGGCGACGTCAAGGACGGCCGCGGCGAACTGCTCCACGACAAGGATGGTGACACCGTCCGCTGAAATCGAGCGGACCGCCTCGTAGAGCTGGTCGACGATCAGCGGTGCGAGACCCATCGACAACTCATCGAGCAGCAGCACGCTCGGGTCGCTGGCGATCGCCCGAGCCACCGCGAGCATCTGCTGCTCGCCGCCCGACATCGTGCCGGCCATCTGCGTCCGGCGCTCGGACAGGCGTGGGAAGTAGCTGAAGGCGCGCTCCTCGACTTCCCGCCGGCTGAGCCCGCGATACGTGACCATTTGGAGGTTTTCCTTCACCGTGAGGTTAGGGAAGACGCCGCGCCCTTCCGGAATCGTGCAGAGCCCGGCTCGTGCCAAGGACACCGGATCGACCCCGTTAGCCCGGCGACCGCCGAGGTAAAGGTCACCGGACGCGATGGGATGCAGGCCCGCGACGAGCCGCAGCATCGTCGTCTTGCCCGCCCCGTTGGGGCCGAGGACAGCCAGCACGCCGCCTGCCGGCACCGCGAGGTCGACGCCGTGTAGCACCTCGATGGCACCGTAGCCGGCACGGACGTCGCGCAGCTCCAGCAATGGCTCGGGGGCGACGACGGTCAAGTCGCTGGCACCCTGCGAACCGTTCGAGCCAAAGCTCACGCTGCCCCCTCTTTGGCTGTACCCAGATAGGCAGCCTGCACCTTCCGATCCGCGCGCACCGAGTCGGGGTCTCCGGCTGCCATCAACTGGCCGAAGTCGAGCACGAAGATGTGGGAGCAGACCTGCATGACCAGCTCCATGTCGTGCTCCACGAGCAGGATGGCCATGCCCTCGCCGGCAAGCTTGCGAAGCAGAGCCGCGAAAGCCTTCGTCTCCTCCTCGTCCTGTCCCGACGCCGGCTCGTCCAGCAGGAGCAGCCGGGGCCGAATCGCGAGGGCCCGGGCGAGCTCCACCAGCCGACCCTGGCCGGTGGGGAGCGCGTCTGCCCTGATGTCGCCGACCCCCGACAGCCCGACCGTCTCCAGCAGCTCCTCGACGGTCGGCGGCGGACCGAGGGCGCTGGGACCGCGCCGGCCCCACTGCTTGTGCAGCCCGCCCGCGACCTGGATGTTCTCGCGAACCGTCAGCTGGCCGAAGAGTTCCAGTCGCTGGAAGGTACGAGCCATGCCGAGCCGGGCGCGCTTGTACGGCAGCTTCCCGCCGATGTCCTTGTCGTCGAGGACGACCTTGCCGCGAGTCGGATCCTGCTGGCCGGTGATGACGTTGAACATCGTCGTCTTGCCGGCACCGTTGGGACCGATGAGTCCGGTGATCCGGCCGGCCGCAGCGCTCAGACTGACGGACGAAAGTGCCGTGTGTCCACCGAAGCGGACAGTGACGTCCTGGACCTCAAGCAGAGACACGTGAAACCTCCGGCAGGTCCAGTTGCTTGTCGAGCACGAGAACATCCTCCGCCGAAGGCGGCTGATCGAGACCGAGCCATTCCAGGGGCACTGAGGTGCCGTCCGTGGACACGGCGCCGGCCTTGCGGGTGTCCAGCCCCAGTGCGATCCCCGGCAATGCCAGCAGGATCACGATCATCCCGAGCACGAGCACCCAGCCGTTCACCGCGTCCTGCGTGCGCAGCAGGTAAAGGACCCCGATCAGGCCGACGGCGCCTGCGATGAGGGCCGGATATTTGGTGACCAGCGCGTACCTCGGACGCAGGTCCGCCGCGATGAAACCGTTGGGGTTGTTGCCCAGGCCGATGCCACCGAAGCCGGTGAGGATCGAGGTGGCTTGGGTGAGCTTCCCGTTGAGCAGGTTCGTCGTGATGGGGGTACCGAGGAAGACCGCCGAGAACAGCGCGCTGCCGATCGAGCTCACACCACCCACAACGACTGTCAGCAGGATGGCGAGCCCAGAGAAGAACTGGAACGTGTCGGGCGTGGCGGTCTGCAGGGCCGCGCCGTAGATGCCGCCGCCGAGACCGGCCATCCCGGCCGAAAGCGTGAACACCGCGAGCGTCGTCGTCCGCGGGTTCATGCCCAGCGTCTCGCAGGCTGCTGGGCTCTCCTTGAGGGCGAGCAGTCGCTGGCCGAACATGCTGCGCCGGACCGCGACGATGACGAGCGCCATGATCGCGAAGACGACCGCACCGAAGACGAAGTAGGTCTTCGACGTACTGACCGTGAGGCTGCCGATCCCGAAGCGCTCGAACGAGAGCGACCCGGATTCGAAGAGATCGAACTTCTTGTTGCCGATCCAGTCGAACGCGGGTAACTGGAAGATCCAGCGGTCCAGCGCCACCGCAAAGGCTGCGGTCAGCAGCGCCAGGTAGATCCCGGACAGGCGAAGCGCAGGCAGCGAGATGATCGCCCCGATGACGGCTGCGACGACTGCCGCGAGCAGCAGTGACGCAGGCGCACCATTCGCTCCGGCATGAGCAACGACCACCGCCCCGATGCCGGCGAAGGAGATCTGACAGAGCGAGATCCGTCCCGCGTAGCCCACCAGCGGGATGAACGAGAGCGCGATGATCCCGATCCCCCACATCTTCGTGGACGAGAACAGGTCGCCGGCTCCCATGATCGGGGTCGCCGCAATTGCGCAGACAACCACGATGCCCACGAAGACGAGACTGCCCCCCCAGGTTGGAGTCGGACTGATCTCCCGGGTTCGCTGTCTCGTCGCGCCGCGCAGCTTGGTCTGCTTCAGCAGCAGGACGGCGAGCAACAACACGGCTACCGGGGTCACGTCGCGCAGCCCGCTCAGGTACTGGGCGCCCGTCTTGATCTTAGGCAGGTAGCCGACGACCCAGTCGTTGGCCAGACCCACCACGAGCGCTCCGACGAAGGTCATCGGAAGGCTCTTCAGCCGGCCGATCATCGAAGCGGCATACGCGTTGATGATCAGCAGCGTCAGCGGCAGCGCCGAGAGGTTGAGCTTGGGGGCCACCAGGATGCCGGCGAGCGAGGCGAGTTGCGTGCCGATGATCCACGACGCCTGCGAGGCGCGGTCGGGACGCGCGCCGTTCATCACGGCGAGATGGCGGTCGTCGACGGTCGCTCGCATGGCGACACCGAGCCGCGTCCGGTACAGCAGAAGCCGCAGCCCGATCGCGACGGCCGCCGCGAGCAAGAGGACGGTTACGTCGTTGTAGGGAATGCTGATGCCGTTGTTACCGCTGCCGAGGGTGAACTTCTTGCCGAACAGCTCTTTCGTCGTACGGAACTGGTTCGGATCCCAGATGGTCTGGATGATGCCCACGGTCGCGACGAGCACGGCGACCGTGACGACGAGTTTGGTCGCATCAGAGGTGCCCTCAAGGCGTCTCATGATGAACCGTTCGAGACCGAGCGCGAGCGCCGGCGCCAGGATCCCGAGCGTCACCAGGATGGCGAGGGGCGCGGGCCAGTTCCAGGCGTAGCGCATCTGCCAGTACGCGAACGCGGCGAATGCGCCGGTTGCGCCATGGGCGAAGTTGAAGACGCCGGTGGTGACGTAAGTCAGCGTGAGACCGCTGGCCGTGATCGCGTAGATACCCGCGGTGGTCAGCCCACTGATCGTGTAGATGAGGAACTCATGCATCCGCGAAAGGCCTCTTTCGTTGGGCCGAGGCTTGCTGTGGTGGTGGTACTGCCGAGGTGGCGCAGATCACTCCCGCCAGTGGCGTTATGAAACCTGTTCCTGTCACGCCCTGCAACCGGATCGCTCTTTTCACGGCAAGCTACGAACGAACTCTGTTAGGTGGCAGTCTCTGCCACTTGACTTGGTACGACCTGTCGTCTGACGGATGGTCAGACGAACCTGACTTGGCGTCAGGTATACAGCGAGACACACCTCATCACACGCACCCCCGCCCCACGCGAAGGACCCTGCATCATGACGACCGAGCCAGTGCCCGGCAATGTCCCCCGCCCCAAGACGTCGTCGCGCGACCACGCGCAATTGCATGCAGACCTCACGCGTTGGCTGACCCGGATCCTGCCGGAAGGGGCCAACCCGGTGCTTGGCGAGCTGGCCATCCCGAGCGGCAGCGGGATGTCCAGCGAAACGCTGCTCTTCGACGCAACCTGGACGCAAGACGGTGAGCAGCAGGCCTCACTCGTGGCTCGGGTCGCACCTGACCCGGCGGCCGCGCCGGTCTTCGAGGCCTACCACCTCGACCGCCAGTTCCGCGCCATCCAGGAGGTGGCCGCGCGGACCGACGTACCAGTGCCCAATCTGCGCTGGCTCGAGACCGACCGCTCGGCGCTCGGCGAGCAGTTCTTTGTCATGGATCGCGTCGACGGCGTAGTGCCGACCGACCTGCCCCCGTACGCGATCGCCGGCTGGGTGCTGGAAGGCACGACCGGCCAACGCCAGCGCCTGCAGGACGCGTCGGTTCAGGTGCTGGTCAAGCTGCACGCCATCCCCGACGCGGCCAAGCGCTTCGCGTTCCTGCAGCCGCACCGCACCGCCGAGAGCAGCCTGCGCCAACACGTCCTCGACACCCAGCGCTACTACGACTGGACGTCCTCCGATGGCATGCGCTCGCCGCTGATCGAGCGCAGCTTCGAATGGCTCGAGAAGCACTGGCCGCGCGACGAGGGACCGACGGCGCTGTCCTGGGGGGACTCGCGAATCGGCAACATGATGTATCGCGACTTCTCCCCGGTCGCCGTCCTGGACTGGGAGATGGCCGCGGTGGCGCCGCCCGAGGTGGATCTCGCGTGGATGGCGTTCATGCACTTCTTCTTCGAGAGCATGCTCGGCAAGCACGGGCTGACCGGCCTGCCGGACCTGCTGCGCCCGACGGACATCGCGCAGACGTACGCGAGCCTGTCCGGCTACGAGCCGCGTGACCTGCCGTTCTATCTCACCTACAACGCGCTGCGCTACGCCATCGTCATGTTCCGCATCGGGCGCCGCCAGCTGCTGTTCGGTGAGATGGAGATGCCGGCCGAACTCGACGAGATGACCGGCATCCGTTCCGAACTTGAGGAGCTGCTGGCCGGGGAGTCCCCGCTGACAGCAGGCTGCTGAACAAGCGCTTGGTCTGGCGTTCTAGAGTGCATGGCATGGACGGCCCGGCAGTGCGATCACTGTTCGATCTCACTGGTCGCGTAGCCATCATCACCGGCGGCACCCGCGGGATCGGGTTGGCCATCGCGCAGGGCTTCGCTGGAGCCGGCGCGAAGGTCGTGGTGGCGAGCCGCAAGGCCGACGCCTGCGCCGCCGCCGAGCAGCTGGTGACCGATTCCGGAGGCGAGGCCCTCGGGGTCGCCACCCACCTCGGCGACCTGGACGCGCTGCACGCGCTGGTCAGCGCCACGGTCGCGCGCTTCGGCCGGGTGGACGTGATCGTCAACAACGCCGCGAATGCCCTGTCTCAGCCGGTCGGCGAGTTCACCGAGCAGGCGTGGGCAAAGTCGTTCGACGTCAACTTGCGCGGACCGATCTTCCTGATCCAGGAAGCGCTGCCGTACCTCCGCGTGAGCCCCGCCGGGTCCGTCATCAATGTGATTTCGGCTGGTGCCTTCCTGTTCTCCGGCAATGTGGCGATGTACGCGGCCGCCAAAGCGGGGCTGATGTCGTTCACCCGCTCGTTCGCCTCGTCACTTGCTGGCGACGGGATCCGGGTCAACGCGCTGGCTCCGGGCGCGGTCGATACCGACATGACCCGGGCGACCGGTCCGGACTCCATGGCCGGCATGTCGGCGGCCAGCCTGCAGCGTCGGATTGCTCACGCCGACGAGATGATCGGCCCGGCGCTCTTCCTCGCGTCGGATGCATCGAGTTTCATCACCGGTCAGGTCATCAAAGCTGACGGAGGGTTGGTACCGGGATGAGCAAGGGTCTGAAGCTGGGCGTGCAACTGGGCTATTGGGGGGCGGGCCGTCCCGATCACTTCCCCGCGGTGATCGCCGAGGCAGAGAAGCTCGGATTCGACTCGGTCTGGACCGCCGAATCCTGGGGTTCCGACGCGCTCACGCCCTTGGCCTGGTGGGGCGCGAGCACGACCACCCTGCGCCTCGGCACCGCGCTCATGCAGCTCTCGGGGCGCACCCCGACGGCGGCCGCCATGGCGGCGCTAACCATGGACCTGCTGTCCGACGGCCGTTTCGTCATGGGCCTCGGGGTGTCCGGGCCGCAGGTCGTCGAGGGCTGGTACGGCCAGGAGTTCGCCAAGCCGCTGGCCCGCACCCGCGAATACGTGCAGATCATCCGCGACGTCCTGGCCCGCGAAGCCCCGGTGACCAGCCCGGGACCGCACTACCCGCTCCCCCTGCCGGGAGGTACCGGCCTCGGCAAGGCGCTGAAGCCGATCACCCATCCGTTGCGCGCCGACCTGCCGATCATTCTCGGCGCCGAGGGTCCGAAGAACATCGCGCTGGCGGCGGAAATCTCCGACGGCTGGCTGCCGATCTTTTACGCACCCAAGCACGAGGCGATGTACCGCGAGTCGCTCGCGGAGGGCTTTGCGCGGCCCGGGGCGCGGCGCGGCTGGGCCGACTTCGAGGTGCTGGCGGGTGCGCCGGTGATCGTGACCGAGGAGTCCGACGGCGCGGCGGGGATCGAGGCCGCAGCCGACGTCATCCGGCCGATGATCGCGCTCTACATCGGCGGGATGGGTGCCAAGGACGTGAACTTCCACGCCCGCGTCTACGAGCGGATGGGTTACGAGGCCGAAGTTGAAGAGATTCAGAATCTCTATTTGGCCGGCCACAAGGACGACGCGATCGCGGCCGTACCGACCCAGCTGATCGAGGAGACCGCCCTCATTGGCCCGCGCGCCAAGCTGCGTGACGATCTCGCGGCGTGGCAGGAGTCCTTCGTCACCAGCCTGCTGCTCTACCCGGACATCAATTCCATGCGCGTCATCGCCGAGCTTCTAGGCTGACGTGAGAGACCAACCGAAAATCATGCACCGAACGGAGGAGTGATGGCGGCGTTGATCGACTACACCGACAAGCAGGTACTCGTCACCGGAGGCTCCTCGGGCGTCGGTGCCTCACTCGTCGACCTGCTGGCCGGGCTCGGCGCCGCCGTCACCGTGATGGACCGCAACGATCCCCCGGCGGGGCTCGGGTCCTCGATCGCGAAGTTCATCAAGGTCGACCTGGCGGACCCGGCCTCCATCGATGCCGCTATCGCCGAGTCCCCCGCGACGGTCGACGTGCTGTTCAACAACGCCGGAGTGGCCGCTACCGTACCGGCCCGCGTCGTCATCGCGGTCAACTGCCTCGCGGTGCGCCGGCTCTCCGAGGGGCTGCTGGACCGCATCCCCGCCGGCGGCGCCATCGTCAACACGGCCTCCATGGCCGGCCAGGGGTGGCCCGCCCACCTCACCGAGATCAACGAGCTCATCGCGATCGGCGACTGGGACAAGTCGCTGGAGTGGGTAGCTGCCCACAGCGAGCTGCTCGCCGACCCGTACCTGTTTTCCAAGGAGATCGCGCAGGTCTGGGTGATGCGCTCCTCGCACGCGACGATGGAGAAGGGCGTACGCACGTGCAGCGTTTGCCCGGGCATCATCGACACCCCGCTGCTGACCGATTTCCGCGCCACGATGACCGACAAGGTCGTCGACTGGACCGTGGGTCAGTCCACCGGCAAGCTCTGCACCCCGCGCCAGGTTGCTGACGTCCTCGCGTTTCTCGGCAGCGACGCAGCGGCATTGATCAGTGGTGCCAACGTCTACGCCGACTACGGTTTCTCCTCGGCCATGGCTACCGGCCAGGTCGACTTCGCCGGGCTGATGTAGACCCCGCTGATGTAGACCTCAGTGATGCACCCAATCCGGCGCCCGACAGGTAGCCCGGTTATCTCGGCGAGGCACCCGATCCGGCACTCATGCAACGCTTCGTATGCGCCGCTGAATAAACACCACCTCGGTACGGGCATCGCTTTCGGTGCGCGGGGCGCACGACGGGCCCTGGTGAGCGGCGAGCTAAACGAGGTCGGGCAGCTGCATGCTGAGGTTGGCCGCCTCGATGCCCCCGTCGACGTCGAGGACCTTCCCGGTGACGTAAGCGGCGGCATCGGAGGCCAGGTAAAGCGCGGCGGCAGCGATCTCCTCCGGCAACCCGATACGGGCAAGCGGAGTCTTTGATTCCAGCTCGGCTTTGAGCTCCGGGCTACCAGTCACGATCTCCAGCGCCGACGTGGCGATCGAGCCGGGTGAGATCGCGTTGACCCGGATGCGCGGAGCGAGGTCGGCCGCCAACAGGTGGGTCATGTGAATGAGTGCGGCCTTGGCCGTGCCGTACGCCACAAAACCCCGATCGCGTACCCGTCCCATGGTCGACGTGATGTTGATGACTGACGCCCCGGGCGAACGCAGGAGCAGGGGCGTGGCCTGCTGAGTGAGCGCGAACGCCGTCGTCACGTTGAACGAGAACGCCTCGTTGAACACCTTCGGGGTGGTGTCGAGGAAGGGCATCGGCATCGTGCCACCGACATTGTTGACGACGATGTCGAGCCGGCCGAACTCCTTCTCAGCAGCCGCGACGAGCTGTCCCGGCGCGTCAGGGTCGGCGGAATCCAGGCACAGCGCGACCGCCCGGCGCCCCGCCGCCTCCACGGCCATCGAGACCTCGTCGAGCTGCGATTGCGTACGCGCGCTGATCACCACGTCGGCACCCGCCTCCGCGAAGCCAATCGCGATGGCGGCGCCCAGCCCGCGGCCTGCGCCGGTGACGATCGCAACCCGGTCGGTGAGCTTGAAAGCATCCAGGATCATGCGCTCATCCTGGTCAGCTCGCGCCGAATCCGCCAGTGACCGGCGGGACAGGCGCCACCGAGTACGCGTCGAGCCCCTCGAGCTGGTGACCCATGCGCTCGCGCTTGGTCTTCAGGTATCGCAGGTTTTCGGCCGTGACAGTGGGCGCGAGCGGCACCCGCTCGCTGATCCGCAGGCCGAAGCCCTCGAGGCCGGTGTACTTAGCCGGGTTGTTGGTCATCAGCCGCATCGGACCGACGCCGAGGTCGGCCAGGATCTGCGCGCCGATGCCGTACTCACGATCGTCCACCGGAAGGCCGAGCGCGATGTTGGCGTCGACCGTGTCGTGGCCCAGGTCCTGCAGCCCGTATGCCCGCAGCTTGTGAGCGATACCGATGCCGCGCCCCTCCTGACCGCGCAGGTAGACACACACGCCGCGGCCGGCCCGCGCGATGGCGTCCATGGCCTGTGCCAGCTGGGTGCCGCAATCGCAACGGCGCGAGCCGAACACGTCACCGGTGAGGCACTCGCTGTGCACGCGAACCAGCACCGGCTCGCTGCCGGTGGGATCCCCGGCGACGAATGCGAGGTGCTGCTCCCCGTCCAGCACCGACTCGTAGGCGACCGCCTCGAAGGCTCCCCACTCGGTCGGGATGGTGGCCGAGCTGACCCGCTTGACGAGGCGCTCGGTGCGGTGACGGTAACGGACGATGTCGTCGATCGAGATCAGCAGCAGGCCATGCTCCGCGCAGAACTCCACCAGGTCCGGCACGCGGGCCATCGTGCCGTCGGGCTTCACGATCTCGCAGAGCACGCCGGCGGGACGAAGGCCGGCCAGGCGGGCGAGGTCGACGGCAGCTTCGGTGTGACCGGAGCGCTTGAGCACGCCGCCGCGACGAGCGCGCAGCGGAAAGATGTGGCCGGGACGGCGCAGATCGCCGGGAACGGTAGCCGGGTCGATCAGCGTCTTCACGGTCAGCGCCCGGTCAGCGGCAGAGATGCCGGTCGAGGTGCCGAACGCGTCGACCGAAACGGTGAAGGAGGTGCCCTGCGCGTCGGAATTGTCATCCGGCGGGACCATGAGCGGAAGCGCGAGATCATCGAGGCGCTCGCCTTCGAGTGCAACGCAGACCAGGCCGCCGCAGCGCACGATGAAGGCCATCTGCTCGGCCGTCACCAGCTCGGCCGCCATGATGACGTCGCCCTCGTTTTCACGGTCGGCGTCATCCACCACCACGACCGGCTCGCCGCGCGCAATGGCGGCAAGCGCATCCTCGATGGCCGCGAACGGCGAGCTCGCGACCGGTGGGGTCGGATGAATGCTCACTGAAGTTCGCCTCGCCCGGTAAAAACTAGAACGCGTTTCACGTATGCAGCGTAACGCCCCGGCAACAGCACGACCACCCCCGGGGGGAAAATGTGGCCGAAACGGTGCTCCGAACGACGTGTCCCGGCCGGCCGCCTAGCGGATGAAACTCGCGATTACGCTGCTCAAGATACGGCTCGGCGCTGTGCTGGGTTTCAGAGGAGATGCATGGCCACCCCCGAGCACGTAGTGATCGTCGGTGGCGGGCTGGCCGGATGGCGAGCCGCGCAAGAGCTGCGAGCCGCCGGGTTCGCCGGTCAGCTGACGCTGCTGTCGGCGGAGCGACACCCTCCGTATGACCGGCCGCCACTGTCCAAGCGACTGCTCAAGGCGGATGTCGACGCAGCGCCGATCGTCTTCGCCCGCGAGGGCAGTGACGAGACCTCACTCGATCTGGACCTGCGCAGCGGCGTGCGCGCGGTGGGCCTGCACCCCGGGATCGTCGTTACCGAGCAGGACACCCCCGACGGTCCGGTCGCGGGTGAGGTGACGTACGACGCACTCGTCGTCGCGACCGGCGTACGCGCCCGGGAACTCCCGACCCTCGCCGGCCACCCGCGCGTCCACCTGCTGCGCACCTTCGACGACGTGTTGGCGCTACGGGCGGCCCTCGACGGCGCCAAGAGCATGCTCGTGGTCGGGGCCGGCTTCATCGGGGCCGAGGTCGCCACTGCGGCGTACGACCGGGGCATCGCCGTGACCATCATCGAAGCCTTGGACATCCCCTACCAGCGCACGCTCGGTGAATTTCTCGGCGAGCTCGTCGGGCGGATGGCCAGTCGTTACGGGGTGGCGCTGCGCACCGGCACCGGGGTCGACGAGCTGATCGACAGCGACGAGTCCGTCCACGTGCGGCTCTCGGACGGCACGACGCTGGAGGCCGACATCGCGGTCGTCGGCGTCGGCACGCAGGTCAACGTGGAGTGGCTCGGTCCCGACCTGCACCTCGGATGGGATGCGGGAGTGACCTGTGACGGCGCCGGCCGGGCGCTCGGACTCGACCCCGTCTACGGACCGGTCTACGCACTTGGTGACGTCGCCGCGTGGCATGACGAACCGCAGGATCGCCACCTGCGCTTCGAACACTGGACGACCGCGGTCGATCAGGCCCCCGTGATGGCGCGCACACTCGTACGCGATCTGGCCGGCGAGGAGCCGGAGCCCACCGCGCCGTTGCTGCCCTACTTCTGGTCCGACCAGTTCGGCCGCAAGGTCCAGCTGCTGGGCCGGCCCGGGATCGCCGACTCCGTCGAGTTGCTCCACGGCGAGGACCCGCCGGATCCGGTGGCCCCCGCACCGCGCAAGGTGCTGATCGGCTACTTCTGCGCCGACCACCTTGTCGCCATCGCCGGAATCAGCGCGCCGGCGCTGCTCGGTCGCTACCGGCCGCTGCTCGCCGCGGGGGCGTCACGCAAGGAGGTCCTGGCATACGCGGCGGAACTCGGAAGCTGAGTCACTGCGCGTCGGTGGCCCGATCACGGCCGTAGATCACGCCGAGGAACCGTTCGATCGCCTGCGCGGTGGCGGCGGCGCGTACCGATCCGAAGAAGTCGAACGCGTGCTGCGCCAGCGGAAGCTCGGCGAAGGCGACGGGCGAGGTCGACGTCTCCCGCAGCCGCTGCGCGAAGGCCCGGCCCTGCTCGACCGGCACCAGGGAGTCGTTGGTGCCGTGCAGCAAGAACGTCGGCGGGGCATCCGCGCGTACCTGATACATCGGTGACGCGGCGAGGTACGGGGTGGGATCGTCGGCGAACTTCGACTTCACGATCAGCCGCTCGAGCATCCGCGGCAATCCCGAGTTACCGGTGCGATCTTCGTCGACCCAGTCGTAGACCCCGTAGAGCGGCACCGCGGCTTTCACCGACGTATCCACGTCTTCGAAGCCCGGCTGGTAGGCGGGGTCGTTGGCGGTGAGCGCGGCAAGCGACGACAGGTGACCGCCGGCCGACCCACCGGTGATCGCGATGTAGTCCGGGTCACCGCCATGCTCGGCGATATTTTCGCGGATCCACGCAATCGCCGTCTTGACGTCGATCAGGAAGTCGGGCCACGTCGCCTTCGGCGAGAGCCGATAGCTCATCGCCACGCACACCCAGCCGCGCTCGGCGAGATGGCTCATGAGGGGATACGCCTGCGCTTGCTTGTTGCCGGTGACCCAGCCGCCGCCCGGCACCTGCAGCAGGACGGGGGCCTTTGCGTCCTTCGGCAGGTCCTGGTGGCGCCAGACGTCGAGCAGGTTGTAGCGCCCGTGAGGCCCGTACGAGATGTCGTTGCCATGCGCGAAGCGACGGCGCAGCAGCAGCGAGCGCGCGGCACCCGGCCGCTTGCCGTACTCGACGGGATCGCTCGGCCAGTCCGGGCGACGGATCTCGCGTCGGTAGTCGGGGCCGAGCGCGTCGACGAGCGCCAGCTCCAGCTCACCCTCGACCCGATCAGCGGCGCGCCGGATGCCGAACAGCCCCGCCACGCTGGCCGCGGTCAGCGCAAGGCCGGCTTGCCCGCGCCGGCTGCGCAGGTCCTGCGGTCGCGATAGCGCGGCGGTGAGCGCGACCTGGAACATCGCGGCCTGCGTAGGCAGCTCCGACACCGGCCATGTACTGAAAAAAATCAGTGGAGACGCACGGCCCCGGCGGGAGAACGGCTTGTAGACGTTGAGGGTCGTCAGCGCCTCGAGCGCGCCGAGCCGCAACAGCCGATCGCCAGAGGTGCGGCTCATGAACCGGCCCCGTCGCGCAGCACACCGGCCCGCTTGCTGAGCGCGTACGAGCGCCGGGCCTGGCGGATCGGGTTGCGATCGAGCCCATTCGTCAGGTGGCAGAACGAGAGCCCGGATTGCGGATCCGCCCAGGCGATCTGGCCGCCGATCCCGGAATGGCCGAAGGTGAGCGGTGAGGTGATCGGACCGAAGTCATGACGGCGATCGCCCTTGCCGTCATCGCCCTTGATCACCAGGCCACGGCTGCGATTGGCCGGATCCCCGGTCATGGGGTCGACGAACGAATTGCGTGCGACCCCCGTGACGTCGGCGAGCATGGCCGGCTCCCAAAGGCCCGCCGGATCGTGCAGCAGGGCTTGGTAGAACAGCGCGACGTCTGCTGCGGTCGAGATGGCACCGGCGCCGGGAACGCCGGCGCGGCGGCCGTCAACGGTGTTGAACTCCAGCAGGCTGGCGTCACTCGTTATCGCGTCCGGCAGCTCGCGGATCCCGAGCACCCTCTCCAGCTCGTCCGGATCCGGCGGCTCGCCCGAAGGCAGCACGTCCTGTACCGGGCCGCCGGCGTCGCGCGGATCCAGGCCCAACACCAGCGCCTTCAGGCCCAGCGGGGCGAGGACCCGATCCGCGACCACCGTCCGGAAGTCGCGTCCGGTCGCCCGCTCGATGAGCTCGGCCAGCACCCAGTGACCAGAGGTCGCGTGGTATTCGAACTGGCTGCCGGCCGGCCAGTTGAGTCGCCAATCACCGAAGCGGGCCAGCCGTCCGGCGCGGTCGTTCCAGAGCTTGGGCGCCAGGGGTGCGAGGGGAAAGCCGCCGGTGTGCAGCAAAACCTGCTCGAGGGTGACGACATCCTTGCCGTTGGTGCCGAACTCCGGGATATCGGCGGCGATCGGGCGATCGAGCTCCAGCGCCCCTTCGGTGAGCAGCATCCAGATCACGGACGCGACCAGCGGCTTGGTCGCCGAGAAGATGACGTAACGACTGTCGGGCGGCGCTCCGAAGCTCTCGTGGAGCACGATCCGACCCTGGTAGCCGACGGCGATCTGGCACGAGGGCACGTCGCCCGCCGCGACGCTCTCGGCCGCCCGCTGGCACAGCTCGGCGACCGCGCCCCGGCTCAGCACGTCATTTGGGACACGCATTCGGTCACCCTAACGAGGCCCAACCGCAGTGCGGGCGCGTGGGCGGGTCACCCGCGGGCGCGCAGAGCGGGTGACGGGGCCGCCGCCGGTGGGGTCACCAGGCGCTGCAACGAGCGGGCAAACCCGACGACCTCGCCCGCTGCGGCCCGCGGATCGGCGGCCATGCGCAGCCCTGCCGAGGCGGCCCAAAGGCCGGAACGCACCGCATCCGTCGTGAGATCGACCGGAAGTTCGACGAGCCGATCACGCAGGAGGGCGATCCGGCTCTTACGGCGTGCACCGGCTGGCACCGCAAGAATGGGCGGGTCGTGCACCGGGCTGGGCTCGAGGTCCAGCAGGGGGAGGGCGATCTGGAGCACGCCCACCCCGTCGCCGAGCGCGTGGGAGAACTTCCACAGCATCGCGGCCTTTTCGTCGGTCGACCCGGGCGTGCGCAATCCCTCGACCAGGGTGATCTCCCACAGCGGCCGGGCCGGATCCAGCGGAGCCATGGCGGCGAGCTCGGCGAGTGTCAGGAGTTCGGCGAAACCTGCCGGCTGCGGGATCCGGACGTGCCGCAGGTGGTAGCCGAGGTCGAAATCAGGGTCGGGCACCCAGTGCGGGCGGCTGATCGGCACCAGCGGGCTGACGACACATTGCCGCAACCGTGGAATCGCCCGAGTAGTGCGCTCGACGGTCGCGACCAGGTCGGCCCATAGCGGGGCGCGCTCGAGCACGCACAGCCCGATCAGCGACGAGCGCTTGCGGGGATCGGCGTCACCGTGCATGAGCAGCGCATCGACGGGCGCCATCTCTTCGGCGTCAGCTGGCTGCGGTGCATCGGCAGGACGGGCCACCGTGACTCCCTTCCCCGGGAGCGGCCTGGTCCACTCGCGACGACACCCCTAGCCTGCCTGATGGAAAGAACAACAGGGTGACAGACCTGCGAGCCGTCCCGTGAGGGTCAGGACTTGTAACGGGCCCGCAGCTCGTGCTTGAGAATCTTCAGGGTCGCGTTGCGGGGCATGGCGTCGATGATCTCCAGCTGCTCGGGGATCTTCTGGGTCATCAGCCCGGCGTTGCGTAGGTACGCGCTCACCTCGCCGAAGGTCAGCGGCTCCTGGCCGGGCACCGGCTCCACGACGGCACAGACGCGCTCGCCCCGGTCAGGGTCCGCCAGCCCGATCACGGCGACGTTGGCGACCCGCGGGTGCTCGTAGAGCAAATCCTCGATCTCCTTGGCGGAGATGTTCTCGCCCTTGCGGATGATGACGTCCTTGAGGCGCCCGGTCAGGGTGACGTGACCGTCAGGACGCAGGACCCCGAGGTCGCCGGTGCGGAAGTAGCCCTGCTCGTCGAACGCGGCGGCGTTGAGTTCCGGGTCGGTGTAGCCGTGGCAGACCGCCGGGCCATCGAGTCGCACCTCGCCTTCGACTCCCGGCGGGAGGTCCTGCTCTTCCTGACCCACGATCCGCAGCTTGGTGCCGCGGATCGGCGCGCCCTCGGTGTAGGCCAGCTGGTCATCGGTGTCATCCGGCGAGGCCTGCGTGATCATGGGCACCTCGGTCATGCCGTACCCGTGGGCGACCGGGATGCCCATCTCGCGCTTGATCTCGAAGAAGACCTCCGGCGGCTTGGGCGCCCCGCCGCCCGACAGCAGGCGTAGCGAAGGGACGAGCGGACCGGTACCGCCGCCGGCGATGTGTTGGCGTTGCAGCGCGAGGAAGGTCGAGTAGAACGCCGTACTTCCGCCCGCCATCGTGGCGCCAACCCGATTGAGGATGTCGGCGACCGTCGTGGGGTCAAAGGCTTCGATGAGAACCGCCGGGAAGCCCTGCGCCAGCATCGTCACCAGATAGTCCGGCCCCCCTATGTGGGCGAACGGGAACGCGATGGACCCGACGTCCTTGGGCGACATCTCCAGAGCCACGGCGAGGCCGATGCCGCCGGCCAGCAGGGTGCTGTCGCTGTGGCGCACGCCCTTCGGGTCGCTGGTGGTTCCCGACGTGTAGTAGATCCAGCGCACGTCCTCGCCGGACTCCGGCGCCGGCGGCAGGCGGGCCGGATCGCCTTCCGGCAGGTCGTCGTACGCCACCAGGATCTGCGGCGCCTTCGCAAGCTCCGCTGCGAGCCGCTCGGCCATGCCCTGGTAGTCGAAGCCGCGCCACGAGCCGGGCACGACGAAAAGGTCCGAGCCGGTCTGGCGCAGCGCGAAGCCCACCTCACGCTCGCGGTAGATGTGGATGATCGGGTTCTGTACGGCGCCGAGCCGCGCCAACGCCATCGAGAGCACGACCGTCTCGATACGGGTCGGGAGCTGCCAGGTGACCGGGCTTCCTGGTCCGACGCCAAGCTCCATCAAGCCGGCGGCGACGCGTTCGGCGCGGTCCGCAAACTCCGCGAAGGTCAGGCTGCGGCCGGACTCGTCGTAGAGCATCGGCGCATCGGGGGTCGCCTCCGCCCGGCGGCGCACGAGCTCCCAGAGGGTCGAGACGTCATAAAGCGGCGCGGACAAGAGCAACTCCAGGTCTTCGTGGGGAGGATCAGGGTTGGGCGGGAGTGGACTTGCCGGCGGGGCGGCCGGCCGGCGATGAGGGCGCCTTGACCGGGTCCAGCTTGCATCGCGCCTCCTTCCGATCGCCGCTGGCTGGTAACTCTGGACGGGTCAGCCGCCCTGTGCCAGCGCTTTCGCCCGCCGATAGTCGGCCTTGCCCGCCGGCGAGCGGGGCATTTCGCTGACGAGCACGAGTTGCCTGGGAGCCTTGTACCCGGCCAGCTTGGTGCGGCACATCGCCTGCAGCGATTCGAGGGTGGGCGCCGTGCCTTCGCGCGGCTCGATGATCGCCGCGATGCGCTCACCGAATCGTTCGTCGGGGACGCCCACCACGAGGGCGTCATAGACGTCGGGATGTTCCTTGAGAACGACCTCGACCTCCTCGGGAAAGACTTTCTCCCCGCCCGTGTTGATGCACTGCGAGCCACGGCCGAGCAGGGTGACAGTGCCGTCGTCCTCGACGGTCGCGAAGTCACCAGGGATGACGTAGCGCACGCCGTCGGCTCCGATGACGAAAGTGGTTGCGGTTTTCGCCTCGTCCTTGTAGTAGCCGAGCGGGATGTGGCCCCGCCGGGCGAGGCGCCCGATGACACTGGAGCCGGGCACAACGGGCTTCAAATCCTCGTCGAGGACGCAGACCTCGGGCGTGAGCGTGAAGCGCGACGAGCTGCCGGTGGCCTCCGCGGGCGTGCCGCCGGCGCCGGTCTCGGATGCGCCATAGCTGTCGCTGATGACCAGGTTGGGGAACAGCTCCTTGATCCGGGCCTTGATGGTCGGCGAGAGGATGGCGCCGCCCGAGCCGAAGGAGAAGAGCGAGTCGAGCGCGTACGTACGCCTTCCATCAGACAGCGCCTCTACGAGGGGGCGCGCCATCGCATCACCCACGACGGCGACGCCGGTGACCCTCTCGCGCTCGGCGAGCTCCCAGACGGCGTGAGGATTGAATCCGTGTTGGACGTACAACACCATTGTCCCGCCTGCGAAGGTTCCCGTGATCGCGTTGCAGCCGCCCCATTGCGCGGCACCGTGCATCAGCGGCGGCAAGACGAGGTTGCGGAACAGGCCGCCGTTGGCGATCGCGCGGTCCGCCACGTCGCCGGGCTTCTCGACCGGCGCGGAACCGGAGAACCCGGCCCCGGCCATGCCCGCCATGAAGATGTCCTCCTGCCGCCACATCACGCCCTTCGGCATGCCGGTGGTGCCGCCGGTGTAGAGCATGTAGATGTCGTCGGCGGAGCGCGGGCCGAAGTCACGTTCGGGCGAGACGCCGACTAGGGCCTGCTCGTATGCGTCGCCCATCTCGAGGGTGAACGCGACCTGGGGCAGCTGGGGACGGAGCTCACCCAGGATCGGGCTGAACTCCGGCTCGTGAATGACGGCCTTAGTGTCAGAGTTGTCGAGGATGTAGCGCAGCTCCTCGCCGACGTACCGGTAATTGATGTTGATCGGGACGGCCCGGATCTTGAAGATCGCCCACCAGGCCTCGACCCACTCTGCTCGGTTCCACGAGTAGATCGCGACGCTGTCGCCCGCGCCGATGCCAGCAGCTTGCAACACGTGAGCGAGCCGGTTGGCCCGCTCGTCGAGCTCCTGAAAACTCAGCCGGACGTCGCCGGCGACCAGCGCCTCACGGCCCGGGACGGCGTCGACCACGATCTCGAAAAGGTCGGCCAGATTGAAAACGCGATCGGTTGCCGTTATGCCCAACTCAATGCCCATCGCGGCGCTTCCCCCCATATGTCACGACGGCAGCAGCCCGAGCTCCTTGCCGACCTCAGTGGCGTGAATCGTCTTGCCGTTGCCCACGGTGCCATCAGGAGCGCCGAGCAGCCACACCAGCACCTTGCCGACGAGCTCCGGCGGGTTGCCCTGCTCGGCCACCCACGCGAGATGGGGCTGCAGGGTGACGCGCTCTGTCGCGACGAAACCGGGCTGCAGGTTGTACGCCCGGATCCCGCGCTCCCCCAGTTCCGCGGCGATCACCCCGGCCGCGCGGTGCAGGCCACCCTTGGAGACGGCATAGCCGAGCGCCCAGCCGCCGTCACCGATCGGGCCGGCCGGGGAGAGCATCCCGGCCATCGAGGTAATGTTGACCACCGTCCCGCCGCCGCGCCCCACCATCGCGTGCAGCGCCCGCTGGGTGATGGCGAGCTGGGCCGTCAGGTTGCCGGTGATGCGCTTTTCCAGGTCGACCATCGAGACGTCCAGGAAACGCTGGTCGTTGCCGGAACCGACGTAAATCGCATTGTTGACGAGCACGTCCAGATGACCGAAGGCGTCGAGAACGGCCTCGACCGCGGGCACCAGCGAGTCGCGGTCGAGCAGGTCGAGCGGCACCGCAAGCGGGCGGCCGCCGAGCGCTTCGATCTCGGCCGTGGTCACAGCCAGGCTGCCCGGCAGGCCTTCGACGGACGTGCCTTCAGAGACCGTTCGCGCGGTGACCGCGACGTCGTAGCCGGCGCCGGCGAGGGCGAGCGCGCAGGCTCGGCCGATCCCCCGGCTCGCACCGGTGACGAGCGCTGTGGGGGGGGCCGTCATTCGGGCAGCACCGGCGCCCAACTCGAACCGTTGATGTGGGAGCCGCCGTCGACGAACAGCGTGTTGCCGGTGAGGTAACGCGCTCCGTCACTGGCAAGGAAGACGGCGACCGGGGCGATGTCCTCCTCCGGATCGCCGAGGCGTCCCATCGGGTTGGCGGCATCGCCTGACGCCTCGATCTCCGGGTGTTCCTTGACGACGCGCAGGTAGGCGGCGCTCTTGGCAGCCGGGCAGATCATGTTGATGCAGATGCCGGTCGGCGCCCACTCGCGAGCAGCCGTCCTGGAAAGGGCGCGCAGCGCTTCCTTCGCCGAGTTGTACTCGGTCGACCCGATGTGTGCGTTGACGCCGTTGAGCGAGCACAGGTTGATGATCCGGCCGTAGCCCTGCGCCTTCATCACGGGGAAGGCCGTCTTCATCGCCCACCACGGGCCCCAGTAGCCGATCTTGAAGCCGTACCGGAGAAGCTCGTCGGACTTGTTCTCGATACGGCTCAGCTCGCCGCCGCTCCAGGCGTTGTTGACCAGGATGTCGATCGTCCTGAACTGCCGGACGGTGTGGTTGACCGCGGCTTGCACCTGCTCCTTCACTCCGACGTCGCAGAGCACGAAGGTCGCCTCGCCGCCGGTTTGCGCCGACAGGTCCGCGGCCGTCTTGATGCCCAGCGACTCGTTGAACTCGGCGATGACGACCTTCGCGCCCGCCTTCAGAAAGGCCGCGGCGATCCCGCGCCCGATGCCCTCACCGCCGCCCGTGATCATCGCCACGCGACCGTCGAGCTGTCCCATGCTGCTAACCCTCCTTCCCGAGGAGGAGCGCACTCGTGGGCACTCCCGTTCCGCCTGTGACGAGCACGTTGCTCACGTTGTCGACCTGGTTCACCGCTGTCCCGCGAATCTGCCGGACGCCCTCCGCGATGCCGTTCATCCCGTGCAGGTACGCCTCGCCGAGCTGGCCCCCGTGGGTGTTGATCGGCAGCCGGCCGCCGAGCTCGATCGCGCCGCCCGCGATGAAGTCCTTCGCCTCGCCCCGCTTGCAGAATCCGAACTCTTCCAGCTGCGGCAGTACGAACGGGGTGAAGTGGTCGTAGATGACGGCGGTCTGGATGTCGCCCGGACCGAGGCCCGAGCTCTCCCAGATCTGGCGCGCACACGTGCCCATCTCGGGCAGCCCGACCAGGCTCTCGCGAGCGTACGAACGCATCATCTGCTGCTCGTCAGCCATGCCCTGGGCAGCCGCGTTGATGACGGCCGTGGTGCCCTTGAGGTCACGCGCCCGCTCGAGAGTCGTGACGAGCAAAGCCTGGCCGCCGTCGGTCTCCTGGCAGCAGTCGAGCAGGTGCAGCGGCTCGACGATCCAGCGGCTCTTCTGGTGGTCTTCCAGGGTGATCGGCTGGCCGTAGAAGAAGGCGGCGGGGTTGGTCGCCGCGTGCTTGCGGTCGGCGACGGCGATCGCTCCGAAGTCCTCGCTCGTGACGCCGTACTCGTGCATGATCCGGGTCGCGAACATGGCCACCCACGAGGCCGGGGTGAGCAGCCCGTATGGGGAGGTCCAGGCGAACTGCGCCGCTTCTGCCGTGACACCGGCGGGCTGATCCTGCACGCCGGAGCCGAAGCGCCGGCCGGAGCGCTCGTTGAATGCGCGGTAGCAGAGCACGTAGTCGGCGACGCCCTCGTTGACGGCCATCGCCGCGAGCTCGACAGTGCCGCAGGGGGCGCCGCCGCCGAAGTGGACTCGGCTGAAGTGCTTCAGCTCCGCGATGCCGAGACCGCGCATGATCTCGTTTTCAGGGTTGGTCTCCATCGTGTACGTGACGAGACCGTCGACCTTGCCGGTCGGCAGGCCCGCGTCCTCACACGCGGCCGTGCACGCCTCGAGCGCCAGCTGCAGCTCGCTGCGACCGGACGCCTTGGAGAACTCGGTCGCGCCGATTCCGACGATCGCCGTGTTGCCGGCGTAGCTGTGGCGGGTCACTGGGCGCCCTTCTCGTTGGTGGCGGCCGGGTAGCTGGAGCCGCCTGGAAGCAGCAGTTCGACGGTGCCGGAAACGTGGTCGCCCAGGCTGTTACGCGCGCGCACCTTGACCACGGTGCGACCGGTGGCGGCGTCGGCTTCCAGCACCTCGCCGGTGAAGGTCAGCGGGTCGTACGGATACGCCGGCGCCCCGAGCCTGACCCGGTTGGCCGTCACGATGTGTTCCGGACCGGCCCAGTCGCCGACGTAGCGCGCCATCAGGCCGACCGAGGTGTTGATGTTGAGGAAGATGTCCTTCGAGCCGCGGGCATGGGCCAGATCACGGTCATGGTGCACGTCCTGGAAGTCACGCGTCGCAAGGGCACCGCTGACGACGAGGGTCGGCGGGACGTCCTTGACCCAGGGCGCGAGCCTCTCGCCGACGGTGACGCTGTCGGCGCTGCGGGTCGTCTCACGCCGTTTCGGGGCGGCCGGGCGGAACTGGGGGATGGTGATCGGTCCGCGCGAATCGGTGGCTCCGTCGACCAGCGCCGGATGCGTGTCGAGCCAGCTCACCTCGAGCGGCATGCCGATCTCGAGGGTGTCGCGGTCGGCGCCCTCGATGTTCGAGACGATCCGCGGGCCCTCCTCGAGTTCCACGAGCCCGACCAGCAGCGGGTACGTGAAGCCGGGCACCTGCGGGTAGTGCGGGACCGCGTAGGAGTACAGCCGGCCGCGACCGGAGCAGACCTCGTACTGCAGGTCCCACTTCCCCGTCGCCGGGTCGCGCCGCGGGCCGGGAGGGTGGAAGAGCTCACCGGTCGCCGGGTCGCGTTGCATCCGCAGCTCGTGCCGGCGGCAACCCTCCCAGAAGAACTCGTTGTCGTTGCTGATCCCGGGCCGCGGCCGCAGGTGGGGCGCGGGGTCCGGGGCGGGACGTCCACCGCTTGCCGCCGGTCGCGTACGTCCGGTGCCGGGCCGGAACTTAAGGATCCGGAAGAGCAGGTCGCCGACATGCTCGCCGGTGGTCGTCGTGTAGCGATGGCGCGTCGTGACGAAGTGACCGACCCCCAGCCCGGTGGCCTTCTCCTCGGACACGTCTTCGAGCACCTGCACGTTTTGCAACATGTCGCCCGGACGCAGGTAACGCTTGATCTCCAGGTCGGAGTTGACCGCCACGACCGAGGTGAACCCGTGGGACTCCAGCGCGTTGATGGTCTGCGCCCGCGGGTCGTCGGTGCCGCGCGCGGCCTTCAGCCCGGCGCGGTCCCAGATGTCGAGGGTCACCGGCGGCGCCACGATCCCGCCGTGCACCGACGACGCCGCGAACGCCGGGTCGTTGTAGACCGGGTTGTCGTCGCCGATGGCGTCACACCAGTCGGCGATGGCCGGAGCGTTCACCGGATGGCGGGCCACCTGCGGCTCGCCGCTTGCGCCGAGGCGGGAACGTACTTGCGCAAGGAAGGCGGGGTCGGGCTGGGTGGATGTGTCAGCTGCGGTGCTCACGTGGTTCCCCTCGGCGTTCCGGTCGGTCTGGGCTGGGTTACGGAAAGCCGTGCAACGAGCTCGGCAAGCAATTCGCCCAGGTCAGCGCGGCGCTCCGGCGGCATGTCACGCAGCGCCTCAGCGAGCTGGCCGGCCATGAACCGGCGCATCCGGTCGTGAGCGTCGCGACCGGCGTCGGTGGCGCTGTAGAAGGCCACCCGGCCGTCGGAAGGATCGCTCGTCCGGGCCACGAATCCGTCGGTCTCGAGCTGCTGGAGCGCGCGGCTGGCGGTCGGTTGGGACAGGTCCATGCGGGTCGCGAGCGTGGACACCGAGACCGGGCCGAGCTCCTCCACGGCATCAAGGAACCGCAGATGAGTACGCGAGATCGCCACCCCACTCCCGCGCACCCGGGCATCGTGCACCTTGGCCGATGAGGTCAGGCGCACCAGGTCGGACAGCGCCTGCTCGATGCGTCCGAGGTCGGCGGTCGTGGTGGCCATCATCGCCACCGACCCTAGAGTTATTTCCATACAACATGCAAGGTTCTCAGCCGCTATTGCCGGGAAGGTCTGACCGGCGTCAGCTACGGTTGTGCCGCCGACCGCCGACCTGTGACGAAGGAGTGCGTAAATGGCTTCACCCGAACAGCCCACGACCAGCCTGGAAGGCGGCGTCGCGATCGTCACGGGGGCCGGTCAGGGGCTCGGACGGGTGGAAGCGCTCGCCCTCGCAGCAGGCGGTGCCAAGGTCGTACTCAACGACATGAGCGACAAGGTCGACGCCGTCGCCGACGAGATCCGCGCCGCCGGCGGGGAAGCGACCGTCGCACGCGGCGACGTTGGCGACTGGAACTTCTCCGGATCGCTCATCGACACGGCGGTGGCGACCTACGGCGGGCTCAACATCGTCGTCAACAACGCCGGCTTCACCCGCGACAAGATGATCTTCTCGATGACCGAGGAGGCGTTCGACGACGTCGTGCGCGTCCACCTCAAGGGTCACATGGGCATGTGCCGGGCGGCGACCGCCTACTGGCGCGAGGCGTCCAAAGCCGCCGGCGGACCAGTCTGGGCGAGCATCATCAATACGGCGTCGGAGTCGTTCCTCTTCGGCGCCCCAGGCCAGCCGAACTACTCGGCAGCCAAAGCCGGCATCGTCGCCATCACCCTGTCGATCGCGCAGAGCTGCGCCAAGTACGGGGTACGCGCCAATGCCCTGGCGCCGCGTGCCCGCACCGCGATGACGGTCCCGATCTTCGGACCCGCGCCCGCGGATCCGCCCGGCGGCATGGATCCCATCAGCGTCGACCACATCGCGCCGGTCGTCGCCTGGCTCGCCTCACCGGCGGCAGCTCACGTCACCGGGCAGGTGCTGCTCACGTACGGCGGCAAGGTGGCGATCATCGCGGCACCCTCCGTCGAGGCGACCTTCGCCACCGGCGGGGTCACCTGGACCCCCGACGAGCTCGCCGAGACCGTCGGAATGGAACTGGCCATCGGGGAACACCCCGGCTTCGGCGTGCCCGTCACGCTCAAGATCTGATCGCGGAAGAAGAGGCGCAACAGGCTTTGAACATATCCATGACCCTGCCGACCATGCTGGCGCAAGGTCGCAGCGAGCTGCTCGGCTGGTGCGCAGCCGTAGACGCCGGACCGTGGGCCAGCCTGGCCGTACCGGAGCGGGTCACGTACACCAGTCACGCGCTCGTCCCCCAGCTCGCGGCGGCGGCGGCGCTCACCGATCGGGTACGGCTGTGGACCACCATCATCGTGCTGCCGGCCCACTCGCCGGTGCAGGTCGCTAAGGACATGGCGAGCGTCGACCAGATCGCCTCCGGCCGGCTGACCGTCGGAGTGGGGGTCGGCGGGCGCGAACACGATTACCGGGCGCTCGGTGCACCCTTCGACCACCGCTGGCAGCGGATGGACGACGCCGTCGCGGTGATGCGCCGGATCTGGGCGGGCGAGCCCCCGTTCGAAGGCGCCGATCCGGTCGGACCTCCCCCGGTGCAGCCCGGCGGGCCGCCGATCGTGGCGGGAGTCAGGGGTCCGAAGGCGCTGGCCCGGGCGTCGCATTGGGCTGCGGGCGTCGATGACGGCTCGACGGTCACCCACGTGAACACCGAGGCCTACGCAGCCAACGTGGAGCGGGTGAAGCAGGCCTGGAAAGACGCCGGCCGCGACGACACACCTCACCAGTCGGCCAGCCTTTGGTACGCGCTGGGTGACGGCGCGGCCGAGCGGCTGCGCGACTACGCCTACACGTACCTGAAAATCTTCGGCCCGCAGGTCGCCGGGATGATGGCCGACGCGGCGACGGCGTCGACCCCGGAGGCGCTGCGCGATACGGTCGAGGCCGCCTCAGCGGCTGGGTGCGACGAGCTCTTCCTCGTACCGACGACGACTGACGTCAGCGAGCTCGGCCGCACCCGCGAGGCGCTCAGTATCTGATGGCTGCGGCGAACCCCGTGGTGACCGTCGAGCGCGACGGCGGCGTGGCGACGGTCTTCCTGGACCGGCCCGACGTGCTCAACGTCTTCTCCGGCGGGATGGGCGAGCAGCTTTCCGAGGCTTACCGCGAATGTGATGCCGACCCGGATGTGCGGGTCATCGTGTTGACCGGGCGCGGGCGAGCGTTCTGCGCCGGAGCCGACATGGCGCCCGAGAGCGCGTCGTTCGGCACCCCGACCGCTGCGTTCTCGTCCCAGCCGCTCACGACCCCGGCCTGGTCACTGACCAAGCCCGTCATCGCCGCCATCCAGGGTCACGCGATCGGCATCGGCTTCACCATCGCGCTGCAGGCCGACCTCCGGCTGGTCGCCGCCGCGGCCAAGCTGGCGATCCCGCAGGCCAGGCGCGGCATGATCGGCGACGCCGGCTCGCATTGGACGGTACGGCAGCTCACGTCGCAGGCGGTCGCCGCGGATCTGCTGCTGACCGGCCGTACCTTCCGCGGCACCGAGGCCGTCGCGTTGGGGCTGGCCTCGCGAGCGCTACCGGCCGACGAGGTGCTTCCCGCCGCGTTGGAGATCGCCCGCGACATGGCCCGTGCGGTCTCACCCGTCTCGCTCGCGCTGTCCAAGCGGCTGCTCTGGGCCGACATCGGGCTCGAGGAGACGATCCGCCGCGAAACCGGCTACCACCGCCTGCTGATGGGCACGCCCGACGCGGCCGAGGGGCCGCGCGCGTGGGTGGAGCGGCGCGACCCGCAGTGGACGTTGGGCGCCGCCGACGTCATCAAGGGAGCCGACGCCGTAGACGCCGGCGCGTGACCTGGCCGTACAAAACTGGGTACGCGAGCGGCGGGATCAGCCGGCGAGCTTGCGGTGGTCCCAGGAGACGACCTTCTCGACGTGCAGCTTCACCACGACCCGCTTGCGCAGCATGATCTCGACGAACGGCTTCATCTCTTCGGTGTACGGCGCGTTGTAGCGCGAGAAGACGCTGACCCCGAGCTCCCAGATGCGGTCCGACTCCTCGACGATCTCCGCGGTGCCGACCAGCTCGACGCCGCGCAGCTGGTCGTATGTCTCGCCGACCTCGACCATCACCGTCATGCGGGGGTCGCGGCGCAGGTTGGCAACCTTCTGCGACTTGGCCTTCGTCTCGATGGCAATCGCGCCTTCGAGGAAGCCGTACCACATGGCAACCAGATGAATCCGGCCGTCCTTGTCGATGGTCGCCATAGACATGCTGTTGCGCTCGCCCAGGAAGGCGTCGATCTCCTCCTGCGACATCTTGATCTTGCCGCGCTGGTTGACCCCACCGCCCATCCCGGTGTCCGCGGGCACCGGAGCTGCAGGACTCGTCACGTGAACTCCACCTTGGTCTTCTCGGGGGTCTTGTCGGGTACTTCTTTTGTACGCGACGTCGTGCGGCAGACTGGGCTCGTGAAACGCGCCGTGCTCTTCGATTTCGGAGGGGTCTTCACTCCCTCGCCCTTTCCGATGATCGCTGACGCGGCGCCCGAGTTCGGCC
Organism: Mycobacteriales bacterium; assembly: GCA_038245655.1. Lineage (GTDB taxonomy): Bacteria > Actinomycetota > Actinomycetes > Frankiales > Frankiaceae > DATAZK01. The sequence continues at coordinate 40,176 of JBBRSE010000005.1, read as the reverse complement.
TGACCCCCCAAGCCGCCATCGAGCTGTGCTTCGGCGTGTACGACCGCGACGGCGACCACCCGTGGCATCAGCTCGAGCGCGGCGAGATCTCGCTCGAAGACGCCCGTGCCGGGCTCGCTGTGCTGGCCCGCGAGCAGGAGGTCGAGATCGACATCCTCGCGCTTTTCGGCCGGATGGGGGTGCCCGATCCGCACCGTGAAGCCATGGTCGCGGGGGCTCGCCGGATCCGCGAGCGCGGGCTGCGCACCGCGCTGGTCACCAACAACGTCGCGGAATTCGGCGATGGCTGGCGGCGCATGATTCCCCTCGACGAACTCTTTGAAGTCATCATCGACTCCTCAGCCGTGGGCGTACGCAAGCCGGACCCGAAGATCTTTCAGCTGGCGCTCGACGCGCTGGGCGTCACCGCGGCCGACGCCATCTTCGTCGACGATCATCCGGGCAACATTGCCGCCGCCGAGGCCCTGGGCATGGTGGGAATCCTGGTAGGACCGGACAGGCCGCAAGCCCTCGCCGACTTGGACGAGGTGCTCGCGGCCTGACGTCGGCTGCTTTGCGGAGTCGGGTCTATTCGATCCCGAGGCTCAGCATGTTGATCGCGTTACCCCGGACGATCTTGTAGACGGTCTCGGCGTCGAGGCCTTCCATCATTTCCTCGGCGACCTTCTTGGTGTGGGGCCAGGTCGAGTCGGTGTGCGGGTAGTCCGTCTCGAACGTGACGTTGTCGACGCCGATCGCATCGAGGGAGTCCAGCCCGTGCTTGTCACGGAAGAAGCAGCCGTAGACCTGGCGCCGGAAGTACGTCGACGGTGCCTCGGGAACGAGGTCCTGCACACCCGCCCAGGCGCGGTGTTCCAGCCAGACGTCATCGGCCCGCTCGAGCGCGTACGGCAGCCAGCCGATCTGACCCTCGGAATACGCGATCTTCAGGGTCGGGAACTGCACGAGCTTGCCCGAGAAGAGCCAGTCGGCCAGCGACGCCATGGCGTTGTTGAACGACAGCGTCGCCGCGACGGCGACTGGCGCGTCGCCGGAGGTCGCCGGCATCCGCGAGGAGGAGCCGATGTGCATGCAGACGACGGTCGCGGTCTCCTCGCAAGCCTGAAACAGCGGGTCCCAGTAGCCCGAATGGATGCTCGGCAGGCCAAGGTGGGGCGGGATCTCGCTGAAGCAGACGGCGTGGCAGCCGCGGGCCGAATTGCGCCGGACCTCAGCGGCAGCAAGGGCGACATCCCACAGCGGGATGATGCACAGCGGGATCAGCGCGCCGTCGGAATCGCCGCACCATTCCTCGACCATCCAGTCGTTGTAGGCGTAGACGCAGGCCTCGGCCAGCTCCTTGTCCTTCGCCTCAGAAAACGTCTGGCCGCAAAAACGCGGGAAGCTCGGGAACGACAGCGAGCCACTCACGTGGTTCATCTCGTTGTCTTCGATACGCGCCTTCGGGTCATAGCAACCCGGACGCATCTCGTCGTACGTGATCGGCGACATCGTCATGTCCTCGCGGGCAAAGCCCACCGCGGCGACGTGGCGCTTGTGGATGTAGACGAGGTCTTCGTAGATCCAGCAGTCGGCCTTCGGCCCGTTCTCATCAAAGCTCTGCCGGTAGGCGCCGCCGCCGATGTGCGCCATCTCGCCGATGCCGCGACGCTCGACGTGCGGCCCGCGCTCCTTGAACTTCTCCGGCAGCCAGGTCTTCCAGACGTGCGGCGGCTCCACCACGTGGTCGTCGACGCTGATGATCTTCGGAAGCTCACCGAAAGAGTGAACGCTCGCCCCCGATGTTTCCGAACCCAGGACCGCCATGTGCAGGCCTCCCCAATCTGACACTCGATGACACTGCGTGGCGGATAGCCACCGAAAACGCAAGCCTCACCTGACGCCCCGTCAGGTCTGCTGCCCAAGGTATCCCGCTCGCCCAAAATGAGCACCCCGCGAAGGGATATCTTGCGGCTTGCCATCGGCAGGGCAAGGGGGGCGCGGCGTGCAGCCACTGACGGGCAATGACCTCTTTCAGCTGTATATGGAATCGCCGATCCAGCCAATGCACACGCTGAAGGTGCTGATGCTCGACCCGGGAGCGGGCCCGAGCGAGCCGGCGTTCGTCGACCCCATGTACCTGGCGCCTACCACCATGGAAGGGCTGCGGCTCTGGGCGTTGCGGGCGCTTTCTGCGATCCCACCGCTGCATTGGAGGGTCGTTTCCGCCCCGCTACGCCTGGGGGCGGCCGCCTACGTGGAGCAACACGAGCTCGACCTGGATGCCCACCTACGATCCACCCGGGCGGCGGCGCCGGGCGGCCGCACGGAGCTCGCCGCCGTGCTCGACAGCCTGATGGAGGGCAAGCTCGACCGCGACCGGCCGCTCTGGGAGCTCTGGCTGATCGAAGGTCTTGAAGGTGGCCAGGTCGCTCACGTCTGGAAGATGCACCACGCCATTGCCGACGGCGGCGCCTCGGCCCGCATCCTCGATCAGGTGTACCAACACTCGCCGGATGACCGGGCCGCCGGCGCGGAGCGGGCCGTGCCCACCCCGCCGACGGCGCCGCGCGAGCTCGCGCGGGTGGCGATGCGACGCCACCGGTCCATGGTGGCCTCCCTGCCGATGCTGATCAAACGTTCGCGAGCCGCCAAGCAGGTCTCCACCAACCGACGCAAGCTGGGGCTTCCCACCGGCGCCAAGGCGCTGTCCGGACCGATGACGCGCTACAACCGCGGGCTCACCACCCATCGGACCGTCGCGTGGGAACGCCTGAAAATGGCCGACATCCAGGTGGTGCGAGCGGCCTTTGACTGCACGATCAACGACGTTTTCCTGACGGCGGCAGCTGGCGCCCTGCGCAAGCACCTCGAAGCTCTGGGCGAACTCCCGGAAGGCCCGCTCACGGCGAGTGTTCCGGTCGGGCTTCGCCAGCCGTCGCAGGCCAACCAGTACGGCAATCGGATGGGCGTGTGGTACCTATCGCTGGCCACCAACGTCGCCGATCCGGTCGAGCGTCTGCACGCCACCCGGATGATCACCCGGGGTGCGCGCGAGGCCGCTGAGCAGGGCGGCGGGCCCGAACTGCTCGCCGAGTGGCAGGCGTACACGCTGCTCTTCAAGCCGATGAACGCGCTGGGCAACCTCGGCGCGCGCCACGCGGAGCGGCCGCTGTTCAACCTGACCGTCTCCAACGTCCGCGGGCCGCAGCAGCAACTCTTCGCCGACGGGATCCCGGTCGTCGACCTGTTCTCGCTGTCGGTGCTGTCCACGGGCCAGGGATTGAACCTGACCGGCTGGAGCTACCTTGACTCGTTCGTCGTCGGGATCGTGGCCTGCCCGGAACACGAGCCGGAGCTCTGGAAGCTCGCGGACGGCCTGCCGGCAGCTCTCGAGGAGCTGCGCCAGGCCGCCCTGGCCCGGCTCAAACGCATCAACGACTACGTCGGAACGCCCGGCTCACCCTGAGGAGATCACACAGTGACAGCCCAAATGCCGGCGTACCGGTTGCTCGACTGGGAGCAAGGCCCCTCGCTCGTGGAGGTCGACGTTCCGCGCTCCGGCCCCGGGCAGGTGCTGGTCCGCGTCGCCGGCAACGGGCTCTGCCATTCCGACATCGGGATGGCGCAGATGCCGGCGTCGATCGGTGAGCTGGTCGGTTGGTCGATGCCCTTCACGCTGGGCCACGAGATCGGCGGGTGGATCGAAGAGGCCGGCGAGGGCGCGGTCGACACGTACGGCGCCGCGATCTGCGCCGGGCTGGCCGTGGCGCTGGTGTCACCGTCGTCCTGCGGGGTGTGCCGGTTTTGCCGCCGCGGGCTGGACAGCGCCTGCCCGAACGGCCTGGCCGGACGCGGCTACGGGCGCGACGGCGGGTTGGCTCCGTTCGTCGTGGCGGACGCCGCGCGCTCCGTATTGCCGCTGTCGACGCTCGACCCGATCGCTGCGGCGCCCCTGACAGACGCCGGCTCAACTTCGTACCACGCGGTGCGCCGGGCACTCCACCTACTCGAGCCCGGCTCCACCGCCGTCGTGCTCGGGGCTGGGGGGTTGGGTTCGTTCGCCATCCAGTTCCTGCGGGCGCTGTCGCCGGCCCAGGTCATCGCCGTCGATCAGCATGCCTCGCGGCTGGACTACGCCCGTGAGCTCGGTGCCGCCGAGACCCTCACCGGCGTCGACAAGGCCACCGCCGCGCACCTGCGCGAGCTCACCGGCGGCGAAGGCGCCGAGGTGGTGCTCGACTTCGTCGGCATCGACTCCTCGATCGCGGCCGGACTCGCCGCCACCCGCTCCGGCGGAGCATTCGGGCTGGTCGGCGCGGCTGGCGGGAGCTTCCGCGGGCCCTGGATGGGCAGCCTGCCGAAGGACGCCGACATCTTCACGTTTCAGGGATCCTGCATCTCCGACGCGCAGGCCGTCATCTCGCTGGCCGAGTCCGGCCTGATCCGCAGCGACGTCGACGTCTTCCCGCTCGACCGCGTCGCCGAGGCGTACGAAGCCCTCGACCGCGGCGAGCTCCGCGGGCGCGCCGTCGTCACCCCCGGCTAGCAAGCGGCGGGCCAGGTGGGCCAGGCGTACGGCAGGGTGCCGGTACCGCTGTCGGAGGCGGGCCAGTTCGCCGGTGGCAGCGCGTTGGGTCGTTCGGCGTGGTCGACGCCGTAGAAGAGCTGGTGGTCGCGGGTGACGAAAAGCCACTTGCCGTCGCGGCGGGCGTAGCGGTCGAAATAGCAGATGGCCTGGCGGATCGGCCGGCCGCCCGACGCGATCTCGCCGAGCGTGTAGACGGACCCCCGGGCCCGGTCATCGCGCTCGGGGTCCAGGTCGATGACGTGGGTCCCGACGTGGAGCACGCTCAGGTCGAGGCGGGTGAGCGCATCGCCGAAGTACGCCTCGCGCAGTGCCTCGCGACCGGTGCGACCGCCGCCGACACGCACGTCATCGACATACAGGTTGCCCAGTGTCTCGGCGTCCTGCGCTGCCATCGCGGCCGCGTAGCGCACCGCCAGATGCCGGATCTGCGCGTACGCGTCCAGTCGCTCGAGCCGGTCATTCATGGCCGGGCGAGGACGTCGGCGGAGTACAGGACGTGAGGGGTGCGCTTTGCCAGGTACCACCTGCCTTTGCGCTGCAGGTAATGGTCCTCGAACCTGATCCCCGAGACGATCCACTCGTCGCCGACCTCGCATTCGGCCCGGCAAACGACGACCCCAGTGGCGGCGCCGGGACCGGCGAACGTGATCACCGGATCAGCCGTCAGGTGAAAGGTGCGCCCCGCCGGCAGCTCCGCCACGAGAGCAGCCATCGCCTGCTCGCGTACGTCCGGGGCGTGCAGTGCGGCGAGCGCACCGTGGTCACGGGCGTCGTACGCGACGGCATAACGCGCCACCAATTGGCTGATCTGCTCGCGTGCTTCCAACCTCTCGACAAGCTCCACGAGGCGTCAGGCTAGCCTCGCCGAATGCCGCAAACTGCCGACCTGTCCTCATACGCCGTTCTGGTCACCGGAGGCGGCACCGGAATCGGACGCGCCTGCGCGGCCCGGCTCGTCGCGGACGGCGCCCACGTCACGATCTGCGGGCGTACCGAATCCAGCCTGGTCGACGCGGTGCAACGGATCGAAGCCGCCGCCAAGGAGGCCGGATCCGCCGCCGGGACGGTGCGCCACATCGTCGCCGACATCACCGAGGAAGCCTCGGTCGAGCAGGCCGTCGTCTTCGCCTCGCAGCCGACTGGGAGCCTGTCCGGGTGCATCGCTAACGCGGGCGGCGGCGGGGCCCTCGCTCCCGTCAGCAAGCAGGACACCGCCGAATTCATCCGCGTGCTGCACCTCAACGCGCTCGGCACCTTCCTGTGCCTCAAGCACTCCCTGCCGCGGATGGTCGAGTCGGGACACGGCTCGTTCGTCGGCATGTCGTCGATCGCCGGGCGCCTCACGCATCCCTTCTTCGGTGCGTACGGGCCGGGCAAGGCCGCGATCGAGCAGCTGGTGCGCGGCGCCGCGGATGAGTACGGCCACCTCAACGTGCGGGCCAACGCGATCCGGCCGGGCTTCATCGCGACGGAAATCATGGAGGGCGTTCCGCGCGACAGCGAGGTCTACGACTCGTACGTGCAGAACACTCCACTGCCGCGCCTCGGTGAGCCGGACGACGTCGCCCAGCTGGCGCGCTTCCTGATCGGACCCGAGTCGTCCTGGATCACCGGGCAGATCATCGACGTGGACGGCGGCCACAGCTTGCGGCGCGGGCCCAACTTCGGCCCGTTCGCCGTGCCGCTGTAGCTACACCAATCGCTGCCGCGCTAAATACTCAAAGGCTGGCGTCGCATCTGACGACGTGTCAGAGTCTGCCAAGAACCGCTCGCCATTCGAGCGGTAGTGGGAGGACTCATGCACGACCTCGTTGTTCGCGGCGGCACCCTCGTCGATGGCACTGGAGCCGAGCAGCGCGTCGCTGATGTCGCGGTCGACGACGGGGTCATCACCGCGGTGGGAGCCCTCGGTGGGGTCGCCGCGCGACGCACGGTTGACGCGGACGGCCTGCTGGTCACGCCCGGCTTCGTCGACATCCACACCCACTACGACGGCCAGGTCAGCTGGGACCCGCTGCTGACCCCGTCGTCATGGCACGGGGTCACGACGGTCGTCATGGGCAACTGCGGGGTCGGCTTCGCGCCGGTACGCCCGGGCAGCGAAGCGTGGCTCATCCAGATGATGGAGGGCGTCGAGGACATCCCCGGCAGCGCGCTGTCGGAGGGCATCAAGTGGGGCTGGGAGAGCTTCCCGGAATACCTCGACGCGATCGACGGGATGTCGCGCTCGCTGGACGTCGCGACACAGGTTCCCCATGGGGCGGTGCGCGCGTACGTGATGGGCGAGCGCGGCGCGCGTAACGAGCCCGCCACTCCCGAGGACATCGCCGCCATGGCCGAGGTCGTACGCGCCGGGATCCGCGCCGGCGCGCTGGGCTTCTCCACCTCCCGTACTGCGCTCCACACTGCCGTCGACGGCGAGCCGGTGCCCGGCACGTTCGCCGCGGAAGACGAACTCTTCGGGATCGGCCGGGTGCTCGGCGAGCTCGGCACCGGAATCATCGAGCTCGCCCCCGCCGGAGTGATGGGCGAGGACCTGCTGGCGCCGGAGCGCGAGGTCGCGTGGATGCGCAAGCTGTCCGCCGAGACCGGCCGCCCGATCAGCTTCGGCCTGTCGCAGCACAACCACGCACCGGAGGCTTGGCGCGATGTCCTGAAGCTCGTCGACGAGGCCATCGCCGATGGCGCCGACCTGCGGCCGCAGGTGAGCGGACGTCCGCTCAACCTGCTCATCGGCTGGCAGACGTTCCACCCGTTCGCGACCCGCGAGACGTACAAGAAGATCGCCGACCTGCCGCTGCCGGAGCGGGTCGCGCAGTTGCGCAAGCCGGAGATCCGGGCGGCCATCCTGTCCGAGCCGTCCGAGGACACCGCTGCCCTCAAGGTCATCGGCACCAGCCTCGACCGCATCTTCCCGATGGGCGAGCCGCCGAACTATGAGCCCAGCGCCAGTGAGAGCGTCGCCGCCATCGCCGCCCGCGCCAACCGGCCGGACGAGGAGGTGCTCTACGACCTGATGATGGCTCACGATGGCCGTGAGCTGCTGATGTTCGCGCTGCTGGGCTTCTCCTACGGCAATCTCGATGCGGTACGCGAGATGCTGCTCCATCCGTCGACGGCGCTGGGCCTGTCCGACGGCGGCGCCCACTGCGGAGTCGTGTGCGACGCCAGCATGCCGACCTTCATGCTCACCCACTGGGCGCGCGACCGGGCCTACGGCCGGTTGCCGCTCGAACTCATGGTCCGCAAGACCAGCTATGACACGGCCCGCCTGTACGGCCTCGGCGACCGCGGCATCGTCGCTCCGGGCTACAAGGCCGACCTCAACGTGCTCGACGCAGGTGCCCTCGCATTGCAGCTGCCGAAGATCGTCCACGACCTTCCCGGCGGAGCTCGCCGGCTGGTGCAGTCGGCCACCGGTTACGTCGCCACCATCGTCAGCGGCGAGGTGACGCTCTCGGCTGGCGAAGACACCGGCGCCCGGCCCGGTCGGCTGGTGCGGGGGGCGCGATGACTGCCCTCATCACTGGCACTGACGTCGCTCGTCAAGCCGCGGCCACCCGCCGGGCCCGCGACGACGACGACGCCATCGGCCCGCCGCCCGCGAGCCCGACCCGTATCCCGGCGGAGCGGTACTACTCCCCCGCCTTCGCGCAGGCGGAGATCGACCGGATGTGGCCGCGGGTGTGGCAGTTGGCCGCCACCACCGACCATCTTGCGGAGCCGGGCGACTACTTCGAGTACCGCGTCGGCCCGTACTCCGTGCTCATCGTGCGGGGCGACGACGGGATCCTGCGCGCCTTCCAAAACGCCTGCCGTCACAGGGGAAACAGCCTGTGCGTCGGCTCGGGTGGCGGCCTGAAAGAGCTCAAGTGCGGCTACCACGGTTGGACCTGGGACCTGGCCGGGATGCTGCGCCGGGTGCCCGCGCGTAAGGGATTCGGATCGCTGCACCTGTCGGATTTCCCACTGCTGCCGGCAAAGGTCGATACGTGGGAGCGTTTCGTCTTCATCAACATGGATCCTGATGCGATCCCGCTCGCCGACTATCTCGAGGAGATGCCGGACGACATAGCGTGGGCCGGCCTGTCCGACTTCCATTGCACTTCGACGGTCACCGTGAGCATCGAGGCGAACTGGAAGACGATTGCCGACGGCTTCAGCGAGACCTACCACATCCAGGGGCTGCACCCGGAACTGCTGCGCTGCGTCGATGACATCCACGCCCCGCAGCAGATCTGGGGCCACGTCGGCAAGTCACACCAGCCGTACGGCATCGCGAGCCCCCGCTTCAACGACACGCTGACCGACCAGGAGGTCTGGGACGCCTACATCGAAAGCCAAGGCGGCCGGATGGGCGTGACCGAATCGGTACCGCTGCCCGCGCTCGCGCCCGGCGAGACGGTGCAGGATGCCGTCGCCGCGCAGACCCGCACGTTCTACGCGGCGAAGGGCGTCGACCTCTCCGGTTACACGACCGACGAGATCACCCGGCTGCACCAGTACAACGTCTTCCCGAACATGTCGACCCTCGCCAGTGCCGATCAGCTCACCGCGCTGTGCGCCCGTCCCGGTCCGACGCCCGACACCGGCCAGCTGGTCATGTTTGCGATGTCACGGCTGCCGGTCGGCACCCCGCGCAAGCGTCCGATGGACGTGGCTATGACCGCAGAGCAGGCCGCCTTGGGACTCGTCCTCGATCAGGACCTGACCGTGCTCGACCGCATCCAACGCGGCATGCACTCCCCCGGCTTTACGCACCTCACGCTCTCCAACGAGGAACGCCGGATCATCAACACCCACCGCAATCTCGAGCGCTATCTCGATCTGCCCGCCGCGGAGTGCATGACCGGCGGCTGACGGACGGCTAGCCGGCCGCCGTGATCCGCACCGGCATGTGCTTGATGCCGTTGATGAAGTTGGAACGCAGCCGGTTGATCGGCCCGGTGAGCTCGACCTTGTCGATCTTGCGAGCCATCGACTCGAGGATGAGCTCGATCTCCAGCTTCGCGAGGTGGCGCCCCAGGCAGAAGTGGGGGCCGCCGCCGCCGAAACCGATGTGGGGGTTGGGGTCGCGGCCGACGTCGAAGCTCGAGGCGTTTTCGAACACCGACTCGTCACGGTTGGCCGACGGGTAGTACATGACGATCTTGTCGCCCTTTTTGAGCTCGACCCCACCGAGCACCGTGTCTGCCATGACCGTGCGGCGAAAGTCCATCACCGGACTGACCCAACGCACGATCTCATCCGCTGCGGTGCTCTTGAGCCCGGCCGGATCGGCCTTCAGCCGCTCCCACTGCTCGGGATTCTCGATGAACGCCTGCATGCCGCCGGAGATCGCATTGCGCGTCGTCTCGTTGCCGGCGACCATCAGCAGCACGAAGAACAGGTCGAACTCGAATTCGGAGAGGGCATTGCCCTGGTCGTCCGGGCTGATGAGCTTGGTGATGATGTCGTCGGCCGGGCACTCGCGGCGCTGGGCAGCCAGGTCGTTCGCGTAGGCATAGACCTCCATGGCCGCCGCGGCTCCCGCCTCGGGTGACACCACGACCTCCGGGTCATCGCCCGACAGCATCCGGTTCGACCACTCGAAGAGCTTGTGACGGTCTTCGAAGGGAACGCCGATCAGTTCGGCGATCACCACGAGCGGCAGCTCGGCCGCCACCATCGTGACGAAGTCGCCCTCTCCCGCGGCGACCGCCTTGTCGACGATCTCGTCGCAAGCTCCGGCAATCTTGGCTTCGAGCTTGCCGATGGTGCGCGGGGTGAAGCCGCGGTTGACGAGGCTGCGCTGGCGGGTGTGGTCCGGCGGATCCATGTTGACGAGCATCAGCTGCTGCTGCGCCTTCTGGTCCTCCGGCATCTCGAACAGGAAGCAGGTCTCCTGGTGCGAGGAGTAGATCTCCGGCGTACGCGAGATCGTGACGCAATCCTCGTGACGCGTGACCGCCCAGTAGCCGTGGGGCTGCTCCGGGTCCGGGTGCTTGTAGATCGGTGCCTGGGCACGCAAGACCGTGAACTGGTCATGCGGCACGCCGGGAACGAAAACGTCGGGGTTGTAGATGTCGATCTCGAGAGCCGTCACGGATCCTCCATGGGCATCGGCAGCGTTGCGACACATATCGGCAATGCGGGTCAGGGGCGAAGCCGCGGAGGACTCCTAGCAGGGCAACGATCTGACAGGCCGTCAGCAACGGGTTTTGCCCACGATAGAACACGTTCTCGTTGCATGCGGCGCCGCAGCCGGGCGACAGCTGACTTTGCGGCGGCCGATCAGCTCATGAACTCGCCCGCGTTGACCATGATCACCTGTCCGGTGACCCCCTTGGCCCGGTCGCTGGCGAAGAACCCGATCACTTCGGCGACATCTCCGTCGGTGGCGAAGAAGTCCATCGCCAGGGGGGTGGTCAGATGCGCTATGACGGCATCTGGGGTCGTGCTCTGCTGCTCCGCCGTCATGTTGACGAAGAACTCCACCGGCGGGCCCCACATCCAGCCCGGCGCGACCGTATTGACCCGGATGCCGAACTCGCCTACCTCCATGGCCAGGTGACGGCTGGCACCGAGCAGCGCCCCCTTGGAGGCGGCGTAGGCGATCTGCAGCGCCTCCGGCGGCGGCTTGAACATCGTCTGCGAGCCGACGATGACGACCGCCCCCCGCGACGTCTTCAGATGCGGCAAGGCCCTCCGCGTGAGCCCGAGCGTGCCGAGCAGGTTGGTGGAGATGGCCTGCTGAAAGTCGGAGTCCGGGGTTGCCTCCAAGCCGCCGAAGGTCGCTTCGAAGGCCGCATTGTTGACCAACGCGTCGATCCCGCCAAAGGTGTCGACCGCCATCGCGACGAGGGCGGCAGCGTCATCCGGGTTGCCGATGTCGGTACGCCGGTACGCCACCCTGGCTCCGGCCGCCTCCACATCGGCGGCGACCGCGGCCAGCTTGTCCTCGCTACGCGCCCCCAGCACGAGGTTCGCGCCTTCGCGGGCCGCGACCAGCGCCGTTTCCCGGCCGAGACCGGGGCCAACGCCCGACACGATGACCGTCTTGCCGTCGAGCATTCTCTCAGTCATGACGCTGCTTTCTCCCGGTAGAACTTGCGGATCGCCGGATGGCTCCAGTTGTCGTGGTCCTCGCCCCAGGCGGTGATCCCGTCGAAGGTCCACTCGAAGAGGCAGTTCATGGTGAAGAGGTTCGGGTTGATGGGAAACGCGAACTTGTTGTGACCGACCCCGCGGGCATGCAGTTGGCGGCCTAGCTCGTCGACCCCATCGATGTGAACCTCGATCGGGAAGCCGTCGGCGTCGCGCTCGGCAACCACCCGCGTCGCGCTCGCGAGCTTGGACCACTCGCCGCCGCGCAGGTAGTAGCCGTGGATGCTGCGCAGCCCCTCGCCCCAATCCATCGTGATGGTGTGAAAGCTGGCTATCCCCTGCTCACCGGCGGTGGTCGCGTAGCTGTAGCCGCCCTTTTCCATCGGTCCGCTCGCGAGGCCCTGGCCGAACTGCGAGCGTGGGCCCCAGGAGCGGTCGCGGAACCCGAACGAATCGACCTCCATACGCTCGCCGCGCAGCACGAGGGAGCCCTGGTAGCGCCCGGGCTGATCGAGGTGGCTCTGGCCGAGGTAGTTCGGTGCCGCCACCGCGGTGAAGGTCAGCTCGGCGTGGATCTCGTCGCCGCCGTCGGGATCGTCATAGCCGATCTCCCATTTGTGCTGCGGCTGCAGGCATTTGTAGTGAATGCCGTTGCCGAGGGTGATGTCAGAGAGCGGCTGCTGCGGGATCGGCAGGTGCCAGAAGTTCTTGGCGTACAGACAGTTTTCGGGACGCGAGCCGCTGGGATCCCAGAAGTACGCGCCCGCCGCCATCGCCCCGAGGTTCGCCCGAAAGAACGGGTACAGCTGCCCGGAGAGCTTGCGCTCGGGCACCGTGAACGTGAACCAGCACGTCTCCGACCACTCGGGGTCGTCGCTGGTCGGCGGGTGGAATTCGTCGTCGGGATGCACTAGCGGAGCTGGTCGACGTACTTGTTGGTGCCCGGCAGCGTCGGCAGGAACGGCGCGACGAGCTCGGTACGCCCGACCCCGGCCTTCTCCGCCTGCTCGACGGCGCCGGAAAACGCCGCGTCCCACGACTCGCGCGGATCGCCGTCGGTGAACCAGAGCATGGTGACGCGCCGGCCCAGCCCGTCGACCTGCTTCACGTAGCCCATCCGGTCTTCGGGCAGCGGGAAAGGCGTGAACGCGACGCCCATCGCCACCCCGTTGGCGAAGGCCAGCGGAGCCCGCTCGTCGGTCAGGAACTCCATGACGCTCGCCGTGTCAGAGCCCTCGGGCGCATCGATGACCTCCACGACCAGACCGCCGTAGGGGTAATCGAGCGAGTGAATGTCGCGCGGGCCGTCGGCGTCGCGATAGAGCGAACCGAGGAACTCCTGGAAGGCCGTGAAGACGTGGTCGCGCTGCAGGTAGATGCGCCCGTCCGGCAGCAACCGCTGGTTGGTCGCCACCGTCCAGCGCAAGTGGTCTTCGTAATGCCCGGCGGTCAGCCAATACGTCGCGATGTACTTGCCCAGCTCGATCGGGTTGGCGATCGCCGAGTCCTTCGGGATCCGCATCGCCTGCAGGTAGGTCGGCGCCACCCAGCGGCGACCCGCGAATGCCCAGGGCATCGCCATCACGCCGGAGTAGTAGTGGTCGTCCTCGTACCAGCGGTTGTACGCCTCGTCGTGGCCGACGTGAGGCTCCACCCATCGTGATCAGCGAGGAGCCGATCTTGACGTCATACGGACCTTCCGCCGGCAGCAGCGAATACTGGCTGACCTCGGCCACGATGGACTCCTTCGTTCTGTGCTCAGCGGTTTCGGGGATCTACAGGCCGGTGAAGTCGGGTTCGCGCTTCTGCATGAATGCGGTCATCGCCTCGACGTTGGCCGGGGCACCTAGGAGGACACCGAAGGCCGCGTCCTCCCGCGCGCGCGCAGCGGCGATCCCGGCCCTGATCGGCGCGGTCACCAGATCCTTGGTCGCCATCAGCGACGAGACCGGCTTGCTGGCCAACACCTGCGCCCGCCGCATGGTCTCGACCATCAACTCTTCAGGCGCGCAGACCTTCCAGACGATCCCGAGCTCCAGCGCCTCGGCGGCCGGCAGCCACTCCGAGCTCATCAGCGCCCAGGACGCCGCCTGCCGCCCGATGAGCAGCGGCAGCAGGTAGCTGCTCGCGGCCTCCGGCGCGACCCCGAGGCGAGCGAACGGGAAGCGCAGCCGCGCGTCGGTCGACATGAGCGCGAGGTCGGCGAAGCCCAGGATGGTGGCCCCGATGCCGACGCCGAGCCCGTTGACCGCGCAGATGAATGGCTTGCGGAACTCGGTGAGCTGCTTCAGCAGGCCCGGAAAGCCGTGGCGCCCGTTCTTGAAATTGGCCGGGTCGGCCACCCGCGAAGCCATTTCCCGCACATCCGTGCCGGCGCAGAACGCGGTGCCGCCGCCGGTGAAGATGACGACGGCAACGGCCGGGTCGGCATCAGCGGCGAGGAGGGCATCAGCGACGAGGTCGTAGTGCTCCTCATCAAAGGCATTGCGGGCTTCGGGCCGGTCGAGCGTGATCACGCGCACCCGGCCGGTATCGACGGCCGAAATCATGCGCTGAGCCCCTCTGCGACGGCGGTGTCGGCGATACGCCAGCGGATCGGTTCCTCGGTGTCGGGCCCCGGATCGTCATAGGTCAGCACCCCGCGCTCGCGCAGCGCGTACAGGTGGGCAAGAGCCTCTCCGACAGCGGCGCGACGCATGAACCCGTCGATCCGGTCCCAGGAGCGTGACCAGCTCATGTGTGCGGCCACGGCAAAGGCCGTGTCGTCGCCGGCTCGGATGGCCGCGACCACCTCGGAGAAGCGCTGGTGGTGATGGGCCTTCAAGGCGTCGACCCGGCCGGTCAGGCCGACGAACCGATGTTCATGGGCGGGCAGCACCAGTTCGACGTCCTCGCGGGCCACTTTGTCCAGCGAGTCGAGGAAGTCGCCGAGCGGGTTGGGACCGGACTGCGGGTGATAGGAGATGTTGGGCGTGATACGCGGCAGGACGTGGTCGCCGGTGAGCATCAGCCGCTGCTCCGCCAGGTAGAAGCAGAGGTGGCCCGGCGAGTGGCCCGGGGTATGGATCGCCCGCAGATCCCATCCGGGGACATCGGGACGGTCGCCGTCCTCCAGCAGCACATCCGGCTGGGTCGCTTCGACGAATCCGCGTACCGGCATCGAGGCCTCGCTCATGCCGGCCAGCTCCTGCGCGGAGGCGCCCGCGCGGGTCAGCGCGCTGCTCACCAGCTTCAACAGCTCTTCGGGCTCGATGTAGCGCGAGACGATGAGCTTGGCGTCGGCCGGGTGCAGTGAGATCCAGGCACCCGAGGCCTGCCGGATCCGACCGGCGAGTCCGTAGTGGTCGGGATGAATGTGGGTCACCATCACGCCGCGCACGTCCGACATCGCGAAGCCGGCCTGGGCGAGGCCGGCGGCAAGCGCGTCGAACGCCTCGTCGGTGTTCCAGCCCGCGTCGATGAGATACGCGCCGCGCTCGGTCGCGAAGACGTACACCAGCACGTAGCGCAACGAATTCATCGGGATCGGGACCGGCACCACCCAGAGGCCAGGACGGATTTTTTCGACCGGCGGAAGGGGCGCTAGGACGGGGCTGGGATCTGCGGACACCTTTCGGATCGTGCCACTCGGCTCAGGCGATGACACCGTCGGCCCGCAACGCGTCGATCTGCGCGGCGCTCAGACCGAGCTCGGCCGCCAGCACCTTGCTGGTGTGTTCGCCCAGCCAGGGGACGCGCGTGTCGGGCCCCTCGGCGACGCCGGAGAGCTTCACCGGGTTGCCCGCAACCAGCACCGGCTGCTCGATGTCGTCGGTACGCGGCAGCTCCACCAGCATGTGACGAGCGGCGACGTGGGGGTCGACGACAACCTCCGCGTCGGAGAAGCAGGGGCCGGCGGCGATGCCCGCAGCGCCGAGTTCGCCGCACACCTCCACCTTGCCGCGCTCCCCCGCCCAGGCCTCGATTGCCGGCCGCAGGACGCCTTCGAGATTGTCGAGCCAGCCCTTGCGGGTGGCGAAGCGCGGGTCGTCCACCCATTCCGGATGGCCGATGAGCGCGACCAGCTTGGCGAACTGTGCCTCCCGGCCCACCTGGACGACGAACCAGCCGTCGCGGGCCCGGAAGCCGTGCATGATCAACTGCGCCGGGGTGCCGCTCGGCAGGCCCATCGACCAGAAGTTCGTCACGATGTCGGTCAGCGCGATCAGCGCATCGAACATGGCGATGTCGACGTACTGGCCCTGGCCGTTGCGCTCCCGCTGGCGCAACGCGGCAAGGATGCCGATCGTCGTGAAGAGCGCGGCGCCGATGTCACCGAGCGCGCCGACCGGAGAAACCAGCGGCGGCGCGTCGCCGACACGCTTCAGCTCGTAGATCCCGCTCATCGCTTCGACGACCGGAGCGAACGCCGGCCAGGACGAGTACGGGGTCGATGTGAGGTTGCCGAACCCCGACACCGACACGTAGATACATGAGGGATGCACGGAAACGATGTCGTCGTAGCCGAGCCCGAGGCGGGCCAGCGAGCCAGCCTTGGAGTTTTCGGCGACGACATCGAAGCGGGGGGCGAGGTCGAGCACGAGCTGGCGACCCCGCGGGGTCTTCAAATCGACGCAGATGCTCCGCTTGTTCAGGTTGTTGCGCAGGAACGTCGCGCCCACGCGACGGCCCTGCGGGTCGGTCATCGCCGGGGTCGAGCCGCGTCCCGAATCACCGGCAGGGGGCTCGACCTTGATGACGTCAGCACCGAGCCGGGCCAGCAACTGCGTAGCGAACGGCAGCGCTTGCATCTGCTCAAGCGCGAGGATGCGCACCCCGTCCAGCGGCTTGCCACCCGGGATGGCAGCGGCGTTCGCGATCTCTCCGAGGCGCATTGGCTCACCATAACGAGGTGCCTGCGACGCCCCGCCAACGGATGCAGTCTTGGGGTTCGTCCGTCGGTCCGCAGCTTTCGGCCTAGGATCGGCGCGTGGTCCCGCTACCTACCGAGCTTGCTGAGCCACTCCTGCACGGTCACAGCCGGCTGGATGAGCGGCGCGCCATGAATCCCCTCACGGCCCCGACGACCCAGACGACCACCGCGATGATGATGAGCCACTTCAGCGCCTTCAGCACGAGGCCCAGGATCAGCAGGACCAGACCGACGACGAGGGCAAGCAGGACTACTGCCACGGGGAACCTCTCTCTCACTTTTCTTTCGTCCTTACCCGCTCGCTCCGGAAATAGCCCGGCTCTCCCAGGTCCGCCGCAAGCCGTCGCGCCAGCTGACCTTGCACGGCCCCGTAAAGGAGCGACGACGTGAAACGTCGGCGATCGATCCGCGCAGCGTGCCCGGAATCGATACGACCTCCAGCGACGCCGGGAGACCGGACAACTCGCCCAGGTAGGCGGTCCATTCTTGTACGGAGACCGCCTCGTCGCCCGCCCAGTTGACGATCTTCGCCGGCACGGACGCAGCGTCCAGCAGCGCCTCGGCCTGATCGTTGATGTCGTCCTCGTAGATCGGGCTGTACGGGCACGGGTCCCATCGCGTACGCACGGTCTGACCCTGCGCGATGGCCTCCGCGTGCATCTTCAGCAAGCCACCGCCGGGTCCGTACGACGCGTTCATCCGCGCGATCGTGACCGGCAGGTCGAAGATGCGCGCGCAGGTGCGAGCCACCCCCTCCTGCATCAGCTTCGACACGGAGTACGTCGGCGAATGAGTCGGGTGCACGTCGCCGAGCGGATCGCTCTCGCGAAAGACATGCAGCGGATCCTCGACCGGGTGATAGACCGAGTGGGTCGACATGACCAGCGCCGCCTTGGCCGTACGGCAGTGCGCTAGCAGTAGCCCGGTCGCCTCCGCGTTGGCCCGGATCGACGCGTCATAGTCGCTGCCCGGCTCCTGCGCGGCGGCCAGATGAAGCACGTACTCAAAGTCGGTGGGAAGCGCGGAGAGGTCGTCGCCGGCGAGGTCCGCCGCGACCGTACGGATGCCGGCTGCCGCTACCCGGTCGCGGCTGCCGGCGACCGAGAAGCGCGCAACGCCCCACACTTCGTTCTCGCGCGCGAGCAACGCAGCAAGCGGAAAGGCGATCTGCCCCGCGGGACCGGTGACCAGGATCTTGTGGCCCGACAGCATCGTTGATTCAACCTCCGGGGCGGCCTGCGCTGAGCCCACCGTCGACGTAGATGACCTGGCCGCTCACGTAGCTCGCCTGCGGGCTGCACAGGTAGGCGACGACGTCGGCGATGTCACCGGGGGTGCCGAGTCTTTGCAGCGGAACGGCGAGCGCGCGCCGGTCGGCCGCCCCGCCCCGGTAACTCGCGTCGGTGCCCTCGGTACGGATGAAGCCCGGCCCGACGGCGTTGACGCGCACTCCCGCCGGACCGAGCTCGAGCGCCAGCTGGCGCGTCAGACCCTCGACCGCGACCTTCGTCACCGGATACATCCCGAACCCGGGAGAGTGCGTCTGGGCCGCCACCGACGACAGGTTCACCACGGATCCGGAGGCGGCCTTCAACGCGGGGGCGAGGGCGCGCACGCAGGTGAGCATGCCGAGCAGGTTCACCGCCAAGACGTCGTCGAGGTCCGCGGCGCTGGATTCGGTGAGCGTGCCGCGGCGGTAGATGCCAGCGTTGTTGATGAGGGCGTCGAGCCGGTCGATGCCAGCGGCGACCGTGCGTACGGAATCGGCATCGGTGATGTCGCAGGCGATCGGCGCGCTCCCCGGGCCGCCCGCCCCATCCAGCGCGGCCGACGTACGCGCGGCCGCGTCACCGTCGATGTCGAGCACCAGCACCCGAAAGCCGTCGCGCTGCAGCCGCAAAGCGGTAGCCCGGCCGAGACCTTGGCCGGCGCCCGTAATCAGTGCCGTCTTCTCGCTCATGTCGTCTTCACCGCAGCGGGACGCTACTCGCCGCCGGCGGCGCCAAGGTCAGCGGGGCAGCGCCGCGTTCGCCAGTTCCAAGCTGGGAAATTCTCGTGCGAGCTCAGCCAAGCACCGGCAATCGGCGTTCGCGGGCCAGCTGATTGAGCGCTCGCTGCATGACTGCGCGGACGTGTTTGTCGAGCGCAGCCCGGGTCTCGGCATCCGCGTCAGCCGCCGGCGCGGGGATCGGATCCAACACCTGGACCACGATCTTTGACGGCAACGGCAGGTTGATAGGGGCGACTCCGAAGGGCATTCCGAGCGTCATCGGCATCACCTTCGTCCGCATCCACTTCGGCATCAGAACCTTTGCTATCCGCGATCCGCTGGTCAGGAAGAGCTGGGTTTCCTGTCCCCCGATGGAGACGACCGGCACGATCGGCACCTGGGCCTGGGCGGCGAGCGTCAGGTAGCCGGTGCGGCCGTGGAAGTCGATGACCGAGGAATTCGTCGTGGGCCGGTAGACATCCTCGTCGCCGCCGGGGAAGACGAGTACGACTCCGCCCTGCTCCAGCGCCGCGCGCGCCACGCCAGGATGTGCCGGGACGATGCCCCAGCGCTTCATCAGGCTGCCGACAGGGGTCTTGAAGAGCACGTCATGCGCCAGCAGGTACGCGGGCCGCTCCAACCCGTGATGCTCGGCGAAAGCCTCGAACAGGATCGGCGCATCCATCGACAGCGTCCCGCCCGAGTGGTTGGAGACGATCAGGCTCGCACCTGCCGGGACCCGTTCGATCCCGCGCACCTGCGGCCGGTGCCAGATCTGCTGAGCCTTGCGCACGACGGGCCACCACTGCCGCATGAACGCCGGATCCCGCGCCTCGAGGTGCGCTTTGATCTGCGGGTCGGCGCCCTGGTCGTTACCGCTCACCGGTACTCCTTCGTCGCACAAGTCTGTTGGTATGAGCAACGACGCCTTTGCCCCAGGGTCGCGGGTGGCACCGCGCGTGAGTCCGATCGCACAGCCGCCTGCCGCCCGCCTACCGGGAGGGCTGAAACTAGCCCCATGACCTACCGCGACGCCATTGACATCGACGCGCCCCCCGAACGGGTCTGGGAGGTACTCACCGACGTGGAGCGCTGGCCGGAGTGGTCACCCACCATGACCACGGTCACCCGCCTGGAGACCGGCATGTTCCGCACCGGCAGCAACGCACGCGTCAAACAACCCAAGCTGCCCGCGGCGACCTGGCGGGTGACCGCGTTGGTTCCGCAGGTCTCGTTCACGTGGACCGCCCGCAGCCGCGGTGTGACGACGGAGGCCAAACACGTCCTGGTTCCGCGCGACGGGGGCGGCACCCGTGCAGAGAGCCATGTGCGCCAAACCGGACCGCTGGCGTGGTTCGCGAAGCTCTTTTTCGGCCGGCTGACCCGCAGCTACATCACACTAGAGTCCCAAGGACTCAAGAAGCGCTGCGAGGCGGGGTAGGGAGCGTTCATGCATAGGGTCGTGGTCATCGGTGCCGGATTCGGCGGCCTGTTCGCCGTTCGTGCGCTGCGGCGCGCGGACGTCGCCGTCACGGTGATCGACCGCACCAACCATCACCTCTTCCAGCCGCTGCTCTACCAGGTAGCGACCGGAATCCTGTCCGAGGGGGATATCGCCCCGCCGATTCGTGACGTGCTGCGCCACCAGCGCAACGCCGAGGTACGCATCGGTGAGGTCACCGACATCAACCTCGAAGCGCGGACGGTCACGATCGACACGCTCGGCGAGATCAGCACGGTCTGCTACGACAGCCTGATCGTCGCCGCCGGGGCCGCCCAGTCGTACTTCGGGCATGACGAGTTCAGCAAGTACGCGCCCGGTATGAAGTCCATCGATGACGCGCTGGAGCTGCGCGGACGGATCTTCGGCGCGTTCGAAATGGCCGAGCGCGAGAACGACCCGGAGTTGCGCCGGCGCTGGCTGACCTTCGTCATCGTCGGCGGCGGCCCGACCGGGGTGGAGATGGCCGGCCAGATCGCCGAGCTGTCGAAGCGATCGCTGCACGGCAATTTTCGTCACATCGACCCGGCGAGTGCCCGCGTCGTGCTGCTCGACGCCGGCCCCGCGCTCATCCCGGCCTTCGGCAAGCGATTGAGTGGCAAGGCCGAGAGCGGGCTGCGCGAGCTGGGCGTCGAGGTCTTGTTGCACACAGTTGTCACCGGAGTCGACGCCCGCGGGATCGACGCGAAGTCGCCGGAGCACCGCGAACTGCGTATTGAAGCCCAAACTAAGATCTGGGCGGCCGGCGTCTCGGCGTCGGCGCTCGGGCGCATGGTCGCCGAGCAGAGCGGCGCCGAAACCGACCGGTCCGGAAGGGTGCAGGTGCGTCCCGACCTCACGCTGCCCGGCCATCCCGAGGTCTTTCTCATCGGCGACATGGTCGACCTCGACAATCTCCCCGGTGTTGCCGAAGTCGCGATGCAGGGCGGGATCTTCGCCGCCCACACCATCCGCCGCCGCCTCACCGAGCCTGGATCACCCGAGCGGCCCTTCCACTACCGCGACCTCGGCAACATGGCGACGATTTCGCGCTTTCAGGCCGTCGCCTCGTTCGGCCCGTTTCGGGTCGCGGGCTTCCTCGGCTGGCTCATGTGGCTCTTCGTGCACCTGGCGTTTCTCACCGGGTTCAAGAACCGTGTCGCGACCGTCTTCAACTGGTTCATCGCGTTCATCGGCCGCGGCCGCCCGCAGCGCACCATCACCGCGCAGCAGATCTTCGCCCGCCGGGCTCTGGAGCGGCGCCGGGAGTAGCGGGGACCGGCGTCGGGTGGTTAACCGGCACGCTTAACCGCAGCAAGCCGGTCTTACTGGATCGAGTAGCCGCCGTCGACGGTGAGCGCGTGACCGAGGACGAAGGAGGACTCGCCCGAGCACAGCCAGAGGGCGGCGGCCGCGATCTCTTCGGCGTCAGCGATGCGTCCGATGGGATGCATATCGACGACCTGCTTTTCCAGCGCTGGGTCGTCGCCCATCCACTCGTTGACCATGCGGGAACGCGCGGTGCCGGGGCAGATGGCATTGACGCGTACGCCGGTGGTGGCGAGTTCGAGCGCTGCGGTACGGGTGAGGCCGATGACGCCGTGCTTGCTGGAGACGTAGTCGGCCATGCCCGGAAAGCCGATGAGGCCCGCGCCGGACGACGTGTTCACGATGGCCCGCCGGGGCCCTGCGCGACGATGTGCGGGATCTCGTACTTCATGCACAGGAAGACGCCGGTGAGCATCACGCCGATGCCGCGCTCCCAGACCTCCTCAGGCAGTTCGCAGATCGGGGCTCCGGCGCCGACGATGCCGGCGTTGTTGTGAGCGAAGTTGAGGCGGCCGTACTCGCTGATCGCGGTGTTGACCATTGCCTGCACAGAGGCGGAATTGGCGACGTCGGTCTCGGCGAAGCAGGCCATCCCACCCGCCTCGCGGATGAGCTGCACCGTCTCGGCACCGCCGGCGGTGTCGATGTCAGCCACCACGATCTTGGCCCCATCACGCGCGAAACCGATCGCTGACGCCCGCCCGATGCCGGATGCGGCGCCGGTGACGATCGCGACCTTCCCCTCGAAGCGTCCCTGAGTCACCGGCTATTGGTAGCACCCGGGCGGGCAGCTACCTGCGGCGGGAGTCCAACCGCTGATCGGTGGGCCAGCGGACCTTGGTGGCCCAGCCGGCCTTCTCGCACAGCCGGATGAATCCGGCAGCGATGTCGAGCTGCCCGCGGTCGACGCCGTGGCGCGCGCTCGTGGGGTCCGCGTGATGCAGGTTGTGCCAGCTGTCGCCGAGGGAGAGCACCGCGAGCGGCCAGAGGTTCGTCGAACGGTCGGAGCCGCGGGTCTTGAAGGGACGGGAGCCGTAGAGGTGACAGAAGGAGTTGACGCTCCACGTCACCTGATGCAACAGAAACACCCGGATGAGCCCGCCCCACAGGAACGCCGTCAGCGCACCGTGCGCGGTGCCGGTGAGCAACCATCCGGCGAGGGCGGGAAGTCCCAGAGACACCAGGCACAGCAGCGGGAACGCGCGGTCGATCGCCACCATGACGGGGTCGGCGCGCAGGTCCGGCGCGTACTGCTCGATCGAGGTGGAGTCAGCGCGAAAGAGCCAGCCGACGTGAGCGTGGACGGCGCCGCGCAGCTGCCCCCAGACGCCGCCGCCGTACTCGTACGGCGAATGGGGATCCCCCGGCTCGTCGGTGAACGCGTGGTGGCGCCGGTGTGTCGCGACCCAGCTGATCAGTCCGCCTTCGAACGCCAAGCTGCCGGCGATCGCCAGGCTGACCCGAAGCGCCGGGGCCGCGGTAAAGCTGCGGTGGGTGAAGAGGCGGTGATAACCGGCGGTCAGGCCCATGGCGGTGATCAGGTAGAAGCCGGCCAGCAGGCTCAGGTTGACGAGGGTGGCGCCGCTGCCGAACACGGCCGTGGACACGGCGACCAGCCCCACGACCGGCAGGCCGACGATCAGCAGGGTGACCGCAATCTGAACGGATCCGGCTCGCGCGCGATCCGCCCGGCCAAACGGTGCGG
This sequence comes from Mycobacteriales bacterium, assembly GCA_038245655.1. Lineage (GTDB taxonomy): Bacteria > Actinomycetota > Actinomycetes > Frankiales > Frankiaceae > DATAZK01. The sequence goes on along the minus strand of JBBRSE010000005.1, from coordinate 17,104 downwards.
TGCTGAAAGCGGTGGGGGGAGGCTGGACAACGGCGGGCGCAACAGCTATAGGCACGATGCTCCGGTCGGTCGACGGTCGAGCGGCATGAACGCTTTTGAACTGCCGATCAGCACGAGACCAACCGAGGATCAGTAGGCCGCACAGATGGTCAGCTGATGGAGCGAACTGTACCCACGAACCCGCCCGCAGTCATGATCAACCGCCTACTCTGCTGGTGTGAGCGGCGTGTCCGGCGCGGCCGGCGGGCCGGCGGGCCGGCGGGCCGGCGGAAGAGGATCAGGCGCCGCCGCGACCGATCTCGCTACGCAGCCGGTTCGCTGAGCAGTCCGAGATCGCCCAGGCGGCACGCCAGCGCATGGATTCTCCAGAAAGGACCAACCGATGAGCGCCACGAGCCCTGAGCTGTCCCGCTTTACCGTCGATGCCCTCATGGCGGAAGGAGCGCGGCGAACCGGCGGTCTCGATGACGTCGGCGGCGGACCCTTCTTCGAGCCGCTCGCGCTCTTCCTCGAATCGCTGGAGACCGAGGCTCGACTCAACGACATGGGCCGGCTGATCGCGCGCGAACGCGCGCTGCTGCACATCGTCAACCGGCTCGGATATGTCAATGACCGCAGGCAGTTTCCCGAGATCGCGCAGCAGAAAATCGTCAAGCCGGTCTTCATCATCGGCTTCCCGCGAACCGGGACGACGATCCTGCACGACATCCTCGCCCAGGATCCAGACAGCCGGGCGCCGCTTACCTGGGAGACGATGTTTCCTTCGCCGCCACCGGAAGCATCGACGTTCGACACCGATCCCCGTATCGCGCTGTGCGCTTCGCTGCTGCCGACGCCCGCGACCGAAACCGAGCGCGACCGACAGTTCAAAGCCATGCACCCGATGGGGGCCACGCTCTCACAGGAGTGCGTGACCATGATGGGCGAGGCGATGTGCACGCCGCTGTTCCACAACCAGTTCCGGGTGCCGAGCTACGAGGACTGGGTCGACCTGGAAGCAGACTGGTCACACGTCTACACGTTCCACCAGCACCAGCTGCAACACCTGCAGTGGCGGGCACCGCAGCGTGACCGATGGGTGCTGAAGACGGGCGCTCACATGTGGGGGCTGGAGCATCTGCTTCGGACCTATCCCGATGCCCGCATCGTCTTCACCCATCGCGATCCGGTCAAATCGGTGACCTCGTACGCGAGCCTTACTTCGCTCGTGCGATCGGCTGGTAGCGACGACGTCGACCCCTTCGAAGTCGCCGAGGACTGGACCGAACGGCTGCGGCGGGTGCTCGGCCACGTCATGCAGGTACGGGCCGCCGCCGACTATCCCGACGCCGTGTTCTACGACATGTACTTCCCGGACTTCGTCGCCGACCAGTTCGCCGCCGTCACGGACATCTACGCGGCGCTCGGCCTGCCCATGACCGACGAAGGTGCCTCCCGCATGACGGCCTTCATCGCTGATAACCCCAAAGGCAAGCACGGCGTCCACAGCTACACACCTCAGGAGTACGGCCTCGACCCCGCAGCCGTTCGCCGCGACTTCCGCTCATACATCGAGCAGCATGATTTAGCCCCCGAGTAGAAGGACCTGAACATGAGCGACGACAACACCATGCGGGCCTGGCGCGTCCACCAGTGGGGGCAACCGCTGGACGTCCTGCAACTGGACACCATCCCGATCCCGGAGCCAGGCCCCGGCGAGCTTCGGGTACGCGTACAAGGTGCCCCGCTGAACCTCAACGACCTCGAGCGCATCACCGGCGGCAACATGATGGTGATCCCGCCGCTGCCGTGCATTCCCGGCATGGAGGTGATGGGGATCGTTGACGCGTGCGGCGCGGGGGCGGAGAGCTGGCAGGGTAAGCGCGTAGTCGCGACAACTAACGGCGCCACCGGCGGCTATGCCGAGTACGCGATCTGCGGCGCGGTGTCAATGTTCGAAATGCCCGAAGACATTGCGTTTCCGGATGCTGCCGCGCTGTTTTTCCCCTTCCACCTCGCCTGGCTCGGACTCTTCGAGCGCGGCGGCTTGCAGGCGGGCGAGAGCGTTCTGATTCACGCTGCCGCAGGCGGTGCGGGATCGGCCGCTGTGCAGCTCGCCGTCAACGCGGGAGCCACCGTCTTCGCCACCGCAGGCTCAGCGGAAAAGGTTCAGCTCTGCCTCGACCTCGGAGCCCAGCACGCCATCAACTACAAGGAGCAGGACTTCGCGGAGGTCGTCCTCGCGGAGACTGCCAATCGAGGTGTCGATGTCGTCTTCGACAATGTCGTCGCCGGGATCTTCGATCAGACACTCAAGTGCACCGCCTACAACGGCCGCCTCGTCATGATGGGTTTCGCCGGCGACAAGACGAAGGCCGACGAGCCGTTCATCGTGCCGCGGCGTGTCATGGCGGCGAACATCAAGCTGTGCGGGGTGCTCATGTCGTACGCGGCACCCGAGGTCGCCGGTTTCGTGAAGCAGGCGATGGGCTTCAACTTCCTGCCCCGCGAGCTCGGTCAGCAGATCACTGACAGCATCGTCGACCTCGTGCGCAAGAAAGCCGTCCGTCCGATCATCGGTCAGGTCGTGCCGTTCGAGGAACTCCCGTCCGCGATCGACGCGATGGGCCACCGCGGGACCACCGGAAGGATCATCGTCCAGGTGTGAGCAGCGGGCTGACCGCTCAGGCCGTCTGGGGCAGCTTCGCGAGCCGATCCGCAGCGGCCCGCAGGGTTTCGAGCCGCTTGGGAAACGCGAAGCGGATGCTGCGCCGGCCCGCTGCCGGCTCGGGATAGAACGACGAGCCCGGCACCGCGGCGACGCCGATCTGCTCGACCAGTCGGCGCGAGAAGAGCACGTCGTCGCCGGCCGGGTCGACGGCCGTCGAGTCGCACAGGACGTAGTACGCGCCATCGGGCACCCGGAAGCGAAAACCCGCCTCCTGAAGGACCCCGCAGAGCACATCGCGCCGCTCGAGATAGTCGGCCGCCATCTTCTCGTAGTACTCGGGCGGCATAGCCATCGCGGCGACTCCCCCGGCCTGGAGCGGCGCGGCCGCACCGACCGTGAGGAAATCATGGACCTTGCGGATCGCACCTGTGAGCACCGGCGGGGCGATGGTCCAGCCGACCCGCCAGCCGGTCACCGCATACGTCTTGGACAGCGCGTTGATGGTCACCGTGCGGTCCTCGAGGCCGGGCACGGTCGCCGGCGGAACGTGGCCGCCCGGACCCATGTAGTGGATGTGCTCGTAGATCTCGTCGGTCAAGCACAAGACGTCGTAGCGCTCGCACAGCTTGGCAATCAACTCGAGCTCGTCCCGCCGGAAGACCTTGCCGGTGGGGTTGTGCGGGGTGTTGACGATGATCGCCCGGGTGTGGTCGTTGAACGCGGCCCGCAGCTCGGCCTCGTCGATGCTCCAGTCCGGCTTGTGGAGCTCCACGTAGCGCGGCACCGCGCCGGACAGGATCGCGTCAGGGCCGTAGTTCTCGTAGAACGGCGTGAAGACGATGACCTCCTCGCCGGGATCGACAAGGGCCAGCATGGAGGCGACCATCGCTTCCGTCGAGCCGCACGTGACGCAGATCGATGTCTCGGGATCGACGTCCCAGCCGGCGTACGTCCGCGCGACCTTGCCCGCGACCGCCTGCCGGAATTCCTGCGCACCCCAGGTGATCGCGTACTGGTTGAGGTCCGCGTCGATGGCCGCCTTGGCCGCTTCCTTGAGCTCCGGCGGGCACCCGAAGTCGGGGAAGCCCTGGGCAAGATTGACAGCGCCGTGCTGGGCCGCAAGCCGCGTCATCTCGCGAATCACCGACTCGGTGAAGGTCTCCGCCTTGGCGCTGACCCGCTGGGCCGTGGTCGTCTGTGGTTCGGTCACGCCACCATCTTGGCCTGCCACTGCTGCGCCGTGGTGGCGAGCCGTCGAGCGCCGCTGACCAAAAGCACCGACTTTTGGTCGGTGATCATGGATTCGACCGACCATAAGTCGGTGGAAATGGCAGGATCGCAGCGACGTCAGGAGGACGCATGGATCCGGTTGTCACGGTTGCCCAAGGTCAGCTGCGCGGGGCGGAAAAGGACGGAGTCGTCTCCTTCAAAGGAATCCCTTACGCCGCAGCCCCTTTCGGGAGTCATCGGTTCGCCGGTCCAGCTCCTGCTCCCACGTGGGAGGGCATCCGCGACGCCATCGAGTACGGACCCACGTCACCTGCGCCGCCGTATCCGAGCCCACTCAACCTGCTGCTACCGGAGCCGGTCATCCCCGGCGCGGAATGCCTGAATCTCAACGTGTGGACGCCCGCTGTTGACGGCGGTCGCCGCCCGGTACTCGTGTGGATTCACGGTGGCGCTTTCACTAATGGCAGCGGCGCGGTCAGCACGTACGACGGCAGCCGCTTTGCGCGCGATGGCGTCGTGTGCGTCACGATCAATTACCGCCTCGGAGCCGAGGGTTTTCTGTCGCTCGATGACGCGCCCGCTAACCGTGGCCTGCTCGATCAGGTCGCTGCGCTGGAGTGGATACGCGACAACGTCGCCGCGTTCGGAGGCGACGCCGAGGCGGTGACGATCGCCGGCGAATCGGCTGGTGCCATGAGCGTAACGACGCTGCTGTCCATGCCTGCTGCTGCCGGTCTGTTCCAGCGAGCCATCCCGCAGAGCGGCGCGGGTCACCACGTCATCTCGGCGGCGACGGCCAAGAAGGTGACCGCCGCCCTTGCTGAGAAACTCGGCGTGCCGCCCACCGCCGATGGCTTCAAGGGCGTCGCGCCCGACGCGCTGATCGCCGCCCAATCGGCCCTCACCGAGGCCATCGCCGCCATGCCCGACCCGGCGACCTGGGGCGAGATCACGACCAACCTGATGCCGTTCGAGCCGAGCATCGACGGGAGCGTCGTGCCAGCCCGGCCGATCGACCGGATCGCAGCGGGTGCCTCGGCCAACGTCGACGTGCTGATCGGCAGTAACGCCGACGAACACGCGCTCTTCTTCGTCCCGAACGGCATCGTCGATTTCATCGACGACGCCATGCTGTCGGGTGCCCTCATGATGGTCGGGGCGGACCCGACGAAGGTCATTCCCAGCTACCGGGAAGCCCGACCCGACGCCTCACCAGGTGAGCTGATGATTGCTGCAATGTCGGACTGGTTCTTCAAGATTCCCGCGCTCCGGGTGGCGGAAGCCCGTCTTGCGGAGGGCGTGAATACGTACGTCTACGAATTCGGCTGGCGCTCGCCGCAGTTCGACGGGCGGCTCGGCGCCTGCCATGCACTTGAGGTGGGGTTCGCCTTCGACAACATCGACGATCCCGTCGGCGAGCCGATCGCCGGTTCCTCACCACCCCAGTCACTCGCGGACGAGATGCATGCCGCCTGGGTCAGCTTCGTGAAGTCCGGCAGTCCCGGCTGGGCTCCCTACGGCACGGAGCGGACCGTGCGCTGGTTCTCCGAAAGCAGTGAGACCGTGACCGACCCCGGAGGCGAACAACGCCTCGTCTGGGAAGGCATCCGCTAGCGATTGCGGGCGAAACCATGGCGCCCGCGACCGTGTTCCCCTAGTTTTGCGCGATGGCCAGCGGGTTTCTCACCATTGTCGAGGGCTTGGCTGTGGGAGCGCACGTCGCCCTCGACCGGCCGTTCGTTGTCGGCCGGGACGAAACCGGGCTGGGCCAACTCGGGCCGGACCCCCAGATCTCGCGGACGCATGCCCGGGTCTATCCGATCGACTCTGGTGAATGCGTGGTCGAAGACCTCGGTTCCACCAACGGCACGCTGGTCAATGGGCGCCGCATCACCGCGCCGGTCGTGTTGTCTTCGGGAGACCTCATCGCGGTCGGTCAGAGCGTCCTGCGCTACGAGGCTGCCCCCGTCAACCCGTCGAGCACGGTGATGATCCAGCGTCCCGCGTTCGGACCACCCGGACAGCTGAGCACCCCGGGACCAGCCCCCGCGCCTGCTGCGACCCGGTCCAGCGCCGCGCCGATGCTGGCGGCTCTGCTGCTGGTTGCTGCCGGAGTCAGCGTCGCCTTGGGCGTCTACGGGAAGGAACACACCCCCGCCGGACGGCCGATTTTCAAGCTCGGCTTCTCCGGCATGTTGCAGTTCAAGACGTGGCTCGGGACCATCGCGCTCGCCCTGATCGTGGTGCAGATCCTGACCGCCTTGTGGATGTGGGGTCGGCTGCCCGGCGCGGGCAGCGCGCCGAAGTGGATCACTCCGTTGCATCGCTGGAGCGGCAGTGTCGCCTTCGTCGTCAGCCTTCCGGTGGCGTTTCACTGCCTGTGGGCGCTTGGGTTCATGACGACGTCGACCCGGGTGGTCGTTCACAGCGTTGCGGGGTGCGCGTTCTACGGCGCGTACGCGGCCAAAATGCTGGGCTTGCGCCTACGCAACCTCCCGGGTTGGACGCTCCCAGTCCTCGGCGGCACCGTCTTCAGCGCGTTCGTGGTCGCCTGGCTGAGCGCAGCCCTCTGGTTCTTCACCCGCACCGGGATCCCGCTGACCTGACGGCCGCGGGATCCCGATACCGGCTAGGGAACGTCGATGCTGATCAGCGGGCAGTTGACGGTGATGTTCGACGCTCCGAACGGTTTGCCGCCCGGCCCGGTGACCGCCTTCATCTTGACCCAGGTGTCGACCTCGTCGGTGCTCTGCACCTCGACCCGCGTACCGCCCCCCACCGACGCCGGCGTCCACTCCGCGAAATGGACATCCCAGCCGGGGGTGTACTCCGGCGCTCCGACCGATTCGTGCATCGGAAGCACCGGCACCTCTTTAAGGATGTTGTGCGGGTCGGCGTTGTCGAGGACGACGGAGTTCTCACCCTGACGTCCCGGGTTCGTGATGCCGATCGGTCCGTTGACGAACGCAACAAGCTCCTCACGAGCGGAGTCCTTCAAACCGTCCTTGCCCGGCGCCGGCAGCTTGTTGAAGGCTGGAGCGTAGGTGACGTCTTCGATGGCGGCCGCCGTCGCGTCGCCGGATTCGAACGACGCGTAATGGACGTGCTTGTCCTCGTACCGTCCTTCAGTCTCCTGGTAGAGCACCGTATGGGCCTTCATATCCAGCTTCAGCGCCTTGTCGGCGTGACCCGTGTCATTGGCGATCTGCGGCGCATTGATGACGATCCCGCTCGGCAGCTTGATCAGCGGGCTGTATCCGGCGGCACCGACCGCTGAAGGCTGCGCCTTGGCCGTGGGAAAGCCGTTGGGCCCCGCGACGAGGACATGCGTTGGCGCGAAGTCGACGGTCGCCGGGAAGTCGATGACCCCGTTCTTCAGCGTCACATTCTGTACGGCCGGCGACCCGACTCCGTTCGCCAACTTCTGCGCGTAATTCACGTGGCGCGCCAGGGCATCCGCTTGGCTCGAGCTATCCGTGACGACGTAATACACGGTCTTGCCGCCGCTCGTCCCCATTTGCAACGGGAACTGCGCCACCAGACTCTTCGCGTCCTCGCAGCCGCTGGTGATGAAACGGAAGTGGCCCGGTCCGAAGTTGCCGTTTCGGAACGGCGCGCACTTGAAGTTGGTGATGTCGGCGGCGCCCGAAGCATCTCGGACGCCGATAGAAGTCGACGTGGCCGCAAACTTCGACGAGGACTTACCGCTGTCACCGATCGCGAATCCACCGCCCACCCCGGCGGCGAGCAACAGCACCCCGACAAGGCCGAGCGTCATCCGCTTGCCGCCCGAACGCTGGCCGGATCCGCTGCCGGAGGTCGGGGTGTAGCCGTAAGAGCTCGCGGCGGGGACTGCCGGCGTCGGGGTACCCGCGGACGCGGCGGGGGCTGCGCCGGCGCCCGTGGAGCCGTAGCCACTCGACCCTCCGGGTGCCGCCACCACAAGGGTGGGCGATGCGTCCGGCGGCGAGGGTTGGCTCGAGGCCTTGAATTCCAGCGTCGATTTCCCGACGGTGATGCGGTCGCCGGCCCGAAGCAGTCGAGCAGCCGTGAGGCGCTGGCCGTTGACGAGCGTCCCATTCGTCGACCCGAGGTCCTCGATAAGGATGTCGCCGTCATCGAGCGGGTACACCCGCGCATGGCGCCGCGAAAGCTGGGCGTCGTCCCCGAGGGTGCCGGGACCAACCTCGTCCCGACCGATGACAAGAGGTTGATCGAGCGGGACCTGCTGACCGGCAGCGTTACCTTCGACAACCGTCAGAAACCATTGGCTCATGGCAGGAAAATAGGCGCTGCGCATTTCGCGCGAAGCCGTTCTCGCCCGCCATTTTTGGGCGGACGTGAGGTTTGTGACCTTTTGGGGTGATGCGGGGCATGTCGGTTTTCCGACAGGCTGGCGCCCGGCGGCGCTTAGGTGTAGATCCAGGTCAGCAAAGTCCGCCGCCGCCCTGTCACCCCGTCGAAGGGAACCTGCAATGCTCTTCCTCAGCGAGTACCGGTTGCGACCTGGCATGACCAAGGCCGAAACCGCCAGCCTGATGACGATCTTCGGCGAGCGGGGCGCAGAGCCGGGAACTGTTGCTCACTACGTCAAGGCGGACGGCTCCGGCGGCCTTGTCATCATCGATCAGGACGATCCCGCGGATGCGTACGCCTCAACCCTGGCCTACAGCGAATACCTGGAGTTCACGGTGACGCCACTGCTCACCATTGAAGACGCGGTGGGTCCGATCGCGACCTATCTGTCCTGACTGCTGACACGACGGTGTGGTGATCGTCAGTGAATGCGTAGGCGCGACCCTGGCGGATGGCGAAATCTCACATATTCTGCGGGGCGCTCGGGTCTGGGGCACATACGGCGGCCTTGCTTTGTTGTAGGAGCCAGCGCTTCCGAACCAGCGCGTCTAGCAGCACGCACAACCACCCGCACCAGGGAGCAGCCATGGCCACCGACTACGACAAGCCCCGCACCACAGATACCGACCCAACGCCAGAGCCCAACGTCGCGACGTTGACCGCCGCCCGGCGGGATGCAGGCGCCGAGCTCGGCGACGACGCCGACCCGCTGGACACCAAATTCGATCTGCCGGAGTCCGATCCCTTCAGCGACGACCTGACCGTCCGGATCCTTCCGCGGCAAGCAGACGAATTCACGTGCACCACCTGCTACCTGGTGCATCACCAGAGCCAGCTGGCGGACGCCCCCAGCATGACCTGTAGCGACTGCGCAGCCTAAGACCGCACGGGGCGGCGCGCGGCCGAGCAGCAGGCGGCGTGACTAACGGATTTGGCGAATCCTTTCGCTGCTACCCCACGCTCGATCAGCGGTGAGCACCGAATAGTCCAGCCGCTCTCCCAGCGCCAAGCACAGCCGGTCCGCCAGCGACAATCCCTGACCGGGCTTCCAGGAGGCGGCGGCTTGCTCGGCGTCCCGCTCAGTCACCGGTTCCAGCACCAGGTCATAGCTGATGAGCAGGGCACGTGCCAGCTCCCAGTCCCGACCGTGGGCGCGTACCTTCTGCGCGACTTCCGACCAGTTCACCGTGGCGCAATGCCCACCTGCGACTAAAGCTTCCTCGACCGTCTCGCTGCCGTCCTCCGCCTGCAAGAACGCCAGCAAAGCCAAGGCATCCAAGACGGTCACGTCGCGTCTTCGTCGACGGCTGCGCGGCGACGCTCAGCCAGCAGTTCACCGACGAGATCAAGACCGGCCAGCTCCGAACGCACCCTCGCCTTCAGCTGCTCGCGGCTCATCATCACGACACCGCTGGGGGTATCCAGCAGGACGAGGGGGGTGCCTTCGGTAAGCCCAGCCCGGGACCTCAGCTCCGCCGGGATCACCAGCCGACCGCGATCTCCCATGGACACCTGGTACGTCCCACTCATGCACTAACCGTACCACTTGACCAGCTGGCGTGGGAGCTCTCGATTCCGCAACACCGTCGCCTGGGAGGGCCAGAGGCCAAGGTCCCTATCGGGATCTCCGTCGGAGAGCGCATTCTTCTGGACGCGGCCGACCGTGCCATGTACCGAGCCAAACGTGCCGGCCGTGACCGGTGGCAATGGGCCACCGCCCAGGACTACGAATACCAGCCGATAGTCCGATAGCTGCCAGTATGACAATCCCCCCGGTGTTCACCCGGCTCAAACGATACGGTCGCTACCAGGTCATTTCCCGGTGAACACCCGAGACACCGTCAGCGACTCGGTGGCGAAGTTTCTCCAGCTGGCGATCGACGGTGACGGCAGCGCCTGCACCCGGCTGACGATCGACCTGCTCGATGACGGCGTTCCCAGCGCGGTGGTCATCGGCCTGCTCGCCGCCGTACAACGTGAAGTCGGTGAACGATGGCTACGCGGCAACTTGACCGTCGCCGACGAACATCTCGTCAGCATCTCCACCCAGAAAGCACTCGACGCCCTGGCCAACACAGCCGAACCGCCTGTCCCCGTCGGGCTGATCGTCGTCGCGTGCGCCGAAGGCGACTGGCACTCGCTACCGGCCCAAATGTTCGCCGAGCTGCTCCGTAGCCGCGGCTTCAACGCCCTGTTCCTCGGAGCTTCCGTCCCCGCCGATCACGTCGCCGCCTTGCTGTCCCGACGCCGGGCCGACGCGCTCGCCGTCAACTGCAACCTGCCCCTCTTCTACAGCGGCATCACCCGCCTCGCCGACGCCGCCCACCACCTCGGCATCCCGGTCATCGCCGGCGGCCGCGCCCTCGGCCGCGACCCCAGCCGTGCCCTGCGTCTCGGCGCCGACGCCTGGGCACCCGACCTCGACCAGGCCGACACCATCCTGCGCGGCTGGCAGCGCAACAGGCCGCGGGTCGCCCGTGACGAGACCCATCTCGACGCCGCCGCCGCCGAACTCGACGCCGACGCCGACCGCATTGCCGACCAGGCATTCGGTATCCTCGTGAACTCCCACCCCGCCATGACGTGCTACGACGCCAGACAATTGGCCCGAGCCAAGGAAGACCTCGCCTTCATCGCACGCTTCGCCACGGCAGCCCTAGTCGTCGACGACGCGAGCGTGTTCAGCGCGTTCGTCGAATGGCTGCAAACCGTGCTCGCCCACCGCGCGGTCCCACCCGCCGCGCTCCACGCCGGCATCACCGCGCTGGCCCCGATTCTCAGCCGGCAGGACCCACGAGCCGGCAAACTTGCCGCCGACGCTCTGCTATCGCTGACCGGCGGTTAGCTGGCCGATCCATTGCGGGATCGGCCCAACCCGTCAGCTGGTGGTGTAGTCGGCCAGTGCTGCGCGGGGCAAATGCTTTTCCGCGCCTATCTGGTCAGATCTCGACGACGTGGACGAGGTCTTGAATTCCTAAGAAGTCATTGCCGTTGCGGGTGTAAAGGTCGAGTCCGTTGGCGTGTGCTGTGGCGGCGATGAGCAGGTCCGCGAATCGGCTGCGCGGCTTGCGTCCTTCGCGGACGACGGCGGCTACTACAAGTCCGTAGCTGCGTACGGCCGCGGCGTCGAACCGGATCGGCTCCAGCTTCGCTTCGACTTCTTGCAGTCGCGCCTGCCGCTTCGCGGCCTCGCCAGGAGACTTAGCCAGGTGCGGTCCGGCGGAGAGCTCGGCCACAGTGATCGCGGAAATCGCCATCTCGTCTGGCAAGGCGCGCACGACGGCGGGGTCGTGCCAGTCGATGACCGCCGACGTATCGAGGAGTCCGGACGTCACGTTAGAGGCCCTGATCAATCACATCATCGAGGTCGGCTCGAAACTGGTCCCTGTCGATGCGCACGTTGGCGCTCGCCAGCGCCGCGACCTCTTCGCGAGAGATGAAGGTGCGGCGGCCGGCCCGGAGTGGCCGTAGCTCGGCGACCGGTTCGCCATTGCGCGTAACGACAAACGTTTCGCCGCCGGCAACGGCCTCAATGACCTTAGCGTTTTCGTTGCGCAGTTCGCGCTGTGCGATGGTCTTCGTCATGCAGGTATCGTAGCAACGTATGCGACGGTGTGCTACGTTCAGTTGAGCTGGCCGGGGCGTGATCGACATTTGGTGCGGCACAGCGTCAATTTGACAGGACATTGAGTCTGCTGGCCGCTCGATCGGCAGCTTCCGGACCGGCCATCGCCCGCATCAAGAGAAGTCCATCGATGAGCGCGATCGCTGCCTCGGCTTCGGATCGGCGATGTTCAGCGGTTCCTTCAAGAGACTCGGCAAGCCATTCGATCCATCCCCTCATGAGTTGGGTGACCAGCGCTCGGTAAGGCTCGCGTCCAGCGGCAGCGAGCCCGATTGCCTCAAAGTAGAGGGCGAAGATCGGGTCGAGGTCTTGCCTGGCAAGAACGGGCCACGCAGACACCGCCAGCTCGACGTGGTCGGACGCCTGCTGGCCGAATGCCTCCTCGAGCTCATGCTGCAACCTCAAGCCGATCGCCACCAACACCTCGGTGATGAGGTCGTTCTTCGTCGGGAAGTAGTAGACGACGATGCGGTCGCTCGTCCCAAGGCGTTTGGCCAAGCGACCAAAGGTGAGCTGACTGAGGCCTTCGGACATCGCTGCCTCGAGCGCGCCCAGTGTGGATCAGGGTAGTGGTGGACCGATCGTGCACCGATGCTGCCCTGCCATTCACACGCCAGCAGCAAGGAGGATTGCGATGCCGTCACTGACTCCAGCAGCAGCCACCGATCTCTTCCGGCAGGATTCCGAGCGATTCCTCGACGTAGGTGATGGCGAGGTCGCCTACCGTCGAGTTGGCGCCGGACCCGATGTCCTGCTCGTTCACGGCTGGCCAGTCAGCGGAGCGACCTTCCGAACGCTCCTTCCCTATCTGGCCGATGAGGTGACGTGTCACCTCATCGATCTTCCTGGCACGGGTTCCAGCCGATTCGGCGCAGATACGACGCTGACGATCGATGGACACATCCGAAGCGTCCAGCGAGTGTTGGACCTCCTCGAACTCGAGGACATCGCCGTGGTCGGACACGACAGCGGCGGACTGATCGCCCGCCACGCGGTTGCGGGAGACCCGCGACTGCGCTCGATGGGACTGATCAACACCGAGCAGCCCAAGGGATTGAGTTGGCGGTTCAAATCCTTCATTGCCGTGCGGCACCTACCGGGCGTGGGTAGGGGTCTCGGATGGGTGGTCGGGCAGCCACGAATCCGCCGGAACCCGTTCGTGCTCGGGAGCGCGTTCGCGGATTCGTCCCTACTCGACGGCGAATTCGACGAGTTCTTCCTGGAACCGCTTCACAGCAACAAAGAGCGCCGCGATGCTGCGATCCGAATCCTGCGGAGCTTCGATGTGCATTACGTCAGCGAACTCGCCGGTGTGCACGGGCGCATCAAGGTACCGGTCCAGTTGGTGTGGGGCGACCAAGATCCATTCTTTCCGCTCGAATGGGCCCAGGAAATGTTTGGGACATTCGCGGACGCGAAATTGGCCGTTGTGCACGGCGCCGGACTGTTCGCTCACGAGGAACGCCCGGCAGAAGTTGCTCAAGCGTTCCTTCCTGTCCTGACAGCAGCGCGTTGACCTGGAGAATCGCCTGCACAGGAATTAGGTCCACCGATCGAGGGCAATCAGTTAGCAGGGACGGGTCGCCTGGCGAATACCGACCAAGACTCGTGGTTGCCAGTGCCCAGGGGAAGGAAGCAATTTCCTTACCAACGAGTGGAGGTGAGGGGACTCGAACCCCTGGCCTCCTCCACCGCTTGTCGCAGCCGTGACGGTCAGCATGGGCTGACAGGACGGGCTCGGCTTCCAGGTGACGGTCCAAGCGCCAACCGCCTATCGGCGACGATCCGAACGGGATTGGACTCGGTGTACTTAGCCGGCAAAACGCTGGGCCGCCACCCCGGCCCGCGTTCGGCAGCGCTTCCCTCCGTGGCAGCGCAGTTAGCTGCCGTGACGTCCAAGAAAGGAGAATCGTCCGCAAGACATCAGCGTGTGGCTGCGGCGACCGGCTCGGTCGCCGCGGCAGCTGACAGAATGTACTGACCGCCGGTCCCAGCCTGGTTCACCAGGCCGGGACCCTTCATTTGCAGAGCCGGCGACAGGAGGCCGACAACAAATTGCACCGGAACCGGCCGGCCTCCCTCGGGTGGGCCGCTGTTGCCAAGAACTGTGCCGCGGCGCACATTTCGACTGGGCATCTCTGGGCACGTTCGCTGCCATGAGCGCCGCATCCAACACCGAAGGCACGACGCGGTGACTGCGTCCCCCGAGGAATCTGAGCCCGAGATTGAAGATGCTTTCGATCGGCTGGTGGCTGAGGGCCGCACCCGCCTTGCCAGGCCCTGGCCGACGCTTGTCACCACCGGCCTGGTAGGCGGCATCGACGTCGGTACCGGCGTCCTTGCCTACTTCGTCGTGGACAATCAGACGCATTCCAAGCTACTGGCCGGGATCGCCTTCTCCATCGGCTTTGTGGCACTGCTGTTGGCAAGCAGTGAGCTTTTCACCGAGAACTTTCTGGTGCCCGTGACGGCACTAGTCGCCGGCAGGTCCTCGCTGATCGGCTTGGCCAGGTTGTGGACCGTCACACTGGTCGCCAACCTCGTCGGCGCCTGGATCATGGGCTGGCTCATTGTCACCGCCCGTCCTGACCTGAAGATGACGGCCATCGAGACCGGGACTCACTACGCCAAGCTCGGCGCCAACCTGCATTCGTTGACGCTCGCGGTACTCGCCGGACTCGTCATTACCCTGATGACACGAATGCAGCACTCCACGGAAAGCCTCGGAGTTCAGCTGGTTCCCGCCCTGCTGTTCGGCAGTCTGCTTGCCGTCGGGCAACTGTTTCATTCCATTCTCGAGTCGCTGTTTATGTTTGCCGCCATACATGCCGGGGCGCCCTTCGGCTACGCCGATTGGCTCGGGGCGTTAGTAGGCTGGTCAGTTCTCGGCAATGTCATCGGCGGCGTCGGTCTGGTGACCTTCCTTCGCCTCATCCGGGTACCCGGCAAAGTGGTGCAAGAGCGCAATCGTAGCCCGAAGACCTGACACCCTCAACGTCGGCCTGAGCTGACTGGCCCCGGCGAGCAGACGCTGTGGCAGCGGCGTTCACCACGCAAGCCCCGCGCGCCCTCTGGCTGACCGAATCCACCAGCAACCTATTGCTGCCAGGTGTCTTTCCCAGACTTTCGGGAATGGTGTGGCCCCGGGTCAGGAGTCTGATGTTGGATCCTGGTGCTCTGACACCGAGGGAATTGTGTGAGGAAGCCATGCATCCCCGCGCCGAGCTGAACGAGATCTGCGACCGGCTTCGTGCCGACCGAAGCGCGTGAAGCGGGCAAGGAGTCGGTTGCCCCACGCGTCGACCGGCACGATGACGCCCCGCGCACGGCGATGCGAGCCGCAGTGCTGTCGCTCACCTTCGCCCCCGTCGAATCGCCTGGCGATCTGATGAAGCGAGTCCCGGGCTTCACCAGTGTTAACTACCCTAGCCATCCGGCAACCGTACGGATTATGCGGCCTTCAATGCCCGTATCAGGATCCGCTTGCGGTACACGCCGCGGCCTGATCCTCGCCTCCTCGCCATGATCGCGAGGGCGCGGAAGATTGTTCACACGTGCACGACGTCGGCGACCGGCACGTCGTGCAGACGACGGTCGGTGGTCACGAGATGCCATCCGCGTGCCGTGGCGAGTTCGACGTAGAGCGCGTCCGCCAAGCGCAACCGGTGCCGTCGTGCCCAGGCGCCAAGGACAAGTTCGTTCACCGGGTGCCGGGTGATGGGCGCAGCCGCCAACGAACCCAACTTGTCCTCGACCTCGTCCACGCCCAACTCGCCGGCCCGATGCAACCGTCCAAGCGCTGAGAGAACCTCGGCGTCGATGTGCGCGGGTGCGTGCAACACCTGACCGGTGATACGTCGGCGGACCGCAAGGCCCAACTCGTTGCCGAGCAACAAGTCGACAAGCGCCGATGCATCGGCGACGACCTCAACCATGTCGTGTCGGCGGCTCGTCGCGGGCCGCGTCAAGCTCGTCGAGGGCGCGGTCGTGGCTAACCACGTCGACCGTGGCCCGCGGGAGAGTCGCCAGCCACGAATCAGTCGAGCGCGCCGCCAGGGTCTGCCTGACCGCCTCTTGCGTGACAGCCGAGAGGTTGAGGCCAGCCGCCTTCGCCTTCGCGGCGAGATCGTCGGGCAGATACACGTTCAGCCTGGTCATAACACACTATATACACACCTCGCTTTATACACACCTCGTCGAGGTACATCTCATCGACTTGCCCGTCGGCTAGCAGGTTAGCGGTTGGTCTGGTTGGCCGATTCGGAGGCGCGCGCTCGGCTTGCGCCGGCGTTGGCGTCACGTCCGTTGCCGGATCTGACCCGGGACGACAGCCCCCCGACCAGTCGCGGCCGCAGCGCGGCCCAGCCGATCGATGACGTGTGACACCAGACAGCTTCTGGGCCTCTGAGCTTGGGATAACGGCGTGGAGGTGAGGGGATTCGAACCCCTGGCCTCCTCCGTGCAAGGGAGATCCGCCTCCCTCGGCGAACTGCATTTTCAAAACGCTTCATGACTCTGAACTGGGAAGACGCTGTCCGTAGGTATCCGCGGGTGTCCGAGCCAATCCGCCCGTTCGCGCCCCAGTTGCGGCCCCAGCGATCAGGGCAGCTGGCCGATAAGGACATGAGAGCCGCCGCCGCTGGCCTCAATCGGCTGCGCCGCGTCGAGGGCTGCCGCGTCGACCGCAGCGAGCGCCGCAAGGTCGCTGACGATGCCCAACCCGACTCGCGCGCATCAATCTGATGCCGTCAGTAGCCCTCCAGGCGATGCAGCCCCTGCTTCAGAACCACGCAGCGAGCATCGAGCAGTTGAACCGCAGCCTGGCATCAGCGGCACCCGCAGCCCAGCAAAGATCAGTTTTTCGGGGGGAAGTAGTTAGGGCGAAGTGTGCTCGGAGTTGGTGTGGGTCCCAGGCGTCTGAGCCCAGCAACGACGAAGGCCGCCGAGCGCATCTCTGCTGCTCAGCGGCCTTGTCTTTCGGGTGGAGCTGAGGGTGTCTGAGGGTGTCTGCGGGGACTCGAACCCCTGACCCCCAAACTGCCAGGGTGTTTCAAGGCGGCTTGCGTTCACGGTGAGCTCGCCGGCCCTCCCGTGCTGGGGAATGTCGCCCGCCAGCTTGATGGGACCACCGGTTCGCCAGTGGCATGGGACCGGGTTGGGGGTCGTCGAGCGTCGGTGGCGTGATCATGCCGACGGTGTTGGGGTGGGGTCAAGTTCGTCGGCGCCGCCGCGGCGCAGCCGCG
>JBBRSE010000004.1:0-140583 GCA_038245655.1 Mycobacteriales bacterium | reverse complement strand
CTTACACCGAGATTTGGTGGGTAGCGACCCTGATCACCGACCAAAGGTCGGTGCTTTCGGTCGCCTAGCGGGGCGGCCCGGTGTCACGCCGCATCTCGCTGAACGGCCGCGGAGGGGCGGCGAGCGAGGCGCGTGGGCAGTCGTTGAGGGTGAGCCCGGCGTGTTTGAAGGCCTCGTCGCACAGAGCTTGCGTCGTCCACCCGAGCCGAAGGCCCTGGGCGGTCATCGAAACCCGGAAGACGGTGACGCAAAAGCGTGTCGGGCTGTCGTATACGCAGCTGATGGTGCCGATGTGGACGGCGTCGCCCGGGTCGTGAGCGCCCCGCGCCCATGGCTCGGCGTAGCGGCGCCAGGTGCCTACCCGGGTCCACCAATGCCCGCCGGCCTGTACGTCGTCGGCGGCCAGACCGGTCAGGATCAACCGGGCGTTCGACTCCGAAAGGACGGCCGCCGGCCGGATGACCTCCTGGGAGGCGAACTCGTCGTGGTCGGGTGCCGTGCTCATAAATTACTCCGGAGGAGCTTTGTCGGGACGGTGCCTTCAGCCGGGATCCTCGGCGGAAGGACGCGTGCCCGAAGCGGGATCGGCCTGCCAAAAAGGTAGCCCTGTCCGTGGGAACATCCAAGATCGCGAAGCAGCTCCAGTTGATCGTGGCCTTCGATGCCCTCAGCGACCGTCGGAAGATCCATGTCCAGGCACATGCTCAGCACGGCCTTGACGATGGCGCGGGCGCTCTTGTCGAACAGGACCGGGTGCACGAAGCTGCGATCGATCTTGACCAGGTGAACCGGGAACTTCTGCAGCAGACTCAGCGAGGAATACCCCGTGCCGAAATCGTCCAGGCCGATGCGGACCCCGAGCTGCGAGAGCTGGAACAGCTCATCAGAGAGGGTGGCGCTCGCCGTAATGAGGGCGGTCTCGGTGACCTCGAGGTGCAGGCGCCCGGGTTGGAGTCCGGTCGTCTCCAGCATCTTGATGACGTACTCGGCGAACCCGGACCGAGCCAGCTGGCTGGGGGAGACGTTGACCGCCACCCAACCGCCGGGAGCCAGGCCGTAAGCGTCGCGGGATGCGTCCTGGCAGGCCTGCGCGAGTATCCACTTGCCGAGGGGTCGGATGAGTCCGCTGCTTTCCGCCAGTTCCAGAAAACGGTCCGGAGGCAGCAGGCCCTGGGTCGGATGCTCCCAGCGAACCAGAGCCTCGTGACCGGCCACTGACAGGTCGGCCAGGTTGACGATCGGCTGATAGAAAGCCCGTAGCTGCTCTGACCCCAGCGACATCCGCAAGTCGTCCTCGAGCTGCAGGTCAGCCCGCGTCGTGACGCGATCGTGAGTCGGGTCAAAGGCGCCGTATCGGGCCCGTCCGAGCCGCTTGGCACGCAGCAGAGCCATGTCGGCCCGCATGAGCACCTCGTCGGAGGTGTCGGGATGGACGCCAACGCTTCCGCCGACGCTGAGCGAAACGGCATGCCGGTGCCCGCCGAGGTCGAACGGCTCGTCTAGCGCCTCGGCCATCCGCGAGGCGATCTCGGCAAGTTCCGTGGTGTTACGGACGCCTTCGACGATGACCACGAATTCGTCACCACCGACGCGCCCGAGCAGGTCCTCCGGACGCAAGACCGCGCGTAGCCGATCGGCAACCTGGGTCAGCAGGCTGTCGCCGGCCGCGTGCCCGAGGCTGTCATTGACGATCTTGAACCGGTCCAGGTCGCAATAGAGGACCCCGACCCGGCTGCCCGGCTGGTCCTCCAGAGCGCTGCCGAGCCACTGATGCGTGAGGAAGCGGTTGGGGACGCCCGTAAGCCCGTCGTGAAGGGCCCGATTCGCCAGCTTCAGCTCGGCCTGGCGCCGGCTCGTCATGTCCTCGAACTGCATGACCACCCGGTCGGAGTCCGAGGGCGACTTGACCGCCGCGCCCGTCAGCCGGCTCCAGACCTTCTCACCGTTGGCCGTGCTGACCGTTCGGTCCGTCGTGGCCGAATCGCCGTGGCCAGCGATCAGATTGTCCCACCACAGCTTCCACGGAAGGCCGACATGCACGTCGACGATGTCGGTGACGTCCATCTGCGCGAGCTCGTCGATACGCCACCCGACCATGCGTGCGAGGGCCTTGTTGGCAACGAGAACAGCGCCCGTAGGGCTGAGCATGGCGCTGCCGATGGGGGAGTGTTCGAAGGCGACTCGCCACTGCTGCTCCGAGGCGGCCAGCTGGCGCGCCGCCGCAAGGTCGTCCGACACGTCACGGGCGCTCACGTAAACCGGCGAGCCCGGCTCGTCGTGCAATTGCTTGGCGGCCACGTCGACCCAGAGCCGGCCCCAGGCACCCGTCAGCTGGACGGTCGACCGAGCCCCACCCGTTGCGAGGACCTGGGCGAGCAGATGCCGAAGAACCAGCTGCTGCGCCTCGTCCGCGACGGCGCTGCAGACGCCAAGTTCGGCGCATTCCTCGAGGTCCCAGCCCAGCACTGCCGACAGGCTTTCGCTGGCGGCGAGCAGGCGGCCGTCAGGGGAAACAGTGAGGACGAAGTCGCCGTCGGTCGCGGTGAGCCTTCGCAAATGTGTCGTCTCCCCCGCGCGCCCCCGTGTCATGGGACTCCGTTCGCTAGGTGTCGACACTGCTTGCTGGCGACTTAAGGGGCGAAATGGGCGATCCGGACGAGTTGTCCGCGTCCATTCGGCCCAAACGGGAGCCCTAGTGCCTGGTCTCCAACTGCGGGAACTCACCCGCGCCGATGCGGACCACATGGCCGAACTCTTCCAACGACTGTCACCGCGGTCGCGCTATCTGCGCTACTTCGCGCCCATTCGCAAGCTGTCCCCCGGACGCTGCGCTATTTCGCGGATATCGACCACGAGCAGCGCGAAGCAGTAGGAGCTTTTGACTCCGGTGTGCTGGTAGGGGCGGCTCGCTACGTTCGTAGGCGCCGACGAGCCTACGAGCGCCGAGATTTCGATCGAGGTGGCCGACGGCTACCAGCGGCGAGGGATCGACGTGCGGTTGATTCAAGAACTGGCGCGCCGTGGTCGCGAGCGAGGCATCACCCGCTTCGTGGCGACCTCACTCAGCGAAAACAGCGCGGTCCTGGGGCTGGTTCACCAGTCGCCTTGGCCGGCCGTTGTCAGCCGCTGCGGACGCGAACTCAGCATTGCCCTCACCTTTCCCGAGGTGACGCCAACGTGACCTGCTGTCCGTGTAGCACCGCGGCGAGTTCGACGGGCGCCGCGACGAGATCGGGCGGGGTAGTGGCTTAGCGGACGTATGAGTTGCCGTCGTGAAGAAGTCGGCGGTCGCCAGCGCGCTGAGCGCCCTGCTAGCGAGTAGCTCCCTGGTCCACTTCTTGCGCCCGCAGACGTTCGACGAAATAGTCCCGTCCCAGGTTCCCGGGACGGCACGTCAGGTTGTTTGCGTCAGTGGCATGGCCGAGTTGGCCTGCGCGCTGCTGGTAGCGCTCCCGAAGACCCGCCGCCTCGGTGGCTACGCCTCGGCAGCACTCTTCGTGGGCGTGTTCCCGGGGAACCTGAAGATGGCGGCCGACGGCGGCGTTCCCGGTGGCCGCGGTTTTGCGAGCACGAAGGCGTTTGCGTACGGACGCTTGCCTCTGCAGCTGCCACTGGTGCTCTTGGGCCTGCGGGTCGGCCGCGGGGCGTAGGGTCCATCGCCCGCAGCCGGGTATCCGGCTCCGGCCTGAGCCGTGCTGGCCTCGGGCGACAAGTCGTTTGACAGGAAGCCCCGCCAACCGCCGAAATGGACTACGTGCTCCACGCCGCGCCGATCGGAATGGCCGCGGGCAGATGAGTGAGACCCCTCTCTCGACGGCCGTTCACCTCGATGCCCTGCCGGCGCGTTCGGACGCGGGGTCGGCTCCCGTCGACAACACCCGTCATGTCGTCCGCGCGCTCTCCTCGGTCACGTTCCTGGAGTGGTTCGGCGCCAGCGTGGGGCTACCGCTGCTGCCGGTGTATCTGGAGGCTCGGGGCGCCTCGAGCGTGATGGTCGGTCTCGTCGTAGCCGCCTACTTCGTGTCCGGAGTCCTGCTCCAGTACGTTTTCGGCCGACTTGTCGATCGCGTATCCCCGGCGCCCGTGCTGCGTGCCGGGCTGCTCATCTTCGCCGTCGGCGGGCTCAGCCTCGCGCTTCCGCTCACACCGGGCCTGTACGCCCTCTCACGCCTCCTGCAAGGCGCGGGTGCCGGGGCGGCAGAGGTGGCCGCCCTCGCCACAGTGGGCATGGTCGTGCCGAGCGGGCAGCGGGGACGCGCCTTTGCTTCCATTTACGGCAGCCAACTCGCCGGCATGGCGATCGGTCCGCTGGTGGGCAGCCTCATCGGCGCGTTCTCCGTGACGGGCGTGTTCATCGCGGGCGGGCTGATCTCCCTTCTCGCGTGGATACCGATGGCTGTGCTGCGGCGTCGGACCGGGCCTGCTGGCTATGCGACCGCGCCTGCCACACCCGCTGCGAGCGATCCTGAAGCTGTCACCACGCAGCCGCCTGCGGCCGCTGCTCTGACGAGCAGCCTGGCCCGGCGGGTCCTGATCGGCGCCATCCTCAGCGCTGCCGCGTTCGGACTCACCATCGGCGTCTACGAGACCTGTTGGACGCTGCTGTTGACGACCCGAGGAGCCGCCAACTGGCAGGTCGGCCTGTCGTGGACGCTGTTCGCGTTGCCGTTCGTCATCGCTTCGCGTCCGGCGGGGCGGCTAGCTGATTCCGTCGACCGTCGCTATCTCGTGGTCATCGCGTTCACGATCTCGCTGGTCTGCTGCGGCGTTTACCCTTTCCTGCACAGCCTCGTCACGCTGATGCTGCTCGGCGGCGTCGAAGCGGCGGCCATCGCCATCGCCATCCCGTCTCTGCAGTCCCTGCTCAGTCAGGGAACGCCCGTGAACCGGCTGGGCCGAGCCCAGGGGCTTTTCGCAACCGCCGAGACCGCGACCACCGCACTCGCCGCGGGAGTGAGCGGGTCGCTGTTTTCGGTACGGCCGTGGTTACCGTTCGTCGGCGGCGCCGTTTTGGGGATCTTGCTGATCGGCGCGCTGCCGGCCATCTGGGCGTCGGTCGCCGGCAGGGCGGAACCCGTTACGGCTGACTCGCCCGTCGCGTAGCGCCGCTCTGGTCCCGATGAGTTTCGCTGGCTCGGGTGGGAGGGGACATCTGATCGGCGTGGCAGGCACGGAGTAGGAGGCCCCGCTCCCCGGTTCAGCGCCGCTGCGTCGCCTCTTGCAGCACTGGCGCGATAGCGAAGGCGTCGTCCAAGTCACCTCTCGAGACCGCCATGACAAGCTCGTACGCCTCATCGTTGTTCAGCGTGAGCCGCAGCCCGTTCATACCGTAGAAGGCGATAAGACCTGCCAGCGCCAACCGCTTGTTGCCGTCAACCAAGGCGTGGTTTCTGGCGAGCGAATGCAGCAGGGCAGCCGCCTTCACATGGATCGACGGATACGCATCGGCTCCGAAGGCGGTGGCTTGCGGCCGCGCGAGCGCTGACTCCAGCAACCCGACGTCGCGCACTTCTGGAGCGCTCCCGAGCGCGCGCTCAGCGACATACAGCAGCTCTGCCAGGTCGAGGAAAATCACTGCCCGAGGCGTTCCAGCGCTTCCGCGTATCGGGGGATTTCGGTGTCCAGGATGTCGTCGAGCAACTCACGCCGGCTGACGCGCTCGATGTACTCACGCACCGCGGCCCGAGCCACCTCCTGCATGGAGCGGCCTTCGCGTTCGGCGCGCCGGCGTAGCGCCTGCGTCTCCGCGTCGTCAAGCCTCAGGGTCATTGCCACCGGCTCATGGTATCAGGAGTGATACCACTGCGGGTGAGGCAGGAGAACCATCAGGACGAGCGCGCCGCCAACTCGGCTTCGAGCCGCTGCAGGTCGGCGCCGGACGTGTCGAGGCGAATGTTGTTGTCCATCATCCGCGGCCCTTCCCAACCCGGCAGCAGACCTCGTTGGTGGCAGAAGAATTGCGACTCGATGTTGCGGCCGTTGTACTGGTCGGCCTCGGGATCGGTGCACAGCCAGCGGACGACCTTGCCCATGACCTCCATTGGGGCACCCTTGTTGGTGATGCCGAACTTGGCCATGTCCTGCCCGATGCGCTCGGTCGCCACAAGCCCGGGCTGGACGCTGAAGCAGCGGATGCCTTGGTCGCCAAGCTCGACAGCCAGGACACCCGCGACGCGGTGGAAGGCGCCCTTGGAGGTGCCGTAACCCATGCCCCAACCACCCGTGCCGGCGGGCTTGGTGGGATCGCCGTAGCCCGACCCGGAGGTGATGTTGACGATCGTCCCCGCGCCGCGCGCGATCATCGACGGAAGCACCAGCTTGTTGATCATCAGCGGAGCCAAGAAGTTCGCTTCAATCTGCTTGCGAATGAGCTCGATAGGCGTGTCGATAAAGCGGTCCATATGGCCTGGACCGATGTAGCGACCGTTGTGCACCACGACGTCAACGCGGCCCCACCGCTCGAGGACCGTCGCGACGGCCGCGCCGAGCAATACCGGGTCGAGCAGGTCGGCCGGGATCGCTAACGCCGTGCCGCCGCGCTCCTCGATCAGCTCGACGGTGCCCGCCAAGCTGCCGGGCAAAGGGCTGAGGTCGCTGCCTTTGAGGGTCGAAGAATGCTCGCGCTGCTCACCTTCGTGAACCGTGCGTGCCGTGACGGCGATGCGATAGCCGGCATCGGCCAGTTCCAGCGCACACGCCTTGCCGATACCGCGGCTGGCGCCGGTGATGAACGCGACCTTCGCGTCGGTCATGGCTCACTCCTCGGGAAGGGGCCGCGTACCCACTGGGGGACAGACTTGCGGCCGGTGATGAGCCACCCCTCGTCGAACCGTTGGCACCGATCCCGGTATTGCGTTGCGACGACAAGGTCGTCGCGGCCGCTGCCGGGCTCCTCCAGGTGGTAGCAGACCGCATAGCTCCACACGAGAGCCGAGTCGCCGTCGATCGAGACGTGTTGGTTGGTGATGTTGTGCTGAGTGGCCTGATAGACAGCCGCACCGGAAAAAATGGCCGGAAGATATTCCGCCGCCGGACTTGAACCCGCCATGCCTTCGACGAATGCGTCCGGCGTAAACACGCTTAGCACGGCGTCGAGATCGCGCATGTCGATGCCGAGCGCGTACACCTTCACCAGCTGGCTCACCGCATAGCGGTCGGCCAGCTCGGCAGGGCTCGGCGCTGGGATCGGGCCTCGCCACTGCGTCCATTCCTGCATGGGCGAGCACGCTATGCGACGGCCCTCCTGCCTCTCGCAGCGGGAGTGCGGTGTAAGACTCAGGCCCGTGACGACGTTGACCGGTGACCCGCGGGTCGAGGCGCTGCGGCTGGCCACCGAGGCGCTGCTGGAGCCCGGCCAACGCTTTGAGCTGAAGCAGGAGCCGGTACGCGGTGAGCCGATGCTCGTCTTCGCGCAGCGCCCGCACTCGTTGCGTGAGGTGCTCACCGAAGGTGCCGCGCGCGGTGAGGCCGACTGCTACGTCTTCAGTGACGGCACGCGCATCAGCTTTGCCGGGATAGGGCGGCAAGCGGCCTCGGTGGCGGCGGCGCTACGGTCGCGCCACGGCATCGGGCCGGGGGACCGGGTCGCCATCTGCGCCGCCAACTGTGCCGAGTGGATTCAGCTCTTCTGGGCGACGGCAAGTCTGAACGCCGTCCTTGTCGCCATGAACGGCTGGTGGACCGGTCTGGAGATGTCCAACGCGCTCGAGATCGCCGAGCCCGCACTCGTCGTGATGGACGAGAAGCGGCTCGCCCGGCTGGAGGGAGATCCTGGCGCGCCGACTCTCGTCATCGAGCGTGATTTCGCTGCACTGCTTGACGATCTCGACGCCCCGCCGCCGGCTTCGCCGATCCATGAAGACGACCCGTTCATGCTGATCTTCACGAGCGGCACCACCGGGCGTCCCAAAGCCGGCGTGCTCTCACACCGCAGCGTCGTCGGATACCTGATGCTTCAGTCATTCATGGGTGCCCGTGGCCTTGCCATGTCAGGGCGTGCGCCCGCTCCGCCGCCCATCCGGCTGGCGCCATATCCGTTGTTTCATGTCTCCGGGTTGAGCGCCACCGTGTCGACGATGATGGGCGCCGGTACGACCGTCTGGCCGCTCGGACGCTTCGATCCCGAGGCCGTCATCGAACTCACCAAACGCGAGCGCATCGGTGTGTGGAACGGTGCCACAACTCACGTGATGCGCCTCCTCGAGAGCCCCGCCATCGACACGGTTCCGGTCGGCCAGATCGTTCAGGTCGGCGTTGGCGGTTCGGCCACGACACCTGAGCTCGTGCGCCGCACCGAATCACGGTTTCCCCATCTCGCCAACACGATGTCGACGGGCTACGGCTCGACCGAAACGGGCGGCCTCGTCAGCTGGGCGCCGAACTGGATGTTGCAGGCGGCCACCGATTGCGTCGGGCCGGCCCTTCCGACGGTGGCGATCCGCATCACCGGCGACGATGGTGTGCCGTTGCGCGACGGGATGGAAGGCAACGTCGAGGCACGCAGCCCGATCGTCATGCTCGGCTACTGGCGTAACGAAGAAGCCAACGCCGAGACGCTGCTACCCGGGCTTTGGGTACGCACCGGCGACTTCGGACGGTTGCAGGACGGGCTGCTCTACCTGGCCTCACGCAAGCGCGACCTGATCCTGCGCGGCGGGGAAAACATCTACCCCTTCGAGATCGAAAACCGGATCGACCAGCACCCTGACGTCGTCGAGGTGTCCGTGATCGGCGCGGAGCATCCCACGCTCGGGCAGGAGGTCAAGGCTGTCGTCGTCGTCCGTGAAGGCAGTGCTGTCGACGCCGATGCGGTACGCGTGTGGTGCGCTGAAGCTCTTGCGTCCTACAAGGTCCCGGCGCACGTGGAATTGCGCACCACGCCCCTGCCGCGCAACGCCACCGGCAAGGTCATGAAACACGTGCTCGCTGACGAAGCAGCCAACATTTTCCTCGAGGAGTAGCTGCAGCCGACTGGCTCAAAGCTTCGCGTGCAGCCGGCTGATGATCTGCTTCCCCTGGTCGACGGTGACTTCTGTCAACCCCGAGATCCTGATCAGCACGTCCCCGTAGAGCACCTCGAGGCGACCTTGAATGCCGCCCCCCAGTGCCTTGTCACCGATGCCGCTCACCTGTTTCAACTGCGTGAGGCTGCTCTTGCTCTGATTTGCGGCGTCAAGATCAGCCGCGAAGCCAGCGGCGCCATTCTTACCGACCACGTTCAGGTCCATCTGGTTGGCGCCCTGCGGGACCGTGCTGGTGTAGTTGCAGCTGTAGATCTTGTATGACGGGGTGTCGTCTCGCTCCGTCATCGTGAACTGCTTGCCGGTGATCTGGGAGAGCGTGGTCGCCGGCAGGAGGGCGCAGACGTTGATCGCACCCGCCAATCCGCCACTCGAACCCGATCCTGCGCCCGCCTTGGTGGCCGGCTTGGTCGACGCACCGCCGGTGACCTGAGCAGCCGGGTTGGTACCGCTTTTGGACGAGCTGCCGCAACCGGCTAAAGACCCCGCCGAAATCGTGGCGATGGAGCAGGCGGCGACTGTTGCGGCTACGCGATGTGAGACTGGGGAGCGAGACACCGAAAACCTCCGAATTGGCTGCCAATCACCGCAGTCAAGGGCATGCGCGTAATGGATGCGTAACGCCTCGTCCTAGACTGCATGACGTGCGAGTCGAGCTGCTCGGGACGTTGGCCGTATCGCATGCTGGCGTCGTCGACGGGCGACGCTTGGGGGGCCGCCGCGCACAACTTGCCTTGGCCTATTTGGCGCTCGCTGGTGGGTCGGTACCGGGCGAGCAGCTTGCCGAGGCGCTCTGGGGCCAGCAGTCCCCACCAACGTGGCGGCCCGCCCTAAGAGGCATCGTGCGCGGACTTCGTAACGCGCTGACCCCGATCGGGCTCGGTGGTGAGGCACTGATCGTCACGGTGCCCGGTGGATACGCGCTCAGGGCGGCGGCCGAGGTCGACGTGTTCCGCACCGTGCTGGCCCGGCGCCGCGGCGAGGAACTGCTGCAGGCAGGTGAGCTTTCCGAAGCTGCCGAGATCGTCGAGCCGGGCAGCCGGGTGAGCGGCGGGCAACTGTTGGCCGGTGAGGAGGCGCCCTGGCTGTCAGACCACCGCCGGCTCATCGATCACACCCGTTTCGCTTCTTTGCACGTCCTCGCTCAGGCTGCGACCCGCCTCGGTGAGCACGCGCGGGCTATCGACGCTTCGCGCCAGGCAGTGGAGGTCGACCGCCTCAACGAGCGTGCCCATCAACTGCTCATCGGCGCGCTGGACCGGGCGGGCGATCGGGCCGGCGCTGTAACGGCCTTCGAGCAATGCCGCACGGTGCTCGGCGACGAACTGGGCATTGATCCGAGCCGCGAAACCGTCGAGCTCTACCTGACCGCGCTTCGCGACCACACATTGCTCGGAGCTGGGAGGCTTCCCACGGCTACGGCGGAGCTCGTCGGGCGTTCGAGCGAACTCGGCGAACTGGAACGCGCCTTGAACACCGCCGCTGTCGTCACACTCACGGGCAAGGGCGGAGTCGGAAAGTCGCGGCTGGCGCTTGCGGCGGCTGCTACATAGACACATTTCGACGGGGGTCGCCGCTGGGTATCGCTCGCTGCCGTCTCCGATAACGAACTGGTCGCGGCTACGGCGGCGCTGGAGCTGGGGATTGCGGTTGGTCCCGATGATCCCGAAGGAGCAATCGCCGGCGAGCTGGCTCCACTCGGGCGCGCGCTGCTGGTGCTGGACGGCTGTGAGGCAACCCGTGACGGAGTGGCCTCGCTCGCGAGCTCCCTGGTGATGAGTTGCGGCCAGCTGACGGTGCTCGTCACCAGCCGATCGCCGATCGGTATCGAAGGCGAGCAGGTGCTGATGCTGCAGCCGTTTCCGACGCCGGCGCCAACCGATCTCCTGGCGTTGGTGTCCAGTAGCTCCGTGCAGATGCTCGTCGACCGCGTCAGCAGGGGCGGTGCGAACCTGGAGGTGGATGCGTCCAACGCACCGCTCGTCGCTGCCCTGTGCCTGCGGTGCGGCGGACTTCCCCTCGCGTTGGAGCTGGCGGCGGCCCAGCTCACTGTCATGTCGTTGCCAGACCTGCTCGAGCATCTCGACGTCGGCGGCAACGATGACGATCAACTGCGCGCGGTGCTGGCGCACAGTTACGACCTCCTGGACGCCGATGAGGCGGAGGTCTTTCGTACGTTCGCCATCCTGGACGGCGCCGTCGGGCTGCCGCTCGTGCGTAGAGTCGTGTCCGAGGATCGGGTCGCGCCAATGCGGATCATCAGGGTGTTGCGCGAGCTCACCGCCGCCGGGCTGATGTGGGTCGACAAGTCACGGGCACGCTGGCGCTACCAGATGGATGACGACGTTCGGCGATTCGCGGCTGATCAGTTGGTCAGGTTGGGCGCGCAGCAGCAAGCATTCGGACGGCTCGCGGGAGCGATTCGCGGGATCCTGCCGGCGGATGCACGCACCCCACCGAGCGGCTACCAGGACGAGGTTCTCGACATGATCGGCTCGGTCCGATCGTTCCTGGGCGCCGCGATCGACGGGCGTGCTGAACCGGATGTCGGTCTGGAGATCGCGTTTCGGCTGCATCGCTTTTGGGCGGCGACAAACGTCGCCGAGGGTCGCTTCTGGTTGTCACGGCTGCTGGCCCAGGCGCCGGCTGGTAAGTGGACCGGCTACGCAACCTTCGCGCTGGGGTACCTGGCCTACTGGGCGGGTGACGCAGATGTCGCGGTGAGCCAGTTGAAATCGGCCGCTGAGTCGTTTCGCGACAAGGACGTCACGTACTCGGCCCACTCGCTCATCTATCTGGCGGGCCTGCTCGACGACCTCGACCGGGTCGACGAGGCTCTGGCTTGCGTCGACCGTGCCGTCGACGTGGCGAGTCACGTCGGTTCGGTCGACCTTCAAGTGGCTGCCCTGTCGGGGGTCGGCTGCGTCTTGGCTGAGCGAGCGGATCCGGCCGCAGCCACGCATGTCGTGCGGGCCGCACAGCTCTGCCGGGAAGGCGGCTCGCCTGCGCAGTTGGCCGCAGTGTTGTCTACGGCGGCCATGGTCTGCTGGCAGGCCGGGGAGCACGAGCAGGCACGCGCCCTCGTCGAGGAAGCCGAGCCGCTGCACCGTGAAAATCGCCGGATCGCCCGTGTGGTCTGGCTCTCGGTGACCGCGGCGCTGGAACTCGAGCGCGGCGAACCAGCGGTCGCGTTGGAATGCGCCGCCCGGGCAGACGAGGAGGGGACCGCGCTCGGCGTGGAACGTGAGCTTCCGCTCCTTCGCTGCATCCGGGCGCTCGCGAGCATCGCCACGGGCGACGTCGCCGCAGCGTCGACCCACGCCCAGTCCGCGCTCAGAGCGGCGCAGGCTCTCACGTACACCTTTCCCATCGCGCTGTGCCTGGAGACGGCTGCAGCGGTGCTTCACGCCCGCCGGGACCAGGCGGACTTCGCCCCCAGGGTCGCCGACAACGATGCGTTTCAGGCGCTTCTGGCGGCCGCGGGTGCTATTCGGTCGCGCGGGCACCGACCGGTGCCTCCGTCGCTACGGCGCGAGCTGGACCCGATCGTAAAGCGCGCGGCCGGCCGGAGCACCGGACGCCTCGGCGTACTGGACGCTGCCACTGCCGCTGCGTATGCGCTCACGCTCTTGGAGGGCGAGCAGCTTGCCGATTCACGGGCGTCCTGAGCAATCGGGCGGTCGGCTCAGCCGCGGTCGAGCCACTTCATTTGCTGCTCGTTGTGGTGGTCGCCGGCGGCTTCGGGGATGTTGGTGAGCCGCTCCAGTTGCGCGCTGCTCAGCTCGACGTTGTCGGCGCCGACGTTTTCCTCCACCCGTGACACGCGCTTGGTACCGGGGATGGGGGCGATGTGGTCGCCTTGCGCCAGGAGCCAGGCGAGCGCGACTTGCCCCGGGGTTGCACCGACCTCCGCAGCGACCGCGACGACCTCGTCGGCGAGGCGCAGGTTGCGGTCGAAGTTTTCCGCGCTGAACCGCGGATTGGTCTTGCGCCCGTCATCGTCCGAGAGATCCTGCGGCGAACGGATCGTTCCGGTGAGGAAGCCGCGACCTAGGGGCGAGTAGGGCACGAAGCCGATGCCCAGCTCCTTCAGTAGCGGCAACACCTCCGGCTCCGGGTCGCGCGTGAAGAGGGAGTACTCCGACTGCAGCGCGCTGATCGGGTGAACGGCGTGAGCGCGGCGAATCGTTTGGGTCCACGCCTCCGAAAGCCCGATGTGGCGGATCTTTCCTTCGGCGATGAGTTCGGCGAGGGCGCCGACGGTGTCCTCGATAGGTGTCTTGGGGTCGACTCGGTGCTGGTAGTAGAGATCGATGTGGTCGACGCCGAGCCGTGTGAGGGAGCCCTCCACGGCGGTGCGAATGTTTGCCGGGCTGCTGTCGAGCGAGCCTAGCCCGGCGCCGGCGTGAGAGATCATGCCGAATTTCGTAGCCAGGACGACTTCGTCACGACGGCCGTTGATGGCGCGGCCGACGAGTTCTTCATTGTTGAAGGGGCCGTAGACTTCGGCGGTGTCGATGAGCGTGACGCCCAGGTCGAGCGCGCGGTGGATCGTGCGAATGGATTCGCTTTCGTCCTCGACTGCGCCGTAGACGCCGGACATCCCCATCGCGCCAAGTCCGATACGCGAGACGTCGAGCGTCCCCAATCGGGTGTGCCTCATCCATCGTTCCCTTCTCTGGCGGCTCGTCTACTCGACCGGCTTCTTGGCGACCGTGATGGCCGGGATGGCACGTGGCCAGCCGCTCGCATCCATGCCTTCCTACCTTCTACGGTCTGTGCCGCTGAGCGGCAGCTCAGTTGTCGCCGGATCGTCAGGTGGCGCGGTCATGACCCGCTCCAGGCGACGATCCGGTATCAGCCACATCAGGGCAACGACGACATACACGGCGATGCCCAGCCAGCGGTTCACGAAGGCGAGACCGATTCCCAGGCAATACAGGACCGGGGAGGCCTTGCCCTTGATGTCCGTGCCGATCGCCGCGGCCAGCATCGAGCCTTCGTCGTCGGTCCGCAGGAGCATGGTCTGCAACAGGTAGTACGCAAGCGCCGCGGCAAGCAGCACGATCCCGTATACCGCGGTCGGCACGGGCGGGAAGTCGTCCTCGCTCATCCAGGCAGTGACGAACGGAACGAGAGACAACCAGAACAGCAAGTGCAGGTTGGCCCAGAGCGTTGCGCCGGAAACTCGCCTCACCGCCGACAGCATGTGGTGGTGGTTGTTCCAGTAGATCCCGATGTAGACGAAGCTGAGCACGTAGGCCAGCAGCACCGGCAATTCCTCTCGCAGCGCGTGCCAGTCCGTCCCTTTCGGCGTGTGAAGTTCGAGCACCATGATCGTGATGAGGATGGCGATGACGCCGTCGCTGAAATGCTTGCAGCCGGTCCTTGGACATACCGGCAGGCTAAGGGTCTGCGGCGCCTGACGGCACGTCGCTAGAGTCCGGAGAATGCGCCTCGAAGGCAAGGTCGCCATCATCACGGGAGCCGCCCGCGGCCAAGGTGCGGCCCACGCCCGGCTCTTCGTCGCCGAGGGCGCCAAGGTCCTTCTCACCGACGTTATGGACGACGACGGCCAAGCGGTCGCCGCCGAACTAGGCCCGAGCGCCGCCTATTGCCATCTTGACGTGAGCGCGCAGCCCGACTGGGAGGCTGCCGTGGGCGAGGCCGGCTCGCGCTTCGGCGGCGTCGACGTCCTCGTCAACAACGCGGCCATCCACCATGTTCGAGCGTTGGAGCATGAGGATCCGGAGGTCTTCGAACGCTTCCTTCGGATCAATCTGACCGGAGCCTTCCTCGGCATCCAAACCGTGCTCCCCGCCATGCGATCGCGCGGCGGCGGCTCCATCATCAACGTGTCGTCGACCGCCGGCATCAAGGGCTACTACGGACACGGCGCCTACGCTGCGAGCAAGTGGGGGCTGCGCGGTCTCACCAAGGTGGCAGCGATCGAACTCGGTCCGGACCGGATCCGCGTGAATTCGGTTCATCCAGGACCGATCCGGACCGCCATGATGCCCCAGGACGAGGACAGCATGACCCGCTACAAAGGGTTGCCTCTCGGCCGCTACGGCGAGCCCGAAGAAGTCTCGGAACTCATCTGCTTCCTAGCCTGCGAAGCGTCCTCGTTCATCACCGGCACCGAGCACGTGATTGACGGTGGATCCACGGCCTGACAAGGGTGAGCTTACGATCATGGAAGTTCGCGGAATTTGCACGCGAGCAAGCTCTGGCGGCGCCGACCGTCGTCGAGTGCCAGGACGGCGCCTCCCGCCGAGCTGGGCGTCGAATATCCCCAGCCGTTGTCGAGGCTCCCCCTGAGGACCGCCGCCACCCTTGGTCAATCCTTGGGCGGGCGGGGTCGTCCGCGCTTGCGGGTGGACGCATGCCAGCTGCTGTAGTTGGCCTTGGCGACGCGGTTGCTGTCATCCCAACTGGCGCGGTCCGCCAGTTCGTTCAGCTCGGCAACTTCAGCGCAAATATCGCCAGCAAGCATCGCCGGAACCGTCGGCAGTGCCGCGCTGAGCACAGCGCCGGCCGCACCCAGCATTCGCGCGGCGGCGGCTGTGTCACCGCGACGCAGCGCGTCAATTGCGTTGCGTCGCGCACGCTGGGCTTCTTGGAACGCGACCTCGGTCGTGACGGTCGGGTTGGGGATACGGCCCGCAGCCTCATCTCCCGGAACAACGTTGACGGAGATCGGCAACGTCATCGTGTGGCTATCCAGCCCGGGCAGCTCGACGTACTGCAACGTCAGCTCCGCGACTTGCGCAAGCCCGAGCTTCGCCATGGCCGGAACTGAGAACCGCACCAGCACCTTGCGTGTCTCACCGGCCCACAGATCGCCGAGCTCGACCATGACGCCGCCGTCAGGCAGTCGCACCGAAGGGAGATCGCCGAAGATGAAGACCGAATGCGCCGGATCGCTCATGCGAATCAGCAGGTTTGCCGCCTGGGCGCTCTTGGCGAGCAGCCCCTCGACCTGAGCGGCGACCAGCTTTCCGGCAGTGTCGGGGTCTTCCGCGAACAGCGACTCTCTGGCACCCCCGTCGGCTATCGCGCCAAGCAACTCCTCGTCGTATCCAAGCCCGTAGCCGAGCGTGGTGGTCACGATCGTGTGTACGTGGCTCTGGCGCGCGATTGCGCGCAGCTCATCGTGATCGGTGACGCCTCGATTCGCATGGCCGTCGCTGACCAGCAGCACGGTGGCGCCGGACGGACCGGCGCAGCGACGGGCTTCCTGCAGACCCCGCAGATATCCGCCGGAGAGATCGGTCATACCGCCCGGGCTCAGCGCTGCGACCGCCGCCTTGATGCTTGGCTTATCGACAAGCGGGCCGGCCGGAACCACGATCTGAACGGCGTCGTCGAACGCGACAAGACCGAAATTATCCGTCGGGTCAAGCCGGTCGATCAAAGCCAGCAGCGCACGCTTGGCGCCCTCGAGCCGATTGTCCTCCGCCATCGAACCGCTGCGGTCCAGGACAACCTGAAACGTCGCGGCGGGGCGGGGGTCGCCGTCGTGCTCGGCCATTGGAGCGGCAAGCTCGAGCAGGACGGATACTTCGTCGTCGGTCTCGACGGCGACAAGGTCGACGTCGAGATGCGCGCTCAGGTGCATAGCCACTCCCAGCAAATAAGCAGTGCTCAGACGAACCGCGGCTGAATCGCCCGTAGCGGGCCATCGCTAAGACCATGTCTACGCCCGGGGTCCGACAAAAACGGGTGCGGCGACGAGTTGGCTGTGGGAACGACGACAGTGAGGCGGCTCACCGCTGATACCGGTGAGCCGCCTCGATTACTACCGTCCGCGAGCGCTGCGGCCTTGTGCCGCGAAAGTCTCCTAGGCGGTTGCGTCGGCAGGGACGGACTTGAAGCCCTTCACGGTGAGGTAGACGCCGAGGGAGAACTCCCAGACCGCGATGGGCAGAGCGAAGAGCGCGCCGGTGGTGGAGGTCTGGGCCCAACCGCCGAAGATCGTCGACGTGGCCGAGATGAGGATGAGCGGGGCTCCGATCAGGCCGATGGTAGGGATGATGCGCGGAACGAGCCGGCCGCGGTGCATGACGTAGCCGAGGAACAGGCCGTTGACGCCGGCGATGAGGCCAGGCCCGACCAAGAACGTCCACTGGCGGATCGAGACGAGCGCCTCACCGGTGACGCGCAGCGAGTCCGCCTGGGCGCCGGTGGCGCCGGCGAAGTGTGCCTTCAGTGTTACGACGGACAGCAGGCTCACCACGCCGACCGCGATGAGGGCGGCCTCGACGACGCGAGAGGTGACGAAACCGATCGCGGCACTACGGGAAACCCGCCGAGTGACCGGGTACAGCGCGACAGCGGTACCGATGCAGGCGACCGCGGTGACCACCTCCAGCCACGAGCCCCATAGCACCGCTGCGTTGCTGCCCGGCTTGCTGATGAAACCGGCCGGGTCGTCGACGATGTGCTTGAACAGCTTGAGCTGTGGAATCGATGCCGCGAATGTGAGGAGGTACATCAGTCCGCCGACGAGCGCGACCTTCCTCAGCGGGTCCATCCCGCGCCTCTCGGTGCAGTCGTCGGTGCGGCCTTCGGTGACGGTGAGGGTGTCGGTAGTGGGCACGGCAGCAGGCGTAGCGACGGGCGTCGGCGTGTTCATGGCGGTCTCCCTTGGTGTGATGAGGGTCAGCTGGGGTTGGACGGGTGAATCGTGCGGGTGGTGCTGGGTCCGTCGGGTGCAGCGGGCGTGACGGAAATGAGCGGGACGCCGAGGTCGGCAACCTTGCGCAAGACGCCGTGTAGCGCGGCCTGGTCGACGACGAAGCCGGCCAGCATGGTGGTGCCGTCGTTCGCCCGGGTGAGAGTGAAGCCCTCGAACCAGGCCTCCCACCGAGCGGCCAGGTGTCCTTTCACCTGAATCTCGTAGCGCCCGGCGCCCTCCCGGCTGTCGGTCGGCGCGTTGTTCATGGCGCTCACCTCCTTCCGGCTGTTCTTGCGACAAGCCGAAAGCTAGGGAGCGATGTGATGAGTCGTCGTCACCACATGTGGTGAGCGACGTGGTGAGCGACGTGGTGAAGTCCCAGAAAGGGCGCTCAGCCCTCGCGCTTTCGGGGGATCAGGTCGAGCTCGGATGCCTGTCGTACCGCCGCCCGGCGGTTGTTGACCTGCAGCTTGCGGAAGATGTTGCGGCTGTGGGTACGCATGGTGTTCAGCGACACGTGGAGCCGGCGGGCGATGTCCGGTCCGTCCAGGTCGGTCGCCAGCAGCCGTAGCACGTCCAGCTCACGCTCGGAGAGCGGCTCGATGAGGCCCTGCAGGCGGGGGACGACCGGATGACTTGCCCGGGTCGTGGCGGCCAGTAGTCGGCGGGCGTAGCCGGCGGTGGCCGGGTCCTGCTTTGTTACGGCCTTCAGCAGCGCCGCCATGGGGGGTCCCTCGTCGGCGAAGATGCGGACGTATTCCTCGGGCTCGCCAAGCGTGAGGGCCCGCGCTAGTGCTGCGAGCGCGGCGGGTGCATCGGCATGTGCCTGCTGGGCCAGCGCCAGCAGCACGAGCACCTCGATGACCGTGCCAATCCGGCCGCCATCCTCGGCGGCGGTTAGCAGCCGTTGCAGCAGACCTGTCGCTTCGTCGAGAGCTGCCCCGGTCCCTGCTGCCTGATGGGTTTTGAGAAGCAGTCGGGCGAGGGTGACGTGCTCGTACTCCCGCAGGTACGACAGCTCGTCGCCGGCCGACAGCCCGTGCTCCTCCGCCCACTGATTGGCGTGGCTCAGCTCGCCCCTTCGGAGTTGGAGCCGGGCGCGCATCGCGGGGACCGGCTGAACATCGGGGGAGTAGTCACCGTTGTAGACCCGATCTGCTTCCTCGAGCAGCACTAGCGCGGCGTCGAGGTCTGACTCGGCTTGGCGCAGCCCTGCCGCGACGACCCGCAACCGGTACGGGTGCTGCGGTAGCCCTCTGTATTCACCGAGACTCTCGCTGATCGCGAGCTGTTCTGTCGCGCCTGACAGGTCATCGCGTTCCAGCAGCACCCCGGCGATGCCAACGTGCATATCGGCGGTTCCCCGCATCGGTCCGCCGCCCGGCACCGGCGCCGCGAGCTCAAGGCCGCCCTGATAGATACGCAACGCGTGACCAAGGCGGCCGTTCGTACGCGCGATGTCGGCGACGGTGATGCTGCAGCCGAGGACGTCGGCGACAAAGCCGACTCTGGCCAGCCCTGCGATCGACTCGGTGTAGGCCGCGTAGGCGCCGGCAAGGTCGCCTGTAGTCCAGGCGGCGAGGCCGCCCAGGGCGCCGGCGGCAGACCGGACGAGGTCTGCGTCCGACGGTGCGAGCGACAGTGCCGTCCGGGAGTGGGCGAGGGCGTTGTCGATGTCGCCGTGAACCAGGGCGAGAGCGGCCCGGTATGTCTCGACGCTGGCCGGCAGCGCCCGGTAGCCGACGTCATCGACGACGACGAGGCCGGGCGGCGGCTGATCGGGCCACGAACCGCCGTCCGGTCGTAGCGAGCGTTCGATGGCCGTCAGCCGCTCGCCGATGGTCGCGAAGTCGGACACCTGCGCGAGCACACCGACGAACGCCACGGCGAGCACCGGGCGCAGCTGCAGCACATCGTCAGGCAGCGCGCGTACCCACCGGCCGAGCTCTGGCTCCCGCCGCTCGCGTTGCATCATCGGCATGGCCAGCTCCATGTGATCCGCGGCGAGAGCGAAGTCGTGACCAGCTAGCGCATGTCGGACCGCCTCGGTCGCTTCGCCGTTGTCCTGGAACCAGGCAGCCGCGCGTAGATGCAACTCAGAGATCCGCTCCGGTTGCTGCTCGCCAAGGTGGGCGCGAAGAACGTCAGCGAACAGGTGGTGGTAGCGGTACCACCGTCGGCGATCGTCGAGCGGGACGAGGAACAGGTTGGCGCGCTCGAGCTCCACGAGCCGCGCCGCGCCCCCGGACCGGCCGGTGACGGCATCACAAAGCGGGCCGCTGAGGCGGTCGAGGATGGAGGTGGTGAGCAAGAAATCGCGTACCTGATCGGTCTGGCGGCCCAGCACCTCGTCCGCGAGGTAGTCGACGATGAACCGGTCGTCGCCCGCAAAGCTGGCTACGGCCGCGCTGGGGTCGTCGCGGTCCTGCAAGGACAGGCCGGCCAGCTGGAGGGCCGCGGCCCACCCTTCGGTTCGGTCCGCGAGTATCGCGACGTCGGCGACGGTAAGCGTCAGCTGCATCGGTCCAGCGAGGTAGTCCGCAGCCTCATCGTGGGTGAAGCGCAGGTCAGCAGCGCGGACCTCGACCAGCTCGCCTCGGGCGCGAAGCCGGGCCAATGCCAGCGGTGGATCCGCGCGGCTGGCCAGCACCAGATGAACCTGTGACGGGAGATTCTCGAGCAGGTAGCCCATGCCGTCGTGGATCTCGCGGGCGTCGATGACGTGGTAGTCGTCGAGGAGCAGGACGACATCGCGAGGCAGCGCATGGAGGTCGTTCAGCAGAGTGGCCAGCGCCGTCTCGAGCGGTTGCATCGGTGCGAGCATTCCGAGCGCGGCGACCCCAACCGCGTCTCCTGCGGCGGTTTGCAGCGCGGTGATGACATACGTCCAGAACGTGGCTGGGTCGTTGTCGCGCGCATCGAGCGCCACCCACGCCACCGCGGGGACCCTGTCAGCCGGCAGTGCAGCCATCTCAGCCAGCCACTGCGTGAGCAGCGTCGTCTTGCCGAACCCGGCAGGCGCGGACACGACCGTTAGCTGCGACCGCGCGGCCCGGTTCAACCGCTGCGACAGCCTCTGTCGCGGCACTGCTCCCTGCCGGCGGAGCGGAGCGTGCAGCTTCGTCTCTAACAGTGGGCCTATCACGGTCGCCCCGTTTCTCAGCTCCACGGTCCAGTTCGCAAATGACGAACGTTAGGTTCGCCCCATGAGCAACACGGCTCCGAAGATCGACGGCGTCGAGGCCGCCTTCTCGCACGTCGACGACATCGACCGGACCGTAGTGCAGCGGCAGCGTATCGCCGATGGCACCTCCTGTCGGCACACGTGCGCTACGAGCGGGCGGTCGCGCCACATACTGAGTGGGGTGGAGAAACGCCGGCCGTCAGTTACAAGGATGAGTTCGTCAATCTGGCTATGAGCACGGCTTGACCCGCGTGACTGGCTGCCCAGGCATAGGGTGCGCTCATGCTGAACAGGCAGCGACGCCTCGGTCTTCTCATCCCCGCCACCGCCGCCGTTGTCGGTATCGCCGCGTGTTCCGCGTCGACCACCGGCCCGCCCCGCCCGCCGCAGCCGTCGGCCAGCAGCCAGGGCGCCGATCACGACTACGCCGGTTATGCGCGCAACATCATCCCGTCCGGGCAGTACGGGGCAGTCCCGCCGCCCGCAGGAGCCACCACCCAGGCCGCCATGTACGACGCGCTGACCCCGCTCTTCGACAAGGTGACAAATCAGGCACTGTCGACAGATTTCAAGTCGGAGGTCTTCGGGGTCGGTCCTGACGGCCCGGCCACCGCCGAGAGCGTGCCGCGCGCGGGAGTCGCGATCCTGCGCGACCGCTACCACGTTCCACACGTGACGGCGAAGTCGTATGACGGCGGCATCTGGGCCAGCGGCTGGATCGCGGCCGAGGACCGCGGACTGCTGCTGGCCCAGGCGCGCTACGACGCGCGGGTGGCAGCCGTCGGTGCGCCGGGGCTCACAGCGCTCGACCTGATAGCAAAACTGCAAAATTTTACGCCTAGCGCACAGACCGAATCGTTCGTCTCGCAGCAAGCGGCGCAACTCGAGAAGGCCGGGCCCAAGGGCCGCCAGGTGCTGCACGACATCGACACGTTCTCCGCCGGAGTCAACGCTTACTTCAAAGCCAGCAAGTCGTCGGCGAAGCCCTGGACCCGCAATGACACCTTTGCCCTCGAGGCGTTGAAGGGGCAATTCGTCGGGCAAGGCGGCGGTGATGAGGCGAGTCGTACGCAGTTCCTGTCGGCGTTGCAGGGCCGCCTCGGCGCAAGCAAGGGCCTGAGTGTCTTCAACGACCTGCGTCAGCATGACGACCCGCAGCAGCCGACGTCCATCGACGGCACCTTCCCGTACGAACCACTTCCGAAGCAGGCGGCTGGCAACGTCCTCATCGACGCCAACAGCTTCCATCCGGTCACCACGTCGGGCACTGCCACACCGACACCCGCCCGCGCGTCCAACGAACTGATGATCGACGCCAGGCACTCAGCGACCGGCTATCCGTTGCTGGTTGGTGGGCCGCAGATCGGCTACTACTACCCGGGTTTCACCTACGAGATCGATATGCACGCGCCGGGACTCGTCTGGCGCGGCGCCACCTCGGCGCCGTTCCCCGGCTACATGCTCATCGGTCGCGGCGCGGACTTCGCCACCACCCTCACGTCGGCGAGCGGCGACATCATCGACCAGTACGCGGAGACGCTCTGCGGCGGCAGCGACACCAAGTACGAGTACAAGGGCACCTGCCGCTCCATGAGCACGTTCAATGCCGGCGTCCTCAAGGGCAGCAGCGGAGCGCCCGACCAGCAGGTCACGTTCTTCACGACGGTTCACGGCCCGGTCGTCGGCTACGCGTCCGTCAAGGGACGCCGGGTCGCAATCTCGTCGAAGCGCTCCGACTACGGCAAGGATGCCCTCGACCTGCTGCTCTACCACGACGTCTCAACCGGCGTGGTCAACAGCCCGCAGACGTTCTTCGCCGCCGCGAGCCAGTCACCGCAGACCTTTAACTCCTTCTACATCGACTCCAAGCACATCGCCGAATACACCTCAGGATTGCTGCCGCAGCGGCCGGCGTCCGTCGACCCCGGCCTGCTCACCGATGGCCGTGGTAACGACGAATGGACCGGCTACCTCTCCGCGAACGCTCATCCCCACGGCATCGACCCGGCCCGGGGACGCATCGTCAATTGGAACAACAACATCGCCAAGGGCTTCGGCGCTGCCGACGATGAATGGATGCGCGCGGGCGAAGTCGGCCGTGTGGACCTGTTGAACAAAAACCTCGACCGCCTCGGATCGAACGGAAAGTGGACCATCGCTCAGGTCACGTCGGCGATGAACGCCGCGGCGACCCAGGATGTCCGAGCCATCGACACCGTTCCCCTGCTCAGCCAGTTGCTGGCCGGAACGCAGGCCCCGAACGCGCGCGACGCAGAGATGCTGCGCCTGCTGAAAGCCTGGAACCAGAACGGTGGAAACCGGCTCGACCTCAACAACGACGGGAAGATCGACGATCCCGGCGCCGCTGTCATGGACATCGCCTGGCCCAAGATCGCCGATGCGTTCATGTCACCCGTACTTGGGCCTCAACTGGACGCGCTGTCCACGCTGGTCCCGCGGTACGACCAGCCGCCGAAGGGGCAGTACTCGGGCTGGTATCAGTACTTCGACAAGGACATCAAGACGTTGCTCGGCGAGAAGGTCGAGGCGCCATTCGCGAACCGCTACTGCGGCGGAGGTGACAAGGCGCGATGCCAGGCGGCGATCTGGAAGGCGATCGACGCGGCGGGCACTCAGCTCCGCGCGCAGCAGGGCGCTGACCTGACAGCGTGGCGATCGAGCGCGACCGCCGAGCGGATCGTCTTCACCCCCGGGCTCCTGACCAAGACGCTGAGCTACACGAACCGTCCGACCGGCATCCAGCAGCTCATCTGGTTCAACGGTCATCGGTAGGACGGTGGCGGGTCAGCCAGCGCCCAACAACGCCCAATAGCTCAGTGTTTGGTGACGACGGCGGCTGCTGTCGCGGCCGTCCTCAGGAGCTTTGCGGGCCGGCGCCGCCCGCTGCACACCAGGCTTCGTATGAAGCGACCGCGGTAGGGAGCGTCGGGAACAGCCGCTCAGCTCCGATCGAATCGACGAGTCCATACGCCTCTAGGTCGTCGAGCAGGTCCTGCTTGACGCGGGCGAGGGCGAAGACCATGCCCCTACTGGTCAGCGTCGAGCGCACGGCGTCCAGGGCGTCCAGACCCGTGATGTCGACCTCCACCATCGCTTCCACATTGAGCACGAACCAGGCGACCGCTCCCTCATGCTGGTCGACCGCCTCAACGGCGCGGCGGCGGAAGTTCTCGGCATTCGCGAAGAAGAGCGGTGCGTCGTAGCGATAGATCAGGAGACCGGGGTTTTCGCGGGCGGCCGGGTAGTCGTCGACATCGTGCTTACCTTGCAGGCCGGGAACGGCGCCGAGTGCTGCGTCATGCGGCCGGGCAACGCGCCACAGGAGGTCGATCACCGACATCCCGATGGCCAGCAGGCCCCATAGAGAATGTCGAAGGTGAGCACCCCCAGCGTGGCGACCCCGGCAAGCATCAGTTCGCGGCGACGAAATCTCGCCAACCGCCGGAACTCCGCGATGTCGATGAGCCGCACTGCGGCGTAGATGACGAGGCCTCCCAGCGCCGCCACTGGGAAGTGCGCTAGTGCGGGCCGCAGGAAGGCGAGCGTGAGCAGCACGGCCGCACATGCTGTCAACGAGTAAGCTGGCGGCGACTACCCGCCGCGTCTCCAAGCGCTGTGCGCGAAGTGCTACTGCTGACCGGGAAGCCCTGGCTCAGGGCCGACCCGGTGTTGCACGCGCCCAGCGCAAGAAACTCCTGATTCGCGTCAATCTCGTAGCCCCCGCGTGTAGCGAAAGCCCGCGCCGTGAGCACGTTGTCGGTGTAACTCACGAGGAGGATCCCCAGTGCGGGCACGAGCAGCGCGCCGAGGTCAGAGAACGGAGGGAGTTCCGGCCGGGGGAGACTCCCGTGAAGCGTTCCGACGACCGCCACGAGCGCGCCCGGTATCCGCGGCCAGAATCGCTTGGTTAGCAGCACGAGGGCGATAGTTCCGGCCGCAATTGCCACCGCAGCTAGCTCGATGTCACCGACTTGCCGGCCCAGGGAGGCGAACTTCGACCACAGGGCGTCGCCAGTGACTCGCACGTGCGTAACCTTGCCGAGCTGCCCCAAGGCCATGATGCCGCGACTCCAGCAAGGTAGCCAACCAGCACGGGGCGTGAGAGAAGTTCGGCGACGAAACCGAGTCGCGGCAGCCAGGCGATGAGGCAGAACGTCCGAGTACGAAAGCCAGCTCAGCAGCGAGCCGGGCGTATCGGCCGGCGTCCCCGCCGGCCATCGGGCCCACTATCGATGCGGTCAGCAGCGCGGTGGTCGACTCGGGACCAACGGAGAGCTGCCGGGAGGAACCGAGCAGTGCGTACAGGACCAGGCAGGGCAGAATTGCCCAGAGTCCGGCGATTGCCGGCAGCCCAGCCACTTCTGCGTAGGCCATGACTTGCGGCACCAGATAGGCGGCGACCGTCAGACCCGCAAGCAGGTCCCCCCCGAATCCAGTCGCGCTGGTATCCCAACAGACCCGACTGATTGCTGAATCCCGGCCTTCCAAACGTCAACCCTCCACCTCTCGTGCGTGGTCACGTTGAAAGATGCGCGTTGTCCTCGACAGAGTCTGAGGTCCCGTCGGCGGATCGCATGGTGCGCAGCCCCGCATCTGCTCGGACGCTGCCGCACGGCGGTGCCGCCACTGAGCTCCGTTCCGCCAGCGGGACCGTCAGTCGTCCATGAACCATCTTGACGACTCGTGGAAGCGCCGGCTGATGACGCTGTTCGCCACTGCCCCCATTCCGTGGTCGTCATCGATGTGCCACGTTCCGGGTTCGGCGCTTACCTATATCCCACTGGAGCGTCGGTTGCTCGGCTGCTAACGCAAGACCGTCGCCCTACAGCTGTAAGTGGAGGCGCAAGGCGTCATCGAGCTTCGTCATAACGTCTGACGGAAGCCGTCCAAGGACGGCTCCCATCCGCTCCACGGTGATAGAACGGACCTGCTCGGCCTGGGCTTTGGAGTCTTGCCGTAGCCCGGTCACCGTCGCCGGCAGCAGAGTCTGGAACGGGAAGACACGGGATGTGTTGCTGGTGATGGGGACGACGGTGACCACACCACGGCCGAGCCTTGCCGCAACCGAGTTGGCGCGGTCGTTGCTGACGATCACGGCGGGTCGTCGCTTGTCGGCCTCGCTGCCTGGGACGGGCTCCAGATCGACTAAACAGATCTCACCTCGCAGCATGGGTCAGCCCGTCGGCGTCGGTAAGGCTCCACGCCGCTTGGTCCCCAGACGCTTCCCACTCCTCCCAAGCAGCCGCGTAGTCCTGCTCCAGCTCGGGCAGGCGCAGCATGCGAACCGCATGGTGCAACGCGGCGGACCTCGACGGAAGCCCCGCAGAACGAGCAAACTCATCCAGGATCGCCACGTCCTCGTCTGACAAGCTGACGCTGAGCTTCATACCGTGATGCTACCGCGGTACTACCAAACATACGGGGCGGCGATGTGCCATCTCTGGAACTGATTTGCGACGGCGCGCCAAAACCAACGCCGCACGCGTCTGCTCTACACCCACGCCACCGAACAGCGCCCAATCCATGGCACGTTCTTACGCTGTCCTCGTTGTGATGTCCCGGCTACCCGGCTACCCGGCTACCCGGCAGCGCGCCAGTGCGCCAGGATCTGCGCGGGCGTCAACACGTAGTTGTAGACCGCGATCTCGTCGACGTCCCCGGCTAGCGGCCCGTTCGACGGCTTCTGCGCCGCACCGGTGAGGACGTCGTTGCCGACGCGCCAGACTCCCTTGGTGGACTTCGGCTTCAGTGCCGGCGCGTCGCTGCTGTCGCCGACGAGCGCGCCGTCCACGTAGAGCGCCATCCCACCCGTGGCACTTTGCGTGGCGACGACGTGGTGCCAGGTGCCGTCGTTGTAAGCCTGCTTCGACCAGACGTAGCAGGTGTGTGGCTGACCGTACGTCGTCCCGTTGTGGCACGTGCTGGCGTCGCTCGTGAAGATCAGGTAGATCAGCTGGCCGCTATTCATCATGTAGACGAGGCGATTCGGCGTCGAGCTGGAGCCGGTGGCCGCATTGCTGTAGCCGATGATGCGGCCGCCGCCGCGGTTCGTCGGGTCGGTCCGGAACCACATCTCGATCGAGTAGTTGGCGGGCGCCAGGGCGGGTGCTGCCTTGGATGAGACCCGGCTCGTCGGGTGGTTCAGGGCAGCTGCCGCGTCCGGGTCCGTGCCGCTTGTGGAGTCCCGGATCACCGCGCCCGGTTGGTTGTTGACCGTGGCGCTGCCGAGGTAGGTGCCGTTCGAGTTGTGACCACTGCTGTCCTTCGCGGTCGTTCCTGACGTCTCGTTGAGCTTCCAGTAGAACGCCGGGCTGTCCGCAAGGACCTGGGCGGTGTAGCCGGCCGAAACGACGTTCACCGTCACAGACCCCGACGACTGAAGCCCGGCAGCATCGGTCGCGGTCACCACATAGGTGTGGTCGCCAGGCGTCAAGCCCGCCTCCCGAACCGTGTACACCGGGCTTTGCCAGAACGGCGAGTCTTGCGGCGTGCTGATG
Organism: Mycobacteriales bacterium; assembly: GCA_038245655.1. Taxonomy (GTDB): domain Bacteria; phylum Actinomycetota; class Actinomycetes; order Frankiales; family Frankiaceae; genus DATAZK01. Next base: position 113,181 of record JBBRSE010000004.1, on the reverse strand, counting down.
TTCGGAATCACCGACGATCCAGGGACCGTCACCGAACCGTCGCGCACAATGGTGTAGGTCAGGTACTTGTCGTCAAGGTCGCTCGAGCCGGTGAAGCGCACCGTCGCCTTCCCGGCGGCGGGGCTGGTGGCCGTCAGGACCGGGGCGGTCGGCGACGTCGTATCCGTCGCCGACGAGAAGCGCGTGATTCCGCGCTGGTTCACGCCATTGACCGTTGTGAACTCACCGCCGACATAGACGTTCGTGCCGTCGGTAACCACGGCGCGCGGGCCGAGAGCGCCCGCAGCCGGGCCGGCGTCCGTGTTGGGGAACCAGTTGAGCAGCTCACCGTTGATGTGCGTTCCGTCGGCAGCGGCCGTCTCGGCGATGAGGTGGTGCCAGGACCTGTTGTCACCGTTGAACGGCAGCTGGGGGAAGCCGCCGCGCTGCAGGAAGCTGCAGTTGTGCGAGTGCGAGCCGACGTAGACGACGCCGTTCAGCACCGCAACACCTTGTGTCGCCCCGAGGCAGTTGTCTTTCCAGACCAGGGATCCGTTAACCGGGTTCACCGCGACGGTACCGTCGAAGATGCCGTAGCCCGTGCCTTCGGCGCCCAGGTAGACCTTCGTGCCGTCCGTCGTCAACGCCTTCACGTCCGAACGAGTGGTCGTTCCGGTGGTCGGATTCGTAGCTATACCCGGAATGATCGAGTTGGACATCGGACCGTTGACCTTTCCGGTCGCGAGGTCCACCTGAGCAATGCCGCTGTGCGCCGCGCCGTTCACCTTGCGGAAGGCCCCGCCGAGGATGAGGTTGCCGGCATCGGATCCGGGCCCGACGAGCAGTGCGAAGACGTTCCCGTCCAGCGTCGGATGCCAGTTGCGCACGCTGCCGTCGGAAGTGTCGAACGAGGCCGCCTTGGCCTGAGTGACCGTGCCGCCGTTCGGGTCGACGAGGCTCGACAGCCCACCTCCGGCGAACACCGCGTCGTTCGTCGCGGCAAGCGCCCGAACCTGGCCGGTGATCTGCGGCGTGGGGAGCGCGGGCTGCGTGTCGGATACCGCAAGGTTGAACCCGGCGACCTTCTTGTGGCTTGCGTTGGCGGCGGAGGTGAAGTCGCCTCCTGCGTACAGCTTCGTCCCGTCGAGCGTGACCGATAGCGCCCACACCCGGGCGCTGATCTTCTTGTCAGACCACGCCCCGATGCCCTGGCATGGCGACGCCGCGGTACACGGCGTTCCGTCAAGCGCCGGATTGTCCTCGTTTGCGTGGAAGGCGGCCAGGCGCGTCATCGGGATGCTCGTATTCCCATCCGGGGAGACGATCGCCGTGAAGTCACCGCCCGCGTACAGCACGTGATTGCTGTACGCCAAGGCCCACACTGAATTGTTCGTCTGCCACTGCGAACTCGCTGTGGCCGGCAGCGTTTCAGGAGCATCCGGATTGCCGGTGGTGGCCTGAGCTGAACCCGAAGTGAGCGTCAGGACCGCACAGGGAACAACGGCTGCCACAGTAGCCGCGATCGTACGGCGGAAGATGCGTGCCTTCATGATGGGAGACCCCTCTCGAGTGCTTGACCTCTGCCTAGTTGCTCGACGCAAATTGGTCCCCGATTCCGGAAATTGTCGCGAAATCTTCGCATGCGACAGCGCTGGCTCGGGGCAATAGGCGAACTACGTGCTCCTTCGCCTACATTCGGTCACATTGCGCAGATGCACTTGGTTAACTGAACTAGGCGGCCCTCGCGCCATCGGGAAATGGCGATTTCGGCTGCGACCGCTCGCTGCTAGTGGTCCCGTGATCTGGGGATGATCGCACCACGGGTTCCGACCGCCGAGCGCGCCAGTGAGTTGCGTGATCGCGGCCTTGCGTCGTATCGGCTCGATAAGGGAGGTCTGGGGCGGAGTAGGTGGGGAAGTGTTGCGGCGGGAACGGCTGGGCTAAATAGCCAGCCCTGCGCCCACCGGCAGCCAGTTTGGGCGATGTGACGCCGGGTGGCTTCGTCTTCGATCCCCTCGGCGATCACGTCGAGACCGAGCTCGAACGCTGCGGCGACCGTGCTGGCGGCGATGAGGGCAGCCCGTCGGTCCGTCGTCACGACACCGACAATGCTTTGATCTAACTTGACGGCGCTGACCGGCAGCTGCAATACGCGAGACCAGTTGGACCAGCCGACTCCGAAGTCGTCGAGGACGATATGGACGCCAGCGTCGGCGAGCGCCCCGAGTTCGGCTCGGGCCAGCGCCACGTCTGGTAGCGCCGTCTTCTCGGTGATCTCCAGTGCGAGCTCGGTGGCCGGGATGCCATAGCGGTCCAAGGCAGCGAAGACGACTTCGGCGAGTCCAGTTCGTGCGAGTTGACCACTGCCGACGTTGACGGCCATGCCGCCCGGCAACGGGATCTGGCGGCTATGCAGTTCGGCGAGCTGTGCGAGGGCGGAATGCAGCACCATTCGTCCTACCGGGACGACGAGTGCGCTGCCTTCAATCATCGGCATGAAGGACGCCGGAGTCAGCGTGCCGAGGGAGGGGTGCTCCCAGCGCAATAACGCTTCGGCTCCGTACGGCTGGCACGTGGCGATGTCGATGAGCGGCTGGTAGTAGGGCACCAGCTCGCCGGCTTCCAGTGCCTGTCTTAACCGCACCGGGCTTCGGGAGTCGGTCGTGATCCAGTCGTCGAGCAGGCCGGCGGCTTGGTCGCGGCGGCGCTCTTCGAGCACGGTGACGACCTGGGCAGCCAAGCTGGTCAAAACTTCCAGCTGGTCGGCGGTGAACACACGGGGCCGGGGGTCAGCGACGCATAGCGCGCCAAGTGGGAGCCCGTCGCGGCCGATAAGTGGCGCCCCGGCGAAGCCGCGGATGCGAAAGCCCGTGGTCGCTTGCGGATTGTCGGCGTAGCGGGAGTCGGTACTCGCGTCCGAGATCACCAGCATGGTGCCTTCGGCCACCACGTCGGAGCTGAAGGATTGGTCCCTGGGAAGGTTCGCCGCCGGGCCACCGATCATCGATTTGAACCATTGTCGACCGGCGTCGACCAGGCTCACTCCGGCTATCGGCGTTCCGCAGACCCGCGCCGCCAGGCCGGTCAATACGTCGATCGCCGGATCGGGTGGCGTGTCCAGCACGTTGTAGGAGTGCAGCGAATCCAGGCGATCCCGCTCCTGCGGGTGCAGTCGCACGGCCTTCATCCGACCAGGTTCGGCTCGTCGTGACCCGAGCGGAGGGGCAACGGAACCTTCACCCGAGCTCTTGAGTCACGTCGCAGCGCTGCCGGTCCTGAACACGCAAATGCGATCACGGCCAGCAGCCTTCGCGGCGTAGAGGGCTCGATCGGATTGGCGCAGCAGCGAGTCAGAGTTGACTGCCGCACCGCGGGCGCTTGCAACACCCCCGGACATGGTGACCGTGATGCTGGCGGTCGGACGCGCCGAGACGGCCCGACGTAGCCGTTCGGCGATGAGAAGTGCCTCGGGTGGGTCGATTCCTGGCAGCAGCACCAGGAACTCTTCACCGCCGAGCCGGTAGACGGAGTCGAAGCTACGCAGTTCATGACGCATCTCGTAGGCGGCGGCACGTAGGACGTGGTCTCCGGATTCGTGGCCATGCGTGTCGTTGACGAACTTGAAATGATCAAGGTCGAACATCACGACACTGACCCAGGCGTTGAGAACCGCGGCCTGCTCCGCAGCCTGCACGAAGCGGTTCGTCAACGCGAGCCGGTTGGCAAGCCCGGTCAAAGGGTCAATGACGGCCTCGCCGCGGGACTGCAGTTCGGCCGATAGCAAGGTGACGGTGGCCTTCACCAGACTCGCCAGCAGCGCGGCCCAACAAGCGACCGCCAACGCTGAGGGGACATGCGGAGTCTGCGGCAACAGAGCGGCCGTGCCAGCCGCGGCTAGTGCGCACAGCGTGGCCGCAACTACGCCTACCCCGACTACGCGGGCGGGGAACCGCGCAGCGAGCATGACGATCGGTACTACCAGCCACCCCAGCATGGGGCTGCGAGCACCCCCCGTCCCGGCTGCGGCCGCAGTGACGATGAGTTCGAGCACAGCGATCGAGGTGACGCTGATCAGTTCCGGCCGGCGGCTGACGCGGTAGGCCCGCTCCAGCCCGAACAGCACCAACCCGGCGGCCGCTACCAGGCCAAGCAGCCACCAGCCGAGGAAGGGTGCCGCGACAGCGGCAACGGACCCAAGGGCGACACCTTGCACACGCCGGGCGGAAGCCACCCGCACGTTCATGTCAATCAGGCGCTCACGGTCCAGCTGCGTCGGGCACAACAAGTTGCCCCTCGCTGCAACGGCCATGCCTTCGTGTGTCGACACGGACGAGGTCACGCTGAAGTGGCCGCCGGAGCGGATCGACAACCGGTCACCCACGCGGGCCCCACCAAGCTTCGGCCGGAACGTGACGTCCAACGCCACCTGCTGGCGTTGCGGGCGATGCGGGCTCTTCATGGTGCAGTAGCATTCTGCTACAGTTGTAGCTGTCTGCTACATCGCTTCTGGGGATCTGACATGACGACAGCGCAGGACCGGCCGACCCGGATCGCCGCCGATCTGTTCGAGGCGGCCGCGGTCGAGGGTGCGCGGCAGAGCCGGTCGGCCAAACAGCAGCTCGACCACTGGGCCCGCGTAGGACGTGCAGTGTCAATGACGCAGACGGCGGCGCGCCGGCGCGTCGAAGCGGCGCTGGCTGGCGAGCTCTACGAAGGCGATCTGACCGCCGAAGAGCGGACCGTATTCAACGCCGAGCTCGACACGTCGATCTCCGAGACGGCCCGCGGTATCAGCTTCGGCGAGGTCCTCGCCGGCCGCGGAGTCACTACGGTCGCGCTCGATGACAACGGGGTGCTGACCCGCTTCAACCCGGACGGCACCACCTCCCCACTGCAGTAGCCGCAGTGCGCCTCGACCTGGTCGTCGGACCGAACGGCGCGGGCAAGTCCACCTTCGTCGAATTGGTGCTGTCCCCGCATCGGCCAGGAGTCACGATCGTCAACCCTGACGTGATCGCCGCGCAGCGCTGGCCACAGGACCCGCAGTGGCATGCCTACGACGCCGCGCGGGTGGCCGCCCGGACCAGAACGCGGCTGCTCCAGCTGAGTGAGCCGTTCATCGCCGAGACCGTGTTCTCTCACCCGTCCAAGCTCGACTTCCTCGACGAAGCCTCCGCAGCCGGGTACACCGTCGAACTACAAGTGCTACTCGTGCCGGAGGAACTGGCAGTGCAGCGCGTCCTGTACCGAGTCGCAAACGGCGGACACGGCGTCCCAGAAGACAAAATTCGCTCGAGGTATCAGAGGTTGTGGTCTCTCGTCGCCAAAGCCATCGCCCACGCAGACACCTCGCACGTGTGGGACAACTCGCATCGTGACGGCCCCACCGAGGTCGCGTTGTTCGCCGCCGGAACCCCGATTGGGCGGTGCCTTCGGCCACCCTGGGCGTCGCCCGAGCTCACCTCCCGCTGGCCACGCTGACCGCACCCGTCACCGGTTCCCAGCGGGCACCACGTGGTCGAGATGCGGCGTGGAACGTGACGGCGGGCATGCTCGCGGGTGACCGTGACGCGGCCAGGCGCGCGGAGTTGTTCGGATTGGTATCACGTCGATGGCTCGTTCGGATGAATGACTCCCTCGCATCAACAGTGCCCCCGGCATGGTTGTCACAATCTCGGCCGCCCGTGCGTCTTGTAGTCATCAGCCGCGGCATCGGCCCGCGGATCGAACCGGAAGGAACAAGAGATGTCCAATGATGTGGACGTGGTGCGGCGGCTGTTGCTGGCGGTCGAACAGCGAAACTTGGACGATTTGTTTGCTGACAGCCGGACTGCAACCAGACGGTGTCGCGGCTGCAGCCTCATTCCACGGCGGCTACCTTGCTGCCGAGGAAAACCCCGACAGCCCGCACCAGCTGGCGTCCGTGATGGGCGCGGAGATCTACGTCGCCGTTGCCGCAAACGGCCCGACATTCCCCGCTGAGCAGGAGCAACGACTGGAGAGCGTGCTCACCGAAGCCGTTCGCCACACGATCGAGACCTACCCAGCCGGTCACGGATTCGCCGTCCCGGACAATCCGACCTACGACCCGAACGCGGAGCAACGCCACTGGGAAGCCCTCTCGGACTTGCTCTCGAGGCTGCCTCGGTCGTGACGACGCGCATGCCCTCCTGGGCTTGCGGGTTCCGGCTCGCGCGAAGGTGTTCGGTCCGTGAGGAAGCACCTCGTTTGCGAGCAATGTCAGGCTTGCGCTGCGTAGCTGTGCCAGAAGTTCACCGAAACCTTCGAGGGGCGGAGCCCGTTCAGTGGTGGTGTCGGCGGTGGCCCTCGTTCTGGCGGCTTGTTCGGCGGGCTCGCCTCCGGTGGCGCCCCGCTCAACATCTGCCCACCGAGCCTCCGGCTCCTCGGGTCCGACGCCGAGGGTCAGGCTGGTCGCCGCACCGGCGCAGCTACGACGAGAGTGTGCTGCGGCAGCACTGCGGCTCGGATTCGCTGTCCCGTGCCTGACCAAGGTCCCCACCGTGGCTGGACGTGCCGCATCCTGCCCGGTTCCATTCGGAGCGATGCCCGCACCTTGCGTTAGCCTCGAGGGCCTGGCGCGGTATCCCATCTTCGCTTCGGAGCTGAACGGTTTTGACGTACCGGCTGTCCACGTCGGCGTGGGGGACAAGGCGGTGGGTCACAAGTTTATCGAGGCCCGATTGCACAAATACAGCCCGAGCAACCCGTGTGTCGGCGCTGGTCGGCTACAGCGCTTGCGCGTAGGTCGCTGGACGGCGATGGAGTACACCTGCCCGGCTGGACAGCCTCGCCGTCCAGCGAGAGGCCATGCATGGCGAAGGTGCATATGCCGGGCATCTGCTGCTCGAATGGAGCTACCAGGCCGGCGACTACCTGGTGAGCGCACATGGCCACGCGGCCCAGAATCTTGCACTTCTCGAGGAGCTCGTGAACTCTGTGACGCTGGTCCCGGCGGCGGACCCGCCGGGGCGGCCGAGTGCGTGATCAGTCAAGCCAAGGGGCGGGCATGAAGGATCCGGCATGCGCAGAGAACGATCTCGAGCCGGTGTCCGAGGGGGGACTTGAACCCCCATTCCCCGTAAAGGGAACTAGCACCTCAAGCTAGCGCGTCTGCCAATTCCGCCACCCGGACGTGGGTCACGGTGACCAACCCGAAGGTCCGTCGCCGCGACGGCAACCATACCAACCTCGTCCGCGCTCGGCACAGCGCGTCGCCGCACGTGCGAACCGGCTTAGTGCGGTTATGAGCGCCTCGGAACAGCACGAAGCCGGTTCCCCGCGACAGCAAGTGCCGTCACGACCACGCGATCGCGTCGAAGATCGCCCGGAGACGCTCCACCTTGTGCGGCGCGGCAGCAGACACCCAGGCCAGTCGGCCCAACAGTTGCGCTCAAAACCGGGCGATCGGCGCGGTTCTGGGCGGCTGGCCCAGTGCGTACGCAACTGGTGAGCGTGGCTTCGAGCACGTCCAGCGAGGCGCGCGAGAGCCCACGACGCGAGTTCACCACCAGGCCCAGCACCTGCTGACGACCCGACTGCGTCGTCACGCGAGTCTTCGATCGTGCTAACGCGAAGCCCTCGTCCCGGACGATTTCGCGCAGCAGGCCCAGCAGATCCCGTACGCCCGAGCGAAGCCAGAAGCGACCCGAAAACGTGATGTCGTCCGCGTACCGGTTCACCGTGGCCTGAAAGGCCGCAGCCAACCCCGCCAGCCGCCGATCCAGGCCGAAGCACCAGGTTGGCCAGGGCCGGTGACGTCGGCGCGCCCCGCGGCAGGTGCGGCGTCGCGAGCCAGCGGTCAGCGTAGAAACGGTCGCTGAGCTGGGCGGGAGTCGGCGACGACGGCATCGGCCGACCACGCAGCACGGCCAAGGGAGTGGCGTTGGTCGTCAGGCCAGCCAGGTCACGCGCCACGTCAGGCCGGTACCCAAGTGCCGCAAAGATGCCCGCGACTCGCCCGAAGCCCACCGACGGGAAGAACGACGCGTCCAACCCAGCGCCGCGGCTACGCACAGGTCGACCTGCCACCAAGGGCCGCGGGGGAGGCGCGCCTGAGCTCGGGCCTGCAAGTCGTCCTCGTTCCACGCCCCGCCGAGGAAGGCCTCGGCGAGAGCGTTTGCGACCTCCGCTGGCGAATGAGGCGTCATGCGGGCAGCGCGATCCAACCCGTCCCGTCCTGCGAGCGCCCCGCTGCACGTGTGCAGTCTCGCGCTTGCGACGTGATGCCCAGCTTAAAAGCGCGCTGACTTTCCCTGCGGGGGTTGGCCCCGACAGGAGTTTCGCCGGCGAACCGGCTCCACCGTCTCGTGATCGCGCTGCCGCACCACACGCACGTTAACCGCTTGGGTTATCCACAGCGGATCCCCTTTCGGCCCGAACCAGTCACAATGAGGAGGTGTCGCGCGCCGAAGCCGAAGTTGCCGAGCTATGCAGCGACCTGATCCGCTTCGAAACGGTCAATCGGGGGGGAGGCGACGGTCAGGAGCGCGACGCGGCGGAATACGTTGCCGGCAAGCTGGCCGAGGTCGGGATCGAGCCGACCGTCCTCGAGTCCGCACCAGGTCGCACGTCGCTCGTGGCGCGTATCGAGGGCGAAGATTCCAGCCGCGGGGCACTGCTGATCCACGGCCACCTCGACGTCGTTCCCGCTGACGCCGACGACTGGGCGGTCCATCCCTTCTCCGGCGAGATTGCCGACGACGGCAACATCTGGGGCCGCGGCGCCGTCGACATGAAAGACATGGACGCCATGACCCTCGCGGTCATCCGTGATCGGTTACGCACCGGGCGCAAGCCGCCGCGCGACATCGTGCTCGCGTTCCTTGCCGACGAGGAAGCCGGCGGTGTCTACGGCGCGCGCTGGCTCGTCGACAATCACCCGGCGCTCTTCGAGGGCTGCACCGAGGCGATCAGCGAGGTGGGCGGATTCTCGTACGAGATCAACAACGACCTGCGGCTCTACTGCATCCAGACCGCCGAGAAAGGGCTTGCCTGGATGCGCCTCACAGTCGCCGGCCGGGCCGGCCACGGCAGCATGGTGGCCAGCGACAACGCGGTGACGGCACTCTGCGAGGCCGTCGCCCACCTCGGTCGTCACCAGTTCCCGATCCAGCTCACCGACTCGGTGCGGATCTTCCTCGAAGAACTCTCCGACGCGACGGGCGTGCCGCTCGATCCCAACGACCCGGAGAAGTCCGTCTCCCAGCTCGGGGCACTCGCGCGGATGGTCGGCGCGACCCTGCGCCACACCGCTAACCCGACGCAGCTCGATGCCGGCTACAAGGTCAACGTCGTGCCGGCCATGGCGAGCGCCTGCGTCGACGGGCGGTTCCTGCCCGGCGGCGAGGCCGACTTCGAGGCGACCCTCGACGAGATGCTCGGCCCCGACGTGAAACGCGAGTGGATCAACTACGACCACGGCGTGGAGACCAGCTTCGACGGCGAACTCGTCGACGCGATGAGCGCCGCCCTACGCGCCGAAGACACCGGAGCGCGGCCCGTCCCGTACATGCTCTCCGGCGGCACCGATGCGAAGTCGTTCTCCCGGCTCGGCATCCGCTGCTTCGGTTTCGCACCGCTACGGCTGCCGCGCGACCTCGACTTCAGTGCCATGTTCCACGGCATCGACGAGCGGGTGCCCGTCAGCGGGCTTAAGTTCGGTGTGCGCGTACTCGATCGATTCATCGACGGCTGCTGAGGCGGTGGCAGATGGCAGTTGAAAACGGTGGGAGCGGCCCGAGTGAGTACGGGATCCCGCGCGCTGTCTCCCGCCCGCGCCAGGAGGATCCCGACGCCGAAGCCAACAAGTACCGGCGCCGGCTCGAAGACATCGATCCCGCCCGCGTGGACCCGACGGCCATGATCGAGCACCACGAGCAGCTCCGGCCGCGTCCCAGCCCGTACACGGTCGAGGGCTACATCCAGGGCTTCCGCGACCTGTCCGACGCCGCGATCAAGGGCGAGGGCCAGCGCCGGTCACGGGCCCGGTTCCTCGTCGTGATCTCGCTCGCCGCGCTGCTGACGCCGGTCGGTTTACAGCTGCTGGGGTTTCTGCACTTCCTCTGACCGCCCCGCCGGTTGGTGGGTGATGATCCGCTGTGCCGTACCGGTCGAGCCGTGACGAGGCTCAGCTCGGCAAACCCGGCGGCAACCCCGGACGTGCCTTGCGCCGCAGGACCACGCGCCGCGAGCCGTCGGGATAGAGCCGTAGCCGGTCCAGCTCCCACTCGCCGAACTCCGCGTGAAGCGTCAGTACGGTCTGCGCAGTGCGACGGCTCGTGCCGGGCGGAAGGTACAAGCGCTCGTACTGCAGCCCACCCCGCACCTGGTGCGTTAGCTCGCCGTTCACCAAAACACCGTACCGACCTCACGCATGCTGGCGGCACTGCCTAGGGGACGAAAAACTGCAGGAACGCAAAGCACGCGTAGACGACGAGCAGCGCGGAGGAGACCGCGAGCACCGCCCGCCACACCACCCGTGACGAGACGAGCGAGGCCCCGATCAGGACGAACGGGAACGCGCTCCAGCAGTAGCGCTCGACCGAGGCGAGGTTGCTGCCGGCCAGCGTCGACACCAGCGCGAGGCCACTCCAGACGGTGTAGGACACGGGCAATCGGCGCGCCATCAGCACCAGCAGGACGAGAAAGAGCGCCAGCCAGGGCAGGTGCAGGGTGGTCCCGAGCTGGTGATTGCCCGCACCGGAAATGGCCCGGTGGATGAGCGTGATCGGGCTGATCAGAGGTCCGTGAAGCCGCGCCTGTTGCTGGACCGACAGCGGCTGCAGCGGATCGCCGAAGCGGATCCCGATGTAGGCGAGGTAGGAAACCATCCCGACACCGGGCGCGACGACCGCAGCGATTCGCGGCAACCACGCCTGGACGAGCGCCCGCGAACGCCACACCTCGATGATCGCGGGCGCCATCAGCAGCACGCCGGGCGGTCGGCACAGCCCGGAAAGCAGTCCCGCGACCGCGGCGAGCCACCAGCGCCCGCTGCGCAGGCCGTAGAACACGATGACGGCGAGCAATCCCGCGAGCGCCTCGGTGTAGCCCATCACCATCACGAAGGCGGGTGGTGCCAGCGCGAGCAGCCAGACCGCCTTGCGGGCGGTCTCTTCCGGCATCCCTTCGAACCGCGCGAGCCGGATCAGAGCGATCCCAAAAAAGAACGCGAGGACGTTGACCAGCACCAGCAGGACGACGCCGGTCGCGTGGCCGCCGAGGCCGAAAAGCCAGTCGAGAGCAGGGAGCAGCGGGAAGAAGCGGCGCGTCTGCGGACCGACCTGCCCGTAGCCGACGCGGGCGATGTCGCTGTAGAAGTGGGCGTCCCAGCCGAGCAGTCCGACCCGTGGCAGGTGAGCGCCCGGCGAGATCTCGGTGACTTTGGACGCGATCGCGGCCGAGAGCCCCAGCGCACCGACCACCAGCACGCGGGCCGTCAACCACGACCCGATGGCATCGGGTCCGTCAGCCCCGAGCCAGCCGTGCAGCCGACGCCGCGCGGGAGCCAGGGCAGTCACCGGCGCCGAACGGTGAAGCTGTCCAGCTCCTCGTGCTCGTAGGAATCCAAGCTCGGATTCAGGACCGTTCGGATGCTGCGGACACCGGCAAGCGCGAGCCGCAGATCAGGGCATAGGTACTGGTAGGTGAGATATTCGCCGGAGTAGACCAGCCAAATCGTGTGGTCCCCGGCGGCGCTCAGCGCACGGCTGAGCAGTCCCCGCACGTTGCCGTCAGCCGCCTTGTTGCGGATCTTGTAGTCCACCCAGTTGACACGGTCCGGCGCCGAGAACGTCGGGATCGTGTAGTGCTTCAAGTCGTTGCTCACCCGCCCCGCCCGGATCTCACGGGCGATCGCCGGCCCGAGCTGGTCCGGGCAGTAGAGCACGACATCTCCTGGCTTCGCCTGGGCCTGCAGGGTCCGCGCCACCTGCACGGCCTGGGTCCGCTGCATCTCAACGACCGGTCCGGCGGCCAGTGAGCCGAACAGGGCGAGCAATCCGATCGCGCCAGCCCACATCTTCTTGTCGACCAGGCGCTCCGGACCGAGCGCCACGCAGAGCAGGAACGGGATGAACGCGATTGCCGTGTAACGGTCGGCCCAGGCATTGCCTACGAGCTTTCCCACGGTCACCGCAAGCAGCAGCGTCCCGATGGCAAGGACCAGCAGCATCCGACCCGGCTCATGACCGCGTAGATCCAGCAGTACCTGGCGCGGTCCAGCGGGGAAGCCGAAGACGGCCAGCGCGAGCAGCGCGCACACGACGACCAGCAGCGCGCGGCCCGCCGACAACTGGCCACCCGACCACTGGCCGAAGGCGTGCACGACCGCGGCATACGTCGCCGGCTGCCCCCACGGAGTGCCGGTGTGCTTCGACTGGTAGAGGAACGTCGGGAACCACGGCGCGAACAGCACGGCACCGCCGACGAGGCCGCCGAGTGCGTATCTACACCCGCGTCTGCGCAGCGGTGAACCCCAGAAGATCCCGATCACCAGCAGAACAGCGACTGTGACCAGCGAATACAGCGACCAGTAATGCGTCAGGGCGACCGCAGTGGCAGACACCGCAAGCCCGCCGACACTCCACCACGTCGGCGCGCGCAGCGTCCGTTCGAGGGCGAGCGCCCCGAACAGCGCCAGCAGCAGGAGCAGGCTGTACATGCGGGTCTCGCTCGCGTAGTACGCGGCGAAAGGCGAGCAGACGAACGCCAGCACGGCGACCCACGCGGCACGGCGGCCGATCACCCGCCGGCCGAGCATCAGGAGCGGCGGGATGCACGCGAGGTTCAGCACGAAGGACAGCGCCCGGACCGTACGGTCGCCGTTTCCGAAGATTTCGATCCAGAAATGCAGCAGCAAGTAGTAGAGCGGCGGCGAGCCGTCCTGCCGTAGCCCCTCGACCAGCGTGGTGCCGTGACCGCTCAGCGGTAGCCGGGCGATGGCGACGCTCTGCGACTCGTCCAGCCAGAGCCCGCGGGGTCCCCAGAGCCGTACGAGCAGGCAATAGACGACGGCAACCGCGATCGCCGACCAGAACGCGATCCAGGCCCAGCGCTCGCGCTTGGTCTGCGCCCGCGGTGCCGGGGGCGGCTCATCAGCCCCCGTTTCGGGGCGCACCGCGACGTCAGTCACAGTGGCATCGTCTCGCGAACGCTCGCCCGATCCGTATCAACCACGCTGAATGCCCTTCGCACCGGGCGAGACCTCCTCGTGGTAATCCTCTTCCACGTTGACGTTCCACACGTCGTGGTGGGCGCCGTCGACGATGTTCTGCACGCTCAGCAGGGCCGTGAACATCGAGTGGTCCTGGTTGTTGTAGCGGTGCATCCCATTGCGGCCGACCGGGTGCAGATTGGGGGCGTTGCCAGCGATCCAGCTACGCATGATGTCGACGTTGTTCTTGTAGTCGGAATCGTAGAACGGATACGCCTTGGGCATCCGCACGACAAATCCCCGCTCGACGACGGCCGGGTCGACCAGACCGAGAATCCCGAGCTCCCGCTTGGCCTGCGCGATCAGGTCCTCATCCGAACGGTTCCACGTCTCGTCCCCGACCGTCACGAAGAACTCGAGGCCCAGGCAGGTACGCCCCTCCTTGACCAGGTAGGGCGACCAGGTGCCGAAGTTCTGGATACGGCCCACGCCCACCTCGGGGGAGTGGATGTAGATCCAGTTGTCCGGGAAGCCGGCGCTCTCAGGCACGACGACGGCGACTGTCAGGAAGTCGCGGAACTTGAGCGCGTCAGCAGCGGCGAGCACCTCCGCCGGCGGCTTCGGATCCAGCGCCTTGATCAGTGACGAGAACGGCATCGAGCTGATGACCTGGTCGGCGTCGTAGGCGTGTTCGCTGCCGATGTCCTGGCGCTTCGCCTCCGGAGCACCCGCGCCCGAGCCGTATCCGCCGGTCACGACGGTGGTGACACCGGTGACGCCCTTGCCCTCTTCCCAGTGGACAGTGCGGACCTTCTCCTCCAGGACGACCTTCCCGCCGCCCTCGGTCACCTTCTCGGCCGCCGTTTCCCACATCATCCCGGGGCCGTACTTCGGGTACTGGAACTCCTCGATCAGCGAGGTGATTTCCTTCTGGTTCGTCTTCGGCTTCAGCGCATTAATGATCGCGTTGGACAACGACATGTTCTTGATGCGCTGGGCGGCGAAGTCGGCCGGAAGCTCGTCAACCGGCACCCCCCAGAGCTTCTCGTTGTACGTCTTGAAGAAGTGGTTGTAGAGCCGGCGGCCGAACCGGGCGATGATCCAGCCCTCGAGCGTGTCGACGTTCTTCGGCGGACGTACGCGAGCCCACCCGTAGGACAGCACGCAGCGAACCGCTTCGATGATGCCGAGGTTGCCGAGCGCGTTAGAGGCCTTCAGCGGGTAATCGTAGAACTTGCTGCCGTAATAGATGCGGCTCATCCGGGGACGCATCAGGAAGTCCTCGTCGGGCAGGATCTCATGCCACAGCGCCTCGACCTCGGGCACCTTCGTGAAGAAGCGGTGGCCGCCGATGTCGAAACGCCAGCCCTCGCGCTCCGCAGTGCGGCTGATCCCGCCGACCATTGAGTCGCCCTCGACGACAGTGACGGGCACCTGCCGCTTCACCAGCTCGAACGCGGCGGTCAGCCCTGCCGGCCCGGCTCCGATCACGACTACCTGCGGCTTGTCGGCCACGATACGAATCCCAACTTCCTATCCACCCCGCACGCCGACACCTGACGACGCGCGAGCGACCAGCCTCCACTGACTGCGACGGCGCCAGATCAGCCAACCAGCCCTGGCGGCGCTGAGACGGCACTGTCAACACTGACGCGGATCGGTCGCCAGTTAGCATTGTGCCCGACATGCGGGCTACCTCCTCGTCTGACGCGCCCGCCGCCCGGACCATGATCACTTTCAGGCAGGGCGATTGGACCGTTCCGCTGCTGCTCAGCGGGTGGGTCGCCGTCGCGCTCGGAATAGGCACCCACGACGGCCGCTACGCCCTGCCCTCGCTGGGACTCGTCGCCCTCGGAACCGTGCTGGTCGGCGCCGGAATCGTCGCTTCGTCGCGGCCGCGTCGCAGGCTCGTACGGGTGGCTCGCTGGACCCCGAAAATCCCCTCCTGGCTGGGTGGCGCAAGCCTCGCCGCCGCGGGCCTGACGGTCGCCCTGGCGCCTCTCATCTGGCACCCGCGTTACTTTGCTCACGGAGCAGGCTGGACGGCCTCGCAGGTGCTGGCGGCGCTTGCCGGGCTGCTGGCAGCGGCCACCGCACTGCCCCACATCCCCGCTTTCTCTTCCGCGTGGTTGCTCCCGGCGCTCGCCGGGCGACGCTGGCCGTTCTGGATGGCCCTCGGTCTCATGTCTGCCGCCGGCATCACGATGATCGCGTCAGCGCCGAAGCCCCACATCGACGTCTTCTTCCTGCTGCAGGGGTCGACCAAGGGGCTGGTCTCGGGCGCCGACATGTATCGCCAGCAATGGGCCGAGACCCGGGCGAGCTACTTCTCCCATGGCCTGTTCGACGTCTATCCGTACCTGCCGTGGACGTCGGTGCTGCTGCTGCCGTTCCGGTTGATCTTCGGCGATATCCGGTATGGCCTGGTGGCGGCCCTCGCAATCGCCGCGGCCATCGCCCGCCGCCTAGGCGGCACCGGGATCCCCCGACCGGCCACGGCGCGTTTGCTGCCGGCGCTGCTACCCCTGCTCATTGCGCTGCATCCCAAGGTCACCTACGCGTACCAGCTCTCGTGGACCGAACCGCTACTCGTAGCGCTCCTCGCCGGCATGGTCCTGGCGGTGGAACGGGGTCGCCTCAGCGTGGCTGTGCTGTGCCTCGCGCTGGCGCTCGCGTCGAAGCAACACATCGTCCTGCTGCTGCCGCTGGCCGTGATCTGGCCACGATTCGGCTGGCGGCGCACCCTCGCCGCCGCCGGGACTGCGTTGCTCCTCGTGTCGCCGTGGATCATTGCCGGACCCCGTGACTTCTGGCACGACGCTGTCGGCGCCAACGTCGGCCTCGGCTACCGTTCCGACGCCCTGTGCCTCGCCACGTTCGTCCACAAGGCCTTCGGCCACGACCCCGGTTTCGCCCTCACGACACTTGGGCTGTTGGCCGCATACGCGATCGCCTGGCGCGTACGCGGTGACGCCTTCGGCTTCTGCGCCGGCGCTGGGCTCCTCGTGCTTGCCCTCGACATCACCAACACGCAGTCGTTCTTCAACCACTACACGCTTGGCATGGCGCTTGTCGTGCTCGCCATCTGCCTGCGCTACGGGCAGCCCGCCGAACCAGCGCCTGAGGGTTCAGCGCTTGGTGGAAAAGCGCACCAGCATTGACGACTCCAGCAGCTTTCGCCGGCTGACCTGGTTGACGCGGTCACGCGCCCGGGCCGCCAGCTGATCGGAGACCTCGGCGCAGCTGTCGCCGAGCGTGCGGTAGCCGTCGGCACGGACCAGGTAGATCGACCCGTCGGGTCCGGCGAGCTGGTCGAGCTGGCGGGCAAAGTCGGTCGCGCTCGCGTGGCTCATGCGGTCGGCGTAGTCGACCCAGTCCACCAACGCCGGGCCGCGTGAATCGGCGAACGCCAGCTCCCGGATGCCCGTGACCCCGTCGCGTACCAGCATTCGATGGACGGCCGGAGCGAGCTGATCGGGGCAGTACGCGACCACATCGCCCGGGCGGGCCTGCTGCTGGATCCGCGTCGCGACCTCAGCGGCGTTTGTCCGCTCCTGCCCGTTGAGCGCGCGCCCACCAAGCAGGCCGAGGACACAGATCAGCGCCAGCAGTCCCGACACCGTGGCCCGCGAGGGCAGCAACCCGATGCCGAGCCCCGCCAGCAGCAGGAACGGCGGCAGCGAGATCCCGGTATAGCGCTCGGCGTACGCGCTCCCGCCGAACGCAAACGCGGCGTAGGCGAGGACCAGTGGCACCAGCCACATGGCCGCCAGATAACGCCCGGGTACGCGTCCGGCGAGTTGCAGATGCAGGCCGTCCGTGCCCGGGCGCGCCGTGAAGCCGAGGAATGCCATCAGCAGGAGAACCAGCGCGAGGAGCGCTCCCGCCGACGCCGGACCTGCCCAGGAGAAGACGGTGTCGAGCAGCACCTCGGCATGAACCGGGGGAGCCCACGGCGTGCCGGTGTGCAGCATCTGGAAGACGAAGGTCGGGACCCACGGAAGGAATAGGACGCCGGCCGCGAGCATGGCGTAGAGCGCGCGCAGGCAGAGCGCCCGGTAATGCGGCCTGCGCCGAGCCTGCAGCAGCAGGAAGGTCGCGACCGTCGCCAGCATCAGCAGCGTCCAGTAGTGCGTGTACGCCAGCGCCGCGGTCACGGCCGTGACGGCAGCCCAACGGCGCAGCGTGGGCTGCTCGAGCGCCCGTCCAAGGACGATTGCGAACAGCAGCACGAGGAAGACGAACAGCGAGTACATCCGCGTCTCGGTGCCGTACCGGATGGCGTACGGCGACGTCGCGAACAGCAGCAGCACGGCGGTACCCGTGCGGTCGACCGCGTGCGGCTCGATGTGGCCGAACGACTCGGCGACGCGTGCGACGCGACGGCCGGCAAAAAAGGCGAGCGGAATCGTCGCCACGCTGAGCACCCCGGACAGCGCGCGAACCGCCACATCGCTGTTACCGAACAGCTCCATCCAGAAATGCAGGAGCAGGTAGTACAGCGGCGGCGAGCCGTCGTGACGCAGGGCGCCGAAAAGCTGAGGAAGGTGACGGCCGGAGATCTCGACGGTGAGCGCTTCATCGAGCCAGATATGGCTGCCAGTGACGAACCGCAGAACCGACCCGATGGTGATGGCGAGTGCCGCGAGCGCGATGAGCCAGGGGAGTGGATGCTGCCGACGGATCCACCGGTCCAGCGGCCCCGGGAGCCGGCGGCGCGCTGCGCCGCGTGCGCTGGCGACCTTCGCGGGGATTTTTACGGGGATGCTGAGCCGATTGTGCGGGACCTCACGCGGCGCGGGCGCGTCAACTTGGCGGCGAGGTTCGACCGGGGCGCTCATGCGGCGCAACCCGGTCCGATCATCGGCACAGGCTACCTACCTCAGCTGATCCAAAGCTGAACGGACCCGCTGGTCCGCGGGCTGCAACTGGCCGCCAAACCACTACGTAACGTGGCCGACGAAGGCGTCGCCTCCCAGGACTGCGTGATCCAGGTCACGGTACGCGGCGTCCAGGAGCTGCGGTAGCCGGGTGACCCGCGGGCGGCCGCCGTTTTCCCGCACGGCACGTCCGAGCGCGGCACCGACCGCCGGCACGACCGAAAGGTGGCGCTGAGCGCGGGTGAGCGCCGTGTAGACCAGCGGCCGGGTGAGCAGGCCGCCGGACTCCGGCGGTAGCACCACGACGACAGCCGGCCATTCGCTGCCCTGTGCCCGGTGGACGGTGATGGCCCAGCCATGGCGCAGGTCGCTCCAGGAGTTCGGCGGCACGGTGACCGGTACTCCGCTGAAGCTGATGATCAGGCCGTCGGACGTACGCGCCGTCACCGTCCCGACCTCGCCGTTGGCGAAGCCCTCGTCGAGATGGTTGGCAATCGCGACGATCCGGTCACCCACGTCGAACCGCCGGGCCGGACTGACCGCCTTTCGCGCTCCGGTCACTTTGACCTCGGCGGCGGCCGGGTTCAGAACGGCCTTGAGCGCCAGGTTGAGCGCCTCGGTGCCGGCTGGGCCACGGTGCACCGGCGTCACGACCTGCACGTCAGAGCTGGCGATGCCGAGAGCGCGGGGGATCGAGTCGGTGACGAGCTGCACGACCCGCGTTGCCGCCTCGGCGCTGTCGCGGCTCGGGACGATGACGACCTCTCGCTCGGGATCGTCGAGCACGGGCAGCTCGCCGCCGCGCACGGCCGTCGCCAGCCGGGCGATCGTGCCGCCCTCGGCCTGGCGGTAGAGCGTCGTCAGCTCGGTGTTGGAGACCGTCGCGTCATCCACCAGATCGCCGAGGATCCGGCCCGGACCGATGCTCGGCAGCTGCGCCGGATCGCCGACAAGCAGCAGATGGGTTCCGTCGGCGCAGGCATCCACCACCCCGGCGGCCAGCTCCGCGTCCAGCATCGATGCCTCGTCGACCACCACGAGATCCGCGTCCACCGGCCAGCTCTCCCCACGGGTGAACACCGGACCGGACGCCGGGCCGCTTTCCCGTACGGGCTGCGCCCCAAGCAGTCGGTGCACCGTGCTGGCGCTCACGCCAGTGAGCTCCTCCAGGCGCTTCGCGGCACGGCCGGTGGGGGCCGCCAGCGCGACGGTGGCGCCGCGCGCCGTCGCCAGCTTGACAACCGCCGAGACGGTTCGGCTCTTGCCCGTGCCGGGACCACCGGTAAGCAGGCTGACCCCGTGAACGAGAGCTGCGACGACAGCTCGCTGATGCGCTTCGTCGAGTCCGGTCAGTCCCAGTGTGTCAGGCTCACCGATCGGCTTTGCGGTCGCCGACAGGCGCGCCAGCCCCTCGGCGAGAGATTCCTCGGCAATCGCGTAGCGGGGTAAGGACACCGGCAAGCCGGGGTCGGCATCGGCGACGTGGCCGGTGTGGTCCCAGTCGACGGCACCGAGGATGAGCCGACCTGCCCGGGCGGCGGACTGGAGAGCGCCGGGGGGATCGGGGACGCCGCGGCTCGCAGCAGCAACCAGCAGCGGCCCCACCGCCATTGCGGTGTCGCCGGCCCGGGCCGCGACCATCAGCAGGTACACCAGGACTGCTGGCCCGCGCGCCGGCTCCGACCTGCCCTTACCGAGCTCGCCAGCAAGCCGGTCCGCGTCGCGAAGGTCCGCCTCCCCGCCGTCCAGCAGGCGCCACGGATCCTCACGCAGGACCGCGGCAGCGCCCGGACCAAGGGCAGCGAGCGCGCCGCCGCCGAGCCGCGCCGGCAAGCCGGCCGGGGCGAGCAGGGCCACCACGTCGTAAGTCGGACGTGCGCGAGCAAACGCGACCATGAGGTTGGCGGCGCGCCGGCTCGAAAGGCCCGGTACGCCGGCCAGGGCCTCTTCGGTGACGTCATCGGGTACGCGTATGCCCGAAGCGGGGAACTTCTCACGCAGCGCCTTGCCGACTCCGGGCCACAGCCCCGCCGCGCAGAACGCGGCGAAGATCTCCTCCGGCTCCGGCTCCGGCTCCGTCCCCGAACGCGACGGCGTCGAGTCCGGGGAGGTCACATCGGCAGGCTACGGCCGTATCGACCCGGACCTCGGTTATGCACAGAGGGAGTTCCGCTCAGCCCCAGGGGAGGCGCTCCGGGTAGCCGATCTCGGGAGCCGAAACGTCGTCGAGGGCACTTCTGATCGAACCGGGGAGGGTCAGCTGCTCCGACTCCAACGAGGTCGCCAACTGCTCGGCGGTGCGCGCTCCGACGATCGGTGCGGTGACCCCGGGCCGATCGCGTACCCAGGCCAGGGCGACCGCCACCGGGCTGACTCCGAGGCCCTTGGCGGCCGTACGCACTGCCTCGACGACGCGGGTGGACTCATCGGTGAGGTAGGTCTCGACGAAACGCGCCCAGGTCGGTGACGCGGCCCGCGACCCGGTCGGCGCACTCTCGCGCGAGCGACCGTAAGTCCCGGCGAGCACCCCGCGACCGAGCGGGGACCACGGCAGCAACCCCATCCCGGCATCGACGGCCGCAGGCACCACCTCACGCTCGACCCCGCGCTGCAGCAGCGAATACTCCATCTGCGTGGACACCAGCGGTGCACGTCCGGCGACGCCGCCCTGGTGCGCGGCCGCCTTGGCGGTCTGCCAGCCGGTGTAGTTCGAGATGCCGATATAGCGCACCCGGCCGCTGCTGACGGCCGCATCCATCGCCGCCAGCGTCTCTTCAAGCGGCGTATCGGCGTGCCAGGTGTGTACCTGCCAGAGGTCGACGTGCTCGGTTCGCAGCCTGGTCAGCGAGCCGTCGAGCGCCGCCAGGAGTCGCCGGCGGGACGTGCCGTTCGCCAGCGGCCCGTCTCCCGAACGTGCTCCGGCCTTGGTGGCGAGGATCAGTTCGCTGCGTGCGGATCCGCGAAGCAAGCCGCCGAGCACGCGCTCGGCCTCGCCCCCGCTGTAGACGTCAGCGGTGTCGACGAGGGTGCCACCCGCGTCGCGAAAGGCGGCAAGCTGGGCCTGCGCCACGTCGTCTTCAAGGTCGCGGCCCCACCCCATGGTGCCGAGTCCGAGGCGCGACACGAGCAGTCCGCTCTGGCCTAACCGGCGGTGTTCCACGACCGCTGACCTTACGGTGACCAGAGGCGTACGCAGCGGCGCCTTACCGAAGGCAGGAGCAGAACCCTGAATTACCTACAGGCGTCGGTACTCGGAATCGTCGAAGGACTGACCGAGTTCCTCCCCGTCTCCAGCACCGGTCACCTCACCGTCACCGAGCGGCTCTTCAACCTCAAGATCGACGACAAGGGGGTCACGGCGTTCACGGCCGTAGTGCAGTTCGGCGCCGTCGTGGCGGTGCTGATCTACTTCCGGCGGGACCTGTGGCGTTTGATCACCGCTGGAATCGGGGCCATCCGCGATCCCAGCCGGCGCTCGGAACCGGCGGCGCGGGAAGCCGGGTTCATCGTGATCGGTACGATCCCCATCGCCATCGTGGGGTTGGCCGCGAAGTCGGCGATCGAGGGGCCGCTACGCAATATCGGGGTCATCGCCGCTGCCCTCATCGGCTGGTCCGCGATCATGGTGCTGGCCGAGCGTAGGGCCGCACAAACCCGCGACGAGCGCACCCTGCGCCTGCCGGACGCGGTGTTCATGGGCGTCATGCAGTGCATTGCGCTGATTCCCGGAGTGTCCCGATCGGGAGCCACGATCAGTGCAGGTCTGTTCCGCGGCATCGACCGAGTCTCGGCCACCCGGCTGTCGTTCTTTCTCGCCATACCGGCACTGACCGCGGCGACCCTGCTCGAGCTGCGCAAGGCGTTCGGCCATGGGGTGGGGGTCGGGCCCACGCTCGTCGGCACCCTGATCGCGTTCGTGGTCGCGTACGCCTCGGTGGCCTGGCTGCTGCGGTTCGTCGCGGGGCACAAGATCAGCACTTTCGTCCCGTACCGGATCCTGGCAGGTGTCGTGATCATCATCTTGTTGGCTGTTGGGACGCTCTGAGCTGCGCTGGCGCACGCAACCGCGGCACACGGTAGACAGGACCCGATGACCACGATCGTGCTCCTACGACACGGCCTGACGGCAATGACCGGGCCCCGGCTCGCCGGGTGGACCCCTGGCGTATCGCTGGACGAGCGTGGTCAGTGCCAGGCCCGCCGGGTTGCGGAGCGGCTAGGCCCGCTGCCGCTCGCCGCGATTGTCTCCAGCCCGCTCGATCGCTGCCAGGAGACGGCGGCGTTCGTGGCTGAGGGCCGCGACCTCGCAATCGCGATCGACGACCGCATCGGCGAGTGCCGCTACGGCGACTGGACCGGCCAGGAGCTCAAGGTGCTGGCCAAGGACCCGCTGTGGAAGGTCGTCCAGGCCAATCCCAGCGCTGTCGTCTTCCCCGGCCCCGAGGGGGAGGCCCTCCGCGACACCCAGGCGCGCGCGGTGACTTCCCTGCGCGAGTGGGATGCCCGCATCGCCCGCGAGTTCGGGCCCGACGCGATCTGGCTGGCCTGCAGCCACGGCGACGTCATTAAGGCGCTCGTCGCCGATGCGCTGGGCATGCATCTGGACCTCTTCCAGCGGATCAACGTCGACCCGTGCTCCGTCACCGTGATCCGCTACGCGGAGCTTCGCTCGTTCGCGCTGCGGGTCAACGACAACGGCGGTTCGATCGACGACCTGATCCCCCCGAAGAAGAAGGGACGCGGGCGTCGCAAGCCGTCGTCGGACGCAGTGGTGGGCGGCGGAACCGGGGCTTCCGGGTGAGCGGTGGCGCACCAAATACACGTACTTTTAAGGGGCGATGAGCGAGCAGGCCGAATTCGGGGCCGACCACGACCCTGCCCAGGATGCTGCGCACCATTCCGCGGAAGATCAGCTCGACAGCGTCGGCGCGCTGGAGTTGCTGCAAAGCGGCACGATCGAAGTCGAAGGCCGTCTCCTCGACGCCAGCAATGCGACGCTCTTCTGCACGGTCGAAGCGAATGGTGTGAGCGCGCAGTGCGTATACAAGCCGATTCGCGGCGAGCGTCCGCTCTGGGATTTCCCGGACGGCACGCTGGCGGGTCGCGAGCTCGCCGCGTACGAGATGTCGCAGGCCAGCGGCTGGAGCATCGTCCCGCCGACCGTCATGCGCGAAGGCCCGTTCGGCGAGGGCATGGTGCAGCTCTGGATCGACATCGACGAAGGCGTCGATCTCGAACTGCTGGTCCGCAGCGACCGGCCACAGCTGCGCCGGATGGCGCTCTTCGACGCGGTGATCAACAATGCCGACCGCAAGGGTGGCCACCTGCTCCCCGTCACGGGCGGGTCCCACATCTTCGGCATCGATCACGGGATTGCGTTCCACTGCGAGGACAAGCTGCGAACCCTGCTCTGGGGCTGGCGCGGCCGGCAGCTGTCCAAGAACGAGCGCGCGACGTTGGAACGAGTGCGCTTTAACGCCGAACTCGACGAGCGGCTGCTTGAACTGCTGACCCGCCGCGAGGTCACGGCCACCCATCGGCGCATCGACCGTTTGCTACGTACCGGCGTCTTCCCGTCCCCGAGTGGCGACTGGCCGGCCATTCCCTGGCCGCCGTTCTAAACCCCGTTCCGGCCGCCCGCCTGACCGCCACATAGTGTCGAGGGGTGCGTGCCTGGCCAGCGACCCCTCTTCCGCGATTGCCCGGACAGGGCGAGCCAATGCGCCTGTACGACACGGCCGCGGCCGCCGTGCATCCAGTCGCTCCCGGTCCGCTCGCGCGCATCTACGT
This sequence comes from Mycobacteriales bacterium, assembly GCA_038245655.1. Taxonomy (GTDB): domain Bacteria; phylum Actinomycetota; class Actinomycetes; order Frankiales; family Frankiaceae; genus DATAZK01. The sequence goes on along the minus strand of JBBRSE010000004.1, from coordinate 89,358 downwards.
CTGTGGCATCACCCCGTACGACGCGACCCACCTGGGCCACGCCCTCACCTATGTGAGCTTCGACCTGGTCCAGCGCACGCTGCGCGACGGTGGTGTGGAGGTCAGCTACGTCCAGAACGTGACGGACGTGGATGAGCCGCTGCTCGAGCGCGCGGCCCGTGACGGCGTCGACTGGCGGGAACTTGCCGAGATCGAGACCGAGCGCTTCCGCCAGGACATGACGGCGCTGCGGGTGCTACCTCCCGAGGCGTACATCGGCGCCGTCGAGGCCATCCCGCTGATCATCCCGGTGGTCGAGAAGTTGCTGGCCGACGACGAGGCCTACGTCTTGGACGGCGACATCTACTTCACGGTCGAAAGGGCTGCCCACTTCGGCTCGGTCGCTCATTTGCCGCGCGAGCAGATGCTGGCACTGTCCGCCGAGCGCGGCGGGGATCCGGACCGTCCCGGAAAGCGCGACCCACTCGATCCTTTGCTGTGGCGCGCCGAGCGACCGGGGGAGCCGGCGTGGGACGCGCCCTTCGGCCGTGGTAGGCCCGGCTGGCATGTCGAGTGTTCAGCGATCGCCCTAGAACACCTCGGCGCCGAGATCGACATCCAGGGCGGCGGCAGCGATCTCGCCTATCCCCACCACGAGTGCAGCGCCGCCCACGCGGCGGCCGTGTCGGGTCGCTGGCCGTTCGCGGACGCTTACGTGCACTCGGGGATGCTCGCGTTCAAGGGCGCCAAGATGTCCAAGTCGCTCGGCAACCTCGTCTTCGTCTCGGTGCTGCGTCGCGACGGGGTCGATCCGATGGCGATCCGGCTCGCGCTGCTCTCTCACCACTACCGGTCAGACTGGGAGTGGACGGGCGAGATGCTCGATGAGGCCATCGCCCGGTTGGACCGGTGGCGGGCCGCGGCGGCTGCCGAAGGTGGCCCCAACGGGGAGAACCTGCTCGCCAGGCTGCGGGCCTGCCTGGCGGCCGATCTGGACGCCCCCGCCGCGCTGGCAGCGTTGGACGGCTGGTGCGACGGCGTGCTGGCTGGCGATCACGCCGATGCGCAGGCCCCCGCGCTCGTACGCACCGCTGTCGATGCCTTGCTGGGGATCGAGCTCAACTAGTAGGGGGCCTAGTCCGTACGCGGCCGGCGCAGGTAGCGCTCGAATTCGCGGGCGATGGCGTCGCCGCTGGCTTCCGGAAGCTCAGTCTCGGGCTCGCGCGACTCGAGCGAACGCACGTACTCGGCGACATCCGAATCACCGGCCGCGAGCTCATCGACCTGCCGCTCCCAGGCGCGGGAACGTTCCACGAGGTCACCGAGCGGCACGGCGATGTCCAGCAGATCCTCGACCCGGCGCAGCAGCGCGAGCGTCGCCTTCGGACACGGGGGCTGGGCGACGTAATGGGGGACGGCGGCCCAGAAGGACACCGCCGGCAGCCCAGCCGTCTGGCAAGCCTCCCCGAAGACGCCCACGATGCCTGTGGGCCCCTCGTAGCGCGAACTCTCGACGTTCATCTGGGCAGCGGTTGAGGGATCACTCGCGGTGCCGCTCACCGGAACCGGACGGGTGTGGGGGGTGTCGGCCAGCAAGGCGCCGAGGGTGGCGACGAGGTCGATGTCCAGCGCGTGAGCGCCTTCGATAAGTTCCTCGCAGAAGCCGCGCCAGCGCATGTTGGGTTCGAGGCCCCGGAGCACGACAAGGTCGCGGCTCGCGTCCGGCAACCGGGCGACACTGAGGCGAGTGGTCGGCCACTCGATGCGCCGGGTCTTGCCGTCGACCAGGCTGACGCTTGGCCGATTGACCTGAAAGTCGTAGTAGTCGTCAGGATCAATGACCCCGACGGTGTGAGCGTGAAAGACCTCCTCCAGGTGCTCGACCGCGGACGTAGCCGCATCGGCCGCGTCGTTCCAGCCCTCGAACGCGGCCACCAGCACGGGTCGGCGGAGCTCGCCTACACCGGAGAACTCGATCATGGCCACCTTTCCCCCGCCGCGCCGGCGGCCGGGGTCGTACCCGGACTACACACTGGGGCAGGCCCGTCAAACGTACGTCCTGTGACCCGGCTGGCCGGGCAACGGCTCAGCGGTGAACCGTGTAAGCGATCAGCACGTCGCAGGTGGCCCGGTGGCTGATGTTGGCCGGCACCGACCCGAGCAGCCGCCCGGCCAGGCTGTTGAGGCCCCGATTGCCGACCACGATGAGGTTGGCCTGCACCGTCCCTGCGACCCGCAGCAGGACATCCACCGGATCCCCGTCCACCGGCTGGACCTCAACCTCGGTGGCGCCGGCAACCCGGGCCCGCTCGGCGGCTTCATTCAGCACCGTGTCAGCCGGGTTGGAGCCGTGGACCTTGTAGGCGTCGTGACCGAGTTCGGTCTCGGCGCGCTCCTCCTGCCGCCGGTCCATGGGGCGGAAGGCACAGGCGATCACAAGCCGGGCACCGGCGCCGGCCGCCACCTGGGCAGCCCGCTCCACCGCCACGTAAGAGGAAGGCGAGCCATCTGTGCCCACCAAGACCGTTGAGTAGCCGCCTGCCATTGAATGTGCCCCCGTCCTTGATCCCCGGGGCGCAACGTACCGCCCGCGCTGTTGATCTCCCAATCCCCGATTCCGGAGCGGATAACACTGCCCGGCCCAGGCGTGAGCGTTAGCACGCCGCGGGCGGGGGCTTGAGATGCGCTGGTCAGGAACCCGGTTCCCATAAGCTGGGCACATGGATCTGCTGGCCGCTCTCGCGCAACGTGTCCTCGTGGCCGACGGGGCAATGGGCACGATGCTCCAGGCAGCCGACCTGACTCTTGACGATTTCGAAGGTCACGAGGGCTGCAACGAGGTGCTCAACGCGACGCGTCCTGACGTCGTGGCCAGCGTTCATGACGCTTATTTCGCTGTCGGCTGCGATCTGGTGGAGACCAACACGTTTGGCGCCAACTTGGCCAACCTCGGCGAATACGGCATCGAAGACCGCATCTACGAGCTCTCGATTGCGGGCGCTTTGATCGCTCGCGACGTCGCCCAGGGTTGGAGCACGCCTGACAAGCCGCGCTGGGTGATCGGCAGTGTCGGCCCGGGAACGAAGCTGCCGACCCTGGGCCACTTGCCGTTCGCCGTGTTGCGCGACGCGTATCAGGCCGAGGTCGCCGGCCTCATCGACGGCGGGGCCGATGCCGTCCTCATCGAGACCGCCCAGGATCTCTTGCAGGCAAAGGCGGCGCTGATCGGTGCCCGCCGCGCCTTCAAGGCCACTGGGCGCAAGCTGCCGCTCTTTGCCCAGGTGACGATCGAAACGACCGGCACCATGCTACTGGGCACCGAAATCGGCGCCGCGCTCACCGCGCTCGAACCGCTGGGGATCGATGCGATCGGGCTGAACTGCGCGACCGGTCCGGCAGAGATGAGCGAGCACCTGCGCCACCTCTCGCGTCACTCGCGGGTGGCGCTCACCTGCATGCCCAATGCCGGCCTGCCCCAGCTCGGGCCGGACGGCGCGAGCTACCCGCTCTCGCCGCAGGAGCTGGCCGAAGCCCACGACATGTTCACCCGCGACTACGGCGTATCGCTGGTCGGAGGGTGCTGCGGCACCACCCCGGAGCATCTGCGCCAGGTGGTCGAGCGGGTCGGCGGGCGCGAGGTGGTGGCGCGCAGGAGCCGCCCGGAGCCTTCTAGCGCCTCGTTGTACCAGGCGGTCCCGTTCCGCCAGGATTCCTCGGTGCTCATGGTGGGGGAGCGCACCAACACCAATGGCAGCAAGGCCTATCGCGAGGCGCTACTCGATGGCCGGTGGCACGACGTCGTCGAGATGGCGCGTAACGCCACCCGCGACGGCGCCCACGTGATCGACGTCTGCGTGGACTACGTCGGCCGTGACGGCGCCATCGACATGCACGAGGTCTCCTCGCGCTACGCCACCGCCAGCACCCTGCCGATCATGCTCGACTCGACCGAGCCGCCCGTCATCGAGGCCGGGCTGGAAAATCTCGGCGGCCGCTGCATCGTGAACAGCGTCAACTTCGAGGACGGCGACGGACCCGAATCGCGCTGGGGCAAGGTGCTGCCGATCATCTCCGAGCACGGCGCGGCCGTCGTCGCCCTGTGCATCGATGAGACCGGCCAGGCGCGCACCGTCGAACACAAGGTCGCGATCGCCGAGCGACTGATCGACACCCTCGGAAGCGAGTGGGGCATCCACGAGAGCGACATCCTGGTCGACTGCCTGACCTTCACGCTCGCCACCGGCCAGGAGGAATCCCGCGGTGATGGCAAGGCGACCGTGGAGGCCATCCGGGAGCTGAAGAAGCGCCGGCCCGACGTGCAGACGATCCTCGGCCTGTCGAACATCTCCTTCGGGCTCTCGCCGGTGTCGCGAGTCGTGCTGAACAGCGTGTTTCTTGCCGAATGCCAGCGCGCTGGCTTGGACGCGGCGATCGTCCACGCGTCCAAGATCCTTCCGATGTCGAAGATTCCCGACGATCAGCGCGAGTGTGCCCTTGACCTGATCTACGACCGGCGGCGGCCGGATTACGACCCTCTGACCCACTTCCTGGACCTGTTTTCCGGGATCACGAGTACCGGCGACGCCCGCGAGACCCGGGCGCAGGAGCTCGCGGCGCTCCCGCTCTCGGAGCGTCTTGAGCGCCGCATCGTTGACGGTGAGCGCATCGGGCTGGAGGCCGACCTCGACGAGGCTCTCGCAACCCGTCCCGCGCTCGAGATCGTGAACGACACGCTGCTCGCCGGGATGAAGATCGTCGGCGAGCTCTTCGGGTCGGGCCAGATGCAGCTGCCTTTTGTGTTGCAGTCCGCCGAGGTCATGAAGACGGCGGTGGCCTATCTCGAGCCCCACATGGAGAAGTCCGAGGACGGCGAGGGCAAGGGCACCATCGTGCTCGCCACGGTCAAGGGTGATGTGCACGACATCGGCAAGAACCTGGTCGACATCATCCTGTCGAACAACGGCTACTCGGTGGTGAACCTCGGGATCAAGCAGCCGGTCAGCACCATCATCGACGCCGCCATCGAACACAAGGCCCATGCGGTCGGCATGAGCGGGCTGCTGGTGAAGAGCACCGTGGTCATGAAGGAAAACCTGCTCGAGATGAACGCGCGGGGGATCGGTAAGCAATTCCCGGTGTTGCTCGGCGGCGCAGCGTTGACCCGGGCCTACGTCGAGGAGGACCTCAGCGAGGTCTACGACGGCACGGTGCGCTACGCCCGCGACGCCTTCGAGGGCCTGCGGTTGATGGACACGGTCATGGCCGTGCGCACCGGCCGGCAGCCGGCCGACGCGTTGCTTCCCAAGGTGCGTACCCGCCCGCGTATGAAGCGGGTCGAGCCGGAACCCATCGTCGGCGGCCGGTCCAACGTCGCTACCGACGTGCCGATTCCGACGCCGCCATTCTGGGGCGATCGAGTGGTGCGCGGCATCCAGCTCGCCGACTACGCCTCCTACCTCGACGAGCGGGCCACCTTCCTCGGTCAGTGGGGCCTGCGGGCCGCTCGCGGCAAGGAGGGGCCCTCCTACGAGGAGCTGGTCGAGACGGAGGGTCGCCCTCGCCTCCGGGCGTGGCTGGAGAGGCTGCAGTCGGAGCAGCTGCTCGAAGCCGGAGTGGTCTACGGCTTTTACCGGGCGGTCAGCAAAGACGATGACCTGATCGTGCTCGGTGAGGACGGCGAAGAGCTCACCCGCTTCACGTTTCCCCGCCAACGCCGCGACCGGCGGCTGTGCCTGGCCGACTTCTTCCGGCCCGAGGAGTCCGGCGAGACCGACGTGGTCGGATTCCAGGTCGTCACCATGGGCAGCCGGATCAGTGGGGTCACCGCCGACCTCTTCGAGCGCAATGCCTATCGCGACTATCTGGAGCTGCATGGCCTTTCGGTGCAGCTGGCCGAATCGCTGGCGGAGTATTGGCACTACCGGGTGCGCCAGGAGCTCGGCATCGTCGCGGACGACCCCGATGACCTCGCAGGCCTGCTGAAGGTCGAATACCGCGGGGCGCGCTTCTCCCTGGGATACGGGGCCTGTCCGAATCTGGAGGACCGCGCCAAGATCGTTGCGCTGCTGAAGCCGGAACGCATCGGGGTCGAGCTGTCGGAGGAGTCGCAGCTGCATCCCGAACAGTCGACTGACGCGATCATCCTGCACCACCCCGAGGCGACGTACTTCAACGCCCGATGAGCGCCCGCGGCCGATGATCCGGTGAGCACCAAACCGTGGACGGGCGGCGAAGGCCCAGCTCAGCCCGGTCCGGCGGGGCTGCTTGACCTGCTCCGCCGCCGTTCGGCGACGAAGGGCAAACGCCGCGTCGCCGAACCTCCGGGCGCCGTGCTCTTCGATCTTGACGGGTTGCTCGTCGATTCCGAGCCACTCTGGACGATCGCCGAGGACCGCGTCGCGGCCCGACTGGGCGGTGTCTTCACCCCGGACCTGAAAGCCGAGATGATCGGCAAGCGCCTCGACCTTGCCGTCCAGATCCTCCTCGCGGGGCTCGACACCCCGCAGGCCAGCTCCGCCGATCCAGCCGCGGTGGGTGAATCGCTGATGGCGGAGATGACCGGTCTGTTGGCGGCGGGCGTGACGCTGCAGCCGGGTGCTGGCGAGCTGTTGGATGAGCTGGCCAACGCACGGGTGCCGCTCGCGTTGGTCTCCTCGTCGTTTCGCCGGCTGGTCGACGCTGCGCTGATCTGCGTCGGCGCCCACCGCTTCGTGGTCAGCATCGCGGGAGACGAGGTGGAGCACGGCAAGCCCGATCCGGAGCCGTATCTGACGGCGACGCGGGCGCTGCGGGTCGTGCCGGCCCGCTGCGTGGTCCTGGAAGACGCGCCCGCGGGCGTCGCAAGCGCCATCGCGGCCGGGTGCGCATGTGTCTACGTCCCTACCTTCGCGTCGGAAGGTGAACTTCCGGACCGCGCCGTGGCGCGCGAGAGCCTGCGCGAGGTCGATTTGGAGCTGCTGAGCCAGCTGGCCGTCCATCCCGCGACTACCCGGCCTCGTCCGAACGATCGTCCGTCATCGCCGAAAGAGCCAGGCTGACTTCGCGCATCTGATCGGGACCGATACCGCCGTCGAGAGCCTGGACGAGCAGCCGCGCCAGGGTGTGGGTGGGCTCGGCGACCAGCGCCCGTTCGAGAGCGACGGCGGCGAGCGCACCGTCGCCGCTGACGTAGGCGGCCCAGGCCAGACTCGTCAGCACCTGCGCGTCGAACGGCTCGAGAGCCAGCGGTGCCAGCTCACGCAACACGTCAAGAATTCCGGAGCGCTCCGGCCCGGCCGTCCAAGACAGGATCTGATCACGGATTGCCGCTCGCTGGAGGGCGATGACAAGCTGCGCTGCTTCCAGCGGGGTCAGCACCCCGCCGGGGCGTCGCGGCCCTTCGCTGTAGCGCGCTACAGCAGCCATCCAACGCTCGAGTGGATGGCGGACCGGCCTGGCCAGCACCTGCTCGTAACAGGCCTCCAAGACGGTGAGTTGCGCACCGGTCACCGCGGCGATGCTCGCCTCCAGCTCTTCACGGCTCGCCAGCGGTGCGGCGCCGATGCCCACGAAGGTGGCGGCGATCTGGCTGTGGCCGTCATCTGCGCCGGTGGGCACAGGCGACCCCTGTGGTGGGCAGCAGCCCGGGTTTTGGCACAGGTAGGACCAGAACCGCCCCGCGCGTACGCCCAGGGCGTCTGTGACGGCAATCCCGGCACGCTCCAGGGCCCGGATGAGCGGACTCGCCACGTCTGCTCCGGGGCGCGTCTTGCCGGAGCCCGCGTCGGGATCGAACAGCAGGAGCACGGCCGAGGCCGCGCCATCGGCGCGGATCCGCTCGATCACCACGTGGCGCATCTGGGCGCGCGGCACATCGAGGTCGAGCCGCATCGTGAGCCCCACCTGCTTGCCGCGCAGGCAGATCACGACGAGCGAGCGCTTCGGGGCGAAGCCGATCAGGTACGGGACCGCCGTGAGGATCTCAGCGGGCGAAGACAGGCGCAGCCGCACGGGTGGCTGCGAGCGGGACGGGAAGGGGGAGTGGACGGCGACCATGACTCACCGTCGCTTTGGAACGCTCCAAGGACGACCCGTTCCGGCCAGCTGTGGACGGTGCGCGACCGTCCACAGATCGTGCTCAGAGGGTTGACGGCACCAACGCGCTAGGTCGAGGCGATGGCGCGCAACACGTCCAACTTCGCGGCCCGCCGCGCCGGGAAGGCCGCCGCGATCACGCCGGCAAAACCCGCAGCCACGAAGAAGACGACGATGGTGGTGAACGGGTAGGTGAACTCGTTCAGGCCCTGATCCGCGAGCGGCGGCAGGATCGCCCATCCGAACAGCGAGCCGACCGCAACGCCCAGCACAGCCCCGAAAAGGGCGATGACAAGCGCCTCGAGGCGCACCATTCGCCGGAGCTGCCGGCGCGACATGCCGACGGCGCGTAGCAGGCCGATCTCACGCGTTCGCTCGATCACCGAGAGGGCCAGCGTGTTGATGATCCCGAAGAATCCGATCAGTACCGATAGCCCGAGCAGGACGTAAATGAGGTTGACCAGCTGCCCGATCCTGTTCTGCGCATCCTGGATGTACTCGCCGCGGCTCTGCACCTTGATGCCCGGGTACTTGTCCAGCAGGCTCTGGATCGACGTGCGTACCTGCGCCGTATTCGCCTGGGGCGTGGCATGCACGAGTACGACGATGTCGACGAGGTTGGTCACATATCGGGCGGCGGTGCGGCGATCGATCAGGTAGCCACCGGCCAGCTGGTTCTCCTTGTAGATGCCGGCGACCGTCAGAGATGTCCGGCCGCCTTCGGAGAAGACCACGGGAAGCGCCGTCCCGACCTTCCAATGCTTGTCGTCGGCGATCTTATGGCTGATCAGGATCGTCGAGGGAGTCAGCCCGTTGAGGTTTCCGGCCTCCCGGGACAGCGTGATGTTGTCTTTCAACGCCGCCGGCTCGGTCGCCGTCGCGGTTGCTTTGCCGCCATTGATCCGCAGCGGCACGACCGCGATCCCGCTGGCCTGGGCAATTCCGGGCTTGCCCGTGAGGTCGCCGGTCAGGCTGTTGGGCAACGCCTGCTGGCCGGACCCGAGCAAGATGTAGGTCGCCCCGGTGCCCTGGCTGACGATCGTCCCCACCGACGTCTTCACCGATGCCGCAAGCACTCCCACTGCCGTGATCAGCGCCAGACCGATCATGAGGGCGGATGCGGTGGCGGCGGTACGGCGCGGGTTACGGCTAGCGTTTTCGCTGGCCAGGATGCCGATGGCACCGAACAGCCGCCGAACCGGCGCGGCCAGCACGCCCACCACCGGCCTGGCGACGACCGGCGACAGGATCACGACAGAGATGAGAACGAGCAGCGCGCCGATACCGACGACCTCGCTCGCCTTGCCACCGCGACCGGAGGTGCCCGTCAGCAGCACGCCCATTCCCACCAGGAAGAACACCACGCCGATCGCGCCGCGTACGCGCAGCGAACGGGCCGGCAGCGTGAAGGTCTCGGACATCGCGGCCACGGGGGGCACCCGGCTCGCCCGGACCGCGGGGAACAACGCAGCGATCGCCGTCACGATGATGCCCAGCGCGAGAGCGACGATGACGGTTCGCGCCGCGACGACCACCCCGGTCGAGGGGATGTCGACCCCGGCGGCGCTGAAAAGGCTTTTGATCCCGATCGCAATGCCGATGCCGGCCCCGAGCCCTGCGACGGACCCGACCAGACCCACAGCCAGACCCTCGGCCAGCACCGATCGGATGACCTGCGCCCGGCTCGCACCGACGGCGCGCAGCAGCGCGAGCTCACGGGCTCGTTGGCCGACCAGCATCGAGAAGGTGTTGGCGATGATGAACAGGCCCACCACGAGCGCGATGTAGCCGAACACCTGCAGGATCACGTTGAAGAAGCCCAGTCCGTTCTTGATGCCGTTGGACGTCTGCTCGTTCAGATCGGCGCCGGTGACGACATCGGCAGACTTGCCGACGACAGCTTTGATGCGCTTGGCGAGGTCGGCCTGCGAGACGCCCGAGTCGGCAGCAACGGTGATCTGGCTGAGCTGACCGGGCTTCAGCAGCAGTCGCTGAGCCGTCTGCAGGTCGAAACCGGCGAGGGTGGCGCCGCCGAGGTTGTCGATGTCGCCCAGTGAGACGACGCCCACGACGGTGAAGGGCTGAGCAGGCAGAGTTCCGGGCTGGATCGACACGGTCTGCCCGAGCCGCAGATCGATCTTATTGAAGGTGCCGCGGTCGATGACCACCTCGGTGCTGTTCGCCGCCACTCGCCCGGCGCGCAGTGTCAGCGTGGACAGCGCCGAGTGGGTGTAGGCCACGCCCAGGGTGGGGGCCCCGCCGTTCGAGACGGCCTTCCTGGTCTTGGGGTTGAAGATCTGCGCCGAGCCCGAGACGTCAGGCTCGGCCTCGCGCACCCCCGGAACCGCGCGAACCTTGCTGAGCAGGGCTTCGGGAAGGTTCGCCCGGTCGGCCTGCGTATCCGTATTGCTGAAGCCGGCGCCGGTGTTGCCGCGCACGGCGACGGCCGTGTTGCGGTTGACGGAGTTGAAGAGGTTGGTGAATGCACTGCCGATGGTGTCCGTCAGCACGTACGTGCCGGACACCATCGCCACGCCGAGCACGACAGCGATGGCCGACAGCAGCAACCGCACCTTTCGGGCGAGCAGGCCCTTCAGCGTGACGCGCAGCATCAGGTACGACCCTCCGGCGCCGCGTCGACGCCCCCGTCAAGCGACTTCATGTGATCGAGTACGCGCTCAGCCGTCGGCTCGTTCATCTGGTCGACGATGCGACCGTCGCCGAGAAAGACAACCTGGTCGGCGTATGACGCGGCGCTCGGCTCGTGGGTCACCATGATGACCGTCTGCCCTAACTCCTTCACCGAACGGCGTAGGAATCCGAGCACCTCTGCGCTCGCCCGGGAGTCGAGGTTACCGGTCGGTTCATCGGCGAAGATCACGGCGGGCCGCGACACGATGGCACGCGCACAGGCGACCCGCTGAATCTGACCGCCGGACAACTCGGTCGGACGGTGGCGCAAACGATCGGTGAGCCCCAGGGTCGACACCACCTGGTTGAACCACGCCGTGTCGACCTTGCGCCCGGCAATGTCCAACGGCAGCCGGATGTTTTCGGCGGCCGTCAACGTCGGCAGCAAGTTGAACTGCTGGAAGATGAAACCGACGCGATCACGCCGCAGTTGGGTCAGCTTCTTGTCCGACAGGGAGGAGAGCTCGATCGGCTCGCTCCCGGCCCCTTTTCCCTGGTCACCGGTCAACCACACCTGGCCCGAGGTGACGCTGTCGAGCCCCGCCAGGCAGTGCATCAGCGTCGATTTCCCGGAGCCCGACGGACCCATGATCGCGGAGAACACTCCGGCGGGAAAATCGACGCTGACGCCGCACAACGCGGAGACTTTGGTTTCCCCGCTGCCGTAGTCCTTGACCAGGTCGACCGCCCTGACGGCAGACCGGGACGCGGGCTGAGCAGGATCGGCGAAATAGCTGACGGCGGATTGGCTCACGGCTTCACCGTACGACCGGTCGGCTCACACACAGCGCACATTCGGCGTTCTCTGAGACCATTGGCGGTGTGAGCAACCCGGATCGTCCGCCGCGCGCCCTTCCCGGCAGGGGCCTGCGAGTGGCGACGGTCCACCGGGTCCCGATCTACGTGTCGCCGTTCACGCTGATCATCGTCTTGCTCTTCGCCGGCCAGTTCGCTAACCAGGCGCAGAACCGCTTGTACGGCGCCACCAACACGCGCACGTACGCGCTCGGTGTGCTCGCTGCGGTCTTGCTGATGGTGTTCATCGTCTTGCACGAGCTGGGTCACGCATTGGTGGCGCAGGGCTTCAAGTTCGAGGTCGAGGCGATCACGATCTACGGCTTCATGGGCGTGACACAGTTCCGTCCCGAACCGCAGACGCCATCGCGGGGGTTCTGGGTCTCGGTCTCCGGGCCGCTTGTCAACCTAGTCCTTGGCGGCGCGGCGACGATCGGCTACGCGTACGTAGATCCGCATACGAACGCCGGTTTCGTGCTCTTCACGACTGCCTGGATCAACGTTGCGCTAGGGATCTTCAACCTACTGCCCGGCCTCCCGCTCGATGGTGGGTCGGCCTTCGCCTCGGGCGTGTGGAAGCTCACCGGCGATCGCAGCAAGGCGACCCGAGCGGCGTGCTACTCCGGCTTCGTCGTCGCGGCCGCCATTGCGGTGTGGGGTCTTTCGCAGGTTCAGCATGGAGGCAGTGCGTACTTGCTCTTCGTCGCCGCACTGGTCGGCCTTGGTGCGGGCAGCGCGCTCAAGAACAGCAGGGTGATCGAGAAAGTGCCCGCGCTCGTAGCGGGGGCGATCGCGCGTCCGGCCGTGACGGTCGACGCCAACCTGCCGCTCTCTGAGGCGCTGCGCCGGGCCGACGCCATGCGGGTGGCGGCGGTCATCGTCGCCGACAGCGGTGGGAATCCCTGGGCCGTCATGAACGGCGCGGCCGCCGATGCCGTCCCTGCCGAGCGGCGGCCCTGGACCACCATCAACCAGGTGTCCCGCCCCATCGAAGACGGTATGCGCCTGCCCGAGGCACTCTCCGGGCAAGCACTCATGGACCGGCTCGCCGAGACCCCCGCCTCCGAATACGTGGTCTTCAGCCCCGCGGGTCAACCTTCCGGCGTCCTCGTCATGGTCGACGTAGTGGCCCGCATCGACCCTGCAGCGGCGGCGCGGCTCGCGCCTCCTCGCCGGTGAGCGCCCCTGACCTGCCTTCACCATCCGTTGGGTCGCGGCGCCGCCGCGGGTTGCTCGCCGAAGGCGATCGGGTGCAGCTGACCGACGACAAGGGCCGGCGCCACACCGTGCTGCTCGTCGCGGGCAAGCAGTTCCACACCCACAAGGGCGCGATCGAACACGATGCGCTGATCGGCCGGCCCGAAGGCATCGTCGTCAGCAGCACCGGAGGCACGCCGTACGTCGCCTTCCGCCCGCTGCTCGCCGACTTCGTCCTCTCGATGCCCCGCGGGGCCACCGTCGTCTACCCCAAGGACGCCGCCCAGATCGTCGCCTACGCCGACATCTTCCCGGACGCGCGGGTGCTCGAAGCGGGCGCTGGAAGCGGGGCGCTGTCGTGCTCGCTGCTGCGTGCCGTCGGCGACGGCGGGCGGGTGGTCTCCTACGAACGCCGGCCCGACTTCGCGGAGATCGCTGCCCGCAATGTCGAGGTCTTCTTCGCCGGCCCGAACCCGGCCTGGGAGTGCCGGGTCGGCGACGTGGGCGAGGCGAGCCCCGACGGCAGCCCGCTGCCCGAGGTCGATCGCGTGGTGCTCGACATGCTCTCGCCGTGGGAGGTGCTGCCCGCGATCACGCAGGCCCTCATACCCGGCGGTGTGCTCTGCGGCTACGTCGCGACCACCACCCAGCTCTCGCGACTCGTGGAAGCCGTACGCGAGAGCGGCTGCTACGCCGAGCCCGCGTCCTGGGAAAGCATGGTCCGCGGCTGGCACGTCGACGGCCTTGCGGTGCGGCCCGATCATCGAATGGTCGGCCACACGGGATTTCTTATGACCGCGCGCCGGCTCGCACCCGGAGTCCGGCCGCCGGTACGGCGCACCCGGCCGGCCAAAGGCTCTCGACCCGCCGCAGCTGTGGTCACCGCCACACCCGACGATCAGGCAGCCGGACCGCCGATCACCGAGCCATCCGCCGACGTCACATAAATGCACTCGCCGGGGCACTGCTCGGCAGCATCGATCACTTCCAGCCGCATGCCCTCCGGTACGTCGACCGCTGCACCCACCGCGGTCAGTAGCTGCCCATCAGGGCCTTTCACGTAGGCCAGACCATCGATGTCGAACTCGAAGACCCGCGCCGCGTACTGCACGCACAGCCCGTCACCGGTGCAGTTGTCCTGATCGACGTGAACGCGCATTCCCGGCATAACACAGACGCTAGCAACCTGACCGACTCCCCGCCGCCGGCTGTGGAGCAGCGCGGCGGGCACACGCCAGCGCGATTCGTGTCGCCGCTGGCGCTCCCAGCCGGTTAGGGTGTGGCTTCGACCCGACCGGGGAGGTGACGGCTGTGGCTGGTCCTCGTTCAGGCACGGGTGGGCGCGGCGCGGAAGGCTCGCCTGACCCGCAGACCAAGCTCTCGGCTGCCGAGAAAGAGGTTTCGCAGTTGCAGGCCCAGGTGGCCTTCCTTGAAGAGGAGATTGCAAGCCTGCGCGGCCGGCTTCTCGAGTCACCGCGCGCCGCGCGGATGATCGAGGAGCGACTCAGCGAGACCCAGGCCCGCATCCGCGGTCTGGTGGGACAGAACGAGAAGCTCGTCGCAACGTTGCGCGAAGCGCGTGATCAGGTGGTCGCCCTCAAGGAAGAGGTCGATCAGCTGGCCCAGCCGCCTGCCAGCTACGGCGTCTTCCTGGCCGCGCATGACGACGACACGATCGATGTCTTCACCCAGGGCCGCAAGCTGCGCGTCACGGTGTCTCCGAATGTCGACATCCCGGAATTGAAGCGCGGCCAGGAGGTCATGCTCAACGAGGCGATGAACGTCGTTCGGGCGCTGGAGTTCGAGCGCCAGGGCGAGGTCGTCCTGCTCAAAGAGGTCCTCGAAGGTGACGACCGCGCGCTCGTGGTGGCCCATGCCGACGAGGAGCGCGTCGTTCACCTGGCGGCTCCGCTCATGGACGGCCCGCTGCGCAATGGTGATTCGCTGCTCGTCGACACCCGCAGCGGCTGGGCGTACGAGCGCGTACCGAAGTCCGAGGTCGAAGAGCTCGTTCTCGAAGAGGTGCCCGACGTCGACTACACCGCGATCGGCGGCCTAGCGGCTCAGATCGAGTCGATCCAGGATGCGGTCGAGCTACCGTTCCTTCACAAGGACCTGTTCGCCGAACACCAGCTGAAGCCGCCGAAGGGCGTGCTGCTCTACGGCCCTCCCGGCTGCGGGAAGACCCTGATCGCCAAGGCCGTCGCCAACTCGCTGGCGAAGAAGGTCAAGGCGCAGAGCGGCAAGGGCGATGGGCGGGCGTTCTTCCTCAACATCAAGGGCCCCGAGCTGCTGAACAAGTACGTCGGCGAGACCGAGCGGCAGATCCGTCTGGTCTTTCAGCGGGCCCGGGAGAAGGCGTCCGAGGGCATGCCCGTCATCGTCTTCTTCGACGAGATGGACTCGATCTTCCGCACCCGCGGCAGCGGCGTGAGTTCCGACGTCGAAAACACGATCGTTCCCCAGTTGCTGGCCGAAATCGACGGCGTGGAGTTGCTGGAAAATGTCGTCGTCATCGGCGCCTCCAACCGCGAAGACATGATCGACCCCGCCATCCTGCGACCCGGCCGTCTCGACGTGAAAATCAAGGTCGAGCGACCTGATGCGGAATCGGCACGCGACATCTTCTCCAAGTACGTCATCCCGTCGCTGCCGCTGCACCCGGACGACCTGGCCGAACACGCCGGCAACCGCGAAGCGACCTGCGCCGGAATGATCCAGCGGGTCGTCGAGCGGATGTACAGCGAGTCCGAAGAAAACCGCTTCCTTGAGGTCACCTACGCCAACGGCGACAAGGAGGTCCTGTTCTTCAAGGACTTCAACTCCGGCGCGATGATCGAAAACATCGTGGCACGCGGCAAGAAGATGGCGGTCAAGGCGTTCCTGGAGACGGGTCAGAAGGGCCTTCGGATCGCTCACCTGCTCTCGGCGTGCCTGGACGAGTTCAAGGAGAACGAGGACCTGCCCAACACGACCAACCCGGACGACTGGGCCCGCATCTCCGGAAAGAAGGGGGAGCGCATCGTCTACATCCGCACCCTCGTCACCGGTGGGAAGGGCAACCAGGCCGGCAAGTCGATCGACACGATCGCGAATACGGGCCAGTACCTGTAGCACCCGCGTGTCACCACCGCAACCGCAGCCCATACACCTCTGGCGGGTCGCGTATCCCGGTGTAATGATGCTTACACATGCGTAGTGCTTACGCTTGGACGACGGTCCTATTCGACGACCCTGGAGGCGACGTTGGCCACGACACAACTGCACTTGCCGGAACGTCACCTGCGCGTGGGTGATGCCGAACGCCAAAGTGCTGCCGCCGAGCTCCAGGATCATTTCTCCGCCGGCCGTCTGACGTGGGAAGAGTTGGACGAAAGGCTCGGCCACGCGTGGGCCGCCCGCACCGGGGGAGACCTGTCGGGCCTGTTCAGCGACCTGCCCGCGCCCGCCGTTGCCCCGGCGCAGCGGCGTTGGCGCCCGCCGGCGAACGTAGATGTGCGCGTTGTCCTGCTGGTACTGCTCGCGGTCGGCCTCATGGTGGCGACCCGCGGGATCATCCTGATCCCGGTCGCGTGGTACTTCGTCGGCGGGCGCCGCCACCATCACCAGCATTTGGGGCGGTACGGCGACCGGCTCTCGGCACGCCAGTAAGCACGTACGAGCGCGTTGGCGGCTCCGCCGGGCCTAGGCTCATACCTATGAGCGTGCGGCGCATCATGGGTTCGGAAACGGAGTACGGCATTTCGGTGCCTGCTGCCCCGTCGATGAACGCGATGCAGGCTTCCTCGCTCGTCGTCAACAGTTACGCTCCGCGCGCCTCCGGCAGCTCGCGTGCGCGCTGGGATTTCGAAGAGGAATCACCGCTGCGCGACGCCCGCGGCTTCGAGGCCGCGATGTCGCCAATGGTCGACCCAGCGGCTCCGGCCAACGAAGACGACCTGGGCCTGGCCAACCTGATCCTGACCAACGGTGCCCGCTTCTACGTCGACCACGCACACCCGGAGTACTCGACTCCTGAGGTGACGACCCCGCGCGACATCGTCCTCTGGGACAAGGCTGGCGAGCGCATCATCGCTGAGGCGGCCCGCCGCGCGCTGAGTGTCCCGGGCACATCGCCGGTCCACCTCTACAAGAACAACACCGACAACAAGGGCGTCTCGTACGGCTGCCACGAGAACTACCTGATGGCCCGCAGCACGCCGTTCGCCGAGGTCATCCGCCACCTCATCCCGTTCTTCGTCAGCCGCCAGGTGATGTGCGGCGCCGGGCGGGTCGGCATTGGGGTCGACGGGCGTACTGACGGCTTTCAGCTGAGCCAGCGGGCCGACTTCTTCGAGGTCGAGGTGGGCCTTGAAACGACGCTGAAGCGCCCGATTATCAACACCCGCGACGAACCGCACGCCGATCCTGAGAAGTACCGGCGCCTGCACGTGATCATCGGCGACGCCAACCTGAGCGAGATCTCGACCTACCTGAAGGTCGGCACAACCTCGCTGGTCATCTCCATGATCGAAGCCGGCTGGCTGGTGGCCGATCTCTCGCTCGAGGCGCCGGTCGCCACGCTTCGCGCGGTCAGCCACGACCCGTCGTTGACGCAGCGCGTCACGTTGCGCGACGGGCGCACCATGACCGCCATCCAGCTGCAGATGGAGTATCTGGACCAGGCGCGCAAGTTCGTCGAGGACCGCTGGGGGAGCGACGCCGACGATCAGACGAAAGACGTGCTGGCTCGCTGGGAGTCGACCCTCATCCGCCTCGAGGCAGAGCCGATGAGCCTGTCCCGAGAGCTCGACTGGGTCGCGAAGCTGTCCATCCTCGAGGGCTACCGCGAGCGTGACGGCCTGGATTGGAGTTCCCCCCGGCTGCAACTCGTCGACCTGCAGTACAGCGACGTCCGCCAGGACAAGGGCCTGTACAACCGGCTGGTCGCCACCGGACGGTTCGACCGCCTCGTCGACGAGGACGAGGTCCAGCGGGCGATGACCAAGCCGCCGGAGGACACCCGGGCGTACTTCCGCGGCCGCTGCCTGCAGAAGTACGCCGAAGATGTCGCGGCGGCGTCGTGGGACTCGGTGATCTTCGACGTCGGCCGCGACACCTTGCAGCGGGTTCCCACCCTGGAGCCGCTGCGGGGGACGAAGGCTCACGTAGGCGAGCTGCTCGACCGCTCCCCGCGAGCGATCGACCTGCTCGACGCGCTGGCCGGCAATCGCTGAGGCACCGAAGCGGGTTTCGTCACTGACGCGTCCTGTCACAGGGGCGACGTAAGGTCCCACTTGCAGGGCTTATGAGGAGGGCGTATGGCAAGCACAGACGGCGGAGGTCAGCAGCGATCGCCTCGGCGTCGCGACGAGTCCGACGAAGCGGCGGTAGACGACGCTGCGCAGAGCGATGTCCAGGAGCGACACGAGAAGCTCGCCGATGACGTCGACGCCTTGCTCGACGACATCGACGAGGTGCTCGAGGAAAATGCCGAAGAGTTCGTCCGCGGCTACATCCAAAAGGGCGGCCAGTAGGCCCTCCAGCCGGTGGCGGTAGAGCGGCGTGTGGTGGACTGACCCCACGCCAGCGAATCATGCGGACGAGGGCATTGAGGCCGGGTGTTCGCTCGACTTTCAGGACCGATTTTCAGGCACCGTGAGTCCGCGATGCGGAGAAGGAGCAAGGAGTGCGGGAACGATTCGCGGAAGGCGCGCGGCTGCCGGATGCATATCTGACGGCGGGCAGCGCATCGTTCACCGACTTCCTGGCCGTTGCCGCGCCGGATCTCCTGCCGGGATCACGCCGGCTACCCGCAGCGGCCGTGCCTGAGGTGCCTCACGGCACGACCATCGTTACGGTCGTGCATCCCAAGGGTGTCGTGATGGCGGGCGACCGCCGGGCCACCATGGGCAACCTCATCGCGCAGCGCGACATTGAAAAGGTCTTCCAGGGCGACGAATACTCCGCTGTCGGAATCGCCGGCACCGCGGGGATCGCGGTGGAGTTGGTGCGACTCTTTCAGGTCGAACTCGAGCACTACGAGAAGATCGAGGGCACGGTGCTCTCGCTGGAAGGCAAGGCCAACCGGCTCTCGACGATGATCCGCGGCAATCTCGGGCTCGCGATGCAGGGTCTCGCGGTCGTGCCGCTGTTCGCCGGTTACGACCTGGAGACGCGGGCCGGTCGCATCTTCTCCTACGACGTCACCGGCGGCCGCTACGAGGAGCACAGCTTCCATTCGGTCGGCTCCGGCTCGGTCTTTGCCCGCGGCGCGCTGAAGAAGCTCTACCGCGACGGGCTGAGCGAGTCCGACGCCATCCGGATCTGCGTAGAGGCGCTGTACGACGCGGCTGATGACGATTCCGCGACGGGCGGTCCTGACCTCACCCGTCGCATCTATCCCGTAGTGGCCACCATCAGCGACGAGGGCTATCACCGACTTCCCGATCCAGAGGTCGGCGCCGTTGTCCAGGGCGTTGTCGATGCCCGCATGATCAACCCTGGGGGCTGACGTGACCACGCCGTTCTACACCAGTCCCGAGCAGATCGTCCGGGACCGGTCGGAGTATGCGCGCAAGGGCATCTCGCGGGGGCGCAGCAATGTCGTCCTGACCTACGACGGGGGGATCGCCTTCGTCGCAGAAAACCCGTCGAGCGCCCTGCACAAGATCAGCGAGATTTACGACCGGATCGCGCTCGCCGCGGTGGGCCGCTACAACGAGTTCGAGAGCCTTCGCGTTGCCGGTGTCCGGCTGGCCGACATGCGGGGATACGCCTACGACCGACGAGATGTCACCGGCCGTGCGCTGGCCAATGCGTATGCCCAGACCCTGGGGTCGATCTTCATCGAGGCGCAGAAGCCTTACGAGGTGGAGATCGTGGTCGCCGAACTGGGGTTGACCTCCGCAGACGATCAGATCTACCGGCTCACCTACGACGGCTCGGTCTCCGACGAGCAGGGTTTCGTCGCGATGGGCGGGCAGGCCGATACGGTCGCGCAGCACCTTCGCGACAACCACCGGCCTGACCTGAGCCTCGAGGCGGCCGTCGCGGTGGCCGTACACGCGCTCGAGGCCGGTACCGCAGGGCAGCTGTTGCCGACTCCAGGCGCAGGACAGCCGGCCAATACGGGCGAGCGGCGCCTGTCCGCAGGCAGCCTCGAGGTAGCGGTTCTTGACCGCAGCCGCACCCGGCGGTGTTTTCGGCGCATCACCAACTCTCACCTGGAGCGGCTGCTTTCGGGTGAGCCCGCCGGCGATGCCGGTGCCGGCGACTCTTCGGACTGAGCCAACCGGCTGATAGTCGCCCACAAAGCCCACGCTGCGGCGTCCGCCGTTGCGCGAATGTAGTTCAAGTGGCCGCGCAACTCTGCCGACCCCTCGTCATGACGGGAAGTGGGGGTGTGGTGAGGCGGCGGTTGCAGCCATTCCAGGTACTTGACCTGCTCGTCGTCCTCCTGGGCCTGACTGCCCTCGGTGTGGCGCTGCCCAGGTGGGGTGCGCTTGGCTACCCCGTTGGCTACTCGCTGCTGGCCATTCCAGCGGTGTGGCTCGTTTCGTCGTTCCCTCTGGTGTTGCTCAGGCCCGGTGGTGACGTTGAGATCGGGTTCGACGCTGCCATCCTGGTGGCTCTTGGAGTGTTGCTGCCGCATCCGCAGGCGCTCGTGCTCTGGTCAATCGCGGGCATCGTGAGCCAGGGGTTGTCCGGCAAGCGCTGGTGGGCCCGGATGTTCAACGCCGGCCTGGTGACCCTCGTAGGCGCACTGGCACTGGCGACCATGTCGGCCATCGGCGGTCTTGGCGACACCGGCGTACGCGAGCTGCTCGCGGTGCTCTGCGGGGCCGCGGTCTACTTCACCGCCGACTGGCTAATCACCGGGCTGTCCCTGGCGCTCGAGAGCGGCGAGCCGTGGCACCGGCTGCTGTTCGATCGCGTTCTCCCGGTGTCTCTGGTCTGGTTTCTTGGGATCAGCTGCCTCGGTTACCTGGCGGCGCTGCTACCGCGCGCGCTACCGCTCTGGACGGTGGCGCTGCTGACGGTTCCCACCCTGGCCATGCTCGTCGCAGCGCGCGCCGTGCGGCGCGCGAGCGAGCATCAGGTACGCCTTTCCGCGCTCCTCGCGGCGGCCAAGAGTGCGCAGCTGGCCGACAGCCCTCACGCTCTGCTCGACGAGCTCGCGATGCACGCCGGTTGCTTGCTGCGCAGCACCCGCGCCGCGATCCAGACTGCCCCGCCGGCAGCGCAGGAGATCGGGATCCGGATAGGCGCGGACGATGGCCGCTGGCTGGTCTGCGGCCCCCGCAGCGCGCAGCCCTACGACCGGGCCGACCGGCGTGCGCTCACTGCCCTGGCGACGCTCGCCGAGGAGTCTTTGGTTCGCCTTCGCATGGCGACCGAAATGACGACCCTCGCCACCAGCGACCCGCTGACCGGCCTCGCCAACCGCACGGTCTTTGGCCAGCGCATCGCCGAAGCGATGGCTACCCAGCGCCCCGGGACTTACGTGGCCGTGCTTTTCTGCGACCTCGACGACTTCAAGCCCGTCAATGACCGGTTCGGCCATGAAGGCGGCGACGCCGTTCTCGTCGCGATGGCCGGCAAGCTGTCCAGCTGCGTACGCGAGGGTGACACGGTGGCCCGACTCGGCGGCGACGAGTTCGCGCTGCTGCTCGCCGATCTGGTGGATCCGGACGAGGCTGTGGGGGTCGCCCAGCGGGTGTTGGCGGCCGCCGCCGAACCCATTCACCTGGGTGGCCGATCTGTCCCGGTGGGGGTCTCGGTGGGCGTCGCCATCGAGCCGTCGCCGCTGCCGATCGACCCCTTCAATCAGGAGGCCGGCACCCCGGTGCCGATCGGGTCCAGCACGCTGCTCGGGAATGCCGACCTCGCGATGTACCAGGCGAAGGCCAATGGCAAGAGCGGCTACCAGATGTTCAGCCCCGAAATGCGCACCGAGCGGCTCGCGCGCATCGAGTTGCTCGAGCAGCTACGCGGCGCCGCCGGACGCGGGGAACTGCTGCTGCACTACCAACCGGTCGTGGATCTGCACACCGGGGTCATCGAGGGGTTCGAGGCGCTCCTGCGATGGGAGCACCCGGAGCGCGGGCTGCTCCTGGCGGGCACGTTCATACACCTGGCCGAGGAGGCCGGACTGCTTCCCGAGATCGGCACCTGGCTGCTGCCGAAGGCGTACGCCGACGCCTGCGATCTGAGCGCCGTCGCCAACCGTCAGCTGGACATGGGAGTCAACGTCAGCGTCCGCCAGCTGCGCGATGATCACCTGCTGCACCTGATCGCGCAGCTGCCGAAGACGGCGCATACGCCGCGGCTGACCCTCGAAGTCACCGAGAGCATCTTCGTCGAAGACGAGCCCTACGCTCTGCAGTTGCTGGAACGGCTGCACAACAGTGGGGTAAGGCTGGCGCTCGACGACTTCGGAATCGGGTACTCCTCGGTGGCGTATCTGCGCAATGTCCCCTTCACGGTCTGCAAGATCGACCGCAGCTTCACCGGCGGGCTCGGCCAGGACCCCCGGGCCGACGCGCTCTGCCGGGCGGTCCTCGCTATGTGTGACAGCCTGGGCCTGCCGGCGGTCGCTGAAGGCATCGAGGACCTCAGCCAGGTCGCCATGCTGCGCGCGGCTGGCTGCCAGTTCGGCCAGGGCTTCGCGCTCGGCCGTCCCGGCGACGTTCAGCACGCCCGGGAGATACTGCTCGCCGGGTCGGTCCCGCTGTCGAGCGGGAAGGTGCCGCTCGCGCGAGGTTGAGCTCCGACGCCCACGCCAGGTACACGTTCGCGAACGCCAGCCATCGAGGTCAACGGTCACGAGGGCGATCCGAGCTACGCCAACCGGGTCGCGTACGCCGCGCTCAAGCACACGTACGAGAAGCCGTCACCGTAGGGTGAGGCGGTGGACCGCAGGATCTTCGGACTCGAGAACGAGTACGGGGTCACCTGTGTGTTCCGCGGGCAGCGCCGGCTCTCACCCGACGAGGTGGCGCGCTACCTCTTCCGCCGTGTTGTGTCGTGGGGACGCAGCAGCAACGTCTTCTTGCGTAATGGCGCCCGGCTTTATCTCGATGTGGGCAGCCACCCCGAATACGCGACTCCGGAATGTGACTCGCTGATCGATCTCGTCGCCCATGACAAGGCGGGGGAGCGAATCCTGGAGGGGCTGCTCGTCGAGGCCGAGCGCCGGCTTCGCGAAGAAGGCATCGCCGGTGACGTCCATCTGTTCAAGAACAACACCGACTCGGCCGGCAACTCCTACGGCTGCCACGAGAATTATCTCGTCGGCCGTCACGGTGAGTTCAGCCGCCTGGCAGACGTGCTCGTCCCTTTCCTCGTGACCCGCCAGGTGATCTGCGGGGCCGGCAAGGTGCTGCAGACACCGCGCGGTGCGGTCTACTGCATCAGCCAGCGCGCCGAACACATCTGGGAGTCGGTGTCGTCAGCGACGACCCGCAGTCGCCCGATCATCAATACGCGCGACGAGCCACACGCCGACGCGGAACGCTTCCGGCGCCTTCACGTCATCGTCGGCGACAGCAACATGAGCGAGACGACGACGCTGCTGAAGGTGGGCTCCACCGACCTCGTGCTGCGCATGATCGAGGCCGGGGTCGTCATGCGCGACCTCACGCTGGAGAATCCGATCCGGGCCATTCGCGAGGTCAGTCACGACATCACCTGTCAGCGGAAGGTGAAGCTCGCCAACGGCCGTGAGGCGACGGCTCTGGAGATCCAGCGCGAATACCACCGCAAGGCCGCCGATTTCATCGACCGCCGCGGCGGAGACGCCGTCGCGAAGCAGGTCATCGACCTGTGGGGACGCACGCTGGAAGCCGTCGAGACCCAGAAGTTCGAGTTGGTCGACCGCGAGATCGATTGGATCACCAAATACGTCCTGATCGACCGCTTCCGCGCCAAGCACCAGATCCCGCTGTCCTCACCCCGGGTGGCCGAGGTCGACCTCAAATACCACGACATTCACCGCGAGCGCGGGCTCTACTACAAGCTCGAGCGGGCGGGTGCCGTCGATCGGGTCTGCCGCGATCTCGACATCTTCGCCGCGAAGTCCATCCCGCCGCAGACCACCCGAGCGCGGCTGCGCGGCGAATTCATCCGCCGGGCACAGGAGAAGCGTCGCGATTTCACGGTCGACTGGGTTCATCTGAAGCTCAACGACCAGGCGCAGCGCACCGTGCTGTGCAAGGACCCGTTCCGATCGGTCGACGAGCGGGTCGACAAGCTCATCGCCAGCATGTGACACCGCTGGTCAGCTCGTCATGAGGTCGGCGCCAGGTACCTGACCCGGCGCCGACCCGCGCAACCGCGTGCTAGGTGCAGGTGAGCGTGGCGCCCTGGAAACTGATCGCGACCTTGTGCGAGCTCTTGGTGTAGGTCGCGGTGGCCTTGTCCAGGCTGCCGCCGGCGAAGGTCACCTTTGTGCCCGCAACGGCGAACGAGCCGCTCTTGCCCTTGTCACTGAGCGAGTAGTTGCTGCCATTGAACGTGATCGTGCCGGTCTGGGTGGAGCCGGGGACACGGCAGGTGAATTTTCCGCTCGGCGATGCGCTTGACTTTTTGCTTCCGCCGAGGGTGATGATCAGCACCACGACGATCGCCGCGATCACCACGATCCCGCCGATGATCAGCGCGATCCGCGTGGTGTTTGACTTCTGCGGCGCTGGGCCGCCTCCGTAGCCCGGCGCCCCGCCGTATCCGCCTGCGGGCGGGAAACCCTGGTCGCCGCTGTAGCCGGGCGTACTGCCGCCGCCGTAGCCCGGTGCCCCGCCGTAGCCGCCGCTGGGTTCGGCAGCGGGAGCGCCGCCGAACCCGGGTTGTCCGCCGCCCGCAAAGGGAGAGGGGGCGATCATGGTTGCTCCGGCGTCTTCGGGTGTGACGGCCGCCTGCGCAGCGTCAGCGCCACCGGCTGCAGGGACCCACTCCGTGCCGTTCCATGCCCATTGCCCGTCGTCGGACAATGGACGGCCCTGGCTATCGGTGCTCATTCGGTTCCTCTCAGCTCCCATTCGGTTGTTCGGTGGCGTGACTACCGAACCAGTTACGCGATCGGTGACCGCGCAGTGACACGCTTTGTCGACATCCGTGTCCAATCTTGACAGTACGAACCGCCTAGCGGCAGGTCACGGCCGATCACACTCAGATCAAAGTCAGATTAAGGAGGCGGCGCGACTTCGCGCCGACTGACGGTGACGGCGGCGCAGGCGACCATCACGCATCCCACACCGGCCCACTGTCGGCCCGACAGCCGCTCACCGAGAATGACGAGCCCGGCGAGCGCCGCCACCGCGGGTTCCATGCTCATCAGCACGCCGAACACCCGTGCCGGCAGCCGTCGCAGCGCCTCCAGCTCCATGGCGTAAGGCAGCACGCTAGACAGCAGCGCCACCAGCGCCGCAAGCAAGATCCCGTGAGCGCCGACGTGGACGGCTCCGGCGGCACCGAACGGGAGGCTGACCAATGCCGCGATGAGCATGGCGACGGCCAGCGGGGCCGTACCGGGATGGCGCCGCCCGACGGCCGCCGAGACCAGGATGTAGACCCCCCAGCAGGTGCCTGCGAGCGCCGCCAGGACGAGCCCGAACAGGCTCACCGCGCCGCCGCCGCGGGCCAGTAACACGATTCCGACACCGGCCAGGATGACGACGGCGGCGTCGCGGGGGCGGCGTGAGCCGGCGACCGCGACGGCCAGCGGGCCGAGGAATTCGACCGTCACCACCGCGCCAAGCGGGGCACGCGCGAGGGCTTCGTAGAACAGCATGTTCATGGCGCCGAGAGTCACGCCGTAGCCGACGATTAGCGGCAGGTCCGGCCGCGGGATCCGAGGACGCCAGATCGCTCCCAGGACGAGCGCCGCGAACACCAGCCGAAGAGCTGCGGCACCGGCCGGTCCCACGTCGTGAATGACGTGTTTGGCCAGCGCCGCGCCGATCTGCACCGACACGACAGACCCGACGACAAGCATCGGGGCCGGAGCGCGATTCAGGCGGGTTCGCCCGGCGAGTACGGCCACGTGCGAACACGCTACGCAGGCGCTTTCAGTCGGGCGCTTCCTCGGGCAGGTGCAACGCGACGAGGCGCCCGGTGCCCGAATCGACCTGCCACCACTCATCGACGTCCAAGGCGAGCACAGCCAGCGCGGACGGCGGGAATCCGGGTAGCTGCTCGCCACCGGTCAGCTCGAGCACCAGCTGATGGACCCCGGGGTTGTGACCCACCAGCAAGACGGTCTGCAGCTCCTCGTCCCGCTCTGACAGCTCGCGTACGGCATCCAGCAGCTCGTCGGCGTCGGCGGCGTACAACAGGTCGAGATACTCCACAGGGGCGCGCAGCAGCAGGCGTTCAACAGTCTCGCGGGTACGCCGCGAAGGCGAACTCAGGACCAGGTCGGGGCCAAGGCTGCGGATCTTCGGCGCCAGCGCTTCGACCGTACGGCGGCCCTTGGCTCGTAGCGGACGCTGCGTATCGTCAGCCCCCGCGGGCGGCTCATGCTCGGCGTGGCCATGGCGCAGGACCAGCAGCTGCAGCGGCACCCCCCGACGGTATCGGCAATTCAAGCCGAGGCAGCCGCCGGAGCCTGCTCAACCTGCCGCATATCCCGAAGGTGGTGTTCACCCTCGTGCATCACCTGACGCGCCATCCAGCGAGCGGTCAGGCGTCAATCGCGACCTGAAAATCTCCGAAGCGCCGCCCGGTCACGGTCTCGGTGATGATCTGCAACCAGACGTTGTGCACCCCCGCCGCCCACGGAGCCGGATAGTGGCCATCCATCGAGCGGAGCAATTCGGGAACCTCGCCGATTGCGCACTCCCGCCCGCTCCCACGGACGAGGACACTCCAGCCGGCTTGCTGATCGTCCTCCAAATGATCGACTTCAAACGCGATCAGCGGCTGGTTCATCGCCGCCTGCTTGGCGCCGCCTTCCACGCGCATGACGACATGGCCCCCGGCCATGGCGTAGTTGACGGGGATGGCAACGGGACCGCGTTCGTCCAGAAACACCAGACGCCCCACCCGACCTTGGCCCAGCAGCGCCAGGCACTCCTGCGCCGATAACACCTCAAGCTTCCGCTGAGCCATGGGCGGGAGTGTGGCAGCGCCCGCCGACCCGGCGCAGGGGCGAAGGTCCTGACCGGCAAGCCGTTGCGGCGGGCCCGGGACCGCGCGTCTGCGCAGGAGGTGGCGAAGACTACGAACTTGCCTGGCGATAATCCCTTCATGCCACGCGGCCCCGCTCCGACCGTCCATGACTTCCCGGTCCACTTCGTCACCCGAATCCTGTTCAGCGACCTGGACGCGAACCTTCACGTCAACAACCTCGCCTACGCACGCTGGTTCCAAGAAGGCCGGGCAGACTTCGACACCGGGGTCTTGAAAGCGGGCCTCGGCGGATCCGACCTTCGTCTCATCCTCGCCCACCAGGAGCTCGACTACCTTTCGGCGTTGCCGTATCCGGGCTCGGTGACGGTCGCGACGGGGGTGCTGCGCATCGGCAGCACGTCGTACACGCTCGGGCATGCGGTCTTTGGCGGCGAGACGTGCCACGCGCGCGGGCAATCGGTCATGGTGAAGCTGGGTGACGCCGGAGCAACTGCGCTCTCCGATAAGGAGCGCGACGTCTTGACGGGCCTCAGGACCACCGGCGATGCATGAGTTGACGATCCGCGGCGGCCTTGTCGTCGACGGCACGGGGGCGAGCCGCCGCCGGCGGATGTCCGCATCGACCGCTAGGAGCGCCCACCGAAGGCCATGCGCCTGCGCCTTTCGGGTCGCCGGCGCATGAGCGTCGCGGATGTCGGTGATGATCTCCTTGCTCGCCTCGCAGGGAGCGCTCTACTCGCCACGCTGGCCCTCAGCCCGTCGAGAGTCGAACCGATACCGCCGACCTGGGCCATTCATTGAGCCACCGCGTACACGAACTCGGGTCGCCGGTGCAACTGGCTCGGCGTCACGTAGACCGCGCTGGCAGTGGTGGCGAACGGATATCACCGAGCCGTGACTGCCGCTGCCGGTCAGCGGAATGCGAGCAATTATCGTGACTTGGCCAGCCCCGAGACCGCTCTCGCACCCCCGATCGGGTGGCTGTTTGCCGCATCGTTCATCCAGCGACGGCTTGCACAGTCAGCGCGAACCTGCAAGCGGCGGGCGCAGCTCCTATATCAGCGCCGCCAGCTGCGCTGCATTCACCTGCGCGTAGTCGCGATAGCAGTTGTTCATGAGGACATGGGTTTCCTGGGCCTCGCCCGAGAGCTCGCGCAGCTTTGGCGCCCATTCCGCGAGCTCCTTCTCGGAGTACTGATAGCCGAACCTTTGGTAGATGTTGCCGCTGTTCCAACCCTCGTCGTTGTGGCCGTGGAAGCGCACGACCGCAAGGGCTGCGGTCGCCGCAACGACGGGCGGGATCGACGACGTGTGCCCTTGCGGCATGTGGACGCAGACGTAGGAAAGCCCGTAGCCACGCAGGAAACCCAACGTCTGCTCCTGTCGGTCGGGATCCATCCAGGTGTGGTTGCGAAATTCGACGCTCACCCGGTACGGCTTGCAACGCTCGGCGCACTCGAGGATGTACTGCCGATTGTTCTTGCCGCCCGGAAACCACTGCGGAAATTGGAGCAGGATCGCCCCCAGCTTGCCCGCCTCGTGCAACGGCTCGAGCGCGCCGAGAAAGCGCTCCCACACCTGGTCGACCGTCGCTGCCGGCAGGTCCTTCAGGTAGACCCGCGCCTTGGCGTCGTCCGGGCGTAAAGCCTTCGGCAGCGCGGTCGTTTTGGTCGGATGCTGGGTCAGCAGCGAGAAGGCTTTGACGTCGAAGGTGAAGCCTTCGGGAGTGCGATCCGCCCACAGCGCGCTGTTGCGCTCGCTCGGCAGCGAGTAGTACGTGGCGTCGACCTCCACCACTCGGAAGCGTTCCGCGTAGTACGCGAGGCGCGCTTCAGGCGTCGTCACCTCAGGTGGATACCAGCCGGATTCCAGCAGCGTTTTGTCCGTCCAGGATGCGGTCCCGATCCGCAGGTCGCCCATCTCTCCAGGGTGACAGGCGTTACCGTCACGCGGTGAGCGCCACACCATTCGCCGCTTTCGCGGCCAGCGATCTGTCGCTGGGAATTGCGTATGCGCTCGATGACGGCATGCCCTTTCCGGACTGGACGCCGCCGCTGCTCACCGACACCGAGGCCGAGGCGGGCTACGCCGCGGGGGAGCGGATGGCCGTCATCGCCGGCGATCCGGCCAATCCCGCGGCCGGGTTGGTGCTCGACCGCCGCAACCAGCGCCTCGCACTGCGCCTGGCCGACCCCCCGCTGCAGCTGGCGTACGACGGTGAGCCGCTGGCCCTGACCGAAGCCTTCTGGACCGACGCGCAAGGCCATCAGTGCTGGGGGCGCCGGACGTCGCAGGTGCAGGTGCGCGTTGCCCAGCGACCCGCAGGCGCCCTCGTCTGGGTCGAAGAACTGCTCGCCCGCCATCCGGGCAGCGCGGATGCAACGGCGATTTGGCCGGAGTTCGGCGACTGGTCCGCACTCGCCACGGTGCCTGCGCCACCGTGGATCATGGGCGGCGAGCTGGACCTGATCGACGCAGACGGGTGGATCCTCGACGCCTGGGGGACATCAGGCGTGACCCGGACCTGGCGCGAGCTCGGCAAGAAGTACGACGCTCCGCGCGCTTTCGGGCTCCCTCCCGACGTGCAGGCCAAGCTCGCGGAACCACTCGGATGGATCGCCGCCGGCCGGCGGTGGCGCAAGGCCGACGAGGTGCCCGCCGCCCTCTCCGGTGGCAGGGCCGCGACAGTCGTGACGGATGCGATGTTCGCGGCGGGGGCGGGCGCGAGCGGCGAAATCGTCACGACGGTCACTTCTGGCGACGTGCAGATTGTCCTCGGGCTGCCGGTCGCCACCGCGCGCCTCGAGATCCGTCGCGGGGAGCGGCTCGGCTCGCCGTCCTACCCGAGACCCTCGACCGGGGCTCAGGTGGCCGTCACGGCCATGTTGGAGACCGGGGGAGTGGCACATGAGGCCGTCGTCGAGGCTATCCGCGGCGGTCGCCTGCCCGCCGCTTGGGCGAGTACCTTCGGCTGAGCCCGGCAATCGCGTACGCCCCCTCGTCTACCGTGGCGGTGTGAGCTCGCCGGCCCCGAAGCACCCGCGCGCTGAGCCTGGCTGCGCGCGGCCCGGGCATCCGCAGCGCAACGAGCACGCCAATGCTCGCGCCGACGGGCACCACCATGGCGCCGCACCGGACGCCGACAAGCCCCTGCTGCTCACCGCGCTGGTGATGCTGGCGGCTTTCATGGTCGTTGAGGTGGTCGTCGCCTTCGTCGCCGGTTCGCTCGCCCTGCTCTCCGACGCGGGCCACATGCTGTCGGACGTCGGCGCGCTCGGCGCCTCGCTGTGGGCTATCCGGCTTGCGGCGCGTCCCGCCAGCGGTGCGTGGACGTGGGGCTGGAAGCGCGCCGAGATCCTGTCGGCCGCCGGCAACGGCATCTCGCTCCTGGTCGTCTCCGGCGTCGTCACGGTCGAAGCGATCTCCCGCCTCGTCCGCCCTCATGACGTGACCGGCGGCGCCGTGCTCGCCGTCGCGATCGTCGGAGTGGCGGTGAACCTCGCGGCCGCCGCGACGCTCGCCCGGGCAAACCGTTCGAGCCTCAACATCGAAGGCGCGTACCGGCACATCCTCACCGACCTGTACGGCTTCATCGGGACGATCGTCGCCGCCATCGTCATTCTCGCCACCGGTTGGACGCGTGCCGACGCGGTCGCGTCGCTGCTCGTCGTCGGTCTGATGGTCCATGCCGCCTGGGGGCTGCTGCGCGATTCCGGCCGGGTGCTCTTCGAAGCAGCGCCGGACCACATCGACCTCGAAGACATCCGCGAACATCTGCTCGCGACAGACCACGTCCTCGACATTCACGACCTGCACGTGTGGACGGTGACGTCCGATCTGCCGGCCCTCTCAGCCCACGTGGTGCTCGACGACACCTGTTTCCAGGACGGCCACGCGCCGCAATTGCTGGATCAGTTGCAGGAGTGCCTCGTCGGCCATTTCGACGTCGAACACTCGACATTTCAGTTCGAGCCGCGCAGCCACGGCCGCCACGAGATCGGCGCCCACTGACCGCACCACCCCACTGACCGTTCCATGAGGAGGAACGCGTGCCCGTCTCCCGGCTTCGCCACATCCCCGGCATCGGTGTCGACAAGGTGGGCGACGCGGCGGATGCGGCAGCGGACCCGCGTTTTCTCCGGCTCGAAAATCTCGATACCGACCTGCGTCCGCCGGCGGTCGCCCTTGACGTCACCCGCCGGGCGATCGACGACGACGCCGCCAACAGCTACCTGCCGTTCCAAGGCCAGCTGGCTTTTCGGGCGGCCGCGGCATCGCATGTCGGTGCGATCGCGGGGGTTGAGTACGACCCCGCCACGCAATGCGTGAGCGTCGCAGGCGGGCTGAACGGCATCCTCAACGTCCTGCTGGCCACCGTGGAGCCGGGCCAGGAAGTCGTCATCCTCGATCCCATTTACGCAGGCCTCGTCAATCGGATCCGGCTGGCCGGGGGAGTGCCACGCCACGTGCGTTCCGTACCGACGCCCGATGGCTGGGTCACGGATCCGAAGGAGCTGGCGGCCGCCGTCGGGCCGCAGACAGCCGCAGTGCTGCTGATGGGGCCGGCGATGCCGACCGGTGCTGTCTTCACATCAGCGCACCTTGATGCGCTTGCCGAACCGGTGGCCGCTGCCGGCGCATGGGTGATCTACAACTCCGCGATGGAACGCATCCGCTTCGATGGGCAGCCGCCGCTGCATCCGGCTTCACACCCGGGACTTGCCGACCGCACCGTCACCGTCGGATCGGCGTCCAAGGAGCTTCGGATGATTGGCTGGCGGGTCGGCTGGGTCGTGGGGCCTCCGGGGCTGATGGCTGATGTTTCGCTCGTCGGAATCACGAACGTGGTCTGCCAGGTCGGGATCGCACAGCAGGCGGTCGCGGCAGCTTTGAGCGGACCGGACGCGACCGCCGACGTCGCTGCGGCAACTGCCATCTGGCAGGAGCGCTGCGAGACCGTCCTCGAGCAACTGTCGGGCTATCCCTGCGTCAAGCCACACGGCGGATGGTCACTGCTCATCGACACGACCTCCATGGGGCTCACCCCCGAGGAGGCCTCGACCCGACTCTTCTCACGGGCCCAGGTGGCGGCGACCCCGATGTCCGGATGGGGGCCCAGCGGCGCGCAATATCTGCGGCTCGTGTTCGCCAACGAACCAGTCGAACGACTACGCGATCTGCTAGCCCGGTTCGACGCGGCCTTCGGCTGAACCGGCGATTTTAAGCCCCTGCGGGGTCGCCGCGCAGAAAGGCCAGCAACAACGCGTTGACGATGTCCGGCGTCTCCAACGGCAGCATGTGAGTGCCGGGCAGCACTGCCAGCCGACCTCGGGGGAGGGTATCGGCGAGCGCCTGGCTGTGTTCCACGCTCACCTCGTCGCGGTCGCCCTGCAGGACCAGGGTTGGCGCCAGAATGCCTGTCAACGTTGAGAAATCGATCTCCGGCTCGGTATTGAACATGTGGATGAGCTTGGCGTAGAGGACCGGGAAGTGGTCGCCGCCGTCGGGCGACTCAGCTGCGTAGGCGTCGCGAAGAAACCGCATGACCTCGCTGTCGGCGTCATCCAGCGCTTCGGTGATGCCGCCGGGAGTCTTGCCGGAGGAGTTGTAGTACTGGCCGATCAGCACCAACCGGTTTACCAGATCCGGCCGCCTCAGCGCGACGAGCAGCCCGACGACCGCCCCGTCGCTCCAGCCGATCAGGTGCGCCGGGCCGCCGACCGCCGCATCCAGGTAGCTGATCGTGTCGTCGGCCATCACCGAATACGTGATCGGCCCTGGGATGTCAGGTGTGTGGGCGTGACCTCGTCGCTCCGGAACGTGGACCCGGTAGCCCGCCCCAACGAGTGCGGGCGTCTGAGCGAACCAGGAGGAGGCGCCCGCGAAGGCGCCGTGCAGGAGGACCACCGGATCGCCTTGGCCACTGACCTCGTGCCAGGTCTGCATTCCCGCGACATCGATGTAGGGCACGCGCGTTACTCCTGATCCCGGCGCTCAGGTGAGGGGCGGCTGGAAGCGCAGGCCGTCCAGCGCCAAGCCGAGCACCCGATGACCCGTCCGGGATCAGCTCCCTGCATCATCGTGATACCCACGATGAGCCGCACGACATCTCAAAGCTTGCGTCGGCCCGGGCGACCCCCGCCTCCTGAGCGCGCTGCAGCAGCGGCTCACCGGCGGCGTAGATCGCCTTGCGGCAGCTCCGGAAAGCCGGGGATTCGCGACTGAGCTCCTCGGCGATCGCCCGCTTGGTCGTATCGCGGCTGCGCCTGAGCGGTACGCACCGCCTACGCGGCTCCTGCCGAGATCAGGTCGTCCGGCGCAAAGACCTGGATGCGGTCGGCGGTGGCAAGATGGACCGGCCACCGCCGACCACCCGGCAGGGCGCGCAACGCTTGCGCCCAGTGCCGGTCGTCCGCGGTGACCCTCGCCGGCCCGGGACGTGAAAGCACGAAGGCCACCGACGCCTCCAGATCGTGGCTGAGCTGGCTGACGATCTGGCCAAGCCCGTGCATCAGCCGACGCTCAGGGCGGCCAGGGACGTCGTCGATGGGCACGATGGTCGGCAGCACGCGGCCGGCCGAATCGAGCAGGATCAGCCAGAGGCTGCGCAGCTCCACTTCACCCGAGCCCATCAGGCTCGACCAGAGTTCGGCCAAGTCGCCATCGCTACGGATCACGGTCTCAAGAGGTTTCTTCATGCCGGCGAGTCTGTCGACGCCGGAGGCCAGAAACGCGTTATCCACAGGAAAATCTGCGGCGTCAACGGACCTCGGAATCGGGGGAGGGCACGGGAAGAGCAGAGACATGGGGGAGCTTCCCAGGCGCCCGAATGAGGTCGATCCGCGAGATCAGACCGTCCTGGACCGTCAGCGAAACGACCGCCACCACCTGGTCTCCTTCCAGGAGGACGAGCCCGGTCATCCCGTTCACCCGCATCGGGATCATCACCTGCGAGGGCTCGATCTTTCGGGCGATGCCGAGCACAAGTCGAGCGACCCGATCGGCGGTGCGAACCGGGCGTAGCGCAGCGCTGACCTGACCGCCGCCATCGCTCGTCAGCACCACATTCGGATCGAGGACGCAGATCAGGGCACCCAGGTCACCCCCGGCCGATGCCAGGGCAAAGGCCTGGACGGCGGCTTCGTGTTGAGCGACGTCGACATCAACACGCGGTGCGCCGGCCGCCACATGTTTGCGGGCCCTGGCCGCAAGCTGGCGTACCGCAGCGGGGCTTCGGCCGACGGCGGTCGCCACTTCGGTGAACTCCAGGCCGAACAGATCGTGCAACACCCACGACGTGCGCTCCGCAGGGCTCAGCGACTCCAGAACGACCATTAAGGCGAAGCTAACCGTGTCGTCCATCGTCACCCGGTCCGCCGGGTCTGGCGCTACCGCTCCCGCGTCGAGTTCGTGGAGAATCGGCTCGGGGAGCCACGGGCCGACGTACGTCTCGCGCCGTACCCGCGCCGACCGAAGCACATCCAGCGCGCGGCGCGCGACGGCGACGGTCGCCCACGCGTCGACGTCAAGGATCGGATCGCGGGCGTGAGCTGACGTCAGCCGGATCCAGCAGTCGGAGACGACGTCTTCGGCTTCGGCGTGGCTGCCCAACACGGCGTACGCGACCCGTACCAACCGAGGGCGGGCGCGGGTGTACGCGGCGGCGAGATCCGTGTCCGTCGTCATACCAGCACTGGCTTTCTCAACCATTGCGCGAAAGTCTGGTGCCCGCGCGGGCCGTTCTCGGTAGGCAGCAAAGCACCCGTCGCCACGGCGCGACCTGCCGCACCCGGGAGGCGAACGGCGAGCACCTTGCGCCGGCTGCCCTGCTGCTTCAAGAGCCGGCGGGCGAGGTCCGCCAACAACTCCTCTTGCGGACCGGCGATCTGCGGCGCCATCCCGACCGGAGCCTGCGCGGCGAGCACGACAATCGCAGCAGCGACTTCCGTGACAGCAATCGGCGCAACACGCATCTTCGGCATCAGAGCGACCGGGCCCGGGACGCGTCCGAGCATCTGACCGGCAAAGTCGTGAAACTGCGTGGCGCGCATGACCGAACAGGGAATCGGGCCGGCGAGCGCCAACTCTTCCTGACGACGCTTGCCCGCGTAGTAGCCCAACTCGACCCGATCGATCCCCACGATCGACAGCACGACGTGGTGCCGCACCCCGGCGCGCTCTTCTGCCGCCAGGAGATTCTGCGTTTCCGCGGTGAAGAACGCGAGCGCCTTGCGCTTGCTCTGGGTCGCGCAATTGCTCGCGTCGATGACGACCGAGACACCGACGAGCGCCGCGTCCAGACCACTTGGCTTGACGATGTCCACGCCAGCAGCACGCGCCAGGATCACCGGCTCATGACCCGCCGCCTCAAGCTGCGCCACGATCTCGCGCCCTGCCACTCCCGTACCACCGGCTACTGCAATGCGCATGGTGTCCGTCCTCTCCTTCACCTTTGGCGCTTTGCGCCCCGTAGCGAGTTGACGAGGCTGCGCCTTCGGGGTGTGACATGGGGGTGTGACATTGGGGTGCGAGAAAGCCTCGTCGCCTTGTAGACCCAGGGTCTACCCCTGGGCGATACATTTCCGGCCGTTACGGTCGTTGGTGAGGCGAGCGTCGCCACCCGCAACTATGCGGAGGCGGGGTGAGCCCCTTCCTGTATCCCGCTCCGCCTGGCTTTACATAATGCCGATTATCGGCATCTCGACATAGGCGGATGAGCAGGCATGCCGGTCCCAGATGAGCGAGAGTTTGACGTGACTGCCGGTGTGCGGCGCCTGCCACATGGAGCGAGCAGCCGAACGAGCACGGCCCGTCCCGACCCCGGTCGAGTACGCGCGCAGCGGTTCGGGATCCGGCGAGCGGGAGGCCGCGCAGAGAGCGCCCTACCGGTACTGCATCGGGTACCTAGCCGTCTACTTCAACTCGCTGATCGGGCGACTACCCGTTCGTAGCTGCCGCCATCGCCGGAACCTGACCGCCAACCAGGCGAAGGCGAGTACGACGACGCCGGTCAGCGCCATTCCCGCGACGCCGTCAATGACGAAATGGGTCCCGGTGGCAATGACGGCGAAGTAGACGGCGAGCGGATACAGGATCACGAGCCCGCGTCGCCACCAGCTGCGCGCCGGCATCGCAAACCAGAGGGCCATCGCGACCCAGGTCGCCCACCCGAGATGCAGGCTCGGCATGGGCGCATAACCATCGCTGATGTGTTCGACAACTCCATGGTTGTAAGACCACAGTCCCCCGACCTTATCGAGGGTGTCGACGGTGATCGTTTGCCCGCTGGCGTCCTTCAACAATCGCGGTGGCATCGCGGGATAAAGCGCAAAACAGCCGACGGCGGCCATGGTCAGAACGAAAAGTGAGGTGCGCCAGAAACGATAGAGCTGAGGTCGCTTGAACAGCAGGAAGACGAGCACGCCGATGGTGACGACGAAATGTGCCCCGCCATAGAACCCACCCACAACCTGCAGGAAACCCTTGTACGGCAGCAGATTGCGCTGCAGGCCGCGCTCCCAGTCCCAGCCGATGACCTTTTCGAAATTGAACAGGTCACGACCATTCTGGGCAGCCAATTGCTTGTAGTCATGCGCATTGGCGCCGTGAGTTTCGCGCGCTTGGGCGTAAATGATGTAGCCCCATACCGCGAGCGCAATTTCAAACCACCAGTAGATGCGCCGCACCGGGCGATCGCCACCGGAGTGCTGGGCCCGCCGGATCAATCCACCCGCGCGCCGCCCCCCCGTCGGCGGGTCCGCCACCGAGGGCTCCCCTGCCGTTAAGGCCGACTCAAGATCATCACGGGTCAGGTGGCTGTCAGTATCGGTTGTCGCCACGAACAAACGTTACCTAGCCCTCACTCGGAGTTCGCTGAACGGCGCGCGGCCGTTCACCCGCGCGTGACGAGAAGGGCCGCTCCACCGGCCAACGCCGCACCCGCCGCCGTCGCTGCCACGAGCAGCCCTGGGACGGTCTTCACATGACCGGCACGGATAGCCGCCACCATCGCCACAAAGTCAGAAACATCACTCGCGCAGGCCGCCGTCTGACAGCCGCGGCTCCCCCCGGCGGCCCCCACTCCCAGGGCCAGGTCACGGGCGGCGAAGAACTTGGCGATCCAGGCCGTACGCTGCGCTGTTGCCGCATCGACGCCCAGCCCGGACGCCATCAGGGCTGGACGGGCAAGAACGACTGCTCCAACGAGAGTGCGCGCCGCACCCAGGGGAAGGATGGATCGAGTGAGAGTCTTGGATAGTTGCGCCGGGATTGCTGCAGACGGGCTCAATATCACACCTTTGTTACGTCGACCATAAGGACGGGAACGTCCCGGGCGTTGTTGGCGTTGACTACACCTGAGCACATCACATGCCGAGCGATACCTGTGTTGCTAGCGGTTCGATCAGGTTTGACCAGAAGAAACAACGAAGGGACCACCGATGGGCGAGCGTGTCTTGCGTGGCAGCCGACTCGGCACCGTTTCATACGAGACCGACCGGGGCGCAGAGATGGCAGCGCGGCAGTCGGTGACGTACGACTGCGGGAGCGGGCACCGGTTCATCATGCCGTTCGCGGCTGAGGCTGACGTACCGGCGATCTGGGAATGCAAGGTGTGTGGCCGCGAGGCCCTTCTCGTCGATGGGGAGCGTCCGGAGCCGAAAAAGACCAAGCCGGCCCGTACTCACTGGGACATGCTGATGGAGCGCCGTACGACCGAGGATCTCGAAGAGGTTCTCGCCGAGCGGCTTGCCGTACTACGCGAGAAGCAGGGTTCGCGTAAGAGCGCCTAGCACCCACCCCGCCCAAGCGCCGGTCCGATCCCCCGCCCTCCACCGGTGTGGGGGATCGTTTTGTGTGGACGTGAGCGGGTTCAGAGGTTGCGGGCCGCCACCTGCCGGCGCTTGGCAGCGGGGCGCGAGCGAACCCCCCACCAGGTCACGCGCCACAACGCCTCAGCGACGATCGCCTTGCTCATCTTGGACGTGCCGAGCGTGCGCTCCACGAACGTGATCGGCACCTCGACGACCTTGAACCCGGCGCGCCAGGCCTTCCACACGAGATCGACCTGAAAGCAGTAGCCCTGCGAGGCGACGGCGTCCAGCTCCAGCTTGCGGAGCACCTCGGCGCGGTAGGCCCGGTAGCCGCCGGTCGCGTCGCGCAGCGGCAGGCCAAGCGCAACGCGGACGTAGAAATTGCCGCCGCGCGAGAGCAGGAGCCGGCTGCGCGGCCAATTGCTCACCACTCCCCCCGGCACGTAACGCGAGCCGAGGACGACGTCGGCCGCCGCTCCCGCCGGCTCCAGTGCCGAAAGCAACCGAGAGAGCTCTTCGGGCTGGTGGGAGCCGTCCGCGTCCATCTCCACCAGGACGTCGTAGCCGCGCTCGAGGCCCCAGCCGAAGCCAACTACGTATGCGCTGCCAAGACCGGATTTCTCGCGGCGATGCAGGACGTGGATCTGGGGATCCGCCGCGGCGGCGACGTCAGCGAACTCACCGGTGCCGTCGGGGCTGCCGTCGTCGATGACCAAAATGTCGACCTCGGGCGACGCCACCCGCAACCGCTCGAGAATCGTCGGGAGGTTGTCACGCTCGTTGTAGGTCGGGATGCAGACCAGTACGCGCTCACTGACCACGAGTGGTGTCGTCCTCCTCGCGCCGCCGGCGGCCGGCGACGGCTTTGCCAACCCGGGTCCGCTGCCAGCTCACGGCGCCGAGCAGCCCGAGCGCGCCCACGGATACCAGGACCAGCTCCGTCCATCCGCCCAGCCGGTCTGCCAGCGTCTTGGATGTCCGCAGCGGGACCGACGCGACCAGCGACTGCGGGGTGAACAGCGTGCTCCGGGCGATGAGCGAGCCGTTGGGGCTGATGATGGCGCTCAGACCGCTCGTGGCGGCGACCACCACGGACCGTCCATGCTCCAGCGCGCGGATCCGTCCCATGGCGAGCTGCTGATACGTCTCTCCAGAGCGCCCGAAACTCGCATTGTTCGTCTGCACCACGATGAGCTGCGCCCCATGATCAACGACATCGCGGACCAGGCCGTCGTACGCCACCTCGAAGCAGATCACGTCGCCGATCCGGTACGAGCGCTGCGGGCCGGCGATATTGAAGATCCCCGCCGTCTTGCCGGCCAGGAAGTCGTTCGGCTGATCGTGGGCGTAACGCGTGACGATCTTCTGGATAATCGAACGCCCCGGCAGGTACTCCGCGAACGGCACCGGATGACGCTTGACGTACTCCTGCCCCAGATATCCCTTGGGACCCCACAGGATGCCGGTGTTGCGCACGTATCCCGCTCCCGGGCCATCAAGCACGGCCCCGACGAGGATGGGACGCGAAATCGCGGCTGAGGAGCTCGAGAGCAGCTGGGCGTCCGTCGCATCGTTGAAGGGGTCGAGGTCGGAGGAATTCTCTGGCCAGAGCACCAGGTCTGGCGCCGGGAGCCTACCCGCCTTCACGTCGGCGGCGAGCCGGAGCGTCTCGGCGACGTGATTGCGGGTCACTGCTCGCTTCTGGCCAAGTGCATCGAGTCCGGTTCGGGGGACGCTGCCCTGGATAGCGGCGACGACGACGCTGCCGTCCTGCGCTGCCGTCGGTCGCGGGATGAGCAGCCCGCCGAAGGTGAGGACCAGGAGGGCCGCGCCGGCAACGGCGGCCACGATGCGCCGACGCCGGGCGCCTTCTCCCGATCGTGAGCCGCCCAGCGCCAGCACTGCGACGGCCAGCAGGCCGCCCCCGAGCGCGACCGTGAAGCTGAGCAGCGGAGCGCCTCCCCACGAGGCCAGCGCCGTCAGCGGGCTGTCGCTTTGGCTGAAGGCAAGCCGTCCCCACGGAAAGCCGCCGAACGGGACGCGATCGCGGATCGCCTCCTCGACCATCCACGCGGCGGCGATACCGAGCGCCGGCAGTCGCAGTCGCTGCGCAAGCACGCAGAGGGGGCCGATGAGCGCCAGCAACAGGCTCTGGCTGATGGTCAGCAACACCCACGCATCGATGCCGGCGACCCGGCTCCACGTCAGCAGCGGCAGCAGGAAACCCAGCGCGTAGGCGAGCCCGAGGCCGTAGGCGGCACGGCACGGGCGCCTTCGCACGACGAGCGCGAGTGCGGCTACCCCGACGAACGCCAGCGGCCACCACCCCCAGGGCGGGAACGCAGCGCAGGTGAGCACCCCCGCAACTGCGGCGCCGAACGCGCGTGGGGCGGGACGCCAGCTGGCCCAGCGTGAGCTATGGCCCGAGTGCTTGCCCCGTGCCTGTTCGGCAGGGTGATTCGGAGCACGGGCGAGCACGGATCGGGACTGCCCGGCCTCGGACGTGACGTCCGGGACTGCGACACCGGAGCTGACTCCGGAACTCGTGGGAGCGACAGTCACCGGTTCATCCTGCCGGATCGGGCGCGCGCATGGCGGCACCTGGGCGCTTTCATCTGCGCCCAATCAAGGGACCCGGCACGATCTCGCGCTCCACAAGTGGGGGTACCGGGCCCGAGTCACCCTTCGGACCGACCGCCGACTCGCTGGCAGCGAGCAGGCAGCCGTTGTCTACTGGATGACTCGGGCCCCTCCCCCGGCAACGCGCGAGGACAAGCCGACCGGGCCCCTCCTTCTCGACGCGCGCCGGAGACGTCGGCTGGCCCCGGACTCAGGCCCCCGTCCCCCCGGCTCCGGCTGGCGGATCGACGACCGACAACTGGTCGACTCCGTGCCGGTCGGGACAGAGGCGCAATGGAGGCCTCCGGCCGACGTGGTGAGCATGGAGCGGCACTGTATCGGCGGTTGCACGCTACGTGTCAACAGTGACTCTGAGCTGCGGTTGCATCCTGTTAGCGCAGGCCCGTGACAGGTTTCGCGTTGTTAACGCGGCCGACATTCGTTGGTTGTTGTGCGTTGGCACGGCGTGTCTTGGGCGCCATGCCGATGGCTTTGGGATAAGCGCAGCTGAGAGTCACCATGATCGACTCTTCGTAGCCGACCCCGCACACGGCGTAAGGATCGTTGATGCCCACCACAATCGACCAACAACCACCACGAGCGGCAACCCTCACCCTCAACCGCTGGTCCATGCTCAACCTCACGGTGAGGTTGAGCCTCCTCCTGGTGTCAGAAACCGGGTCCGAAACCCGGCTGGCAGGATGCGGCTCATGACTACGTGGCGAGCGGAACCGCCACGACCGGAGCCGCCCCGCGGCGCCTGGTGGAGCGATGCCGTCTTCTACGAGGTCTACATCCGCAGCTTCGCCGACGGCGACGGCGACGGTGTCGGAGATCTACATGGGCTAAGCGCGAAACTGCCCTACCTGGCAGACCTCGGGGTCGACGCACTTTGGCTCACGCCGTTCTACCTGTCGCCGATGGCCGACGGCGGCTATGACGTCGCCGATCCACGCGCGGTAGACCCGCTCTTCGGGGACCTGGACGCCTTCGACGCGCTACTCGCGAATGCCCATGCCTTGGGCCTGAGGGTCACCATCGACGTGGTTCCGAACCACACGAGCGATCGCCACCGCGCCTTCGAGGCCGCCCTGTACGGCCGGCCGGGCGGTCCGGAGCGCGACTGCTACATCTTCCGTGACGCGGCGCCCGGCGGCGGGCCGCCGAACAACTGGCGCAGCGTCTTCGGCGGCCCGGCGTGGACCCGGGAGCTTCGCAACGGCCAATGGTTTCTGCACCTTTTTGCTCCCGAGCAACCCGACCTCAACTGGCGCAACCCGGCGGTCGGCGATGACTATGAGCAGATCCTGCGCTTTTGGCTGGACCGCGGGGTCGACGGTTTCCGCATCGATGTCGCTCACGGCTTGGTCAAGGACGAGGCGCTACGTGACAACCCGCGCGGCCTTGACGGGCCCGGCGCAACTGTCACCGGATCGTTTGGGATCGGCGACGAGGAGCGTCACTCCTACGACCAGCCCGAAGTGCACCACATTTACCGCCGGTGGCGCTCGGTGCTCGACAGCTATCCGGGAGACCGCATGGCGACGGGGGAGGTCTGGGTGCGCGCCGCGGCGGCGCTCGCCCGTTACGTGCGTCCCGACGAACTACACCTCGCGTTCAACTTCCGATACCTGAGCGCGCCGTGGGAGGCGCGCGCCATCCGTGCCGCCATCGACACCGAGATCGCGGTCCTGCCCCCCGGCACCCCAGCCACCTGGGTGCTGTCGAATCACGATGTCGTACGCCACCGCACCCGCCTCGGCACCCTGGCGCGGGCTCGAGCAGCAACCCTGCTGATGCTGGCGCTGCCCGGCGTCGCCTACCTCTACAACGGCGAGGAGTTGGGCCTGCCGGAGACGGTAGTGGCCCCGGAGTCGATGCAGGACCCGCAGTGGTTTCGCTCGGGCGGTACCCAGCCGACCCGCGACGGAGCCCGAGTCCCGATGCCCTGGTCGGGCCAGGCGCCGCCGTACGGGTTCGGGCCTGGCTCGGGGGCCACCTGGATCCCGCAGCCGGACGACTGGGCGGCCCTCAGCGTCGAGGCGCAGACCGGCGCGGCCGGCAGCACGCTCGAGCTCTACCGCCGTGCCCTGTCCCTACGCCGGCAGGAGCCGGCCTTTCGGGACCCCACACTGCGCTGGCTGGAGTCGGCGGACGACGTTCTCGCGCTCGAGCGAGGGCAAGGCGCGGCAAGCGTGCGCTGCATCGTCAACCTGTCCGCGGGGCCGATCGACCTGCCCGGCGGCGAGGTCCTGACCTGCAGCAGCGACCTCCTCGGGGACGGCATGCTCCCGGCGAGCGCAGCAGCATGGCTGCGTCCTGCCTGATTTAGCTGCTCGAAGATTGTTGCATCACTCGATGTTTTCGTGAGATCACGTTGGGGACAGCCTGTGATCGGGGCCACTCTGCCAGGGTGACCCATCAGCCTCGGGAGGCGCCCGTGCGTCCTGTGGATCTCCCCAGCCGCGCAACAAACCACAGCAGGCGGCGAAGGGCTGCCTATCGCCGATACGGAGGCGTCGCCATCGCCGGAGTGATG
The DNA here is from genome assembly GCA_038245655.1 of Mycobacteriales bacterium. Classification (GTDB taxonomy): domain Bacteria; phylum Actinomycetota; class Actinomycetes; order Frankiales; family Frankiaceae; genus DATAZK01. Next base: position 46,545 of record JBBRSE010000004.1, on the reverse strand, counting down.
GTGGCGCCGCTGCTCGCCGCCTGCGGCCAGGGCGGCGCGAGCACCCAAAACGGGGTGCCGGTCGTCAACTGGTATATCGGCGCGCAGGCGGGCGGCTGGATCGAAAACGCGATCAGCACCTGCAATGCCCAGAACAAGGGCAAGTTCATCATCAAGGAGAGGGAGCTACCGGCCCGGGCCACCGATCAGCGCGAGCAGATCGTGCGCCGCCTGGCCGCCAATGACGCTTCTGTGGACCTCGTCGGCATGGATGTCATCTGGACGGCCGAGTTCGCCAATGCCGGCTGGCTCTATCCCTTCCCGGAGGCCGGCCGCGCGAAGGTCAGCGACGGTGTATTGAAGGGCCCCCTCGAGAGCGGCACCTACCAGGGCAAGCTCTATGCCGCCCCTTTCACGTCGAACACGCAACTGCTCTGGTACCGCAAGGACAAGACCAGCGCACCGGGCAAGGACTTCACCTGGGGTCAGATGGTTGACCAAGCCGTCGCAAAGCATCTCAAGGTCCAGATCCAGGGTGCTCAGGCCGAGAGCCTCACCGTCACGTTCAACACCTTGCTGGAGTCCGCCGGCGGCACTTTCGTGAACGATGCGGGCAAGGGCGCCAACGCAAGCATCGGGCTGGCGCAGGCTCCGACCGTCGCGGCGCTGGCGGCACTCAAGAAGCTTGCTTCTTCCTCGGCTGCTGACCCTGAGCTCAACACGGCCAATGAGGACTCCAGCCGCGCAGCGTTCGAGAAGGGTGGCTCGCTCTACGAGATCAACTACCCGTTCATCTACCCGAGCGCGGCCGCCGTCCCAGGCCTGCAGGAGAACCTGGGCTGGGCGCGCTACCCGGAGGTCATCGCGGGCAAGCCGAGCCGTCCGCCGCTGGGCGGGTTCAACATTGGCATCTCCAGCCACAGCAAGCGCAAGGCACTGGACGTGCAGGCAGCGACCTGCATCGTGCAGCCGAGCAACCAGCTGTTCGCTGCTGAGAAAGGTGGTAACCCGCCGACCCTCTCAGCTCTTTACGACAAGATCGACAAGAAGATCTACCCGTTCGCGTCCGTCATGCGTGAATCGATCAATGACGCCGCGCCGCGCCCCGTCTCGCCCGCGTACAACGACCTGAGCCTCGCGGTCCAGGAAACTCTTGTCCCGCTCGCGAGCATCAATCCGCCGAAGACGGCGAAGGACCTACGTTCCCTGGCCAAGCAGGCCCTGAAGTCGGAGGCGGTCCTGTGACCACCGTTGCCGAAGCACCCACTACCACCGCGAGCGCCGGTGGCCATCGCCGTAAGCAACAACTGACCGATCGCGACAAGCAGGAACGCCGCCTGGGTCTTCGGCTGGTCGCCCCCGCCGTCATCGTGATGCTGGCGGTGACGGTCTACCCGATCTGCTACTCGATCTGGCTGTCGATCCAGCGCTACAACCTGCGCTTCCCAGACGATCGCAAGTACGTCTGGTTCAGCAACTACGGCCGGATCCTGTCCTCCGCGCACTTCTGGCAAGTCATGTCCAACACGTTCATCATCGTGGTCATCTCGGTGGTGATCGAGCTCATCCTCGGCATGGCGCTCGCGCTGTTCATGCACCGGGCGACGTTCGGCCGCAACGTCGTGCGCACGGCCATCCTGCTGCCGTACGGGATCATCACCGTGGTCTCGGCGTTCGCGTTCCAGTTCGCGGTGTCACCGAGCATCGGTGGTTTCTGGCACCTCACGTCGCCGCCGCTGAACAACCACTCGACCTCGCTGTTCGTCATCATCCTCACCGAGGTGTGGAAGACGACCCCGTTCATGTCGCTGCTCCTGCTCGCCGGGCTCGCGACGGTACCCAATGACTACGTCGAGGCGGCCAAGGTCGACGGCGCCAATGCCTGGCAGCGGCTGATCCGGGTCATCGTGCCCAACATGCGTGCGGCCATTCTCGTGGCGGTGCTCTTCCGCACCCTCGACGCGGTGCGCATCTTCGACACCGTCTTCATCCAGACCCGCGGCGCCAACAACACCGCGACCCTCTCCCAGCTCGGTTACAACCAGCTGATCAGCCAGCTGAATCTGGGCCTCGGGTCAGCGGTTTCGGTGCTGCTCTTCCTCATTGTCATCTTCGTCGCCGTCGTCTTCGTCAAAGGCTTCAAAACGGATCTCGGGCAAGTACGAGGGGAGCGCTGATGGCCACCATCACCGCCGGAAGCACGGCGCGGCCCGCAGCACGCCGCGCACCGATACCCAAGGACCGCAAGAAAATCCAGCCGATGTGGGTGGTCGGCTCGATCATCATCGTGCTCTACGCCATCATCCCGATCCTCTGGATCCTGTCGCTATCCTTCAAATCCCAGACGACGATCACCGACGGCGCGATCATTCCCAAGCACTTCTCGTGGGTGAATTACTCGACCATCTTCAAGACCGGCGTCTTTGTTAGGCCGCTCATCAACTCCATCGGCATCGCGATCATCTCGACGGTCATCGCCGTACTGCTGGCCACGCTCGCGGCGTACGCCATTGCCCGGCTGAACTTCCCGGGCAAGAAGTTGGTGCTCTCGGCCGCGCTCGGAATCGCAATGTTCCCGCCGATCTCGATCGTCGGCCCGCTCTTCAACATGTGGCGCTCGCTGGGTCTGTACGACACCTGGCCGGGTCTGATCATCCCTTACATGACGTTCTCGCTGCCGATGGCGATCTGGATACTCTCGGCGTTCTTCCGCCAGATTCCGTGGGAGCTTGAGCAGGCGGCGGCGGTGGACGGCGCAACGGCGTTCCAAGCGTTCCGCAAGGTCATCGTCCCGCTGGCGGCGCCAGGCGTCTTCACGTCCGCCATCCTGGTGTTCTTCTTCGCCTGGAACGATTTCGTCTTCGCGATCACGTTGACGTCGACCGACCGCAGCCGCCCAGTGACGGCAGCGCTGAATTTCTTCACCGGCTCGTCCCAGTTCTCCCAACCCACCGGCGCTATCGCGGCCGCCGCAATCGTCGTCACCATTCCGATCATCATCATGGTTTTGATCTTCCAGCGGCGCATCGTCGCCGGCCTGACCTCCGGCGCAGTGAAGGGCTGACCCAGACATGTCTGAAATCACGCTGAAAGGTGTCTCGAAGCGCTTCGCCGACGGCACCATTGCCGTCGACAACGTCGACCTCGACATCGCCGACGGGGAGTTCGTCATCCTCGTGGGGCCGTCCGGGTGCGGCAAATCCACGCTGCTGCGGATGATCGTCGGGCTGGAGGACATCAGCTCTGGCGATCTGACCATCGGCGGCGAGCGGGTCAACGAGGCCGGACCCAAGGATCGCAATCTTGCGATGGTCTTTCAGAATTACGCGCTCTACCCCCACCTGTCCGTGCGCGAGAACATCGCGTTCCCGCTACGGCTGGCGAAGATGGACAAGGACAAGGCCGACCAGCTCGTCGCGGATGCCGCGAAGACGCTGGAGCTCACCGAGTTCCTCGACCGCAAGCCCGCGGCGCTGTCCGGAGGCCAACGCCAGCGGGTGGCCATGGGACGCGCGATCGTTCGCGAGCCCAACGCCTTTCTCTTCGACGAGCCGCTGTCCAACCTCGACGCCAAGCTGCGCGTCCAGATGCGGACCGAGATCTCCCGGCTGCAAAAGCGCTTCGGCACTACCACCGTCTACGTGACACACGACCAGACCGAAGCCATGACGCTCGGGGATCGGGTGGCGGTGCTACGCAAGGGCATCATGCAGCAGGTCGCGTCACCTCGCGAGCTCTACAACAACCCCATCAACCTGTTCGTCGCGGGCTTCATCGGCTCCCCGTCGATGAACTTCCTGCCGGCAATCTTGAAGGGCGGAAAGCTCACCCTCCCGTTCGGCGAGATCCCGCTGCCGGAGGAGTTCGTCAGCCGGCTCGGACACGATGAGAAGCCGGTCATCGTCGGCATCCGGCCGGAGGACTTCGAGGACGCCGAGCTTGTCGAGGACCGTGACAAGGTGCGCGGCTCGAGCTTCCCGGCGCGGATCGACGTCATCGAGTGGATGGGCTCGGAGCTCTTCGCCTACCTGCCGGTCCCGAAGGGCGACGGGCAGGGCCAGGCCGGCCTTCAGGAGCTGGCGCGGGAGCTGGAGCAGGAAGACCTGCACAGCGACAGCGACGAGAGCCAGATCGTGGCCCGGCTCGACCCGGCCAGCCGCGTACGCGAGGGTGAGGAGGCGCAGTTGTGGGTCGACACCTCGCGGCTGCACCTGTTCGACCCGGAGACCGGCGACAGCCTGAACTACCAGGCCCAAGACGAGCCGAACCCGACGCCCGCTCCGGGGCAGTCCTCCAACTAGGCGGAAGGGTCACCCCCGCCGGCGCGCCCGGCGGGTCAACGACACGACCGCGGGCGGGTGGCCGCGTATCACCTCAACGGCCCGCTCGTTCCATTCGTGGGTACGCAGCAGCCGGTAGCGCTGCGCCGAGAAACGTAGATACGCCTCGGCGTCGGTGAGGCCGGGGTCGTCTTCGGCTAGTTCGGCAATGAGGTCTTCATCGCGCAGCAGCCGGACGGCCGGCTCGTACTCCTCGGTCCACCACAGGTTCGCGGCCGCCCGCCGGTCGATCAGTTCGTCCCGCCGCACCATGAAACGGAAAGCCCAAGCCTCAACTCCCTCGGCCAGAATCAGGTAGTCGCCCGAGTTGCGAAGGCGGATCGCGTCTCGCAGATGTTCCGCCAGCGGCACCCGCTCGAAAAAGACCCGCTGGCTGCCCTTGCGCGGCAGGTCGGCCACCGTGAGATCGCCGGTCGCGGGGATCGCCGTCTTCACCTCGGTCACGTACGCCGGGATGACCTTCCAGTCGAGCGCTCGCGCCACCGCGACCCGATGGTGCCCATCGCGTACGAAATGCAGCTTGCCGACCCGAAAGAGATCCACGGCGGGAAGCGACTCCCCACGGCGGGCCGCGGCCGCAAGGCGCTCGAAACGCTCCCGCGGAACCCCGCTGGTCGGGCGAAAATGGCGGTCGAAGCCGCCGGCCCGATCCGTCGAACCGACGATGGTGTCGAGGTCGACGGTCTGCAGCCCCAGCCGTACGATCTCGCGCCGTCCGAGGGCAGCCACCACCTCGTCGTACGGCAGCAGCAGATCGACGTCTCCCGGCCGACCGGACAGCCGCGCGATGACCTTGGCCCACCCGGCCCGCCGGCGGGCACGTGTGAAGTCATCACGGGCATCAGCGCTCGGCAGGCCGGTCGATCTCCAGTCAGCCGGCGCCATTCGTGGCCTCCTCCCGGTAAGCCGTCACACTCGAAGGGGTCTGCCCTCGTAAGCCGTGCTGAGAACCACCGTCGTGCGGGTATTCACCCCCGCCACCGCCCGGATCTCCTGCAGCAACGCCTCGAGCTCGGCCGGCCCGGCGACCCGGACCTTCAGGATGTAGTTCTCATCTCCGGCGACGCTGTGACACGCCTCGATCGCCTCGAGGTGCGCCAGCCGGTCGGGCGCGTCATCACCGGCTGCGGGATCGATCGGCTTGATGGACACGAACGCCGTCAGCGGCAGGCCTACCTGATCGGCGGCAATACGCGCGGCATAGGACTGGATCACGCCGCGCTGCTCGAGGCGGCGCACCCGCTGGTGGACCGCCGACACGGAGAGCCCGGTAGCCCTACCGAGATCGGTGTAGCTCATCCGGCCGTCACCAGCCAGCAGGCCGACGATCTGGCGGTCCAACTCCTCGAGCACGCGCATATCCCCCGGAAGTCGTTCGGACAGGGGCTCCATTCTAGCCCTGGGACGAAATCCGGTTCATCCCCATTAACGCAGCTCGGCCACGCTATGGCGGGAACCGTCAGCGGGATCGACCCAGATGCGCAGGGTGCGACCGGTCGTCGAATCGTGGACGACCTCCTCGGTAGGCTGCCAGTCCTCGCCAGGGACCTGCGCTTCCACGATGGGTCGAGCGCGGAAGCGGTAGATGAACCACAGAAGCGCGAGCAGCGCAATCGCACTCCCGATGAACGTCAGCGGCCGCACCGGCTTCTCCTTCCGATCGATGGAGCGTCAAGATGGCGAGCGTGTCAGCGCAGCCGAACCAACCGCAAGCCTCTCAAACGACCCGGGCGGGCCGGCTCTTGCTCGTCGATGCCCCCTCAGCCTATTTCCGCGCCTTCCATGGTGTGCCGATCAGCGTGACCGCGCCGGACGGGACGCCGGTCAACGCCGTGCGCGGGACCCTCGACGTCCTGGCCCGCCAGATCCGTGACCTGGCGCCGCAGGCGTTCGTCGCCTGCTTCGACACTGACTGGCGCCCGGCCTGGCGGGTCGCGGCCATCCCGTCGTACAAGGCGCACCGGGTGGCCGAGGACGGCGGCGACGGCACCCCCGACCCGTTAGAGGTCCAGGTCCCGATCCTGGAAGCCGTGCTGGACGCGATCGGCCTGGCTCGCTGCGGCGTCGCCGATTTCGAGGCGGACGACGTCATCGGCACGTACGCGCACCAGTGGCCGGGGCCGGTCGACGTGGTGACCGGTGACCGTGACCTCTTCCAGCTGATACATGACGAGCGTCCGGTACGCGTGATCTACAGCGTGGAGCGCTACGCCCGAATCGACGAGGCGACGGTAGCGCGCAAGTACTCGATCCCCGGCGACGGCTACGGGGAGTTCGCCGTGCTGCGCGGTGATCCCTCGGACGGGCTGCCCGGCGTGCCAGGCATCGGTGCGAAGACGGCCGCCGCGCTGGTCAACAAGTTCGGGACGGTCGAGCGGATGCTCGAGGCCCTCGACGCAGGCATCGAGGCCGGGTTCCCGGCCGGGGCGCGTACCAAATTGGCCAACACGCGAGACTACATCGACGCCGCCCGCCTGGTCGTGCGCGTGCGCACCGACGTCCCGCTGCCCGACCTTGACCCCACCCTGCCGAAAGAGCCGGTCGACCCGTCGGGCTTGGTCGAGCTTTCCGAGCGCTACGGGTTGGACTCGGCGCTGAATCGCCTGCTCAGCGCATTGCGCGGGTGATGCCGCGCGACGGCACTAGGGTGATACGAACCGATCCGGCAAATAGTGCCGTGCAAACGATCGGTGACTAGCGCCTGACGAGCATGGCAAGCAAGGAGACCTGGGTGTTGCTGCGGGAGCGGCTGGCCGGCAAACGGCTGCTGATCACCGGCGTCACCGGTTTCGTGGGCGAGGCGCTCCTCGAGCGGCTCTTGAGCGACCTCCCGCAGACCAGGCTCGTCGTGCTGATCCGTCCCCGCTCCGGCCAAAGTGGCCAGGATCGCCTCGGCCGCCTGCTTGCCAAGCCCGCTTTCGCCAGGCTGCGCGAAAGCATCCCGGCGGAGGAGTTGCTGGCCCGGGTCGACGTCGTCGAAGGTGACCTTGCCTCGGTTCCGGAGCTTCCTGCCGACCTCGATCTCGTCGTCCACTGCGCCGGGGAGGTCTCCTTCGACCCACCCATCGACGAGGGCTTTGCGACCAATCTGGGCGGCCTTCGCGAGGTCCTGCGAGCCGTGCGCGTGTCCGGCACCCATCGCTCGCCCGCACTGCCGCCGATCCACTTCGTCCACGTGTCGACCGCTTACGTCGCGGGGCTGCGCTCCGGGCTGGTCGCCGAGGCCGCGGTGCCGCATTCGGGCGACTGGAAGGTCGAAGAGGCGGCTTCGTTACGCGTCCGCCAGAGCGCCGAAGACGCTTCCCGGGCGCCCGACGCCCTTGCCGGGTTCAACGAGCAGGCCGCCAAAGAGGTGGGCCGGGCGGGCCTGCCGGCGGTTTCCATGGAAGCGGAGCGCCTGCGCCAGAAGTGGGTACGCGGGCAGTTGGTGGGAGCCGGCCGCGAACGGGCTCGCAGCCTCGGCTGGACCGACTGCTACACGATGACCAAAGCCCTCGGCGAGCGTTACCTCGAGGAACATTCCGGCGCGCTGGCCGTCAGCGTCGTACGGCCGTCGATCATCGAAAGTGCCCTGGCCCGGCCGTATCCCGCCTGGATCGAAGGCTTCAAGATGGCCGAGCCGATCATCCTGGCGTTCGGCCGCGGCGAGCTGCCGGACTTTCCGGCAGCGCCCGACGCGATCATCGACATCATCCCGGTCGACATCGTCGTCAACGCGATCCTGACCGCTGCCGCGACCCCTCCCCCGCCGGGCGACCCGGCGTATTACCAGGTCTGCTCGGGCACCCGCAATCCGCTGCTCTTTCGCGACCTCTACCGCCACGTGCAGGCCTACTTCGCCGACCGTCCGATGCAGAAGCGAGCCCGCGGCGCCATCTCCACGCCGGTGTGGAGCTTCGCGGGTTCGGCGGCCATCGAGAGCCGGCTGGGTCGCGGCGAAAAGGCCGTTTCGGTTGCCGGGAAGGTGCTCTCGGCGCTGCCGACCACGAGCCGCATCCGCAAGATCGCCGGCGACGTCGACCAGGCTGATGCCAAGCTGCGTTTCCTGCGTCGCTACACCGACCTTTACCGCCCGTACACGCAAGCGGAACTCGTGTACGACGACACCAACACCGCCGCGCTCCACGCCTCGCTCGATCCGGCCGATCAGGCCCAGTTCGGCTTTGACCCCGCGACCTATGACTGGGACGGCTACCTCCGTCGCCATTGCGACGAGATCACCGAGTCGATGCGGGCGATGTCGCTGTCGGCCGGTCGGCGGCCGCCCCGGCTGCGTAGCGACCTGACCGGGGGTTCGGAGGTGCTGGCGGTCTTCGACCTGGACGGCACGCTGGTGTCGAGCACAGTCATCGAGTCCTACCTGTGGTTGCGCCTCGCCAGTGCGCCGCGAGCCCGCGTCCCTTGGGAGCTGGCCGCCATCGCCCGCAGCACACCGGGCTGGATCCGGGCCGAACGCTCCGACCGCGGCCGGCTGATCCGCGAGGTGTACACGCGTTACGCGGGCGCCGACCCCGAGCAGTTGGCGCGGCTCGTGGATGACGAGGTGGGCGATCAACTGCTCTCGCGGGTCAGCAGCGCCGGGCTTCGTCGGCTGCGCGCCCACCGGGCCGCAGGTCATCGCACCGTGCTCCTGACCGGAGCCGTCGACCTGCTCGTACGCCCGCTGCTGCCGCTTTTCGACGAGGTGGTCGCCGCCAAGCTGGCCGTCGGCGATGACGGGCGCTGCACTGGACGGCTGGCGGCTCCTCCGCTGGTCGGCGAGGCCCGTGCGGCGTGGCTGCGCTTCACCGCTCCGCGGATCGGGGCGACGCTGCGCCACTCCTTCGGCTACGCCGACAGCCTGTCCGACCTGCCGATGCTGCAGAGCGTCGGCCAGCCGGTGGCCGTCAACCCCGACCTGCCGCTCGGCCGCTACGCCGCCCGCCATCGCTGGCCGGTAGTGATGTGGGAGATGACCGCGGGTCAACACCGGTTGGCGCTGACCCGATGACCGCCGTCAACGATGCCGCCACCCCGGCGCACGTGCCGCCGCGGGCACACGGCCGCGTGCCGGCGGTGCAGCTCTACCGTTCGGTCCCGCGCTACGTGGCTGCCCGAGCGCTCTCGTCCTCGCTGCCCCGGCCGCTGCGCCCGTTTGCCCACGCGCTGAGCAGCACGGCCACCAGCGCGGCGCCCCTACGACTGCATGAGGGTTCCCCCCCTGCCCTGCCCGGCGAGGGGTGGGCGCGCGTACGCCCGCGGCTGTCGGGCATTTGCGGTTCTGACCTGGCGACCGTGACCGGCCGCTCGTCGTTCTACTTCTCCGCTCTGATCTCGCTGCCGTTCACGCCAGGCCACGAAGTCGTCGGCGAGCTCATCGACGCCTGCACCGGACCCGAGGGCGAGCTGCCGGCGGGAACCCGGGTCGTCATCGCGCCGGTGCTAGGTTGCGACGCTCGCGGCCTCGCCCGGTGCCAAGCCTGCGCCGCGGGTCAGCGCAGCCGTTGCGAGCGCGTGACGTCAGGCCATCTGGCGCCGGGCCTGCAGACCGGCTACTGCGCCGACACCGGCGGCGGGTGGAGCGGGCAGTTCGTCGCCCACCGTTCACAACTCTTCGCGGTTGCGGACGAGCTCCCGGACGAGCGCGCCGTACTGATCGAGCCGCTGGCCTGTGCGGTGCATACCGTTCGGCGGGCAGCCATCGAGCCGGGCGAGCGCGTACTGGTCGTGGGCGCCGGTGCCATCGGCCTGCTCACCGTGCTGGCCCTGCGGGCGCTGACTTCCGCCGGCGAGATCCTGGTTGCCGCCAAATACCCGAAGCAGCGCAGCCTTGCTGCGGCCTGGGGCGCCTCGCAGGTCATCGCTGCGGGCGAGCTCGTAGGCGGTGTCCGGCGCGCGACCCGGGCGCTGCGGCTCGATCCGGAGCATGGATCGCCGTATCTGCTGGGCGGGGTCGACGTGACGCTCGAATGCTCGGGAGGCGGCCTGGATGGGGCCCTGCGCGTCACGCGCGCCGGAGGACGGGTCGTCCTGTCCGGACTGCCGACGTCGGCGCCCGATCTCACCGCCCTATGGTTTCGCGAGCTCTCGCTGGTCGGTGCTTACGCCGCGGACCCCGTAGACATGCTGACCGCCCACGACATCGCCTCCGCGAGCCCACAACTCGATGAGCTCATCGGCGGTCGCTACCCGCTCGAGCGTTGGCGTGACGCCCTCGACCACGCCCTGTCGGCCGGCCGGCTCGGCACCGGCCGCGTCGTCTTCGAACTGCCCGTAACCACCAGCAGCACCGGAAGGAACCGCTCGTGAGCCGTCCCGGCTTCGTCCTCGAAGTCGACGAACGCACCCCGCCGCTGCTCGTGCACTCCGGCGAGAGCCTGCGCCTCGAACGCTTCCCGCTCGGTACGCGCGTGATCTATCCACCGGAAACGTTGCCGGGCATCGACGACCCCGCTGCCGCCATCGACGCCGCTCTGGATGCACCCATCGATTCCGCACCGCTGCGCGAGCTGCTCTTCGCGGGCATGAAGCTGACGATCGCGTTCGACGACATCAGCCTTCCCTTGCCGCAGATGCGCCGGCCCGACATCCGCCAGCGCATCATCGAGGCCGTCCTGACCCGGGCCGCCGAAGCCGGGGTCGACGACGTCGAGCTGATCGTCGCCAATGCGCTGCACCGCCGCATGACGGCGACAGAAATCCGGCGTGCGGTGGGTGAGCGGGTCTTCCTGTCCTTCTGGCCGGACCGGCTCTACAACCACGACGCCGAAGACGCCGACAACCTCCTGCATGTCGGCCTGACCGACCAGGGCGAGGACGTCGAGATCAACAGGCGGGCCGCCGAGAGCGACCTGCTGGTCTACGTCAACGTCAATCTGGTCGCGATGGACGGCGGCCACAAGTCCGTCCCCATCGGGCTGGCCTCGTACAAGTCGTTGCGCCATCACCACAACAGCCACACCATGGTCCACTCGCGTTCGTTCATGGACCACGAGAAGTCCGCGCTGCACTCCTCCGCCTGGCGGATGGGCCTGCTGCTGCGGGAGTCGCTGAAGATCTTCCAGATCGAGACGACGCTCAACAACCAGGCCTTCCCGGCATCGCTGGGCTTCCTGACCAAGCGCGAATGGGAGTGGTCGGCGCGTGATCAGACGATGGCGTACGGCGCCGCCCGCAGCCTTGACCACCTTCCCTCGCGGCTACGCCGGCGCTCGTTCCAGCGCATGGAGGCGGACTACGGGCTGACCAGCGTCCAGGCGGGCGAGGTCGAGGCCGTCCACAAGCTGACCCTCGAGTCGGTTCACCGCCAGCAGCTGGTCGAGGTGTCCGGCCAGAGCGACGTGCTCGTGCTCGGGCTGCCGTTCGTCGGGCCGTACAACGTCAATTCGGTGATGAACCCGATCCTCGCGATGTGCCTCGGGCTGGGCTACTTCTTCAACATGTACAAGGGAATGCCGCTCGTACGCCCGGGCGGCGCGCTGATCATCCACCACCCGGTGCCGTACGAATTCAGCCAGCTGCACCACCCGAGCTACGTCGACTTCTTCGAAGAGGTGCTGGTCGAATCGACCGACCCGGCGACGATCGAGGCGAAGTTCGAGAAGGCGTACGCGACCGACCCGTGGTACATCCACCTGTACCGGACGTCCCACGCGTACCACGGCGTCCACCCGTTCTACATGTGGTACTGGGGTGCTCACGCGCTCGACCACCTCGGCGATTCACGCAATGTGGTCTGGGTCGGTGCCAACCGTAAAGCTGTTGAGCGTATGGGTTTTCGGGCTGCAACGACGATGGCTGACGCGCTCGAGATGGTCCACGGCGCCGTCGGGTCAGCGCCGTCGATCAGCTACCTGCACGCACCACCGCACACGATCGCCCAGGTGAGCTGAGCGTGGGCACCCGGCTCTCGGACGTCGCGCGCGGCTGGCGTTGGGGCTCGCGACCGCTCGTTCCGGCGTCTGCCGAGCAGCACCGTCCACCGGCCGAGGCCGCAGGTGAGTTCGCGACGGCCTGGGCGCGTACGCCCCTGGCCGTAAGCGTGCGAGCCGCCGTGCAAGCGGTGGGGCTGAAGCCGCTCGTGTGGTCCGAAGTCGACCCGCAGGTACGCGGCCTCGACAATCTCGTCGGCATCGAGGGTCCGGTGATCTTCGTGGCCAACCACAGCTCTCACCTCGACGCGCCGCTGGTCCTCTGCTCGCTGCCACCCGCCTGGCGGCGCCGCACCCTCGTCACCGCCGCTGCCGACTACTTCTTCGACGCGTGGTGGCGCGCCACCGGCACCGCGCTGGCCTTCGGCACCGTTCCCCTGGACCGGCGAGCGACGACCGCCTCGTCCTCCTCCACCCCGCGCGAGCTGCTCGACGCCGGCTGGAACCTGCTGATCTTCCCCGAGGGCACGCGTTCGCAGGACGGCCAGCTTGGAGACTTCAAGAGCGGCACCGCACGCCTGGCCATGTCGGCAGGCGTCCCCATCGTGCCCATCGGTCTGCGCGGGGCGTTCGCCGCGATGCCGCGAGGTCGAGGCTGGCCGGTCCCGGGACGGCGCCGGGTGAGCGTCCGGTTCGGTACGCCCCTGCGCTTGCGTCCCGACGAGAACGCCAAGCAACTGACCGACCGCCTCAAGGGCTCCGTCGCCCAGCTCTACGCGGAGGACGCGTCGACCTGGTGGGAATCGCTGAGCGTCGTCCCAGCCGCTACCGGCGCAGGCGCGGCGCCGGGCGTCGCCAAGTGGCGGCGCGTATGGGACGCCAGCGCCCCGGTACGCCACGAGTCTGCCGGCCCCGCCGACCCCTGGGCCAGCGACCGCTAGCGCTCACCCGTCGCAACTGCCTCGGTGCCATTGCCTGCGCGTCACATAGCCCGCGCTCACACTGGCGCCGCCCCGACCCGCGCCCAGCTCCCGACCCGCGCCCGCCAGGCCGCGCCCCGCTCCGGACCGGCCCCGAACACCCAGCGTGTGCAGAACCTGGGGACTACTCGGGGGATAACCGCCCCGCCCCTGTGGGACTCGCCCGATCCTGATCAGCGGTGCGTAATCAAGACTTGTCCTCCCACCTGACCCGCCGGACTCTTGAAGCATGAGCCTGCTGACGCTTTCGTCCAGAGTCCGCCGGCAGCGCTGCGCAACTCCGACCCACACCCAACCCGACCCGCTACCGGCGCCCGTACGCCTGCGCATCGAACTGTCGGCCGACCTGGTAGCCGCCCTCCTCGAGCTCGAGGGGCGCGACCGGCCGACGCTCGACGACCTGGAATGGGCTGACGCCGTCGCGGCGCGCATGGCCATCCGGCGCGCCGCCCGCGTCCGCTAGCCGGCCACCCAGCCGCCTACTCGACGGGCTGCGCGTCGACCGCGACGACACCTCGCCGCAGCCCTTCGACGGCACGCCGCGCGCTCTTACGAAGCGGCCCTTCGGCGACATCAGCGACCTGTCCCAGCAGGTCGACGAGCTGGCGCGTCCACCGTACGAAGTCGCCCGCGGCCATTGCGGGGGTCGGCGGCGGTCGGCCTCCACCCGCAGTGGTGCGGCTCGCACCTTCGGTCGGCCCCGCGAGTACGCGCTCGAGCGGGGCGCCGGAGGCGTACTGGTAGGCCGCCCAGGCGAAGCCGGCATCCAGGCTTGGCAGCTGGTCCAGCCGGTGGCTCGCCTCCGCAGTTTTCAGTTTGTCGTGAAGCGCCAGGATCGCGTCGATTGCCTCGCGGACGTCGGCTCCGCCGGGCAGCACGGGCTGGCGGTACTCATCCGTACGCGATTCGTAAACCAGGATGGATGCGACCGCAGCCAGTGCGGGGGGCGGCAGCTCAGCCCAGAGGCCCTGGCGCAGGCATTCGGCCACGAGCAGGTCTGACTCGCTGTAGATCCGGGCGAGCAGGCGCCCGGCCGGGGTCACGGCCGGTTGGGCGTCGACGCTGGCGGTGGCCGCGAGGTAGCCGTGCTCTTCCAGGAGCCGGCAGACCCGGTCGAACGTGCGGGCAATGGTGTTGGTACGGCCCTCGACTCGCTGCTTGAGACCCGCGCTCTCGCGACGCAGCCGGTCGGCCCGCTCGGCCCAGCGCATGTGTTGCTCGCGTTCCGGACATCCGTGGACGGGGTGTTCGCGCAGCCCACGTCGAAGGCGGACGACCTCGGCGTCCGCCCCGGCCGGCTCGTCACCGCCCGGCTCACGGCCGCGTTCGGCCGGTTCGTGGGGCAGGTTCAGCTCCCGCAGGGTCGACGCCAGCTCACGGCGCGACTGCGGCGAACGCGGGTTGAAGCCGCGGCCAACCCGCACCTTCCCGAGCGGCGCAACCGGCGCCAGGAAGTCGGCGACTGACAGCCGCTTCACCTGCCGGTCGGCGGTCAGGACGACGAGGCGACCGGTTTCCGGTACGGCTGCGCCCTCCGACAGCACAATGGCCAGCCCGGCGCGGCGACCGGACGGCACGCGTATGACATCCCCGGCACGCAGCCGGCGCAGCGAATCACCCGCCGCCGACCTGCGCTGCGTCGAGCGCTCCCGCGAGAGTTCGGTCTCGCGCCGCGACAGCCGCCGACGCATCGCCGCGTACTCCGCCGCCGATCCCCGCTCGCAAGCCATCGCGTCCTCGTAGCCGGCGATCGCCTCGTCGTGGCGATGCACCTGGCGGGCGAGCCCGACGACCGCACGGTCGGCCTGGAACTGGGCGAATGAGGACTCCAGGAGGACGCGCGCCGCATCCAAACCCATGGAGGCGACGAGGTTGACCGCCATGTTGTAGGACGGTCGAAACGACGAGCGCAGCGGATACGTCCGGGTGGACGCGAGTCCGGCCACCTGCGCCGGGTCAAAGCCAGCCGTCCACAAGACGACCGCATGGCCCTCGACATCGATCCCGCGGCGCCCGGCCCGACCGGTCAGCTGCGTGTACTCCCCAGCCGTGAGCTCTACGTGGGTCTCGCCGTTGTACTTGACCAGCTTCTCCAGCACGACGGACCGCGCGGGCATGTTGATCCCCAGCGACAGCGTCTCGGTGGCGAAGACCGCCCTGACCAAGCCTGCGGCGAACAGTTCCTCGGTGATCTCCTTGAACCGCGGCAGCAGGCCGGCGTGATGCGCCGCGAGACCGCGCTCCAGCCCGTCGAGCCAGTCCCAGTAGCCGAGAACGCGCAGATCCGCGTCCGAAAGATCCGATGTGCGCTCCCGGGCATGGGCGCGGATGCGGGCCTGCTCGTCCGGGGTCACGAGCCGGAGCCCGCCAGCCTTGCACTGACCCACCGCCGCATCACACCCGGCGCGGCTGAAGATGAACGTGATCGCCGGCAGCAGCCCTTCCCGGTCCAAAATCTCGATGACGTCAGGACGCGAGGGCACCCAGATCCGGCGCGGCCGTGGGGCGGCGTCAACCCTGCGCGCCGCACGCGGCCCAGCATTGCGTCCGGGACGCGCCCTGGCTCCGGCCCGCGAGTGGTCGCCGCGCGAGTGGTCGGCGCGTGACTGCTCAGCGCGCAACCGCACGAGTTCGCGGTTGACCTCGGCGGCGCCGACCGGCCCGCTTCCGGTCTCACCCGGATCGGCGAACAGGTCGTACAGGCGGCGACCGACCAGCACCGACTGCCAGAGCGGGACCGGACGGTGTTCCTCGACGACGACGGCCGTATCGCCCCGCACCGTCTCGAGCCACTCACCGAACTCCTCGGCGTTGCTGACGGTCGCGGACAGCGAGATCAGGCGTACCGGCTCGGGCAGGGCAAGGATGACCTCCTCCCAGACGCCGCCGCGGAAGCGGTCTGCCAGGTAGTGAACCTCGTCCATGACAACGTGGCTGAGCCCGCGCAGCGCGTTGGACCCGGCGTACAGCATGTTGCGCAAGACCTCGGTGGTCATCACGACGATGCGCGCGTCACCGTTGCGTGCCGTGTCTCCGGTGAGCAGCCCGACCTGATCCGCTCCGTAGCGGGCCACCAGCTCGGTGAATTTCTGGTTGGACAGGGCCTTGATCGGGGTGGTGTAGAAGCATTTCCCGCCGGCGCGCAACGCCTGATCCGCCGCGAACTCGCCGACCACCGTCTTGCCGGCTCCGGTCGGGGCGGCCACCAGGACGCTGCGGCCCTCGGCGAGCGCCAGACATGCCTGATGCTGGAACGGGTCGAGCCCGAACGGGTAGCTGGCGGCGAATCTGCTGACCTCGGCCGCGGCCCCCTGCGCCGCGCTCACTACGTCAGGTTATGTCTGCGTCCCGCCCAATCCCGTCAGCGGCGCCGACACCGGCGCGTGGCGACGCGACCGGCTCCGGCGGCTCCACCTCGTCAGGCTCCGGGATGGCTTGCGGTCGCTCGATGACGGCGGGAACGGGCCGCGAGGAGGCCTCCGTATCGGCGAGCCCGGCGAACTCCGACAACTCGTCCTTCGACGCCCGCCGACGGTCGTTCCATTTCGCGAACAGGATCGCGCCCTCGTAGAACAGGCAGAGGGTGATGGCCAGGGCAGGCATGGTGAACGGATCCGAGCCCGGCGTGACGAAGCCGGCGAACACGAAGACCAGGAAAATCTCCATCCGTCGCCAGCTCGACAGCCGCCTGGCTGACAGCACCCCGGCCAGGTTGAGGAGCATGACGAGCAGCGGGAACAGGAAGGAAGCCCCGAACACGATGAGCAGGTGGGTGACGAAGCTGAGGTAGTCCGTAACGGTCAGCAGCGACTTGACCCCGTCGCCGCCGAAGCCCAGCAGGAAACTCAGCGCGGTCTTCAGGATCAGGTACGCCATGGTGGCGCCGGCGGCGAACAGGAAGGTGGCGGACACCAGAAAGGCAAGCGTCCACCGCCGCTCGTTGCGGTGCAGGCCCGGAGTGATGAACGCCCAGAGCTGGTAGAGCCACACCGGCGCCGCGAACAGCACCCCGACGATGAGCGAGACCCGCATCCGGATGAAGAACGCGTCGGTCGGGTGCAAGAAGATCAGGTCGCAGTTCTTGCCGCCGGCCCGCCGCGACGGCGGCAGCTCGCAATAGGGCCGGCGCAGGAAGTTGAACACCGGGTGGTAAGTCCAGACCGCCACCACGATCGTGATGAGGACGATCGCGATCAGCGAGATGAACAGCCGCTTGCGTAGCTCCTTGATGTGCTCGATAAGCGTCATCCGGCTGTCTTCGACAGTGCGCGCACGCCTGGAGACGCCGAGAGACTTTCGGCCGGCCTTCCCGAGGCCCGTTGCGATCCGGCTAAGCCGGGAGGTCTGCTGGCTCAGCGCTGGTCAGCGTCAGGAACGGAGGTCGTCGCAGAACCCGAATTCGCGTGGGTCACGGGAGCCTGGGCGGCCGGCGCCTGGGGAACGGACGGGCGCGGCGCCTCGACGGCGCGCGGAGCGACAGCGGCAGAGGTGTCGGTCTTGGCCGGCTCATCGTCGTCGTGCAGGCTCTTGATCTCGGTCTTCAGGATACGAAGCGAGCGCCCGAGCGAGCGGGTGGCGTCGGGCAACTTCTTGTAACCGAAGAGCACGAAGATAACGACCACCAGAATGATGATGTGCCAGGGCCGAAGCTCACCCATGTCACTGACCTCCTGAAAGGGTTAGTGGACGATCGGGACGGCCGCCCGGGCGGAATGTCCCCACAGAGGCGGCGCGCCTGACAGCCGAGTGTACTCGGGAGGCCCTCTACGCTCGCTAATCTCCGCGAATCCGGTCTTCGAACTGCACGCGTTCGGCAAGTGAACTCGCCGTAGCTGTGAGGGAACTGACCCGGCGGGACATCCGTCCGCCGGCGCGTCGCATGCGTTGCCAGCGCCGCCAGGCCGACAGGCCGGCGAGAGCCAGGAGGACCAGGCCGAGGCCGACGATCGAGAGCGCGATAGCCAGCCACACGTTGTGCAGACTAGCGGGTGATCTGGCCACCCATGCGGGCGACGAGCATGTCGTCGTCAGCCAGCTGGAGCGCGAAATCAAGCAGGTCGTCGTAGTTCAGGACCGGGCCGACCTTGAGCTCGAGGGCCTCCGCGGGCAGCTCCCACACCTCGGCGCGCACCCCACCGGACATCAGCAGCGAGATGACGTGGTCGTCGGCGGGCTTGCGAATCTCTTCGCCGCAGGACGGGCAAGCAAACGCGTAGTACGACAGCGGCGGGTGGCTGCAGACCATCAGTGAGACATCTTTGGAGGTCATCTCGACCTCGCCGCACGAGGGGCACGACGCCTTGATAGTGGTCATGTGCGCCACACCCTCCCAACGTTCGGTTCGCCGGACTTGGCGACACATTCTGTTTCGGCGAACAAATGCTCTCGCCTTATAGCCCAAAAGAGCTAGTCGGTAAACGATGGACTGGGCGACATACCCGACCAGGCAACTTGTCCACCTACACCGTTGCTATCGGCAGCGTTGGCGCAAGTGTCAGTGCTTTTAAGTGCCCGCAACGGCGGACTTTAGACCCGCCGGGCAAGCCAAAAGACTCAAGGCGCGAGTTGCTCCAACGCAGCGGCGGCCTGCTGGTGTACGGCCGTGACCACCTCGGGTGGTGCGACAACCCTGCCGTGACCGCCGAGACGCAGCGCGAGGCGCACCACCCAGGCCGGGTCAGGCGTGCGCAACTCGACGCGTACGCGGCCCGGACCCCCTCCCTCCGACGGCGCATCCAGCTCGACCGCGCTCTCCACCGGGTAGTAGTCCGCCACCCAGCGAGCCGCCGGGTCGAGCTCCAGCACGACGGTGAGGTCTTCCTCGCGCGGGCGGAACAGTCCCTCCGCCAGATCGCGCGGAACAGCTTCTGACGGCAGCGGATCGGCAAGCGCGCCGGGGGTCGCCTCCACCATTCGGTCGAGGCGAAACAGCCGCACGCCCTCCGCGAGCTGACACCAACCCTCGAGATACCACCGGCCGTCCACGCTCAGCAGCCGCATCGGTGCCACGTCGCGCTCGGTGACCTCGTCGCGGGAAGCGACCAGGTAGCGCAGGTGTAGCGCGCGGCCGGCTCCGAGCGCCGCCCGGACGATGGCGAGCACGGCGGTCTCGGGCTCCAGGGCGACCCGCAGCGCGTCGGCGCCGCCACCCTCGCCGGCGTCCAGGAACCCGCTGGCAGCAGCCAGCTTCTCCTGCGCGCTCTCCAGCGCCTCCCGCTCAGCGAGCCCGGGCACATCCGCCAGGGCCCGCGCCGCGACGCGAAGGGCAAGGGCCTCGTCGGCGGTCAATTTCAACGGCCGGTCAAGGGTCTGCGGCTGGACGACGCTGACCGTGTTGCCCTCGAAAGCGAAGTCGATGAGATCCCCCGGGCCGCCTCCCGGCAGGCCACAAACCCAGAGCAGATTCAGATCGTCGTTCAGCTGCCGAACGTCGATACCGAACACCTCGGCGACCTCGGCCAGCTCGGCGCCCGGATGGGTACGCAGGTACGGGACCAGCGCCAGCAGCCGAGGGAGGCGGTCCGCCGCCCCGGTCATGTCGAGCTCACCGGGCCGCCCGCCGCCGCGCCGCCCCCGTCAGGGTGCGCCGCCAGGGCGCCGAGCAATCGCTTGCGCAGCTCACGCACCAGCTCAGGAGAGTCGACCGGCTGTGCGTCGGCGCCCAGCTCGACCACCCGATCGGCGATCCGGCCCAGGTCGCGGTCGGTCAACACGATCGTGTCCGGCTCGGGTCCGGGCGCGCCGGAATGCCGCAGCGCCCATCCCGTTCCGGGGCGCAGGCGTATCAGGGCGTTGACCGCCGGCTCGGCCGGATCCGCCTCCTCTACGGCGGCCCGAAGGTCGAGGTTCGGCGGAACCGTGACGGCGCCTGGCGGACCGACCAGCCGCACGTCACCTTCCATCCTGCTCAGGCGAAAGACCCGGCTCTGCTCCCGATCGAGGTCATGGCCCACCAGATACCAGCGCCCGCGCCACGAGACGACGCCCCACGGATGCACGTTGCGGGTGGGGGCCTGCGCCTGACCAGGACGGCGGTAGTCGAATCGCAACGCTCGGCGCTGGCGAACGGCCGCTAGGCAGGGCTCGAACGCCGCTTCGGTGGCCTCGACCCGCGGCTCCAAACCGGCGGGGGGCGGCTGCGGATCCATTCCGGCCGCGCGCAGCTTGCGCATCGCCCGGGCACTCGGTTCAGCGAGAGCGGCGCTGCTCCACAGCCGGGCAGCGAGGCCGAGCGCGGCCGCCTCCTCCGGCGTCAGATGCAGGTCGGGGAGAGCGTAATCGCTGCGCTGAATGCGGTATCCGACCTCGTCGTCCCAGCCGGTGGCTCCCCCGGTCTGCACGGGGATGCCGAGCTCACGCAACTCCGCCTTGTCGCGCTCGAACATGCGCCGAAAGGCCGTCTCCCCATCCGGGGAGCCGTCGCTCTGATAGCCGGGCACCAGATCGGCGACCTCGTCCACGGACAGAAAACGGGTCGTCGCCATGAGACAGATGGCCAGGTTCAGCTGGCGTTCGAGCTTCTTGCGGGACATGGACGTCCCACGGTATCGACCAGCCGCCGCTAGCCGGGCAGGCCGCGCCCCGCAAAACTGGAGATTCCCCAAAATCGGATACCCAACTGAGAGAATGCGGGAGTGGCGCTCACCCCACTGCGTAGCGACGATCCGACGGACGTCGCCGGCTACCGGCTGATCGGCCGGCTCGGGGCGGGCGGGATGGGGGTGGTGTACCTCGGAGAGGCGCCGCCTGGGGTACCCGGGCAGCCAATGCGAGAGGTCGCCGTCAAAGTTGTGCGCGGCGAATTGGCCGAGGACGAAGGCTTCCGGGCGCGGTTTCGACGCGAGGTCTCGGCTGCCCGGCGAGTTTCGGGTGCCTGCGTGGTCGAGATCCTTGACGCCGACCCTGAGGCGGAGACTCCGTACATGGTCAGCGAATACGTGCGCGGACCGGATCTGGCCGCCCTGGTCGCAAAGTACGGCCCGCTGGACGGCCGGCGTCAACACGCGTTTGCGGCCGGGCTCGCGCAGGCGTTGCTTTCGATCCACTCGGTCGGGCTCGTTCACCGAGACCTGAAACCGGCAAACGTGCTCTGCGCGCAGCGGGGGCTGAAAGTGATCGACTTCGGCATCGCCTCGGCCGCGGATGGAGCGACGCTCACGCGCACCGGTCTGGTGGTCGGCACCACCGGCTGGATGTCTCCCGAGCAGGTCAACGGCGAGAAAGTGCTCCCGCTGACCGACATCTTCTGCTGGGCGTCAGTGATCTATTTCGCGGCCACCGGCCTGGCGCCGTTCGGCGAAGGTTCGCCCGCGACCGTCCTCTACCGGATCATCGCCCACGATCCGGACCTGTCCAACCCGCTCATCGAGCCGCGCCTGCGCCCGTTGCTGGCCGCCGCCTTCCGCAAAGATCCGCGCAGCCGCCCGGCCGCGCCGGACCTGCTGGACTACCTGCTACCCAAACGCGCTCAGCCCGGCGCTTCCGCGCCGGCCGCGCCCGCCGCGCCCGCATTTCGTCATCAGGCCTTTGGACCGACCCCGCCGCCGCCGACGAGCTTTACCCCTGCCCCGCAAGGGCAGCGCCCACCGGCGCAGTCAGGTCCACCTGCGCAGGGATACCCGCAGCATCCGCATCCGTCCGCCCCGCAGCCGAGTCCGGCCTTTGGCAACACCCCGCCGCCCCACTACCCGCGAACGCCGCCGCCGCCAGGTCCCCCACCCGGATACGCGCCCAGCTACCCGCCACCACCCGCGCCCCCCAAGCACGGACGGTTCGGTCGGCGCAAGAAGTAGGAGCCTGCGCCAGTCGCTGGTCAGTGGTCTTCGAACGCAAGAGCCTCGTTGTAGACGACCATCGCCTGACCGAAGGTCGGCTCCGGGACGGTGACCGGCTCGCCCAGGGTGAGCGCCAGCGCGAGCGCAGGGAGATTGACCCCACCGGCGCGGCACGACTGGTAGAGCCCGGAGGCGGCGCGGGTGTTGACCTCCAGCAGCACCGGGCCGGCCAGCGCGTCCTTGGGATACTTGACCTGGACGTTCGTCAGGTAACGCAGGCCGCAGCCTTCGACCATGAGGCGGGCGATCTCAAGGGCCCCGGTGTCGTCGACAAGCTCGCGGGTCCACTCGAGCCCACCCTTGCTGCGCGGCAGAGCGGCGAGCAGCTCCCCGCTGAACGAGGACAGGCAGTCGATCGAGAGCTCGGCGCCGGGCAGGAACTCGCTGATCACCATCGGGGCGAAGTCGGCAACGCTGGCAAAATGCCGGTCGACAACCGCGGGGGCGACGCGTACCGAAGGCGACTCGGCCAGCGAGGAGACGTCGTCTGCGCCTTCGTCCAAGACCCGAAATCCGTGTCCGCCATGGTCGCGGTCCGGCTTCATGCACACCTCGTATCCGCGTTCGCGCAGCTCGCGGTAGGCACGTCGGAAGCCATCAATGTCTTCGGCGATGGCATACGCGGGCACGGCCACCCCAAGCTTCGCTGCCCGCTCGTACGTCGACACCTTCGTCGCGAGAGTCTCGATCGCATCAGCGGGGGACACCTGCAGCCGCACTCCGGCGGCCTTGAAATCGGCCTCGGCGCGCGCGATGGCTTCCATCTCACGGCCCGGCACGAAGACATCGATGCGGTAACGGGCGCAGATATCGAGGGCTTCCGCGACGAACTCTTCCCCCGAACCCGAAGGCTCAGAGACGACCTCGTCGCAGTCCTGCAGATACGGGATAGAGGCGATGGGGTGCGAGCCGATCACCGTGACCGTGCGGGCTTCGCGGAGCAGGCCGATGAGCTGATAGGTGCCGCGATACGTCTCGTTGAACCAGATACGGGGATTTGCGTGAACGGTCAGTACGCCTGCTCCATGATGCGAGACGCGAAGCCCGCGACGATGCCGGCAATCATGACGACACCGGTCACGATCCATAGCGGCAGCGAATGAGCAATCAGCGCGAACGTGCCGAGGATGAACCCCACGACGATCAGAGCAACCGAGAGCCAAGCTCCGGGCGAGGCCGAGACGTGACCGTTTGAGGCTGCCACCCGGGACTCCTTGGACTCTGATTACTTCTGGTGTTCCCCGCCGCGCCGAGTTGGAACGTCAAGGGGGGTTTGTCAGGGCGAGCTTACTGTGCCGGCGAGCCCGGACCGCGATGAAGGCGCCGGTCAAGCACCGCCAGATCGTCGAGTTGAGCCTGAAGCCAGGCGCCGACATCGTGGGTGCGGACTTGCTCGGATGCGCCCGAAAGCAGCCGGGCGCGCTCCTCGTCCGGCATCGTCAGCGCCTGATACAGCGCATCGGCCATCTGCTGGACATCGAACGGGTAGAGCGGCACCGCGTAGTCGCCCAATTCCTCGAAGGCGCCGGTGTTCTCCGAGAGCGCCAGCACCCCGTGACGTTGGTTGACCACGGCGACCTCTTTGGCCACCAGGTTCATGCCGTCGGCGAGAGCGTTGACCATGATCACGTCACAGATCGAGTACGCGCCCACGGCCAGCGCGAAGTTCTCGACGAGTCGCAGGTCGATGGGCTGGCGACCGCTGGCGGTGTGGCGCGCGTTGACCTCGGCGACGACCGCCCCGATCGTGGAGATGTAGTCGCCGTACTCGGCGACGTCGGTGCGGCTCGGCTGCAGCAGCGCGAGAAAGCTGACCTGGCCGGCCAGCTCAGGATGCTGATCGAGCAGGATGCCGAAGGCCAGGAAACCGCGCACCACATTCTTGCTGGGGTCCGTGCGATCGACCCGCAGGATCAGCTTGCGTTCCGGCCGGTCCGCGATGGCGATCTCCTCATCCGCGAACGGGCTCGGCAGTGGCGTGATGAACGCCTCTGTGAGATTCGCGGCATGCGCCTGCACCTCCTCGGTGCGAAGCACATCGTCGAGCGCCTTCGGATCGACCGAGATGGGGTAGTGACGCGCCATGACTGTCCGGCCATCGACGGTGATCGTGAGGGCCTCGCGATCGACTTCCAACCCGAGCAGTTCCTCGCAACAGGTGACGAAGTTGCGCGCATAACGCTTGGTGTGGAACGCGACGACGTCGCTACCGAGCAGCCCGAGCAACAGCCGGCGGCGCATGTCCGGCGGAAGCACCCGCCAGGCGTCAGGACCGGGCCACGGAATGTGGATGAAGTGGCTTAGCAGCGCCTGCGGACAGCGCTCACGGACGCGGGCCGCCACCAGATAGAAGTGATAGTCCTGGATCATCACCAGGGCCCGTCCCCCGCGGGCCTCGACCTCGTCGGCCACCGCATCGGCGAAGGTCAGGTTGACCGCGGCGTAGCCATCGTCGAACGCCACGCGTTCCGCGTTGGTAAGAACGGGCGAGAAGGTCAGCCCGTACAGCCCGTGCTGGATGAACCAGAGGATCGGGTTGGAGACGACCGTGTAGAAGCGCTCGTGGGCCACCGGATCGATCTCGACCATCCGGACCGTGATGACGGGCCCATCCGCCGGCCCGGCCCGATCGCCGGCCAGATGCGGTACGGGTGAGGTCACGACGTCGACGTCACCGTCGCCCGCCTCCCGCGACACCGCAGAATCCTCATCGCTCGCAGCGGCGCAGACCCAGACAGCGTCCGAAAGGTGCTCGGCGAGCCCGAGCAGCGCCGTCACCAGACCGCCGCTGCCCTTGCTCGTGGTGCGCCGGTCACCCTCGCGCCCGAATGTCACAGGCCCGCGATGGGAAAGCAGCACGAGAGGCAGATCAATCTGCTCGCCCGGAGCGTCGCGGCCCTCGATATGAATGGTCATACGCTTACCACCGTACCTTTCGCAGATGCCTCCCTCCGGGCCTGTCACGCCGCAGCCCACGCAGAACAGTCCAACCCGACGTCCCGTGGCCGTGGTCGACATCGACGGTGTCGTGGCCGACGTGCGCCATCGGGTGCACTTCGTGGAGCAGCGGCCTCACGACTGGGATTCCTTCTTCGGCGCCGCCGCCGACGATCCCCCCCTCGAGGTCGGAATCCGGCGGGTGACGCACCTGGCGGGCGATCACGACATCGTGTGGCTCACCGGCCGGCCGGAGTGGCTACGCGAAACGACACTGGCCTGGTTCGCCGACCACGGGCTGCCGTCCGGACGGCTGATCATGAGGCGGGGCAACGATCGGCGTCCCGCCCGCATCGTGAAGCGCGCTGAGCTGCGGCGATTGGGCGCCGGCCGCACCGTTGCCATCGTTCTGGACGACGACCCGCAAGTCGTCGACGCCCTGAGGGCTGACGGATGGCCGATAGAACGCGCCGATTGGGTGGATTACCTTCCCGCCCTGGGAAGTGCACAGGAGGAGTCCGGCCGGACCTGATCCGTACCTGCCCCGCATCCGGCCGCACCTTCGGGGGGGCTAATCGGCGGTAGCGCTCACGGCGACGCTCGGCGACGATTAAGCAACGATTAGGTGTCGTCGAGCGTTTTAACGAGGTGAAATACGCCGATAGGCGCGTGCGCTGAAACAAGATGGGCCACGATGTACTCGAGAGCGACGCAAGGTGGTTCATCAAGCGCCAAACCCCACACCCTCACAATCTGAGATCAACATGACTCACATAAACGCGCACGACCAGATAACCAGCGAGAGCCCCGAGCCCACTCGAACGTCAAGCAGGAGCACCCCGATGTGCCCGCACACCCCGCACTGCCCGCCAGCGGAGGAGCCTGACCGCGAAGCGGCCAAGGTGATCTCCGGCCATCCGGAGCAGGGGTGGAGTTTGCTGTGCAACGGGCTGATCGTCTTCGAAGACACCGGCGGTCTACTGCCGGACTGCTCCGTGGTCGCCCCTCACCGCGCGAAGGCCGGTTGCACGCCAGGCGCCAAGGAATCGACGTGTATGCCCGAGCAGCCCTCGCGCAGCGGCGTCCACGCCGCCTGATTCGGCCCTGCTTGCTCGAACTCGGCTAGCCGGATTCAGCCGGCCACGCTGGTCCAGCAGGCTCAATCGCCGCTGGCGCGCTTACGACGACGCTTCGCCAGCTCATCGTTTTCTGCGACCACCCGCTCCGAGGGCAGCGTTGCCAGCCGGCCCCGGGTCTCGGAAGCCACCTTGCCGACCGCGATGGCAAATACGCCCTGCCCTCCGGCCAGCAGATCGACCAACTCATCCGCGGACGTGATCTCGTAGACGGACGCACCGTCGCTGATCAAAGTGACGCTGGCGAGATCTTCGACGCCGCGGCTGCGCAGATAGCTGATGGCGGCCTTCACGTTTTGCAGCGAGATGCCGAGGTCAATCAGCCGCTTGACCATCTTCAACACCAGAATGTCGCGGAAGCTGTAAAGCCGCTGCGACCCGGAACCCTTGGCGGGGCGGACGCTGGGAACCACGAGCCCGGTCCGCGCCCAGTAGTCGAGCTGCCGGTACGTGATCTCAGCGGCTTCCATGGCAGTCTTGCCCAGGTAGCCGACGTCGTCGGCAGCAGCAGGATCGTCGGACGCGAACAGGCCAGGCTGCTCGCTCATCGGGACCTGACTGGTCACGTCACACCACCGGGGCGAGCCTGTTGGGTGCTGAGACCGATGCGCATCGCGTGTCCCGCCTTCCTGGCAACGGCCAACCGTTACCTGCCGACAGTCGGCACGACGGCCGAAACGATACGGACCCCTCTTCGCAACCCGTTGATCGCCATCGGGGAATACGAAGGTACGAGCCTGTGACGCTTCGATCAAGGATGCCGCTCGGTGTGTCGCCGCCCGGCGCTCCGGTGACGCCGGCTAGGACCCGGTGTTGAAGTCCTCCGGTGAGATCTGGTCGAGGAACTCCCGGAAGCGCTCCACCTCGCCGTCGTCATCTGCCGGTGAGTCGTCAGGGACGGAAATCCCGGCCTCGTCGAGCACAGCGTCAGACCCGTAGACGGGAACCTCCATCCGCATCGCCAGCGCGATCGCATCAGACGGGCGGGCCGAAACCTCGACCCCGTTGCCGAAGTGCAGGGTCGCGAAGAAGACGCCGTTTTGCAGGTCATTGATGGTGACCTGGGACAACTCGGTGCCAAGCGCCCGCAACGTATCGCGCATCAGGTCATGGGTCAGGGGCCGGGCGGTGACGATGCCCTCCTGGGCGAAAGCAATGGCCGTCGCTTCGACAGCTCCGATCCAGATCGGCAGGTAACGTTCCCCACCCACCTCGCGCAGCAGGACGATCGGCTGCTTGGACGGGAGCTCGACTCGAACACCCACAATGTCGAGCCGGTGCACGGCGACACCCCCTCCCGGTAGGTCTAAACCCTAACTCTTACGACAACGCTAGGCGGGTTCGCCGCATCCGCACCGGGCGGGTGCGCTTTCGGCGCCGCGGAAAGCCGGGCGGCCGGCCAGTCGCGGGTCCGGCCGGCTAGTGCAGGACGGTGCGCAGCGCGGCTTCGAGCAGCGCCACGTGCAGGCGCACGGAGAGCGCTGCGTAGCCGCGGGCATGCTCCTCTGCCTCGGCTCGCGACTCCCGGGACGCCTGCCGCAGCCGCGGGGTGAGTACCTGCTCGATCAGGCCGACCTCGCGATCGACCGCGGCCTTCACGGGACGCAGATGCCGGGCCTGGAAACCGTATTCGCTCAGCTCGGCCACGATGCGCGCCACGCTCAGCGCCTGGGACTCGTACGTCGCGCTCGGGCCCGTACCTCGCGAGGTGATGAGTCCGTACGCCTCCAGCTCGCCAAGTTGTTCGTCGTCGAGCCCGCTCTCGCGCAGCAGTTCGCGCCGGGACAGCCGTCGCTGGTCGGGTGCGAACCGGAACAGGTCGGGGCTGATGCTCCCCGGCGAGGCAACCGGTTCGCGGTGCGGCGGCAATACGGCACCAGCAGCAGAGGCCTGCATCGCAGATGGCAGATCCATCGGTGCAGCCGCGGTACCTGATGGCAACGCGGTCGCGTCGGCGGCGGCCAGCCGCTCCTTGATGACCTTGAGCGGCAAGTACTGGTCCCGCGCCGCGGTCAGGACGTAGTGCAGCCGCCGCACGTCGGCCGGAGTGAACTTGCGGTAGCCGGCCGCGCTGCGGGCAGGCGCGAGCAGGCCCTGCCGCTCGTAGTAGCGGATCTTGCTGATGGTGAGCTCGGGAAAGTCTGCGCGCAGCCGCACCAGCACTTCGCCGATCGTCATGTCGGCGCCAGAGGCACTCGTGATGGGCCCCAGGTCGTCGGCCAGTGCGAGCTGGGCGTTCTGCGTCGGCTGCTCCCACACCGGCCGCGCCGACCCCGCGCTCACTGCTGCTGCGGGTGGGCCGCGAGAAAGGTCAGCCGGAACTTGCCGACCTGTACCTCATCGCCACTGCTCAGGACGACGGACGAATCGATCCGCCCGCGCTTGAGATACGTGCCGTTGAGGCTTCCGACGTCAGCAACCGAGAACCCCCCGTCGGGCATGCGGCGAAACTCCGCGTGGCGACGGGACACGGTGACATCGTCGAGGAAGATGTCGCTGTCCGGATGGCGCCCGGCGGTCGTCAGATCGCGATCGAGCATGAAGCGACTCCCCGCATTCGGCCCGCGCTTGACGACGAGCAGCGCCGTGCCGAGCGGTAAGGCCTCGACCGCGGCCTTCGCTTCGCTGTCAGTGACACCCTCGCCGAACTCGGCATCCGCGGAGTCCGCAGCGTCGGCGGTCAGGGACATGGTCGTGGTGGTCTCGCTCATGCGCTCCCCGCTGACGGGGCCCCCCGGACGCAGCAGTTCGTGGCCGCAACGAGCACAAAAGTGCGCGTCAGGCGGATTCTGCTGCCCGCAGCGAGTACAGAACACGACGTCCCCAACTCCCCTCTGCCCTGCCGCCCGCGGCGGACGTACGCCGAACGGGGGTCAGAACAGCCGTGAAAACGAATCGAACAGATCGCGGACGCATGGCGCCGCCCGCGCCACAGGTTAGTGGTCGGTAGGTTAGTGGTTAGACACGTGTGAGGAGTAGCCGGCAGCGTCGAGCAAGGCTTCGACCGCCGCGCCGTCGGTGACCTTGATCTCGACCAGCCAACCCTCACCGTAGGGATCCGAGTTGATCAACTCAGGGGTGCTGGTGAGCTGCTCATTGCTCGAGACGACCTCGCCGGCGACCGGCGCGTAGATGTCGGAAACGCTCTTGGTCGACTCCACCTCGCCCATCGCCTGACCTGCCTCGACGCTCGTTCCGGCGGCAGGCAATGAAACGAAGACGATGTCACCCAGCGCTTCCTGGGCATATCCGGTGATACCCACCCGCACTATGGCGCTGTCACCGGGTCCCTTCACCCACTCGTGCTCGACGGTGTACTTGAGATCCGGCGGATACCCAGCCATTTGGGTGTCGGCTCCTTAAGGAGGTGGGGCACGGTGAGAGTGGGGCAAGCGGTGGAGTTGAGCTAGTCGTGCAGCTGGGGCTAGCGGTGGGCTGGCTGAGCGTATCCAGCGCCAGGCAGCGACCGCAACGATCGGACCGCGAGTGTGGACGCAGTCCGGATCGTTGCTGACGCTCCCGGGCGGGCATCGACGGTGTCGACCACCCCGCCAGGGATCTGCAGGGCCTTCTGCATCGTCGGCGGGTCGCCGATCGCCCGGACCAGGTAGGGGGCAGCCACCGGATGGCCGTCGACCGAGAGCCCCTGCGCGGTGTCAGCGATCCACGAGTTCGCGCCGAGGCGTATGCCTGCCAGCTCGATGGTCTCGGCGCCGGAGTCCCTCAGCTCCTCCACGGTGTCGACCAGCACTTCTGCAGCGACAGAGTGGCGGGGATCGGAGATTGTCAGCTCGATGCCCGGTCCCTGGGCCGCGATGGTGCCGGCCAGGATCCCCAGATCCTGAATGCGCTTGCGGGCCTCGGCCAGGGCTGCTGCGTCAGAACCGGTGACCGACAGGCGGTCGCGCGCGCGTTGCAGATCGGCGATCTGAGTACGCAGCCGGGCTGATCGCGAGTCGAGGTCATCCAGGACGCGTACGAGGTCTTCCGGCCTGGCGGTCGCCAACTGAGACGCCGTGCGCTGGGATCGAACGCTCACCGCAAGCGTGAAGCCGAGCAGCGCCAGCAGCACCACGCCGACGATCCGCAGCGGGCGGGCGCCTCCCAGCGGCCGGCGCTCGGCGGTGGCGCGCACCGGGCGGTAGCGCTGGGCGGGCGGTCCCGAATGCTGCGGCCGAGGAACTTCGGGGGGATCGGTCACGACTCGCTCACGCTTTGAAAAAGTGACGGCGGATCGCAGCGGCATTGCTGAAGATGCGGATGCCGAGCACCACGACAATGGCCGTCGACAGCTGACTACCCACTCCCAGCTTGTCGCCCAGATAGACGATGAAGGCGGCGACCAGCACGTTGGACACGAACGACACCACGAAGACGCGGTCGTCGAAGATCCGGTCGAGGGCCGCACGCACCGCACCGAACACCGCATCCAGCGCCGCCACGATGGCGATCGGCAAGTAAGGCACGAGCCACCCGGGCGCGGTCGGCTGCAGGACCAATCCAACGATCAATCCGAGCACCAGGGCCGCCGCGCCGATCACGAATGACCTCCCGCCGGTAGCGGGCGACCGAGCGAGAGTGCCGTGCTGGAAGCCGCAGGCAGGGACAGCGACTCCTGCGTCCGGATCGCCACGACTGGATGATTTCGCGGGGCGCCCTGACGCAGGAGGGCGACCGCCGGCGCCTTCGTCAGGAAAGCGGAGAGTGTAGGCGGGCCAATGGCGGAGATCACGTAAGGACTGCGGATCGCCCGAAAGTCCACCAGGATGGTCTGCCCGGCAGTCCGGATCGCCGTCTGGGGGCCGAGCCGAATACCGCCGACCGCCACCGCATCGGCTCCCCCGGCCCATAGCGCATTGACCACCGCCTGCAGGTCCCGGTCTGCCACAACGCCGGCGACACCGCCGCCCGACCCGGTCGGACGGCTGCCGGCCGACGGTGACTGCTCGCGTTTGACGTCGGTCAGGGTGATCGTCACGCCAGGCCCGCGCACCGGGGTCTGCGCGCTCGCCCCTGCCAATGCCGCGAGCTGACGCTGGGCCACCCCATCCGTCGTCCCTGTCGCCAACTGCCGCTGCCGAAGGGCGTCGAGTTCCCGCTCGCGGCTGGCCAGCGTCTGCTCGAGGGCCTTGACCTGGCGGGTGCGCGCGGCGGCGTCACCAGCGAGCGCGCCGCGGGCGGCGCCGACCTGGGGTGCCATCTTGTGTTGCAACGACACGGCGATGCCCGCGACGGCGCCGACCGCCACCAGCAGCACCAACCCGGCGAGCCTGGCCCGAGTCAACGTGGGGTGGCCGGCGGCTGCCGTGGCCCCACCGACTTCGGCGTGCCGTCGGGAGGCAGCCGCGGCGTAGCTCGGATCCAGCGCATCGCGCACGATCCGGTCCAGGAGCGGATCCAGACCGGTTGCCGGTACCGTCACGGCGCCCCAGCTTGCGAGTCGTCGGCAGGTTCGGTCACGAAATCGATGAGCCGCTCCACCGCCGTCAGCAGTGGGACTTCAAGATCGTGGTAACTGTTCACACCGGCCAGAACGGTACGCCAGCCGGTGGCCGGGTCAGGCCAGCCGAGCCGCTCACATACGCCGTCTTTCCAGTCGGTGCCGCGCGGAACGTCGGGCCAGCACTCAATGCGCACCGAGGCCGGCTTGACCGCCTGCCAGATGTCCACATATGGATGGCCCGTCACGAGCACATGGTCGGAACCGACGGACGCGGCGATCTTCGCTTCCTTGCTGCCGCGGACCAGGTGATCTACCAGTACCCCAAGCCGGCGGCCGGGACCGGGCGCAAAGTCGCGTACGACATCGGGCAGGACGTCGACCCCGTGCAGGACCTCGACGACAACGCCTTCGATGCGCAGGTCGTCGCCCCAGACCCGCTCGACGAGCGCTGCGTCGTGCAGCCCCTCAACGAAAAGCCGGCTGGCTCGAGCGACCCGGGCGGCGGCGTCCGTTACGGCGGTGGATCCGGACGCGGTACGGCTGATCAGCTTCGTCGGCCGGTGCACCGGCTTGGTGAGGGTGCACAGCCGGCCCTCGAACCGGAAGGCGGCGGGGGCCATCGGGAAGGCGCGGCGCTTGCCGAACCGATCTTCGAGCAGGACCAGGTCCTTGCCGACGTCGACGACCGCGCCGCACCACCCGGTATCCGCGTCTTCCACGACAAGACCGGACTTAGCGCTGACTTCAGGAATGGCCGCGAGGCGCGGCGCACCTCCCGCCAACACGTCGCTGTCGTAGCGCCCGGTCATGCGGAACGCTCAAGACTTGGGGAGGAAATTCGGCTGGAACAGGACACTAATTGACGGTAGGCCAGCGCGCCCGCCGCAGGCCCTTAGGCGCGCCGTTGGTCGCCGCCTGGTGAAAGCGGCGGCCAGGCTTCGATTTTCGTAGAGCAGCGTCCAGGGGTCAGGCAGCGCAGTCGGTGCACACCATGGTGCGCTCGTCTGCGAGTTGGCTGCGGTGGTGAACCAGGAAGCAGCTCTTGCAGGTGAACTCGTCGGCCTGCCTCGGCAGGACCCGAACCGTCAGCTCCTCGGCGGAAAGGTCCGCTCCGGGAAGGTCCAGTTCCGCCTCGAACGGGTCGGCGTCGTCTCCCAGGTCAGCAGCCGCCTCTGCGCGCCGAGCCTTCAGCGCCTCGAGACTCTGCTCTTGGTCTTCCTCGCCCTCTACCGAGCGCGGCGTGTCGTAATCGGTCGCCACTAAGTCTCCTCGTCATAAAGCTTGCTTGCGCCCAACCGAACGCCGGGAGGGCGGTCATTGTGCCCGGCAGTCGTTGAGGTCACATTTCTGGCGGCCGAATCCGGCCGCACCCTGCCATCGCCATCGGCGAGTCAGCAGCGATCGTGAGGACAGAACTGCCCGCGGTCAAGGGCTTGTCGACAGGTTTATGCCGAATGTGCCGCAGCCGACACTTGTGCGGCTCGCTGTGCAGGCAGTTCAGCCCGTCTGGCGTAGCCAGGTGACCGGTGCGCCGTCGCCTCCCTGGCGAAGCGGCTCGAGCGCGTCGTCCCAGTCGGTGCCAATCAGCGCGTGAATGCCTGATACCAGCTGGGCCCGACCCGCGGTCTCCGCCAGCAGCGCCCGCAGCTGCCCCTCGCCGACGACCATGTCGCCGCTGGCCGCCAAGCTCCCGTGGAAGAGCCCCAGCTCGGGGGTGAAGGCGTAGCGCTCGGCGTCGCAGCCGGCCCCGGGGCCCTCGACGACCTCGAACGTCAGCGAGCTGAGCCCGCGCAACCGGCTGGCGAGCCGGCCGGCGGCACCCGCGGCCGCGCGCCACTCAAGGGCCGCGTACGCCATTCCGGGGCGCGCCGGCTGGCTGCTCCACTGCAGGGGCGCAGGCACGCCAGCGACCGCGCCGACCGCAAATTCGACATGCGGGCAAAGCGGTGAAGGGCAGGACAAGATGGTCAGAACACCCGGCACAAGCCCGGCTCCCGGCCAACACAAAGCATCGTTCACGACTGACCTCCAAGACGAGGGACGCCTTCCCCTGCGACCTCGTCTATGACCTACCGGTGGCCCGCTGTCGTAACGATCAGGTCTAGTTTGCCACGACATCCGCCCGACCTGCAATGCCATCGCGATCACGCGTGTCAGGGGTGGCGCGTCGCAGCCGCCCCCAGCCCGTCACCTTCCCGGATTTGAGGAAGGTGTCGATTTCCGCCGCTCGGGAAACGACACGTTCCTCAAATATCCGGCGCCGTTCCGTTGTTCCACCGTCTTCGGGCATCATCGCCGGGTGGATGTTGCGGGCTTCATCTGCGAACCGTGCAGGGCGGCTGATCACGAGCACTGCCCGGGCCGCCGCCACTGCGATTGCCAGCATCGACCCTCGGCACCTGTCGAGCCGGCAACCGGCCCTCCCGGCGAGTGATCAGCAACACCGAGATCGACGACTAACTACGACAAGCGGACGGATTCACACCTGTCCCTATCGGGCAGGGACAAACCATCATGCAAATTTGGCCAGGAACGCCCTACCCGCTCGGCGCGACCTATGACGGTTCCGGGACCAACTTCGCGCTGTTCAGCGAGCCCGCGCAAGAGGTGGAGCTGTGCCTCTTCGATGAACGCGGGACCGAGTCGCGCCACCAGATGCGTGAGGTCGACGCGTTCGTCTGGCACGGCTACCTGCCGACAGTCGGGCCGGGGCAACGCTACGGATTTCGGGTCAAGGGCCCGTACGAGCCCTCCGCCGGCCCGCGGTGCAATTCCCACAAGCTGCTGCTCGATCCGTACAGCAAGGCAGTGGAAGGCGAGGTCAAGTGGACCCCGGCCGTCTTCCCGTACCGCTTCAACGACCCGAGCAAGCGCAACAACGCCGACTCCGCCAAGCAGATGCCGAAATCGGTGGTCATCAGCCCCTTCTTCGACTGGGACAACGACCGGCCGCCGCGAACCCCCTACAACGAGACCTTGATCTACGAAGCCCACGTGCGCGGGCTGACGATCGCCCACCCGGCGATCCCGGAGGAGATACGCGGCTCCTACGCCGCGATCGGCCACCCGGCGATCATCGCTCACCTCACCAAGCTCGGGGTCACCGCGATCGAACTGATGCCGACCCACCAGTTCATCCAGGACGAGCACCTGGTCAAGCGCGGCCTGCGTAACTACTGGGGCTACAACACGATCGGCTTCTTCGCCCCGCACAACGCGTACTCCTCCTCCGGCCAGCGCGGCCAGCAGGTGCAGGAGTTCAAGGGCATGGTCAAGGCGCTGCACGAGGCGGGTATCGAGGTCATCCTCGACGTGGTCTACAACCACACCGCCGAGGGCAACCACATGGGTCCGATGCTGAGCTTCCGCGGCATCGACAACGCGGCCTACTACCGTCTCGTCGAGGGCCAGCCCGAGTACTACATGGACTACACCGGGACCGGAAACTCGCTCAACGTGCGCCACCCGCACGCGCTGCAGCTGATCATGGATTCACTGCGTTACTGGGTGACTGAAATGCACGTCGACGGTTTTCGCTTCGACCTCGCCTCGACCCTGGCCCGCGAGTTCTACGACGTCGACCGGCTGTCGGTGTTCTTCGACCTGGTCCAGCAGGACCCGGTGGTGTCCCGCGTCAAGCTGATTGCGGAGCCCTGGGACATCGGAGAGGGCGGGTATCAGGTCGGCAACTTCCCCGCGCTGTGGACTGAGTGGAACGGCAAGTACCGCGACACGGTCCGCGACTTCTGGCGGGGCGAAGGATCGACAGTCGGCGAGTTCGCTTCGCGGCTGACCGGATCGTCGGACCTCTACGAGAGCAACGGTCGTAAGCCGTACGCGTCGATCAACTTCGTCACCGCTCATGACGGATTCACCCTGCACGACCTGGTCAGCTACAACGACAAGCACAACGACGCCAACGGCGAAGAGAGCCGCGACGGGGAAAGCACCAATCGCTCGTGGAACTGCGGGGTCGAGGGCCCCACGGACGACCTCGACATCGTCGCCTTGCGCGAGCAGCAGAAGCGCAACTTCCTCACCACCATGCTGCTTTCCCAGGGCGTGCCGATGGTCGTGGCGGGCGATGAGATGGGTCGTACGCAAGGCGGTAACAACAACGCCTACTGCCAGGACAACGAGATCTCGTGGGTGGACTGGGCTGACGTCCAGGAGAACTCGATCCTGCTCGACTTCAGCCGCCGGCTGTCCAAGCTGCGCTCGAGCCACCCGGTGTTTCACCGCCGGCGCTACTTCCAGGGCCGCCCCTTCCGCGGCTCCGGCGGGCTGGACGACATCGTGTGGCTCAAGGCGTCGGGCGAGGTGATGAGCCAGGAGGACTGGGACAACGGCTGGGCCCGCTCGCTCGGCGTCTTCCTGAACGGCGCCGCCATCCCCGACCCTGACACGCGCGGCAATCGCGTCACCGATGACTCGTTCCTGCTCCTGTTCAACGCGCACTTCGAGACGGTGGACTTCACCCTTCCCGAGCAGGAGTACGGGGAGGCATGGGAGGTCTCCATCAACACGGTGGAGCCACTGGCCGACCACGTCGACGACTCGGCCTTCAAGGCCAGCGGCACCATCCCGGTCGACGCACGGTCGATCCTGGTCCTGCGCCGGCAGTACTGATGCCCCCGACTCCAACCCTGCCCTTCCCGCCTCCGCCCGGTCCCGCGGTCACCAGCACATACCGGGTCCAGCTGACACCTGACTTCGGCTTCGATGCCGCCGTCGCGGTAGTGCCCTACCTGGCCGACCTTGGCGTATCGCATCTGTACTGCTCACCCTGGCTGGAGGCCTCGGCGGGCAGCCGCCACGGCTACGACGTAACCGACCACTCGCGTATCAACGCTGAACTCGGCGGCGAGGAGGGTTTGGCGGCCCTGCGCGAGGCATGCCGGGCGGCGGGGCTCGGCATCATCCTTGACATCGTGCCGAACCACGCGAGCGTGGCGGAGCCCGAATCGGCCAACCCGCCCTGGTGGGAGGTGCTGCGCGAGGGTCCGGCGTCGCGGTACGCCCACTGGTTCGACATCGATTGGGACAGCCGCGACAACCCCGGCAAGGTACTGGTCCCGGTTCTCGGCTCGTCGCTCAACGAGTGTCTCGAGGCGGGCGAGCTGGTGGTCAAACAAGACCGGCTGCACTACTACGACCACGTCCTGCCGCTCGCCCCCGGAACCGAGAAACTGGCGCTGCCGGACCTGCTGGCCGCCCAGCACTGGCGGTTGTGTGACTGGCAGGTCGGTGCGGAGGAGCTCAACTACCGGCGATTCTTCGACGTCACGACCCTCGCCGGGCTGCGCGTTGAGGATCCTGACGTCTTCGATGCCACCCATCGCCGCATCCTCGCGTCGGTGGCCGACGGGACCGTGCAGGGGCTGCGGGTCGATCATCCCGATGGGCTCGCGGATCCGAAGGGCTATCTGTCCCGGCTGTCCGAGGCGACTCGGGGCTGCTGGATCGTCGTGGAGAAGATCCTCGAACACGGCGAAACACTGCCGGCGGACTGGGACTGCGACGGCACCACCGGCTACGACGTGCTCAATCGTCTCACCGGGGTGTTCATCGACCCTGCGGGCGAGGAGCCGCTCACCCGGCTCTACGACGAGGTAGCCGGGGCAGCCAGCCGCTGGACGACGGTGGCCACCGACGCCAAGCGCCAGGTGGTGCAAACGGTGCTGGCCGCCGAACTGACCAGGCTCAGCGAACTCGTGGTGCGCGCCGCCTGGTCACGCCCGGCCTATCGCGACTTCACCCGGCGCGGACTTCGCAGCGCCCTCGAAGAGCTCCTCACCCAGTTCGACGTCTACCGCGCGTACGTGCGGCCCGGCGAGCGTCCGGGACCGCTCGCGCAAGCCGTGGTGGCGCGCGCCGCCGAGCGGGCCGGCAATGCCCTTCCCGAGCGCAGCGCCGACATCGCCGCGGTCGCCGACCTGGTCCTTTCCGGGCCGGATGAGCTGGTCGTGCGCTTCGCCCAGACCTGCGGACCGGTGATGGCGAAGGGCGTCGAAGACACGGCCTTCTACCGCTACGGACGGTTGCTCGCCCTGAACGAGGTCGGCGGAGATCCGGGCCGCTTCGGGGCGACGGTTGCCGACTTCCACGGGGCGGCGCAGGAAACGCAGGCGCGGTGGCCGCGCACCATGACGACGCTGTCGACCCACGACACGAAGCGATCCGAAGATGTGCGAGCCCGCCTTGCGCTGCTTTCGGAGGACGTCCCACGCTGGACCCGCGTGAGCGGTCGGCTGCTGTCCCTCGCCAACAAGTACGCCGGACCCGCTGGTCCGGATCGCGCGACCCAGTACTTCTTCATGCAGACGCTGGTGGGCGCCTTTCCGATCGGCGCCGACCGGCTGCGCGCCTACATGGAGAAGGCGTCGCGCGAAGCGAAGCTGCACACGTCGTGGACCGCACCGGACGAGGCGTACGACGCCGCGCTCGCCAGCTACGTCACTGATGTGTTGAACGACGGGTCGCTGATGGCCGCCGTCGCGGATTACGCCGCCGAACTCACCGAGCCGGGGCGGGTCAATGCGCTCGCTCAGAAACTGCTGCAGCTCACGCTTCCCGGAGTGCCCGATTCGTATCAGGGCAGCGAGCTGTGGAACCTGTCGCTGGTCGACCCGGATAACCGGCGCCCCGTGGACTATGCCGAGCGGGCCCGCCTCGCGTCCGTCCTCGACCGGGCGGAGGGCGCACCCCGGATCGACGACTCCGGCGTGGCCAAGCTTCACCTCGTGCGCTCGGTCCTGCGGCTTCGACGCGAGCGCCCGGAGCTCTTCGGGGCTGATGCCGCTTACTCCCCACTCGAGGTGAGCGGCGCGGCCGGCCCGCATGTGCTGGCGTTTGCCCGCGGCAGCGAGCCGGACGGTCCGCAGGCCATCACGGTGGTTCCACGCCTGGTCCTGGGCCTGCGGCAGGCGGGTGGCTGGAAGGACACCGCGGTCGTGCTGCCCCCTGGCGAGTGGACGGACGTCTTCACCGGACGCCGCCACGGCTCGGCCGGCGCGCAGTCGGCGAGCGCGTACCTGCTGAAACTCCTGCGCGATTTCCCCGTCGCGTTGCTCGTCTCGGGCGCGCCTGCGGGAGACTGACCACGTGAGAATCTCAGCGCGAGCCGATTATGCCGTCCGTGCGCTTGCCGAACTGGCCGCCCGCAGCGGTGAGCCGGTGACCGCCGAATCGATCGCCCGCGCCCAGTCGGTGCCTCTGAAGTTCCTGCTGGGCATCCTCGGCGAGCTGCGCCGGGCCGGGCTGGTACGCAGCCAGCGCGGTCCCTCGGGTGGCTATCTGCTGGACCGCGACGCGGGCGACATCAGCATTGCTGACGTCATGCGCGCCGTCGACGGACCGCTCGCCAGCGTGCAGGACGCGAAACCGGAAGACGTGAGCTACCCAGGCCCCGCGGCGAAGCTGCAGGACGTCTGGATCGCGGTGCGGGCGAGCCTGCGGTCGGTGCTGGAAGTGGTGACGATCGGGCATCTGCTGGCGGGCAAGCTGCCCGCCGAAATTGAAGAGCTGACGCGAAGCGAGGACGCGTGGGAACGGCGATAACCCGGTGACCGGCAGGTGACCCGATTTTCGGTGTGGGCTCCGCATGTGCGCGAAGTGACCATCCTGGTCGGCGATTCGCCGCAATGGATGGACAAGGGCGACCGCGGCTGGTGGTTCGCCGATGTCTCCTTAGCCGGACACGGCACTGACTACGCGTTTCGGGTCGACGGCGGCGATCTGACCCCGGATCCCCGCTCCGCCTGGCAGCCCGCCGGCGTTCATGGCCCTTCACGCGTCTATGACCACTCGCAGCACGAATGGGGCGATCACGGTTGGCGTGGCTTGGCTCTGGCGGGGAGCGTGCTGTACGAGCTTCACGTCGGCACGTTCACGTCGCAGGGGTCGTTCGACGCCGCGCTCGAGCACCTGGACCACCTGGTGGAGCTGGGCGTCGATGCGGTCGAACTGCTGCCGTGCAACGGCTTTGCCGGCGAGCGGGGATGGGGCTACGACGGCGTCGATCTCTACGCGGTGTTCGAGCCCTACGGAGGCCCCGACGGGCTCAAACGCTTCGTTGACGGCTGCCATCAGCGCGGGATCGGCGTCGTCATGGACGTCGTCTACAACCATCTCGGACCGGCCGGGAACTATCTCGGGCGTTTCGCGCCGTACTTCACGAAGTCCCACCACACCCCGTGGGGCGCGGCGGTCAACCTCGACGCCGCCCACTCCGACGAGGTCCGCCGGTTCATCATCGACAACGCCCTGATGTGGCTGCGCGACTACCACTGCGACGGGCTGCGACTCGATGCCGTTCACGAACTACGGGACGACCGGGCGTTGCACATCCTGGAAGAGCTCTCCCTGGAGGTCGACGCACTGGCAAGCCAGGAACGCCGGCCGCTGTTCCTCATCGCCGAGAGCGACCTGAACGATCCGCGCCTGATCCGCCCCCGGGCGGCGGGCGGATATGGCGTCGCCGCCCAGTGGTGTGACGACGTCCACCACGCCCTGTGGGCGACGCTCTCGGGCGAGCGCCAGGGCTACTACTGCGACTTCGGCGCCTTCGAGGTGCTGGCGAAGGCGCTCGATCGGGGCTACGTCCACGACGGCGACTGGTCGAGCTTCCGGGAGCGTTCCCACGGCCGCCCGCCGGTGGGGATCGAGGCTCCGCAGTTCGTGACGTACCTGCAGGACCACGATCAGATCGGCAATCGGGCGATCGGCGACCGGGCGTCAGCGACCCTCTCGGACGGGCTGCTCTGCGCCGGAGCGGCCCTGCTGATGCTCTCCCCCTTCATGCCGATGCTCTTCATGGGCGAGGAGTGGGGAGCGCGTACCCCCTGGCAATTCTTCTCCGATCACGAGGCTGAGCTCGGCACCGCTGTGAGTGCGGGACGTCGCCGGGAGTTCTCCGGGCATGGCTGGTCAGCCGCCGACATCCCCGACCCGCAGGCCCGCTCGACGTTCGAGGCCTCCACGTTGGATTGGAACGAGCCGCAGACCCCGCGCGGGCAGGCCCTGCTCGACTGGTACCGCCGGCTCATCACCCTGCGCCGCGCGGAGCCGGCGCTGGCCAACGTTCAACTCGGGGCGGCCCGGTTCGAGTACGACGAGACGGCACGCTGGTTCGTGGCCCTGCGCGGCGACATCGCGGTGGCCGTCAACCTGGCTACGGAGCCGCGTTCCGTCCCGCTCGCTGGTGAGGTCATCCTCGCCTCTGGCCCCGTCAACACCGGGGAAGGCGGCTACGAACTGGCCGCGGAATCCGTGGCGGTCCTGCGGGTCAGCTGACGGGCTGCGCGTCCGGCCCCGGCTCGCGCAGGGCAGACCGCTCGACCTCCAGCAACGACTCGCTGTGCCGTTCGGCCTCGAAAGCCGCCCGGCCGCCGCGCAACCCGAACAGGCGCTTGGAGAGCAGCAGGTAGCCGATCGCGACAAGATTGATGACCAGGGCGCCGACCCGCAGGACCGTGACGCGATCGGTGAGTTCGTAGATTTCCAGCGGCAGGAAGAGGCTGGTGGCGACGGTCGCAAAGTATTCACCCCAGCGCTTGATCATCCAGAGCCCGGTCGCCTCGATCAGGTTGATCGCCGCGTAGCCGAACACGGCAAAGGCGACCAGCAGCAACGTCGAGGGTGTGGTGTGCAGGAGGTGGCGCAACTTTTCGATGGTCGGGCTGCGGTCGAGGTCGAAGTGAAAGACCCTCGCAAGCGGCTTGGCCGCCGGCAGCGCGCGGTCGAAGAGGCCCTGAAAGTTCGCCTCGGAACGTCGGAAGCGCAGGATCGCGTAACCAATCCCGGCCAGCAGCAACGCGCGAAGGATCCGCTCGATCGCGAGCAGCCGCAGGATAGTGGCGTCGCGCAGCGCCCGCCCGCGCAGCAGCAATGGGGCATCGTCAGCGGCCCCGGCGCCGACGGGCTCACCTGGCACGAAGTCACCGCAACGCAGGCACCGCCAGGCCTCCCCTGCCAGCGTTGACACGTGCAGGCGCTCGGCCAGCTCCTGCTCGTCGGGTCGGTACGTCGCGTGGCCCTTGCGGCCGCAGGCGCGCAGGTTGGGATCCACGCCCCGCAATCTAAAGCCAACGCTCACCTGATCTCGGGATTCAGGCCGCCAGCCGCCTCATCCCTTGATCACGTGAGCGTTGATCAAGGTCAGGTGCGCAGGCCTGGAACGATCTCGTTGAGGGCGAAGTGGACCGGGCGGTCGAGCTGCTCGTACGTGCAGGAGCTGGGCTCGCGATCGGGGCGCCAGCGGGAGAACTGCGCGGTGTGCCGGAAGCGGCGGCCTTCCATGTGGTCGTACTTGACCTCGACGACCCGCTCCGGTCGCAGCGGTACGAAGGAAAGATCCTTGTTCGCATTCCACCGTGAACCCTCGGATTCGCGCGGGGTACGCGTGCCGGTTTCCTGCTTCGCCCAGGCCCAGGGATGCTCGTCGAAAGTCGTTACCAGCGGGGCCAGCTCCTCGAACAGCTCGCGCCGGCGGACCATCGAAAACGCGCCCACGACGCCCACCGATGACAGCGTCCCGTCGTCGGCAAAAAGCCCCAGCAACAGGGAGCCCACCGATCCCGGTCCGCTCTTGTGGACCCGGTAGCCGGCGACGACACAGTCGGCGGTGCGCGCGTGTTTGATCTTGAACATGACGCGTTTGTCCGGCAGGTAAGCGCCGTCGACCGGCTTGGCGACCACGCCGTCGAGGCCCGCTCCCTCGAACAGCGCAAACCACTGCTGTGCCAGCTCACGGTCGGTCGTCGCGGGGGTCACGAAGACGGGGGGTTTGGCGCCGGCCAGGACGTCGACCAGCCTCGCGCGGCGCTCGGAGAACGAGCGGGCCATCAGGTCCTCGTCGCCGATCGCCAGCAGGTCGAAAGCGACGAACGATGCAGGCGTCGTCGCTGCCAGCATCTTCACCCGTGAGGCCGCCGGGTGGATGCGCTGCAGCAGCGCTTCGAAGTCCAGCCCCGCCTCCCCCGCGATGACGATCTCACCGTCAACGACGCAGCGCGCCGGGAGATTGGCCTTCAGCGCTTCGACGACCTCGGGAAAGTAGCGGGTCATGGGCCGCTCGTTGCGACTGCCGATCTCCACGTCGTCGCCGTCGCGGAAGATGATCGACCGAAACCCGTCCCATTTGGGCTCGTAGTGGCCTACATCCGGGATGCGTTCGACCGATTTGGCAAGCATGGGGGCGACCGGCGGCATGACGGGAAGCTGCATAGACACATCTTGTCCAATGCTCGCGGCGCTACCGCAAAGGCACGCGACAAACGCGTCCGTCCCACCCGAAACGGGATAGGTGGCAGCATCATCCCCGTGACGTCGACCCTCGGAGCCTGCCGTGCATGAATTCGAGTTGCTCGTGGTGGGCAGCGGCCCAGGTGGCCAACGCGCCGCCATCGCCGCCGCCAAGATGGGCCACCGGGTCGCGGTTGTCGACCGCAAAGGCATGGTCGGCGGCGTCTGCGTCAACACGGGCACCATCCCTTCCAAGACCCTGCGCGAGGCGGTGCTCTTCCTCACCGGCATCAATCAGCGCGAGCTGTACGGCTCCAGCTACCAGGTGAAGGAAGACATCACGATCAGCGACCTCACGGCGCGAACCCATCACGTCATCGCGCGCGAAGCCGATGTCGTACGCACCCAACTGCACCGCAACCACGTGCGCTTCTACCAGGGGACCGCCAGCTTCATGGACCCCCACACGATGGTCGTCACCGACGGACCTGACACCGACGATCTCCTGCTTCGGGCCGAGCGCATCGTCATCGCCACCGGCACCCGCCCGGCGCGGCCCAAGGAGATCGAATTCGACGGCCGGCGCATCGTCGATTCCGATGGGGTGCTGGACCTCGATCACCTGCCCGGCTCCATGGTGGTGGTCGGGGCCGGGATCATCGGCATCGAATACGCGTCGATGTTCGCGGCGCTGGGCACCAGAGTCACGGTCGTCGAACGGCGCCCCTCCATGATCGACTTCGCTGATGCCGAGGTCGTCGAAGCGCTCAAGTTCCACCTGCGTGAT
Organism: Mycobacteriales bacterium; assembly: GCA_038245655.1. Classification (GTDB taxonomy): domain Bacteria; phylum Actinomycetota; class Actinomycetes; order Frankiales; family Frankiaceae; genus DATAZK01. The sequence continues at coordinate 3,015 of JBBRSE010000004.1, read as the reverse complement.
CTGTCGGTGAGCTTCCGGTTCAACGAGACGGTCGAGTCGGTCAAGCTGACCGAGAACGGGACACTCACCAGCCTGAAAAGCGGAAAGCGCATCCCGGCAGAGGTCGTCATGTACTCGGCGGGACGCCAGGGAGTAACCGAGAACCTCAGCCTGGACAAGGCCGGGCTCAAGGCTGACGACCGCGGCCGCATCGAGGTCGACGACTGCTACCGCACCTGCATTCCGCACATTTACGCGGTCGGCGACGTGATCGGATTCCCGGCGCTCGCCTCGACATCGATGGAGCAGGGCCGGCTGGCCGCCCACGCCGCATTCGACGAACCCACCGAGCGCATGGACGCCAACCTGATGCCGATCGGCATTTACACGATCCCCGAGATCTCCTACGTCGGGCGCACCGAGGACGAGCTCACCGAGGGCTCGGTGCCCTATGAGGTCGGCATCTCGCGCTACCGGGAAAACGCCCGTGGTCAGATCGTCGGCGACTCGTACGGCATGCTCAAGCTGCTCGTCTCACCCGAGTCCCGAAAGCTCCTCGGGGTTCACATCTTCGGGACGAACGCGACCGAGCTGGTCCACATCGGCCAGGCGATCATGGGTACCGGGGGCACCATCGACTACCTTGTCAACGCCGTCTTCAACTATCCGACGCTGAGCGAGACCTACAAGGTGGCGGCGCTCGATGCGGTCAACAAGATGCGCGCCGTGTCCCGGCTCGGGATCGCTGAACCGGAACCCGCGGCCGCCAGCGACGAGGCCGTCGACGCAGTCAATTCGGTCGAGTTGACCGCGTAGCCGCAGGAGCGACTAGTTCGAGTTCGTCATTCCGGCACCGACCGTGTTGCCGCTGACTTCGTCGATGAGGATGAACGAACCAGTGACTCGGTTACGCCGGTACTCGTCGTAGAAGAGCGGTGCGGTGGTGCGCAACTTGACCCGGCCGATGTCGTTCAGCCCGAGCGCGTTGACGCGCTCATCGCGATGCAGGCTGGTGACGTCGACCTTGTAGGCGATGTCGGTGATCAGCGCACGAGCCACCCGGGTGGTGTGCTTGATGGCCAGCTTCTGGCGCGGCTGCAGCTGGGAAGCCTCGCTCATCCAGCAGACCATCGCGTCGATGTCCTGACCGACCGTGGGCCGGTTGTGCGGGCGGCAGATCATGTCGCCGCGCGACACGTCGATGTTGTCTTCGAGCCGAACCGTGACCGACATCGGGGGGAATGCCTCGTCCACCGGGCCGTCAGCCGTCTCGATCGAGGCGATCCGCGACGGCAGACCGCTCGGGAGCACCACGACGTCATCGCCCGGCTTGAGGACCCCGCCGGCGATCATGCCTGCGTATCCGCGGAAATCGTGGTAGGCGTCATTCTTGGGACGGATGACCAGCTGGACCGGCAGGCGTACGTCGATGAGGTTGCGGTCGCTTGCGATGTGCACCTCTTCGAGGTGGTGCAGCAACGAGCTGCCTTCATACCAAGGCATCCGCTCGGACCGGTTGACGACGTTGTCACCCTTCAGCGCCGAGACCGGGATGGCGGTCAGATCGCCGATGTCGAGCTTGGTGGCGAACGCCCGGAAGTCGTCCTTCACCTGCTCAAACGTGTCCTGGTCGTAGTCGACGAGGTCCATCTTGTTGACGCACAGCACGAGGTGGGGAACCCGCAGGAGCGACGCGAGGAAGGCATGGCGCCGGGTCTGCTCGAGGATGCCCTTGCGAGCGTCGGCGAGAATCAGGGCCAGGTTGGCGGTTGAGGCGCCGGTGACCATGTTGCGCGTGTACTGCACGTGGCCCGGGGTGTCGGCAAGGATGAACTTGCGCTTCGGGGTCGCGAAGTAGCGATAGGCGACATCGATGGTGATGCCCTGCTCGCGCTCGGCACGCAGGCCATCGGTGAGCAGTGCCAAGTCGACGTATTCGTCGCCGCGCGCCCTGCTCGTACGTTCCACGGCCTCGAGCTGGTCGGAGAACAGGCTCTTCGTGTCGTACAACAGGCGGCCGATGAGAGTGCTCTTGCCATCGTCGACGGAGCCGGCCGTGGCGACGCGGAGCATCTCCACTAGGAAATCCCCCTCAAAGAGCTTGGCATCAGCTCGTACCCATGTCTGATTCCATCAGAAGTAACCCTCTTTCTTACGGTCTTCCATGGCGGCCTCGCTGACGCGGTCGTCGGCGCGGGTTGCGCCGCGTTCGGTGATCCGGGTGGCTGCGATCTCGGCGATGATCGCTTCCAGGTCGGCGGCAGCTGACTCGACGGCGCCGGTGCAGCTCATGTCGCCGACAGTCCGGTAGCGCACCTCTGCGTAGAAGGCGGCCTCGCCGTCGATGATCGGGGTCACCGGGCCGGTCGCCAGGAGCATCCCGTCACGCTTGACGACCTCGCGCGTGTGCGCGAAGTAGATCGACGGGATCTCGATGGACTCGTGGGCGATGTACTGCCAGATGTCCAGCTCTGTCCAGTTCGACAGCGGGAACACCCGGATGTGTTCGCCGCGGCGGTGGCGGCCGTTGTAAAGCGACCACAGCTCGGGACGCTGATTCTTCGGATCCCACTGGCCGAACTCGTCGCGGAAGGAGTAGACGCGTTCCTTGGCGCGGGCCTTTTCCTCATCGCGCCGGGCGCCGCCGAACACAGCGTCGTAGTCGCCTTCGGCGATCGAGTCCAGCAGCACCGGGGTCTGCAATTGGTTACGCATGGCGCGCGGACCGCGCTGCTCGACTAGTCGGCCGGCGTCGATTGCCTCTTGCACGCTGCCCACGACGAGACGGATGCCCAGCTCGGCGACTCGCCGGTCCCGGTAGTCGAGCACCTCGGGGAAGTTGTGCCCGGTGTCGACATGCAACACGGGGAAGGGGATGCGGGCCGGGTAGAAGGCTTTCTCCGCCAGCCGCAGCATCACGATCGAGTCCTTGCCCCCGGAGAACAACAGCACGGGACGCTCGAACTCGGCGACGACCTCACGGAAGATATGGATCGACTCGGATTCGAGCATCTGCAGGTGTGTCAGCTCGTAGCG